>NZ_QUIV01000002.1:159405-241841 GCF_003480315.1 Clostridium sp. AM33-3 | reverse complement strand
AGCGGATGTAGTCCGATGCAGGCGAACGCGTGTTGTGAGAGCAAGCAAACAACGATATGCGAAAATAGAGGAAGGCGGTCTCATTCTCTTCCGGAACTTTATTCGTTCCGTCCTATAATTGCTATTTGTTTTCGATATCGAAGATCATATCCACTCTTCTCTGGTGGCGGCCACCCTCATACTCATTGTCCAGCCATTCATCCACGATCATCTTCGCCATCTCCACGCCTACCACGCGGGCACCAAAGGTCAATACGTTGGTGTTGTTATGCTTACGGGACATTCTTGCGCTGTATGGTTCGCTGCAGGTGCAGACTAAAACGCCCTTTACCTTACCTGCTGCCAGGCCGATACCAATGCCGGTACCGCAGATGGCAATGCCGTAATCTGCCTCGCCGGATGCTACTGCGCGGCCTACCTTCTCTCCATATGCCGGGTAGTCACAGCTTTCGCTGGAATTGGTTCCGAAGTCGATGACCTCATAGCCCTTCTGCTCTACATATGCCTTGATTGCTTCCTTCATCTCCACTGCGGAGTGGTCATTGCCCATAGCGATTTTCTTCATAATTTTCCTGTTTCCTGCCTTTCATTTTAAGTTTAATCCAATTTTGCATTCTTGCCCATCAGCAGCAAATCCACAATGGTCAGCGCCGTCATGGCTTCCACCACAACCACTGCCCTCGGAACGACCACCGGGTCGTGGCGTCCCTTGATTGCGATCTCCACGTTTTCACCGTGATTGTTCGCTGTCTTCTGCAGCTGCGCAATAGACGGAGTCGGCTTAAACGCCGCCCGCAGCATGATCTGGCTGCCGTCGCTCATGCCGCCTAAAATACCGCCTGCGTGGTTGGTCTTTTTATTGACCTTACCATAAGCATCGACATAAAATTCGTCGTTATTCCGGGAGCCCAGGGCCTTCGCTGCCTCAAAGCCATCTCCGATCTCAAAGCCCTTAACCGCACCGATGGACATGATGGCACCGGCCAGCCTTGCATCCAGCTTATCAAATACCGGCTCACCAACGCCGACCGGCATACCGTCTACCAGGCACTCTACGACGCCGCCCACGGAATCCTGCGCCGCGATCATGCGCTCCAGAAACTCTGCGGTTTCTTCTGCTGCGACCTTGTCCGGCATATTCAGGCTGTTCTTATCCCGCTCGGAAAGATCAAAACGCTTCGGGTCAATCTCAAACTCACCGATACTCTTTACATAGGCATTGACGGTAATACCGTAATGCGCCAGCAGCTTGCAGGCTACCGCACCTGCTGCCACCCGGGCAATGGTCTCACGGGCAGAGGAACGTCCGCCGCCCCGGTAATCCCGGAAGCCGTACTTCTGCTCAAAGCAGTAATCCGCATGACCCGGCCGGTATACATCCATGATCGCGCTGTAATCCTTGGAGCGCTGGTCCGTGTTGCGTACCATCATGGCAATAGGAGTACCTGTAGTCTTTCCCTCAAATACGCCGGAAAGGATCTCTACCTGGTCACTCTCGTTTCTCGCGGTGGTAAATTTGCTCTGCCCCGGCTTTCTTCTGTTTAAATAAGTCTGAATATCTTCCTCACAAAGCGGGAGTCCCGCCGGGCAGCCGTCGATGGTAACACCGACGCCCTTCCCGTGAGACTCTCCCCAGGTCATAATGCGGAAGATGGTTCCATATGTGGATCCTGCCATATTGTCCTCCGTTTAATCATCTACCTTCACAATAATGCAGCTGTTTGGCTCATTGCACTTGATGGCATTGGAGCTCATAATCAGCAGCTTTTTCTCATAATCGACCTTAAAGAAGGTAATAGTGTTGCTCTCATGATTGATCACCGCCAGATGCTTATCATCCGGGAACACGGAAATGTCCTTCGGATACTCACCGCTGATCGGCAGACAACACAGCATATCCAGAAGGCCGGTTTTCTCATCACGGCTGTAGACAGCCACGCTCTCATCTCCGGCATTGCTGCAGAACATATGCTTCTCATCCGGAGAGAAGCGTAAGGAGCATGCAGCTGCCAGGGAACTGTGCTTCTCGCCCAGGGTAGAAATCGTCTGGATCTTTTCAATCTCCGGCACACGGTCACCGGTCGCATAGGTAAATACATCGATTACATTCTTCTGCTCATACATTAAATAGAAGAATTTGCCATCCGAGCTGAAGCGCAGATTGCGCGGCGCAGACTCCATCTCACACGGAATGGTGTCTACCTGGACCAGATGCTCGTCCTTTTCGCTGAAACGGTAGATCTTGACCTGATCCAGTCCGGAATCCACGATCATGACATACTTGTTGTCCGGCGTACGTCTGCAGCAGGTAACATGCGGACGGAAATTACGCTCTGCCACACTGCCGAGACCCTTGTGGAACACACCATCCACGATCTCGCCAACACCGCCGTCTTTTCTTAAACGCAGCACGGTTGCCTTGCCGTCATGGAAGCCGGACACAAACACATAGCGGTCTTCCTTATCCATGGAGAGATGGCAGGCTCTCATTCCCTTGGTCTTTGCACTGTTTAAGCGGGACAGGCTGCCGTTCTCCAGAATGCGGAATGCCACCACACCCTCATCTGCTACAGAGTAAAGGGTCCTGTTATCGTTAGATGCCGTGACATAAGAAGAGTTATCCACTTCCACTTCACAGCGCTCCTTAAATGTTCCCTTTTCCACGTCCACATCGTAAACGGTGATTCCCTTTGCTTTGCCGTTATATGAATAGGAACCGACATACGCCATATACTTTCCTTCTGAAGCCATCGCTCTTCCTCCTGTTGCATTGCTTAGATTTTCTGTTCAAAGTCAGAATTTTCACCCGGTCTGCTCCAAAAACAGGCAAACCGGAAACTAATAATCAGCATACCACAGATTCTCAAAAAAATCTATTCTGAATCTATTGACATACAGATATTTTCCAGTATAATTGAGCTTGCTTTGTGTTTACTAAAACTAAACTTTGAAGCACATTTTACATTCATTTAATATTTCTAAACTTTTCGGATAGTACGATCATGGAGGGCTTTTATGGATATCGGATCAAAACTGAAGGAGATACGGACCCTGAAGGGTCTGACACAGGAGGAGCTTGCGGACCGGGCAGAGCTTTCCAAGGGTTTTATTTCCCAGCTGGAACGTAACCTGACCTCTCCCTCTATCGCGACGCTCACCGATATCCTGCAGTGCCTCGGCACCACACTCGGTGAGTTTTTTAATGAAACACCGGAAGAGCAGGTCGTATTCGGAAAGACGGATTATTTTGAAAAATACGATGCGGAGCTGAAAAATGAGATCCGCTGGATCATCCCCAACGCACAGAAAAATATGATGGAGCCGATCCTCATCACCCTGGAGGCCGGGGGCTCTACCTACCCGGACAACCCGCACGAGGGCGAGGAATTCGGCTATGTGCTGCAGGGAAGCATCTGCATCCACCTTGGAAACAAAACCTACCGGGCAAAGAAGGGCGAGTCCTTCTACTTTACCCCGGACAAGAAGCATTACCTCACAAGCCGTCACGGCGCATCGCTGATCTGGGTCAGCACGCCGCCCAGCTTCTAAACCATCCGGCTGCAGCCCGCACACTGCCAGGCTGCAGCATACAAAACCTTGAAAACAGTCACGAATATCACATGTGAATTTATAAACTTACTTTAGGAGGAATACTGCGATGGCACAGCCCCTGATCGATTTGGTCAATATTTCAAAAAGCTTTGACAATACCATGGTCTTAGATGACCTCAGCCTTTCCGTAAAAGAAAACTCTTTCGTAACCTTACTTGGTCCCAGCGGCTGCGGCAAGACCACAACCCTGCGCATCATCGGCGGCTTCGAGACCGCCGACACCGGAAAGGTCATCTTCGACGGTGTTGACATCAGCAAGCTGCCGCCGAACAAACGCCAGTTAAACACGGTATTCCAGAAATATGCCCTGTTCACCCACATGAATATCGCGGAAAACATTGCCTTCGGCTTAAAGATCAAGGGAAAATCCAAGGCCTACATTGACGATAAGATCAAATACGCCCTGAAGCTGGTAAACCTGGACGGATACGAGAAGCGTACCGTAGACTCCTTAAGCGGCGGTCAGCAGCAGCGTATCGCCATTGCCCGCGCTATTGTCAACGAGCCTCGCCTGCTGCTCTTAGACGAGCCGTTAGGCGCCCTGGACTTAAAGCTGCGCCAGGACATGCAGTATGAGCTGATCCGCTTAAAAAATGAGCTTGGCATCACCTTCATCTATGTCACCCACGATCAGGAGGAGGCACTGACCATGTCTGACACCATCGTAGTCATGAACCAGGGCTACATCCAGCAGATGGGTACCCCGGAACAGATCTACAACGAGCCGGAAAATGCCTTCGTGGCAGACTTCATCGGCGAGAGCAACATCGTTCCCGGCATCATGCTCCGCGATGAGCTGGTTGAAATCTTCGGTGCAAGATTCGCCTGCGTGGACAAAGGCTTTGGCAACAATAAGCCGGTTGACGTAGTGATCCGTCCGGAGGATATTGATCTGGTTGACCCGTCCGAGGGCACCCTGGTGGGCACCTGCACGCATCTGATCTTCAAAGGCGTTCACTACGAAATGGAGGTTACCACTCCGGACGGCTTCGAATGGCTGGTCCACAGCACCGATATGTGCCCGGTAGGAAAACAGGTCGGCATCAAGGTGGATCCGTTCGATATCCAGATCATGAACAAACCGGCATCAGAGGATGAGGAGGCTGTGGGAGTCAATGAATAAGAAATGGTTAGCCGGACCGTACCTGGTCTGGATGGTTGGTTTCATCGTCATTCCGCTGCTTCTGATCGTGTATTACGGACTGACGGATAAGTCCGGGGCTTTCACCCTGGCAAATGTGCTCTCCATCTCCACCCCGGAGCATGTGAAGGCGCTGTATCTCTCCCTGGGATTATCCCTGGTGAGTACGGTCATCTGCCTGCTCTTAGCCTATCCGCTGGCCATGATCCTGCGTAACCGCGGCATCGGCCAGGGCAGCTTCATTGTTTTCATCTTCATTCTTCCGATGTGGATGAACTTTCTGCTGCGCACCCTGGCATGGCAGACCCTTCTGGAGAAAAGCGGTGTCATCAACGGCATCTTAACCGCCCTGCACCTGCCGAACCAGAGCCTGATCAACACACCGGGCGCCATCATCCTGGGCATGGTCTACAACTTCCTGCCGTTTATGGTGCTTCCTATCTATAACGTGCTGTGCAAGATCGATGACAACACCATCAACGCAGCAAGGGACCTGGGCGCGAGCTTTACCCAGACGCTTTTGTGGGTATGGCTTCCCTTAAGCGTGCCGGGTATCATCAGCGGCATTACCATGGTATTTGTACCATCCCTGACCACCTTCGTAATCTCCAACTTACTGGGCGGCAGCAAGATCCTCCTGATCGGCAACGTCATTGAGCAGGAGTTCACCAAGGGCAGCAACTGGAACTTAGGCTCCGGCCTCTCCCTGGTTCTCATGGTCTTCATCCTGATCAGCATGGCGCTGATCGCAAAATACGATAAAAACGGCGAAGGGAGTACATTCTAATGAATAAGATCCGACAGAATTTCAGACGGTTCCTGCAGGATTTCTACCTGGTGCTCATCATGCTGTTTTTATACGCGCCGATTGCCACCATGGTGGTGTTATCCTTTAACAGTTCCAAATCCCGTACCCAATGGGGCGGGTTCACGCTGCAGTGGTACACCCAGATGTTTGCCAGCCGCAACATCATGGCCGCTTTGCAGAACACCCTGCTGATCGCATTTTTGTCCGCACTGATCGCCACCATAATCGGCACTGCGGCTTCCATTGCCATCAGCAGCATGAAACAGGTTCCCCAGACCATCGTCATGGGAATCACCAATATCCCGATGTTAAATGCCGATATCGTGACCGGCATCTCCCTGATGCTGGCCTTCATCGCTTTCGGCGTATCCCTTGGCTTTAAAACCGTGCTGATCGCCCACATCACCTTCAATATTCCCTATGTGATCCTAAGCGTCATGCCAAAATTAAAGCAGACCAACCGCTTCACCTACGAGGCAGCGCTGGATCTTGGCGCAAGCCCGCTGCGGGCCTTCTTTAAGGTAGTGTTCCCGGACATTTTACCGGGTGTGCTTTCCGGCTTTCTGCTGGCCTTCACCATGTCCCTGGATGATTTCATCATCACCCACTTTACCAGAGGCGCTGGCATCAACACCCTGTCCACCCTGATCTACAGTGAGGTACGCCGCGGCATCAAGCCGTCCATGTACGCACTGTCCACTGTGATCTTCGTGTCTGTCCTGGCCCTGCTTCTGATCAGCAATTTTGCTCCGAAGAAAAAGCAGGAGACTTAATATTACCGAAATCAAGATTGAGAGGAGATGACTATGAAAAAGAAAGTATTTGCAATTTCCATGGCAGGCCTTACTGCCGCTTCCGCCCTTCTGTCCGGCTGCGGTGCATCCGGAAACACCGGAGCCTCCGGCACGGATTCCGCTGCTTCCGGCAGTGCAGATGGCGGCGAGCTCTACGTTTACAACTGGGGCGAGTACATTGACGAGAATGTGATCTCCCAGTTTGAGGATGAGACCGGCATTACCGTTGTTTACGACCTGTTTGAGACCAACGAGGAAATGTATCCGGTCATCGAGGCCGGTGCTGTCAACTACGATGTCGTATGTCCGTCCGATTATATGATCCAGAAGATGCGCGAAAACGACCTGCTGGCTGAATTAAACTTCGACAACATTCCGAATATTGACCAGATTGATCCGGCTTACATGGAAATGTCCCAGGCCTTTGACCCGGAAAACAAATACTCTGTTCCTTACTGCTGGGGGACGGTCGGTATCCTGTACAATACCAGGCTGTTAGACGAGCTTGGCGTTCCGGCACCGACCAAATGGGCTGATCTGTGGGATGAACGCTTAAGCGGCGAAATCCTCATGCAGGACAGCGTCCGCGACGCCTTCATGGTAGCATTAAAAAAAGACGGCTACTCCATGAACAGCGAAAGCAAGGACGAGCTTGAGCAGGCAAAGCAGGAGCTGATTGACCAGAAACCACTTGTCCAGGCTTATGTCATCGACCAGGTAAGAGATAAGATGATCGGCGGCGAGGCTGCTGTCGGTGTCATCTATTCCGGCGAGATGCTTTATATCCAGGATGAGGTTGCAAATCTGGGGCTCGACTATAATCTGGAATATGTGATCCCGGAAGAGGGAACCAACCTGTGGCTGGATTCCTGGGTCATTCCGAAAAACGCGAAAAACAAAGAAAATGCAGAAAAATGGATTGACTTTATGTGCCGTCCGGAAATCGCGAAGGCAAACTTTGAGTACATCACCTACCCGACCCCGAACAAAGGCGCATTCGAGCTGTTAGACGAGGACATGCAGAACAACAAGGCAGTCTTCCCGGATATCGATTCCCTGAAGGATTCTGAGGTTTATCAGTACCTTGGTGATGAGACAGATGCTATTTACAATGAGCTCTGGAAAGAAGTCAAAGCAAACTAAATAAAATTCAGACATATTACGCAATACAAGAGGAGATTGAGAAAATGAAAAAAAGATGGATCGTATCTGCTGCGGCACTGTCCGCAGCGGCACTTGCTGTAACTGGCTGCGGCGCTTCTGCGTCTGACAGCTCTGCTTCCGGTAATTCCGGTGATTCCGCCGCATCCGGTGACGCCGGAGAGCTCTATGTTTACAACTGGGGCGAGTACATTGATGAAACCGTCATTGATGAATTCGAGGAAGAAACCGGAATCAAGGTTGTCTATGACCTGTTCGAGACCAACGAGGAGATGTATCCGGTCATCGAGGCCGGCGGCATTGCCTACGATGCGGTATGTCCGTCTGATTTCATGATCCAGAAAATGCGCGAGCACGACCTTCTGGCTGAGATCAACTTTGATAATGTACCGAACATTGACCAGATTGATCCCCTTTACATGGAGCTGTCAAAATCCTTCGATCCGGAAAACAAATACGCCGTTCCGTACACCTGGGGCACCATCGGCATCCTCTACAATAAGGAGCGCCTGCAGGAGCTTGGCGTTCCGGCACCGACCAAATGGGCAGACCTGTGGGATGAGCGCTTAAGCGGCGAGATCCTCATGCAGGACAGCATCCGCAGCGCCTTCATGACCGGTCTAAAGAAAAACGGCTACTCCTTAAACAGCACCAACCCGGATGAGATCAACAAGGCCAAGCAGGATCTGATCGACCAGAAGCCACTGGTCCAGGCTTATGTGGTAGACCAGGTTCGTGACAAGATGATCGGCGGCGAGGCCGCTGTCGGCATCATCTACTCCGGCGAGATGCTCTACATTCAGGGCGAGGACGGCACCGACAACCTGGAATATGTGATCCCAGAAGAGGGCACCGACCTGTTCATCGACTGCTGGGTCATCCCGAAAAATGCGAAAAACAAAGAGAATGCTGAGAAGTGGATCAACTTCCTGTGCAGACCGGACATCGCAAAGAAGAACTTTGAGTACATCACCTACTCCACCCCGAACAAGGGCACATTTGAGCTGTTAGATGAGGACATGCAGAACAACAAGGCAGTTTTCCCGGACATCGACTCCATCAAGAATGCCGAGGTATTAAAGTACCTGGGCGATGATGTGGATGAGCTTTACAATGAGGCATGGAAGGAAGTTAAGTCCAAGTAAATATTGATAAGTAAAGACGATAAACCCCCGGAACGCAGTGTAGAAGCTACGCCCCGGGGGGTTTTGTTTTAATCAATTATGTTTTAGTTATTTACAACCGACTGCTTATACCTGATCTGTTCAGATCAGTGCCAGAGTCTTTAACACATACAGCCAGAATGTCAGGGAAAACGCGCTTCCCAGTGTGGTGATTGCCACAATGCTGGAGCTTAAAACACCGCTGTGTCCCATATTCCGGGCCATAACGTAGCTGCTAACGGTGGTGCTGGAACCCAGCATGACCAAAATTGCGATCAGCTCTGCCTCACGAAAGCCCAGAAGCACCGCCACCGGAAGGAAGAGCGTACACAGACCGATCAGCTTCATGAAGCTTGCCGCGAATGCCGGCCCCATGCCGGATTTCGCTTCGCTCCAGTTAAAGGCAGCGCCCATTGCCATCAGTCCGAGAGGTGTTGTCAGACCGCCAAGACTGGAAACCGTCTTTGTAAGGATTGTTGGCATCGGAAGCCGTAAGACTGACCACAATACACCTGCCAGAATTCCCAGAATGATCGGATTAGTCGCAATTCCCTTTAAGGTCTTTTTGATCAGTTCCGGACTCATCCCATTCTGTCCCGGTTTTGTGAAGGAAAGAACAACAACTGCCATAATGTTGTAAAGCGGCACACTGCCAATGATCATCAGCGGTGCCATGCCGGAATTGCCATAGATATTCGTGATAAACGCAATGCCAAGGATCGCCGCACTGCTGCGGTATGCACCCTGAATGAATTCCCCGCGCTGGGATTTGTCTTTCAGCGCCATGGACATCAGCGCTACAAGAGAAATGCTCACCAGTGTCACCACAAAGCAGAACGCTACAAATTTTCCATTCCATGCCTCGGCAAAATCCTGCTTTGCCAGGTCGCCAAACAGCAATACCGGCAGCGTTGCCTTAAACACAAACTGGTTCAGGCCATTGATCATATTTTCCTTCAAAAGCCCTGTTTTCCTGAAAAACACGCCCAGCACCATCATCAAAAAGATGGGAATCGTGGCATTCAGGCTGAATATCAGATTTTCCATAGATTTCTACCTCTGTTTTTTCATATATTACAAATTTCCGCAGTTTTTCTTTAGCGTCACCACTGTAATTTGCTGAGCTTTACTATACACTCATAAATCTGATTTTGTCAATTGACGGATACTATATTTCCTGTGAAACAAAAAACCGGCAAAAATGGATTGATTTTATCCAGAATAAGTGGTAAAACATGAAACGGAAAGGGAAAGAAGGAATGCTCATGAACCGAAAGCACGGGTATCAAATGTCTGACTCACTGATCATCATGATTCTGCTGAATCTGTCCGGCGGAACCCAGGATGCCTGTTCTTATTTTTTACGCGACCATGTTTTTGCAAACGCACAGACCGGAAATATTGTTCTGATGGGCTGCTATCTGATCTCAGAGGACTTGCGTGATTCCATCCGGTATTTTCTCCCGGTATTCTGTTTTGCGCTTGGCGTTCTTACTGCCTGCTTTATTCGCAGCAAATGCCGCCACACTGGAAAGATCCACTGGCGTCATCTGGTTCTGGTCATGGAAATCCTGCTGCTCTTTGTGGTCGGTTTTCTGCCGCCACAGGTAAACTGGCTGGCAAACGCGCTTACCTCCTTTGCCTGTGCCATGCAGGTGCAGTCCTTCCGCACGGTCAGCGGCAGCGCCTATGCCAGCACCATGTGTATCGGCAATCTGCGAAGTGGTATGGATCATCTCTACCGGTTTATAACCGGGAAAAAGAAAGAAGAAGGAAAAACCGCAGCCATCTATCTGACTGCTATCACCTCCTTTGCCATTGGCGCAGCCTGCGGCGGTCACCTGACCACGTATTTTTCCTACCGCACCATATGGATTTCCTGCGGAATTCTGATTCTCTGCTTCCTTCTGATGCTAATCGAGGAGGAAGAAGATCTGGAAGTTTTGGAAAAGAAAGAACGGAAAGAACTTCAGGCAGAAAAGAATCTGGTAAAAAAAGGACAAGAAGAGCTTCAGGAGGAAAAACTTCTGATGAAAGAAACCGAAAACGAATTTCAGCAAAAAATTTCCAAAGGATAAGCACTGAAATTTTCAAAACAAGAAGGACCACTGTACAAACAGCGGCCCTTCCTATTTTTATCTCTTATTTTTAACCAAAGTATCTCTTTAACAGACCCTCAAATGCTTTGCCATGACGAGCCTCGTCTTTTGCCATCTCATGAACGGTGTCATGGATCGCGTCAAGGTTTGCAGCTTTCGCACGCTTAGCCAGGTCGAACTTGCCCTCGGTTGCGCCGTGCTCTGCAGCTACTCTCATCTCCAGGTTTTTCTTGGTGGAATCGGTTACGACCTCACCTAACAGCTCTGCAAACTTTGCAGCGTGCTCTGCCTCTTCGTAAGCTGCCTTCTCCCAGTAAAGACCAATCTCCGGATAGCCTTCTCTGTGAGCAACTCTTGCCATAGCCAGATACATACCAACCTCAGAGCACTCACCCTCGAAGTTTGCGCGAAGGTCTGCCAGGATATCCTCGCTCACGCCCTGTGCAACACCTACCACATGTTCAGCAGCCCAGGTCATCTCGCCCTCCTGCTCTTTGAACTTGGAAGCCGGTGCCTTACAAACCGGGCAGAACTCCGGTGCAGCCTCACCCTCGTAAACATAACCGCATACAGTACAAACCCATTTCTTCATAACTCAGATCTCCTTTTCTTATTTGATGTGTGATATTCTAACTTGTTGTTCTTGATTGATATTAGTAATTGTTACTGATATTAATATAGCAGATGTTTCTCATTTTGTCAACTCTTTTTTTTCAATTTGCATGAAATACGTAACGGTCCAACCGTTCGAATGCCTCCTGCACCCGGCTGAATGGCAACGCCAGATTCATGCGGATATGGCACGGACCATGGAAGGGTCTGCCGTCCTGCCAGATGACTCCGACCTCTACACCGGCTCTCTGCAGCTCATCGATCGTCTTCCCATGCTTCTCACACCACTTTGTGCAGTCCAGAAACAGCATGTAGGTTCCTTCCGGCTTTGATACCTCGATACCTTCAAAATGATCCTGAATATATCTGCAGGCAAATTCTACATTGCCGGTCAGCACCTGGCGCAGCTCATCCAGCCACTCATAGCCCTCCGGTTTGTACGCTCCAACCAGCGCGTGCATGGAAAGCACATTCATTGCATTATAATGAGATAAGGAAGACTCTTTCAGAACGCGCTCCCGCAGCCAGGTGTTATAAATAATATGGTAGCTTCCCACCAGACCGGCCAGGTTGAATGTCTTGGATGGCGCATACATAGCTACCGTGCGGTTTCTGGCATCCTCACTCACGGACTGAGTTGGAATGTGTTTGTGTCCTTCCAGAATCAGATCAGACCAGATCTCATCTGAGATTACAAAGACATCATACTTTTTATAAAGCTCCATGGCCTTCTCAATCTCCCAGCGCTCCCACACGCGGCCGCATGGGTTGTGCGGAGAACAGAACACGGCTGCATGAATACGGTTTTTCACGATTTTCTTCTCCATATCCTCAAAATCCATGCGCCAGACACCGTTTTCATCCTTTACCAGCGGAGAATGTACAATATGATATCCGTTGTTTTCCAGACTCATGGTAAAGCCGATATAAGTCGGGGAATGAAGCAGTACGTTGTCCCCTTTGGAACACATCACATTCAGGGCGCTGATCACACCGCCCAGCACGCCATTTTCATAGCCGATGTGCTCCGGCTCGAGTCCGGTCACGCCGTTGCGCTTCTCCTGCCATCGGATAATGGAAGCGTAATATTCTTCCGATGGATCAAAATATCCGTATGCCGGATGCTGCACACGCTCCATCATAGCCTCCACAACCGTTGGTGCGGTCGGGAAATTCATGTCAGCTACCCACATCGGGATCCGGTCAAAGCCTTCCTTCACCTGTGCGCCCGGAATCGGAATGTGCTCTACTGCAATCGCATCTTTTCCGTTGCGATCCAGAATCGAAGTAAAATCGTATTTCATAATCACCTTTTTTCCTTTCGTCAGCATTGTAAATCTATTCTCATCTTACCGCGTTTTCGGTCTATCTTCAATATTTTACATGCACAACACAAAAGACTTCCAAATCCAGGTACTTTCTCTGTGATTTGGAAGCCTTTTGTGCTATGATGGACATACTATGAATGAAAAGAAAGTGAGGGACTCCCGTTATGACGATCACGTATATCCACCACAGCGGTTATCTTCTGGAGACGGAGCAGGCGCTGCTGCTCTTTGATTTTGTAGAAGGCGCACTTCCGCCACTGGATCCCGCAAAAGACCTGTTCGTGTTTGTGAGCCACCGCCACGAAGATCACTTCAGCCCGAAGATCTTTGATCTGGCAGCCACTCACCCCCGCATCCGTTTTATCCTTTCCGATGACATCTGGCAGAACAAGGTACCGGAGCACCTGCACGGCCTCTCCTGGTTCATGGATCCGGGAAATGTTCTGGAATGGAAGGAAGGCGGCGGGCTTCGCGTAACAGCCTTCAAATCTACGGATGAGGGCGTGGCCTTCATGGTAGAAACCGGCGGTTATACCATCTATCATGCCGGCGACTTAAACAACTGGCGCTGGAACGGCGAAGAGCTGGCATGGAATAACAACATGAGCACCAACTACCGCCGCGAGCTGGAAAAGATCAAAGCTTCCGGTTTCCACCCGGATGTTGCCATGGTTCCGTTAGATGGACGCCAGGAGGATCTGTTTTACCTGGGACTGGATGATTTCATGAGGATAGTCGGCGCCGAAATGGTCTTCCCCATGCACTTCTGGGAAGATTTCAGCGTCATTCCGGCACTGAAAAAGCTGGACTGCAGCGCAGAATACCGGGATCGCGTGGCAGATATCCGCAAAGATGGGCAGCGTTTTTGCTTTCCGGCTTTTCCGGATAACCGATCAGGCGGAGAGACAACATGATATCCACAGTCACAAAAGCCCATGCACAGCAGGAAATCCTGCTCCTCGCCATGAAGGCCGGGCAGATCCAGCTGGAAAACGGAGCGGAAATCTTTCGCGTGGAAGATACCATCATGCATATCTGCCGCGCCTACGGACTTCATTCTGTCCATATTTTCGTGCTGAGTAACGGTATTTTTCTAAGCTGCGGAGATGAGACGGAACCCCTGTTTGCCAAGGTTTTGCAGGTGCCTGTCAACAATACCAACCTGCGCAGAGTTGCGGAAGTAAACCAGCTATCAAGGCGCATTGAGGAAGAAGGGCTTTCCCCGGAGAATGTACGCAGAGAGCTGACCCGCATCGAGGAGCATCCGGGCTTTCCTGCTGCTTTGCAGATTGCCGTGGCCGGGCTCGCCGGTGCCTGCTTTGGCGTCATGTTCGGCGGCTCGCCGTGGGATTTTTTATGTTCCATTGTTGTCGGAAGCCTGTATCAGGCCTATGCCGTGTATCTCGGCAATCCGCATTTGGGACGGATCGTGCGCACCATTCTCGGCAGTGCCTGGATCACCTTTCTTTGCATCCTCTGTTACCGCTTCGGCCCCGGAGAAAATTTTGATGCCATGATCATCGGCGGCATTATCCTCATGGTTCCCGGAGTTGCCTTCACCAACGCTATCCGCGACATGGTCGACAGTGATTACATTTCCGGCTCTGTCCGAATGCTCGATGCCGTCATAAGCTTTTTCTGCATTGCCATCGGTGTCGGCGTGGTGCTTGCGCTGTACGGAAATATAGCCGGGGCTCCGCTGCTTCCATAATAATAGGAAAGAGAGGTTCTTCATGCTGCACCTACTGATTCAGACCTGTGCGGCCGCCATGGCCACCATAGGATTTTCCCTGCTGTTTGGCGTTCCGGCCCGCTATTATCCCAGCTGTGCCCTCATTGGCGGCGTGAGCTGGCTTGCCTACCTGCTTCTGCTGCCCTACAGCTCTGTCTCTATTGCCACCTTCGCCGCCACGGTCATTGTGATCCTCATGTCACGATGGTTTGCGGTGCGGAAGCGGTGCCCGGTCACCATCTTTCTGATTTCCGGCATCATCCCGCTGGTGCCGGGTGCAGGAATCTACCGGGCAGCCTACTACACGGTCACAGATCAGCTTTATCTGGCTGTCCAGACCGGTTTTGATGCCGTCAAAATGGCAGTTGCCATTGTACTTGGGATCGTGTTCGTTTTTGAAATTCCGCAGACGGTATTTCAGATCGGCAATCAGAGGCTCCATCAAAAACAATAATATTTTACAGATAAGATACAGGAGGAATCATTATGCTGTTACTTCAGAATGGACGGGTCATCGACCCGAAATCAGGACTGGACCAGGTCATGGATCTGGTCACAGACGACAAAAAGATCCTGGAGCTTGGAAATGATTTAAAAGAAAAATACCCGGATGCCCGGGTGATCGACGCCACCGGTCTTGTGGTGGCTCCGGGACTCATTGATGTTCACGTGCACTTCCGTGATCCGGGACTTACCTATAAGGAAGATATTCATACCGGTGCTGCTGCCGCTGCCGCAGGCGGATTCACCACCGTGGTCTGCATGGCCAACACCAAACCGCCGGTTGATAACGTGGAAACCCTCGAATATGTGCTGGCAGAAGGCAAAAAGACTCCGATCAATGTCTTAAGCGCTGCCAATATCACGGTCGGCATGAAGGGCGAGGTTCTCACCGACATGGAGCTGTTGAAGGCCCACGGCGCTGCTGGCTTCACCGATGACGGTATTCCGTTAAAGGACAGTGCTCTGGTTAAAAAAGCTATGGAAGAGGCTGTCCGCTTAAACGTACCGTTAAGCTTCCACGAAGAAGATCCGACGCTTATCACCAATAACGGCATCAACCGCGGTGCCGTGTCCGAGCACTTCGGCATTGGCGGCTCTCCCGCTGCCGCAGAGGATGTTCTGGTAGCCCGCGACTGCATGCTGGCCCTGCACACCGGTGCCCTCATCGATATCCAGCATATCAGCTCCGGGCACTCCGTCCGCATGGTAGAACTGGCCAAGCAGCTTGGCGCTCATGTCATGGCAGAAGTTACCCCGCACCATTTCAGTCTGGATGAGACCGCAGTCTTAAAACACGGCACCCTGGCGAAAATGAACCCGCCGCTTCGCACGCTTGAGGATAAACAGGAGATTCTCCGCGGCTTAAAGGAAGGCGTCATCGACATCATTGCCACCGACCACGCACCGCACAGCGCAGAGGAGAAGGCAAAACCGCTTACCGAAGCACCGAGCGGCATCATCGGCCTGGAAACCGCACTGGCTCTTGGTGTCACCAACCTGGTCCGGGAAGATGTCCTGACCATGCCGCAGCTCATGGAAAAGATGAGCCTGAACCCGGCCATCCTCTACCACCTGGAGGGAAACAAGGGCCATTTAAGCACCGGTGCAGATGCCGATCTGGTACTCTTCGATCCAAACGAAAAATGGACCGTAAAGGAATTCAAATCCAA
This sequence comes from Clostridium sp. AM33-3, assembly GCF_003480315.1. GTDB lineage: Bacteria > Bacillota > Clostridia > Lachnospirales > Lachnospiraceae > Brotaphodocola. Next base: position 225,718 of record NZ_QUIV01000002.1, on the reverse strand, counting down.
AGCCACCAACTCTCCGTTCATCGGTGAGGAGCTTTACGGAAAAGTAAAATACACCATCTGCGGCGGAAAGATTGCTTATGTTGCTATTCCCCTCCGGAATAACTGATATTTTTTCTCAATAACGGCCTTTTAGAGGGAGACTTCCGAATTCACCGGTTGTCTCCCTTCTTTTTTTCTGTTATAGTGGTTAGCAAACGCTTACCGTGTGCATATCAGGAATGTTCTTTGAACGGAAGCAGGCACTTTATTCAGGAGGAATCGGATACTATGGAATTACGTCAGCTGGAATATTTTATGATCACCTGCGAAAAAGGCAGCTTTAACCAGGCTGCCGAATGCCTTTACACCACACAGCCCAATGTCAGCAAGGTAATCAGTTCCCTGGAAAAGGAGTTGGGCCGCCCGCTTTTTGAGCGCAGCAGCCGCGGTATCCGCATCACTCCCTATGGTGAAACAGTCCGGGAATATGCCCAGAATATTCTCCACAATGTCAGCCTGATCGACTCCCTGACCGACCGGAACCAGGGCAAGAAATTCAGCCTCGCCACCTATCCCAGCAACATGATTTCCCGCCTGCTGACCGACTTCTATCAGGAAATGGGCGATTCCTACATCGTAGAACACTTAGAAGGCACCGTGGAAGAGATCTGCAACCGGGTTGCCCAGGGACTTTCCGAGATTGGGGTTGTCTATATCGCAGAAAAACAGCTGCACCAGTTCCAGCATATTCTGTCCCACAAAAAGCTGAAATTCATTCCCCTGGATATGAAAGAAGCCTGTGTTTATGTCGGCCCGAATCATCCGCGCTACCACGATGAAAGCATTGACTTTCAGGATCTTTCCTCTCTCTCCTTCGTCCGGGGCGTGCGGGATTTTTTCTCCGTGGAACACCATTTAAGCCATGTAAGCCTGGGCGCCATCAGTACAGAACAGCTCCATTATTCCGTCTACACCAACAGTGACCACCTGACCATCAACCTGCTGATGAATACCGATATCTGCAGCCTGGGCATCAATTTTCTCTATGACCAGTACCGCCAGTACGATGTCCGCCAGCTGCAGATCAACAACTGTGAGCCCTTTCTTCTCATCGGCTACATCTGCCCGGATGACGCAAAATTAAGCACAGCCGCCGACTGGTTCATCCGTCATTTTCAGGCAATTTTGTAAGGATTTCACCCTTGTTATAACGTTTTGGAATAACTAAGCCCCTCCAAATTCATCAGTAGTAAGCTCCTGCTAACCCATGTTATACTTTCATCGTTCGCACCGGATGTGTGGACAGAAACAATAACAAGCTTTTACAACAGGAGGACACTGATTATGAAAAAAAGATGGGGCACATTGCTTCTTGCAGGTCTCTTAGGCACCGCCGTGTTAAGCGGCTGCGGTTCATCCGCCTCTGACTCTGCATCTACTGCTGCCGCAGATTCCGCTGCTGCAGAAAATACCACTTCTTCTGAGAATACGAAAGAAGATCTGATCTTTGTAAACTACCGCGATATCCGCGATTTAAACCCGCATTTATATGCCGGCGAGATGTACGCGCAGGAAATGCTGTACGAGGGTCTCGTCAACATCACCGCAGACGGTTTTGAGGGTTGTCTGGCTGAGAGCTGGGATGTCAGCGAGAACGGTAAGGTCTACACCTTCCACATCCGTCCGGGTGTCCTGTTCTCCGATGGAGAGAAATGTGATGCCTATGCCATCAAGGCCAACTTCGACGCAATTCTGGAAAACAAGGACCGCCACACCTGGCTGGAGATGATGCACCTGCTGGTCGGCGTTGACGCTCCGGATGAAAACACCTTTGTCATCGAGCTGTCTGAGCCGTACTACCCGCTCTTAACCGAGCTTGGTGTTACCAGACCGTTTGCCATGATCTCCCCGAAAGCCATGAAAGACGGCAGCACCAAGGATGGTGTAGAGGCTTATATCGGAACCGGCCCGTATGTACTGGATGAATTTGTCACCGACGAGTATGCCATCTTCAAAGCAAACCCGAACTACTGGGGTGAGCAGCCGGCTATCAAAACCATTACCGTTAAGGTCATCCCGGATAACCAGACCCGTATCCTGGCTCTGGAAAAGGGCGAGATTGATATGATCTTCGGAAAGAACATGATCGATGCCGATGCCATCAACCAGTACTTAAACAGCGATAAGTTCACCGTAGAGCTTTCTGACCCGACCTCTACCAGACAGATTGTCCTGAATACCTCCTCCGATATTCTCTCCGAGAAGGATGTGCGCATTGCGCTTCAGCACGCTACCAACAAGCAGAATATCTCTGACGGTATCTTCTACGGACTGGAGAAACCGGCTGACACCCTGTTTGCAAAAACCATCCCGTACTGCAACATTGACCTGGAGCCGTATGCCTACGACTTAGAGCTGGCTGGCCAGATCCTGGATGACGCAGGCTGGAAGATGGGTTCCGGCAATATCCGCGAGAAGGACGGAAAGCAGTTAAACATCGACCTGCTTTACAACAGTGACAGCGTTACCGAGAAATCCATTGCCGAGTATCTGCAGAGTGAGTATCAGACCATCGGTGTTTCCTTAAACATCCACGGTGAGGAGGAGCAGTCCTACCGCGACAACATGAAGGCTGGTAATTTCGATATGGTATTCAACATCTGCTGGGGTACCCCGTATGATCCACAGTCCTCTCTGGCAGCGATGCGTGCGCCGGTATACGGTGACTACGCAGCCCAGCTTGGCCTGGATGATAAAGCCGAGATTGACGAAGCCATCACTGAGATCCTCATCACCACCGACGAGGACAGACGTCAGGAGCTTTACACCTATGTTCTGACCCATCTGCATGAGGACGCGGTTTACATTCCGCTGACCTATGAGTGCAATAAAGCCATTTATCGTTCCGATATGAAGGGCTTCCACTTTACCCAGACTCAGTATGAAGTTCCATTCCAGGATTTCTCTTTCTAAGTTCTGAGGAGTAATTCAACCTGAAATGTGTACGAAGCCGTCTCCCGCGAGGCGGCTTTGTATTGTTACGGTTCACACGTTTGTTGATTTTTACCGGAGGTACTGTTTTGAAACCATATATCATCAAGCGAATCCTTTCCGCGATCCCGCTGCTTCTCATTATTTCCTTTGTGTGCTTTGTTTTTATCAACCTGATCCCATCCGACCCGGCTGAGGTAGCCTTGCGCGTACGCCAGGTTCCCATCATTACCGAAGAAGCCATTGCCGAGGTCCGGGCGGAGCTTGGACTGGACAAGCCGTATCTGGTCCGCTATTTCACCTGGGTACTGGACTGTCTGCGCGGTGACTTCGGCATCAGCTATGTGAACCCGACCCGTACCGTGGCAGGTGAGCTGCTGCGCTGCATGCCGGCTACCCTTCAGCTGGCGGGTGCTTCCCTCGTCATGGTAATCCTGTTAAGCCTGCCGATCGGCTTTCTGTGCGCGGTATACAAGGATGGCTGGTTTGACCGGATCATGCGCGGCATTGTCTTCATGACCACCGCCATGCCGGCTTACTGGGTCGGCCTTCTGATGATGTGGCTGATTTCCATTAAACTGGATCTTCTTCCTACCAGTGGAAACGGAACCATCAAACACCTGATCTTACCGGCCTTTACCGTATCCTTAAGCTACATTTCCACCTATATCCGCCTGATCCGCAACAATATGCTGGAAAACATGAAACAGGACTATGTGCTCTACGCCAACGTCCGCGGCCTGCCGCAGAAATCCATTCTGGTAAAACATATCCTGAAAAACTCCATGCACACCTGCATCGTTGCCATCGGTATGAGTATTCCGCAGCTGATCTCCGGAACCATCGTCGTGGAAAATGTATTTGCGTGGCCGGGACTCGGAACTCTGTGCATCAGTTCCATTTTCAACCGGGACTATCCGGTGATCCAGACCTATGTGCTTCTGATCGGCGTTCTGTTTGTCGTATTTAACCTGCTGTTTGATATTCTTCAGACGGTGTCTGATCCGCGTATGCGAAAGGAGGGCAACTAATGTTACACCGTTTTCTTCATAATAAAACTGCTGTCGGTACCGTCTCTCTGGTGCTGATCGTAGCTCTGATGGGCATCTTTGCCCCGGTCATTGCCCCGCATGACCCTTACGCTACCGACATTCTCAACAAATTTGCCCACTTCAGCAAGGAATATCCGCTGGGCACCGATAACCTGGGCCGCTGCATTCTTTCCCGCATGGTCTACGGCATCCGCCCAACCCTTGGGCTTGCTGTTTTAACCATGCTTGGCACCATTGGACTGGGCGCCCTGATGGGACTTCTGGCCGGTTATTTCCGCGGTATCACCGAAGAGCTGATCATGCGTGTGGTGGATGTGATGCTTTCCTTCCCCAGCCAGATCATGGTATTTGCAGTCGTTGCGCTGCTCGGCATCAACGTCCAGAACGTCATTCTGGCGAACGTCTTCATCAAATGGGCCTGGTATGCCCGCATGATCCGCACCGGCGTCATGCAGTACCGCGACCGGAACTTTGTCCAGTTTTCCCGCTGTGTTGGCACTCCGGAGCGTTTCATCCTCTTCCGTCACCTGGTTCCTTCCATTGCGGCAGACCTGGCCGTGCTCTCTTCCCTGGATGTAGGCTGGGCCATCATCAACATTTCCACCCTGTCCTTCCTGGGACTCGGTGTACAGGCTCCGACGCCGGAATGGGGGGCCATGCTCAGCGAAGCAAAAAATGTCCTGACCAGCAACCCGGCCCAGATGCTGGTACCGGGTATCGCCATCGTTGTTCTGGTTTCTGCTTTTAACTTAATGGGCGACGCCATCCGCGATGTTCTTGACCCGAAGGAGGTGCTGTAATGTCTGCCATTTTAAAAGTAGAAAACTTAAATGTCACTCTGCAGCACCGCAGAGTCTCCAAAAAGCTGGTGGAAGATGTCAGCTTTGAGGTCCGTCCCGGTGAATGTCTCGGCATTCTCGGCGAGTCCGGAAGTGGCAAGAGCATGACCGTAAAATCTGTTCTCGGCCTGCTGGATAAGAATTTCCAGGTTTCCGGAAGCGCCATCTTTGACGGCCAGGACCTGTTAAAAGAAACCAAAGAGGAGCTGCGCCGCCTCCGCGGAAGCCGGATCACCATGGTCCTGCAAAATCCCATGACCTGTTTTGACCCGCTCTACCGCATTGGAAACCAGATGGCTGAAACCTTTGCCACCCACACCTCCTGGAACGCCCAGGAGATTCGCAGCCGGTGTCTGGAAATTCTCGATCAGATGCGGATCCGGAACGGCGAAGAGGTTCTGGAAAAATACCCGCACCAGCTTTCCGGCGGCATGCTCCAGCGCATTATGATCGGCATTGCCATGGCCCTGCAGCCGGAGCTTCTGATCGCCGATGAGCCGACCACCGCCATCGATGCCATCACACAGTATGAGATTCTGGAAGAATTTATCCGTATCAAAAAGCAGAAAAACACCGCCATGCTGTTCATTACCCATGACCTGGGAGCCATCTCCAAGGTTGCCGACCGCATCCTGGTCATGAACAGCGGACATGTAGTCGACAGCGGAAGCTTCGACCACATTCTCAAACATGCCGATGACCCGTACACCCGCATGCTGGTGGAGAAACGTTCTGCCGTCATGCACCGCTACCGCCAGATTTTACATGGAAAGGAGAGTTCCAATGCTTGAAATAAGTAACATCAATGTCAGTTTCCGCAGCGAACGCCAGGAAAAACTGTTCGGCACCACCAGAGATCAGGTTCTCTTTGATGTTTCCTTAAAGGTGCCCCAGGGAACCTGCCTTGGAATCCTGGGCGAATCCGGAAGTGGAAAGTCCACCCTGGGCCGCGTGATCTGCGGCCTGTTAAAACCTGACAGCGGCGAACTGAAGATTCACGGTACTTCCGTCTACGCATCCAGAAGCGGCCGGAAAAACCTGCAGAAGCGCTTAAGTGTTGTATTCCAGGATTATACCACCTCCGCAAATCCACGCTTCCGGGTAAAGGAGATCATTGCGGAAGGACTGGCCGCAAGAGAGCGTAACCAGAAAATCCGGTTAAACCAGGCAGAAGAAACCAGCCGCCTCTTAGAGCTGGTCGGCTTAAACGCTTCCTACGCAGACCGGTATCCACACGAGTTATCCGGCGGACAGCTGCAGCGCGTCTGCATTGCCCGGGCCGTGGCATGCCAGCCTGAGATCATCCTCTTTGACGAAGCCATCTCCTCCCTGGATGCCCACACCCAGGTCCAGATCATGGACCTTCTGCGTGAACTGAAGGAAAAGCTGGGACTGACCTATATTTTCATCACCCATGACCTGACCTCTGTCACCTACATCTGCGATGACGTGCTCTTTCTCTACCACGGCCGCATTACCGAACACATCCCGGTGTCACACATTGCGGAGACCAAAGACGAATACGCAAAGAAGCTCCTGGCTTCCATGATCGAATTTGACTAAAGGAGAATTTTTGAAATTTATGAGACTGTCTGACTTAAAAGCCGGCAGCGGAGAAAAACAGACCCTCCTGCTGCCTGTCACCAGCCCCTATCCTGTAGAAATGACCGTGATCTGCGGCTGCCGCCCCGGAAAAACCCTGGTGGTGACAGCCGGTGTTCACGGCTGTGAATATGTCGGCATCGAAGCACTGAACCGGCTGAAAAGAGAACTGGAGCCTGCCGCTCTCTCCGGCCGCGTAATCCTTCTTCCCCTGGTAAACCCAGAAGGCTTCTACCATGGCAGCAAACAGACCATCCCGACCGACGGACAAAACTTAAACCGGATGTTTCCCGGCAAATCCGATGGCACCTTTTCCAGCCAGCTTGCCAGAGTGCTGGAAGAAACCCTGTACCCTGAAGCGGATTTCCTGATGGACCTGCACGGTGGCGATGTCAACGAAGCACTGACACCGCTGCTCTTCTTTCCAACAGCCGTTCCGGAATCCTTGTCTGCCGCAGCTTGTGCAGCCGCTGAAAGCCTCTCCGTTCCTTACCGGGTTGCCTCCACCTCCAGAAACGGACTTTACAGCTGGGCAGCCCAGTGCGGCATCCCCGCCCTTTTAGTAGAGCGCGGAGAACGGGGGCTGTGGAGTGGAGAAGAGGTTTCTGCATGCCGGGAAAATGTGTATGAGCTGATGCGGCATCTGGGAATCCTGCATGTGGACATGGTATCTGCCTGCTTTCCGCAGACCGAAATCCGCAAAGCCGTCTACGAGGAAGCGCCCGCGGATGGCTTCTGGTATCCCGCAGTGTCTGAAGCCGGTCAGAAATTAAAACAGGGTGCCTTGCTTGGCACCCTGAGGGATTCTTATGGAAATGAAATTGCCCGCTATACTGCCCCATTTGAGGGAGTGGTGCTTTACTACACTCTAAGTCTTGGAGTAAGAAGCGGAGATCCGCTCATTGCATACGGAAAGCTGTAAATCTGTTACCCTTAGGCTGATACCCAGGCATATTCAGTGTGCCTGGGCATTTTCTTTCACCAGCACATTTTTCCCATCTATAATTACAGATACTTGACTTTTATTTTTTTCTCCCTATAATTAAGTAATAGCTTTATTAAGCAAATACTTCATTATAAAGGAGGCATTCATGACTGATCTTGAGTTGCTTCATATCATTACCATGCCTACACGCTACCAGATTCTTATGCTTTTGTTAAATCATCATTACTGTGGAAAGGCACTTTCCGCAAAACTGGGCATCAGTGAATCGGCGGTATCCCAGCACCTGCAGGTGTTAAAAAACTGTGGCCTGGTCACCGGTCTGCGAATCGATTACCAGATGCATTACCAGGTGAACAAAGACCTGATGCTCCGGGCTGTCAATGCCCTTTGCCAGGCGCTGTCAGAAACAGAAAAAACACACTGGGATCAGGAAAACTGTGACTGTGAATTTGCTGCGTCCTGCAGCAGGAGAGGAGATTCCAGAAAATCATGAACAAGAATAAAGACTATCTGATCACAGAAAAGCCATCCCGGGCACTGTTTGCCTTTGCGCTTCCCATGATCATCGGAAATCTGTTCCAGCAGGCATACACCATTGTAGACTCCGCTATTGTCGGACATTATGTAGGAGAAACCGCACTGGCCGCAGTCGGCGCGTCCTATGCGCTGACCAGCATTTTTATCTGTGTTGCCATCGGCGGCGGTATCGGCGCGTCGGTCATCATCAGCCAGCATTTCGGTGGACATGCCTACAGCCGCATGAAAACCAGTATCCGTACCGCCATGCTTTCCTTCCTGCTCATCAGTCTGCTGCTTGGCGGCATTGGCCTGTGCTTCAGCAGACAGATCATGGAAGCCTTAAACACCCCGGCCGATGCCATGGACATTGCTGTAATCTACTTAAACATTTACTTTTACGGTCTGCCCTTTTTGTTTATGTACAACATCCTTTCCTCCATGTTCAATGCCCTCGGTGAATCGCGGATTCCGCTGTATCTGCTGATCTTCTCCTCGGTGCTGAATATCTTTCTGGATCTGTACATGGTGGCCACCCTGCATCTCGGTGTTGCCGGTGCCGCTTACGCGACCTTTATTGCCCAGGGCATCTCGGCGGTCTGCTCCTTCCTGATCTTTCTGCACACACTCCGCCGGTTAGACGGGAAAGCAGAAACCTGGTTCAGTAAGGCAGAGTTTTCCTCCATGTCCCGCATCGCATTGCCATCCATTCTCCAGCAGTCCACGGTTTCTATCGGAATGATGCTGGTCCAGTCGGTGGTAAACGGCTTTGGCACACAGATCCTGGCCGGGTTTTCAGCCGGCATGCGGATCGAATCCCTCTGCGTGGTTCCCATGGCCGCCATCGGAAACGCCCTTTCCTCCTATACAGCACAGAACATCGGCGCAGAAAAACACGAACGGATCTCCCTGGGATATCGGACTGCCAACCTCATGGTTGCCATCACCGCCGTCATCCTGTGTCTGTTCCTGGAGCTGCTCCACCGTCCTTTGATCGCGCTATTCCTGGACGGTGCTCCCTCTGCCCAGACTGTTGCCACCGGAGAAGGATACCTGCGATTCATCGGCTTCTTTTTCTGCATGATCGGCTTTAAAATGGCGGTCGACGGCATTCTGCGCGGTGCCGGAGCCGTAAAAGTCTTTACCATCGCCAATCTGGTAAACCTGGGACTGCGTGTGCTCATTGCCAAGCTCGGAGCTCCTGTCTACGGCATTGCCATGATATGGTACGCCGTGCCGCTGGGATGGCTCGCAAACTTCCTGATCTCCTACGGATATTACCGGACAGGAAAATGGAAACAGATATCATAAGCATGAATACCGGAAAACCCCGGCTGGCCATCACGGTCCGCCGGGGTTTTTCTCATAATGCAGGTTTTATATGCTTTTAATCATCCTCTTCCGGTGCCAGCTCGGTAGTCTCTACCTTCGGCGGCATCAGCTTGGAGAATACTACAAATCCAATGAATGCTGCAACCAGGCCCGGGATGATCGGCTGGCTGAACTTAATGCCAAACAGCACACCCTTGGAAATATGCTCCAGATACACGACTACAACGGTTCCTGCAAGCAGGGAGGCAATGGTTCCCGCAGTGGATGCCTTCTTCCAGTAATGTCCCATAACGTACGGGAAGAAAGAGCCTGCTGCACGTAAGGTAAAGCAGAACATTAAGATGGAAACAATACTCTGGGTGTTAAACAGCGCAATGAACATGGATGCCACACCTACCAGACACATTACGATTTTGGTAACCTTCATGACAGATTCACTGGACGCATCCGGTTTTAAAACGGCTTTGTAAATATCATTCGCGAAAATGGAACCTGCGCCAAGCAGATCAGAGTCGGAGCTGGACATAGTCGCGGAAATGATACCTGCAAACAGAAGTCCGCAGATCAGGGCCGGCATCGTATTGATGGCCAGAACCGGAAGCGCATAACGAGCGCCTACAGAAGCAAACTGCTCAGAGCTGAACTTGCCCATATTGATCAGCGCCAGGGTGATGATACCCAGGATGGTCGGGATGAATGCGTAGATAAAGTTGACCAGTGCTGCCAGCCATGCGCCGCCCTTTGCTGCTTTCTCGTCTTTTGCCGCATAGAAACGGGATACTGCCTCCTGTCCTACAGAGAAGGTTGCGGTATACATGATCACCAGGGAAATGATGCCAAATAAATCATAACCCTCAAACAGGTTCATGGTTCCTTCCGGAATATTTGCGGAAATGCTGCTCCAGCCGCCTGCATAGTTCATGGCAAACGGAACTGCAATGATCATGCCGATGACGATCAGGAAAACCTGTACAAAGTCGGTCAGGGTAACGCTCCACAGACCGCCCATGATGGAGTAAACGGTAACTACCACTGCTACGATAATAACTGCTACCTGATAGTCAATGTTTAACATGGTAGAAAGAATCACTGCGGATGCAATAAACTGTCCTGCGGTCAGTCCTACCAGCGGAAGCAGCATGATCACAGCGGTGATCAGTCCGCACTCCTTGCCATATCGTCTGCGGAAATACTCCGGAACAGTCTTGACGGTTGCCGCACGGAACCTCGGAGCAACAAAGCTTAAAATGATGAACGCGATACCCATGGTGGTAATATACCAGGATGCGCTCAGACCAAAGCCTGACATACCATTTTGAACAACACCCAGAGAACTTCCGCCGCCGATCTCAGTTGCGGCCAGCGTTCCAGCCATTAAAAACGGTCCCAGTCTTCTTCCGGCTACCATAAAATCTGTGTTGCTCGTGATCTTAGTGGAAGAATACCAGCCGATCCACAGCATGAACAGCAGATACACGATAACAATTGCCGTGACCAATAAATTTGTTCCCATACACATACCCTCCTGTAATATTTGACAACCCTGACAAAAAGTTGTATAAATTGTTTATGTTTTTAGTTTACCACAGGTTTGATGTATGCAAAACTTCCAATTCTGCAAAAACAGGACCAAATATGCAACCAGGAGATAATGCCATGCTGAAAATTGCCATATGTGACGATACAAGAGAAGAGCGGGAGCTGGTGGAGCAATACGCAAAGCGCTATTTTGACGCCCGGAAACAGCCGGCCGAATTTGAGATTTTTCATTCCATGCAGGATGTCCTGGACACCGGCAGAGCCTGCGATCTATACCTTCTCGATGTCCTGATGCCCGGAAAAAGCGGCATTCAGGGAGCAGCCGATCTTCTGAAATTATATGCGGATCCGGTCATCATCTTTATCACCTCCTCCCTGGAATCCGCGGTAGACAGCTACCGTGTCTGCGCCTCCGGCTTTCTGTTAAAGCCCGTGGGCTGGGAGGACTTTGAAGAAACCATGGACCGTGTTTACAGGCAGCGTCTTTCCCTGCCCCAGGCCAGTCTCTCTGTCATAGTAAACCGGGTTCCGGTAGAGCTTTCGCTGGAGCGCATCTCCCATTTCGAGAACCGGCTTCACAAGGTATATGCGACCCTGACCGACGGCAGTGTTGTTCCTTTAAGCCAGAAGCTTTCCTCGATCCTGGAATCTGTAGCGGAACAGGAAATTTTTCTGCGCTGCCACCAGAGCTACATTGTCAATCTGGTACATGTCCGCACACTGGAGGATACCTTCTTCCGGATGGAAGACGGCACCTCCGTTCCCATTTCCCGCGCCTTCTATAAGGAAGCCAAAAATGCCTACTATCATTACCGCCTGCGTTAAAGGAGAATCTTACTTATGAACGATGCTGCCTGCAGTGTTTTCCAGGATCTGATCAATCTGTCCGTGCGCATGATGCCCATCTTTCTCTGCCTGGAGCCAAAACAGAAAAACAGGGAAACCATCGCGGCCTGCTCCGTTTATCTGTGGGTCATCATGATCTTTACCCAGTCCCTGTTCCACATCCCGGACCGCACCTTCTGGATCTTCCAGGGCATTTTTTCGTGCCTGTTTTTTCTGCTGCTCCTGATCTTTTTTAGGGGCTCTGCGGTGGAAAAGCTGTTTTTCTACCTGTCAGCCTGGATGCTTTCCAATCTTTCTTCGTTCCTGAACCGCTTTACAGCCTGGTGCTTCCACACATTGCTTCCATTGTCCGAAGAACAGCTCTGCACGCTCGTCTCTCTGCTCAATGCCTCGCTCTGCTGCCTGTTCGTGCATTTCTGGATGAAAAAGCGGGCAAGGGAAATCTTCGGGAGTCTCTCAGCCCGCTTTTCCCTGCTGTTAGCTGCCTATCCGGCGCTGTTTCTCTTCATCCAGCTGACCGGCGAGCGCGCCCTGTTTCCTTACGGCATTCCATCCGGTCAGAGCCGGAGTCTCCTTCTTTTCTTTCTCATTCTCTGTGTCAGCCTGCTGCTGCTCTATATGCTGACCTTAAACAGCACCGCACAGATCGTGAAACGCAAACAGACTGAGGAAGAGCTGACCTTTGCCCGCCAGATGATCAGCAAACAGCGGGAGCACTACAACCAGACTCTGGACTACATGGAACAGGTCCGTATCATCCGGCATGATTTCCGGCATCACATCCATGCACTGCTCTATATGGACAGAGAGCAGCAGATAAAATATTTAAAGAATCTTCAGAAAGAGCTTGAGACCTCTGAACAGAAGATTTTCTGCGAAAATCAGGCGGTAAACGGCCTGATCCGGGAATATGCGGCACGGGCCGAAAAAGCCGGAATTGCCTTCGCTGCCCGCCTGGATTTATCCGCCCACATCCCCATTGATGACCTGACCTTATGCATCGTCATCGGAAACCTGCTTGAAAATGCCATCGAAGCTTCGAAAAAGGTGACTCAGGGTCCGTTCATCCGCATTCAGGCTCGCATGGACGGCGAGCACCTGCTCATGCTGGTGGAAAATGCCTATCATGGCACCATTCATGAGAAAAACGGAAAGATTCTTTCCAGCAAAAAAGACGGGGGGCTCGGGATGCTGAGTATCCAGCGCATCCTGAACCGCCCCGAAGACGAATTTGATGTTTACTTTAATGATGATACTTTCACGGCCATGGTCCGGATCGGCATAGACCCTTCGGTTCACCGATAGAACGCTCCCTCATGGAAACTTTCTATACGGAAGCTATACAGAAGCAGCGGCCTGTCTGTCTTTCCGGATCATGATCTTCATCGCCTCAATCCCTACCTCAATGGCGCGCTCTTCCCAGCCGCTTGGATAATCATCGGCGTCATTGGAGTACTCTCCAAAATTGGTAGCGCTGATCATGACGCTGGAAGTACGGATGCCTAAGGATGCCCCGATCAGAAACAGAACAGAGCATTCCATGCTGGTGTTCGTTGCGCCGCCCTTTAAATAGGAATCCCACTTTTCCTTTAATTCATAATAAACCGGCTTTGTTTCCGGCTCTGCTTCCGTATAATAGGAATCCTTCGTGATGGTCACACCGATGTTATACGGATAGCCAAGCTTCTCTGCTGCCTCTTCCAGCGCCCTTAACATCTCAAAATCCGGCACTGCAGGAAATTCAAAGGGCAGGTAATGATTTCCTGTGCCCTCCATCCTCACTGCTCCGTTTGGGATCACCACATCACCGAGCTTTACCTTCGGTGATGTAGATGCCGCGGAACCGATCCGCATCATGGTATGGGCTCCGCAGGAATACAATTCCTCAATGGCAATTCCGGCAGATGGGCCGCCGATACCGGTACTGGTCACTGTGACCGGAACGCCCTCCAGGGTACCGGTGTAAGTCAAATATTCCCGGTTATGGGCGATCTTCACCGAATTGTCAAAATGCTTCGCGATCAGGCTCGCGCGCTCTACGCTGCCCGGCAGAAATACATACTTTCCCACCTGGTCAGAAGTTACCCCCAAATGCATGGTTTTTTCTTCGCTCATGGCCTTCTCCTTTACTGATGCGTTTTTTATTCTGCAGCGTGTTCCCTGTCGAAACGGTAAATGGCTTCCAGAACCACACGGATCTCTTCATCCCAGCCGGTAGCCAGACCTTCGTTTGCGGTCTCGTAAATAACCTCTCCGGTGATCAGGTTTCCGGAAACTGCACTGATCATTGCTGCGCGTTTTTTTCTTCTGGTACATACGGTATACAGCGCAGAGCTTTCCATCTCTACGTTCAGGCAGCCATAGGAGGACAGCTTTTCGATCCACTCCTGAGTTTCTCCGTAGAATGCGTCATCCGATGCATTGATCCCGTAGAAAACCTTTCCCTTTAACTCCGGCTGCATCTCTCTTGCCGTATCGATGATGGTACGGGTCAGATCGAAATCCGGTACAGACGGGAAGCAATCCGGCACATAAAAGCGGCTGGTTCCCTCATTTTTCATGGAGCCGGTGGAAATCATCAGATCTCCGATGCTGATTCCATCCTGCAGTGCTGCACTGCTTCCGATTCGGATCAGGCACTCTGCACCAATGTTCATCAGCTCCTCTGCTGCGATCGCTGCAGACGGACATCCCATTCCGGTAGAGGTTACAGAAACCCTGACTCCCTTATAATAACCGGTAAAGGTTCTGTGCTCGCGGTTATTTGCAACGAGCTCTGCATTGTCCAGATATTTTGCCACGCGGTCAGAGCGTGCCGGATCTCCCGGAAGAAGAACATATTTTCCGATATCACCCGGTTTTAAGTGAATATGATACTGTTTTTTACCCAAAGTCTTACTTTCTTTATCAAGAGCCATTTAGTTTGCCTCCTTTAAATTTTTCATTTTTTTCTCAGCCGCTGCAGCCTTCTGAATGGAATAAACAGTCAGACCTGCAATGGTTGCCAGATACGGAAGCATCTGAATAAACTCAGACGGGATTTTCAGTACCTGCAGGATATTGGACAGTCCGTCGAAGAACGCGAAGATCATGGAAGATAACAGTGCGCCCACCGGGGTTGCCTGTCCCATGGAGCATGCCGCCAGGGCGATAAAGCCGCGGCCTGCCGTCATATCACGTACAAACATGGTCAAATAGCCCATGGAAAGATACATACCGCCAAGACCGGTCAGGACACCACAGAGCAGGATCGCCAGGAAACGGATCCCCGTTACATTCTGTCCTACACTGGAAGCCGCATCCGGATTCTCACCTACCGCACGCATGCGAAGTCCCATTGGGGTCTTATACAGGAAAAACCAGATCACAAACACCATAAGCAGGGCGAAGTAGGTCAGCGCGTTGTGTCCGGAAATGATGCTGCCCAGCACCGGGATATCTTTGATCACCGGAATGTTTACCTGCGGAAAAGCAAAGCTCTTCAGGGAAGAGGAATTGCCCTTCTCACCGGTTGCCAGCTGGAGCACAAATACAGTCAGACCGGAAGCCATGGTGTTGACTGCCGTACCGCAAAGCACGTTGTTAGCCTTTAATACCAGATGGAAATACGCAAACAGCGCACTGACTGCCAGGGCTGCCGCCAGACCAGCCACCATACCCCAGAGCAGGCTGCCTCCAAAGGCACTGCCAAGCACTCCGGCCAGGGCAGAAATCAGCATGATTCCTTCCAGACCTAAGTTTACAACTCCGGCGCGGGAACAGATCACGCCGCCCAGAGAAGAAAAGATGATCGGAGTTGCCACACGAATCCACATATACACAAATTCCGGGCTGATGATATAACTCAGTACTTTCATTTCTGCGCCGCCTCCATTTCCTCTGCTTTTGCTGCTTTTACGATCAGTCTCTGTCTCCAGCCCCTCAACAATGCGTCTGCTGCGATCAGGAACATCATCACACCCTGAATGATGTCCACAACCTCACGTCCCACATCGGAGCTGCGCGCCATAATATCCGCACCTACATTCAGATAGCCGATAAATGCTGCCGCAAGCGGAACCAGAAGCGGATTGCTTCTTGCAAGCAGCGCAACCACGATACCGGTCCAGCCATAGCCCGGGGATGTGGTCCATTTAAAACGGTTATACATGCCGAGGATCTCAGCGCCGCCTCCCATTCCTGCAATTGCGCCTGCGATGATCTGGGCAACAAGCATCAGGCTCGTTACCTTTAATCCGGAATACTTTGCAAACAGTGGGTTCTCACCGGTGATACGAAGCCTGGTACCAAAGGAAGTCCGGTACAGGAAAAACCACACCAGGATACATAACACAATACCCAATACAATTCCGGCATGGATCCTGGTTCCCGGGATTACCACCGGAAGGCCTGCCGTCTCTTCAAATTTCAGAGAAGCCAGACTGGAGCTGCTGACCTCACGGAAGTGATAGCTGACCAGATAAATCGCAAAAAACTGCACAACATAGTTAAACATGATAGAAGTAACCAGCTCACTGACATTCCATTTCATCTTCAGCACAGCCGGTACCAGGGATACCAGTGCACCGCAGAAGCCGGCAAATAAAATAGCCACAGCCGGATGAACGCCGCCCGGGAGCTTGCAGGCGATCGCAATGATCATGGCTCCGGAGGTTCCGATAAAGAAAGAACCCTCCGCGATCATGGAAAACTGTCCGGAACCGAAAATGATGATAACAGCCAGAGCTGTGAACATAAGCGGTGCTGCTGCCTCAATGATATTTCCGATTCTTCGCAGAGAGGTAAACGGTCCGATAAAGAAGCTGGTGATGGCTGTCATCGGATCATCGCTGACGAGCAGCACGATCAGAGAAACCAGCGCACAGGCAATGAAGATAATCAGTGCCAGTTTTACCGCATCTACCAGCAGATTGATTTTTTTATTACTGTTCATGGCGCGCCTCCCGAATTTCTTCTTCTGTCTGTTTCTGGATACCCAGCATATAGGTTCCAAGCTCTTCCTCCGTCATGCTGGTCGTATCCTTGATGTACGCCGCGATCCTGCCCTCATAAAATACCAGCAGACTGTCAGACAGTCCCAGTACCTCATTCAGATCTGAGGTTACCAGAATGACACCGTTTCCCGCATCACGGGCTTCTACCAGGCGCTTGCGGATAAATTCCGTTGCACCGACATCCACACCACGGGTCGGCTGATCGGCAATGATCACCTGCGGGTCACCCGACAGTTCTCTGGCCAGAACAACCTTCTGAATATTTCCGCCTGACAGGCTGTCAATAGAAACATCCTGGGATTTACAGAGCACCTGATACTGATCTACCATCTCATCGCCATAGGAACGGACAGCCTTGCGGTTGATGATACCGTTTTTGAAAAACTTTTTCCAGTTTAATTTGTCCGCGATCATATTTTCTGTCAGGGAAAGCTTCGGGGCAATTCCCATGGTCATACGATCTTCCGGAATGTGAGCCACCTTCAATGCGCGAATAGCTGCGACAGAGCTTCCCTGGATGTCTTTTCCGCCGATTTCAATGCTGCCGGATGTATAACCTCCCATTCCGGTCATGGCCTCTACCAGCTCTGTCTGACCATTTCCTTCTACACCGGCAATTCCAAGGATTTCCCCTTTTCTTAAGGTAAAGGAGATTCCGTCTACCGCACGCTTTCCGTTTTCATCCAGGATCACAAGATCCCTGATCTTTACAAGCGCCTCACCCGGCTTGCAGGGACTCTTCTCGGTGTTCAGGATAACATCACGTCCCACCATCAGGCGGGAAATATCCTGCTCGGTAACGGTGGCTACCTCATGAACGCCCATGGTCACACCGCGGCGGATGATGGTGATCCGGTCGCAGATCTGCTTGATCTCCTGCAGCTTGTGGGAAATAAAAATGATGGTATAGCCATTCTCTTTTAAATGAAGAAGCTCATCAAACAATTCCTGCGTCTCCTGGGGAGTCAGCACTGCTGTCGGCTCATCCAGGATCAGGATCTTCGCACCGCGAAACAGCGCTTTTAAGATCTCCACTCGCTGCTTCTGGCCTACCGTCAGATCCTCCACCCGCTTATCGGGATCCACATAGAGGTTAAATTTTTTACCCATCTCCTCTACCTGCTGTCTCGCATAAGCCAGATCCACACGAATACCCTTCACCGGTTCCATGCCCATAATGATATTTTCCGTTACTGTCAAAGACGGCACCAGCATGAAATGCTGATGCACCATGCCCACACCCAGCTTGATCGCCATCTGCGGGGAGGTCATATGTACCTGGTTTCCATTGATATAAATTTCTCCTGATGTAGGCTGTTCTTCCCCAAACAGGATTTTCATGAGTGTGGATTTGCCAGCTCCGTTCTCGCCGGAAAGAGCATGGATCTCACCACGGTTTACTGACAATGTCACATCTTTATTTGCCATTACTCCGTTGGAGTAGACCTTGACGATATGAGGCATTTTTAAAGCTTCTTCCGCCATCTTCAACACCTCATCTGTAAACAGTTTCCCTGATTTTCAGTTTATAAATTTGTTTTTAAGTAGCAAAAAACCGGAGGGGAGCCGGCCCCTCCGGCGGTAAATTTGATTGCCGTTATCTGTTATATCACGGTTTCATGCTGTCACGCAGTGCTGCTACCTCGTCTGTGCTCATATCAAATGCAGTACCTGCCGTGATCTCACCATCGATAACCTTCTGCTCGGTCTCATCGATGAATTTCTGGATATCCTCCGGAACGATCGCCTTATAGTTCTCGTTCTTTGCAAGACCAACTGCTCCGCTGTCAAGACCAAGAGTATAGTCCTGATCCAGGCTCATCTCGCCCTTCTGCCATCCTTCCACTGCGGTAAAGATAGACTCGCCGACATTCTTTAAGCTGGAAGAAAGGATGTTCGCAGCCAGGTCCTTATCAGACTCAGCTAACTCAGAGTACAGATCCTGGTCACATGCGATCAGGTACTTATCTGCATTCTGTGCTGCAGTTGCCGCACCAAGGATAGACTGGGAAGCCGGTGCATATACTACCTGTGCGCCCTGATTGTACAGCTAGGTGGTCATCTCCATACATTTGGAAACATCCTCAAAGGAGCCTACATAAGAGGTCATGACCTTGATCTCCGGATCTACATATTTGACACCTTCCAGATAGCCTACCAGGAAATCGTTGATGTTTGCGGTATCCATGGAACCGACAAAGCCAAGTACCTTCTTGGACGGATCGATCTTTGCATCGCCGGACTCCAGCATCTTTGCTCCCAGAACACCTGCAAGATAAGCTGCCTGATTGGAGTAGTAATTAACACCCATCATGTTGCCGTCAACAACTACATCACGATCTACATCAGAATCGAAAAGCAGATAATGCTTCTCCGGGAACTGGGAAGCAATGTCCTGAGCCAGCTCTTTTACAGACCAGGTACCGGATACAATCATATCCCAATCCTGCTCGGATACATCCAGATAGTTGCCCTCGTAGCTGGTCTCGTCACGTCCCATCTCTACAGTCTTAACCTCGGCACCCAGCTTGTCCTTTAACATCTGCATGCCACGCTCAGCAGAATCGTTAAAGCCCTTATCACCCAGGCTTCCGTTGCACAGGTATACAACCCTTAACGGTTTGTCGCTTCCCTCTGCTGCTGCCTCGGTGCTCTCCTCAGCCTCTGCTTTGGTTTCGGTCTTGTCTGCTTCCGGTGCTTTTGTGGTTTCTTTGGAAGAACCGCCGCCGCATCCTGCCAGGACGCCCGCTGTCATTGCTGCTGCCAGTGCTACGCTTACTACTTTCTTTTTCATGATACTCCTCCTTATTGGAAATAAAAGTTGTTTATGTACAAACTGCCCACCGGCAGCTGTATTCCTGCTTAACGACCGCGTTCCAGGGAAAAGCGGTACCAGTTGCTGTCCATCCAGTATTTATGATAGGAAATGGCCCGGTCTGTATCCGAAAGGACCTCATCCATGACGAGAAGAATAGGTGTTTTCGGCTTATCGTCCTCTTCCTCGCCCCATTCCATGGCACTCATGACAAGCTCCGAGCGCCTGGCCTTTTTGTAAAGCTCCTCCAGCACAAAATGTTCGATCGCGGACTGATCATCCACAGAGATCCCCATTTTTTCCACCTCAGTTACCGGAATTGCCGCAACAGAGGAGGCAACGTGCTCTTCACCGACATAATAGCTGGTATTAACTACCAGGGCAATAAAGGATTCCCGGTCAAGCCCGAGAAGATCGCTGACCAGCTTTCCTCCATTCTGGAAGGTAATCTTTGATGTTGTCCCGGTAACCGGCTGCAGGCATCCGGCCAGACAGGGATGTACGATCTGGGTGATCCCCCTGCGGCTACGCTCCATCTTTCCGGTCACGGTTGTTTTTTTGCCCTGCATTTTGTAGATCAGGCCATCCTCCTCAAGCTTTCGAACGGCCAGACGAATGGTACTGCGGCTCACATTCCAGTAGGCTGCCATTGCATTTTCCCCCGGAATGGTGTCGCCCTCTTTCAAAATCCCGTTGCTGATCATCTCATACACAATGTCATAGATCTGAATGTAACAGGGAATGTTTAGCTCCCTCAGCAAAGGCAGTGTTCTGCAATCATCCATAAATCAGGCATTCTCCTTATCCTTCGCGATCAACACTCTCATGGTCTCGATTGCGGTACGGATCGCTCTGTCTTCAATATCGATATCTGATTTTCTTCCATTTTCAGAATAATCTTTACAGTTGGTAGCACTGGCCATCACGCAGCCGGTTCGAATTCCCAGAGATGCTCCTACCGTGAAAAGAACGGAGCATTCCATGCTGGTAGATGTTGCGCCGCCTTTCTCATAAGCCTCCCACCGGTAGATCAGCTCTGGTCCAACCGGCTTGGTCTCCGGTGCAGTCTGGGTGTAAAACGATGCTTTGGTAATGGTAACTCCGATATTGTACGGAAGCCCCAGCTTCTGCGCTGCCTGCTGTGCCGCCTTGACTACCTGAAAATCCGGAACAGCCGGAAATTCGATCGGAAGATAGTGAGTGCTCACACCCTCCATTCTCACCGCGCCGTTTGGGATCACGACATCTCCCAGCGAAACCTTTCTCGATGTGGATGCGCAGGTTCCCACACGAAGCATGGTGTCTGCTCCGCACTGGTACAGCTCTTCGACCGCAATTGCTGCGGACGGACCGCCGATTCCGGTACTGGTCACAGCCACCTTTACACCATCCAGCTCACCCACAAAGGTACGGAATTCACGGTTATAAGCAATCTCCTTCGGATCATCAAAGTATGCCGCGATCTTCTCCGTGCGCTCCGGGCTTCCCGGAAGAAATACATAGCGGCCAACCGCGCCCGGTTCCAGTCCAATGTGCATCATTTTCTTTCCCATACGGATTCCTCCTTTTTTTGAAGCATCTGCATTCTGCAGCGCTGTCACTGCCATAACTCCATTACCAGTTGTATCTTCCCGGTGTCATGTCCTGATATACTGCAAACAGTCTTCTCACTGCAACCTCAGAGTTGACCGACACACACGCTGCGATCTCTTCCCGGTCCAGGTTCGGAACAAAGCCCATATCCTTCTTGATCATGCCTTTAAACGGCTCATGCTCATATTCCACACTGGCGCGGATCATCTTGTAGAGACCCAGGCTCGGATCCTCTGCGATCAGCATAGCCAGCGGATCGTGTACCACGCAGGCATTTGCCATGCCCATGGATACGCGGTGGAACTCAAAATAGAACTTCAGGACATCCCGGATGTACTCTGCGATCGGTCTGCACTCCTCAGACGCATATTCACAGAGATTTTTCACATCACGGTCGGTGATAAAGGTCTTCATGGTCACATCCAGACCAACCAGCGTCATGTGGAAGCCTGCTCCCATGACAATATCCGCTGCTTTGGCATCTCCGTGGATATTTGCCTCCGCGTAGTTGCTGATATTGCCCGGAACATCAATACAACCTCCCATGGACACAACCTTTTTCAGTTTTTTCGGCAGGGTCTTATCCTTCAGATAAGCTTTAGCCAGGTTGGTCATACGGCCGGTCGTGATCACAATGAGCTCTCCATCCAGTTCGTCAGCTTTCCGGATGATGAAATCTTCCGCAGACTCCGCGACCGGCTTCTGGCTGCTCTCCGGCAGGATCACATTGCCGATGCCGTTGTCACCGTGGATATAAGCCGGAGCAGATTCAAATACGCCCTCTAAGGATTCATTTGCGCCAACTGCTACCGGAACCTCATAGCCGCAGTTGGAAAGTTTGATCAGGCGGAGGCAATTGTCTGCTGACTGCTCCGCATTGTTGTTGCCAAAACAGGTGGTGATTCCCTCTACATGAAAGTTCGGGGAACGCAGTGCGTAAAGAATCGCCAGGGAGTCATCTACTCCGGTATCCGCATCAATGATAATGTTTTTCATTTATAAATCCGCTCCTTTTTATCTTGTATGCTTATAATAAAACATGGCTACCATGTTTGTCAACATGATAGCCACGAATTTTTGTGATTTTTGACGGATTTTCTGTTTTTTCCTCCGTTTTTTTCTTAAAATTGCCTAAAAAATTTTATGTCAGGCTTACAAAATTTCTTTTCTTGCCGGAAATGATGGCTGTGCACCCTCTCTGGTTACCGCGATCGCACTTGCCTTTGCCGCAAATCCGAGTGCTTTCTCCAGCGGATTTCCCTCTGCCAGACTGCATGCCATAGCTCCGGTAAAGCAGTCACCTGCCCCAGTGGTATCCACTGCTGATGCCTTCACCGCAGGCACATTCTCCAGCTTTCCCTCTGCATCCAGGGTACAGCAGCCCTTTGAGCCGAGGGTAATGATCGGATGTGCTACGCCCATTGCCTTTAAGGTATTCAGCTCCCGCTCCGGCTGACAGGTCTCATCTGCCCGTCCCAGCACCTTCATGATCTCGGTCTGGTTCGGCTTTACGATAGTGAGTCCGCGGATCAGCTCTTCCGGAAGCTCTCTCGCCGGTGCCGGATCCAGGATCACGCATTTTCCGGCCTCTTTTGCCTTTTCTGCCACATAGCATACCGTATCAAACGGAATCTCCAGCTGCAGGATCACGATATCGCTTGCCTGGATGACATCCATAACAGAATCCACATAGTCCCTGTCTACCCTGTCGTTGGCCCCCGGAATGACAATAATGCTGTTGTCTCCCTCTGCATTCACTGCGATCAGGGCCGTTCCGGTGCTGACACCCTCCACGGTTCTGATATATTCCGTGTGAACTCCCGCATGCTGTAAACTATCCAGGCTCATACGGCCTGCCGCGTCATTGCCGACTGCTCCAAGCATTGTGACATCTGCCCCCAGATATGCTGCCGCATAAGCCTGATTTGCCCCCTTTCCACCCGGTTTTAAATCCAGTCCCTGTCCGGAAACAGTCTCGCCGACCCCCGGCTGCTGCTGTACATGGGTCACATAATCCATGTTGATACTGCCTACCACCACAATTTTCTTCATGATGATTCTTCCTCCTCCTGTCAGATACTGCGTTCATCATAACACGGGTCTCTGTAAAGTTCAAACAGAAAAACTGCCAGGCCTTCACCTGACAGTTTCTCCAGATTTCCTTTATGCTTTTTTATCTGCAGTTTTCGTCTTTGCTGCGGTTTTCGTCTTTGCTGCGGTTTTTGTCTTTGCTGCGGCTTTTGTCTTTGCTGCAGTCTTGGTCTTTGCTGCGGTTTTTGTCTTCGTTGCGGTTTCCTTCCGGGCCGTTGTCGTTTTCGCTGCAGCGCTCTTCTTTGCCACTGTTTTCTTTGGTGCCGCCGGCTCACAGCAAAATACGATCATGGACATAGGCGGCACGGTGATCTGCATGGAATGCTCACGACCATCATACTCTTCCTTCTTTGCAGCCCTCACGCGCGGATTGCCCTTGCCGCTTCCGCCAAACTGCTTTGCGTCACTGTTGAAGATTTCCTTATATCTGCCCGCAAACGGAAGTCCGATCTGATATTTCTCATGAAGCACCGGCGCAAAGTTGCAGACAAAGAGCAGTGTTTCTTCCGGTTTGTCTGTCTTTCTTGTAAAGACAACAATATTATCTGCCGCAGAAGTGCAGTTGATCCATTCGAAGCCCTCCTCATCAAAATCCTTCTGATACATGGCAGGTCTCGTGCGGTAAAGCTCATTTAACGCAGTCACATAATCCTGCATGCTCTTATGAAGCGGGTATTCCAGAATATTCCACGGAAGCTCCTCATTCTCATTCCACTCAGAGATCTGCGCAAACTCCTGACCCATGAACAGCAGCTTCTTGCCCGGATGGCCATACATAAATCCATATGCGGTACGCAGATTTGCCGCCTTTTCCTCATAGGTCTCACCCGGCATCTTGCAGAGCATGGAAGACTTTCCATGTACGACTTCATCGTGGGAGAATACCAGCACAAAATCCTCACTGTAGGCGTAAAGCATGCTGAAGGTCAGCTCCCCGTAATGCTGGTTGCGGAAATACGGATCGCACTGCATGTATCCGGTAAAATCGTTCATCCAGCCCATATTCCACTTATAATCAAAGCCCAGGCCGTTCTCCTTCACAGAGCCGGTGATCTGCGGCCATGCGGTAGATTCCTCCGCGATCAGAAGGCCGCCCCTGATCTCCTTTTTGAAGATACTGTTTAAATGCTTCAGAAAGTCCACGGCCTCCAGATTCTCATGGCCGCCGTAGATATTGGCCACCCACTCGCCATCATTCTTGCCGTAATCCAGATACAGCATGGACGCCACCGCATCCATACGGATACCGTCTGCGTGGTACTGCTTTGCCCAGAACAATGCATTTGCGATCAGGAAGTTTGTAACCTGCGGCCGTCCGTAATTATAGATCAGGGTACCCCAGTGCGGATGCGCTCCCTGCCTCGGATCCTGATGCTCGTAAACACAGCTTCCGTCGAAGCATGCCAAACCGTGGGCATCACGCGGAAAATGAGCCGGTACCCAGTCCAGGATCACGCCGATGCCCTGTTCATGCATGTAATTCATGAAATACATAAAATCATCCGGCGTGCCATACCTGCTTGTCGGCGCATAGTAGCCGGTTACCTGATAGCCCCAGGATTCATCTAACGGATGCTCCATCACCGGCATCAGCTCCACATGGGTATAGCCCAGCTTTTTCACATACTCTGCCAGCTTCGGGGCAATCTCCCGGTAGTTGTAAAACTCCGAACCGGTTACCGGCTCCCCGTCTTCGTCCAGCTTTAATTCATGGCGCATCCAGGAGCCCAGATGCAGTTCATAGATGGAAAGCGGCTTGTCCTTGGCCGACTCCAGCTCCCGGTTCTTCATCCAGACCTCATCACTCCAGGTAAACTGCTCCAGGTCCCAGACGATGGAGGCATTGTCCGGACGCAGCTCTGAGTAGTTTCCGTAGGGATCTGATTTCAGCATCGGCTCCCCGCGATGATTCTTGATCTCATATTTGTAAAGTGTCCCGGCCTTCAGCCCCGGCATAAACAGTTCAAAGACCCCCGAATCCCCAAGACGTTTCATCTGATTGCGGCGGCCGTCCCACATGTTAAAATCACCGACCACACTGACACGCATGGCACACGGTGCCCATACGGCAAAATAAACACCGTTTACACCGTCAATGGTCATTGGATGCGCACCCATTTTGCGGTATACATCATAATAGATTCCTGCGTCAAACTTTTTCAGCTCTGCGTCTGTAAACTGAGACGGGAATGCGTATGGATCCTGCAATTCCTCCGTTGTCCCGTTATCGTAAGTAATCTCCAGAAGATATTTGCTCATCTTCTTCCCATGCAAGAGCACCGCATAGTATCCGGCCTCGTCCTGCAGCTCCATGGGATAGCTCTCATTTCCAACCTTCGCTGCCACAGCTACCGCGTGCGGCATGAACACCTGGATCAGCAGTCCCTCTTCCACCTCATGCGCTCCCAGAAGGCGTTCCGGATTTGCCGCCTCGGAATACACGATTTCCTCAATTCCAGCCCAGTCCATTAAATCATATAATACCTGATCCATTGATAGCCCTCCCAAAATATAGAGTCGGAAATTCGACAAAAATTGCGACTTTTCAAATTTTCCGTTCATTAATTCTGAAATTTATTATAGCCGATTTTTCTCGCGTTTTCCACTGGTTTAATCCAAATTTATCAAGTTTTCGTTAAGAAATCGCTGCTGTATTCTTCGGTAGGATAACATCAGGTCCACCATCCTTCCGTAGCTTTTCATGCCGTCGGCCTGGGAGTTCATTTTCAGATAAGTGTCATTCATCCGGGTTGCCGCCTCCGATACCCTGCTTTCATACCGGTTCCAGAAATCCGAATTTTCATCCAGGTCCTGCCTTGCTTCTTCGCAAAGCTGGTTCGTCAGTTCTATGTAACGCTTCATGTCTGCCCGCGCCAGGGCATTTCCCGCGTAAACCCAGCCGGTCAGGTAACCGCTGTAGCGAAACACTTCGTTTTCTGATGAAATACAGGCCAGATATCCGATAAAATTCGCCTCATCCTCCCGCATAAAGCCCTTCAGATGGGATAACTCATGGCAAAGGGTATGGGGCACGTTGTAATCCGGCATATCTCCATTAAAATTTGCTTCCACGGTAAACGGAGAATATACCCCACATAACTGCTGCACGGAAAGGATCTGGGATACCAAAACCTCCTTTGGTTTTGGATAAAATCCGGCCAGACAGGAGAATTGTTCTCCCGCCGCCTGCATGGCTGTTACCGCTTCCGCCCGCCAGACACTGCGATGCTCCCGGTAAGACTGCCGACCGGTTTTTGCGGATTCATTGACCAGCTCCACCAGATCACTGCACAGGGTCTCCAGCTCTTCCACGGTGTAAGTGCCATCCTCCAGACCGGCGTAAGAGGAAAAAGAGGATGCATAGTAGTTGATGCCGCAGTTGACGGTATAGGAAAACAGAAGCGCACCGACGATCAAAAGCCACCGCCTGCCAATGACTGTCAGGATTTTAGCATGTTCCGCACGGATTGCCGCCATAGACAGTCGCACCACATCCAGAAACAGCAGGCACAGCAGACCATACAGACCCATCTCCACTACAGAAAATGGCAGCAGCCCGGTTAATCGGCCTACACTTTCCACAATCCACGGGTAAATATGGTGGGCATACCAGGTGCCAAAGCCCGGAAGTGTCCGGGCAGAAAGCTGAAATACTGCTGTCAGAAGCAGCAGGGAGATTCCTGCTGCTACAAGATATTGACTGCCATATCGCTTATTCTTTTTCATGAATCTCTCCTGAAATGTGTACCTCAAATATTGTCCAATAACGGCATGCTTTTTACTATAGTTTACTATATATTTTCACTATTTTCCATACAATACAGAAAAGCAGGAGCCAGAATCTTTGTACCATCTTAATACCGGGCAAAATACCTTTGTGCCCTCTTTAACTCTTTTTTTCTATAATAGAACTAACAAAAACAGCGGTATCACTACCCGACAGAAGATTGGAGCTGTATCCATGAAACCATTTTCCATAAAACCATTAAATTCTTTTCAGATCATTGTCCTGGGATTTGCCGGAGTCATTCTGGCCGGTGCACTTCTTTTAATGCTGCCGGTTTCCTCCGCCACCCACTGCGTTACTCCGTTTTTAAGTGCATTATTCACCTCCACCACCTCCGTCTGCGTAACGGGTCTGATCGTGGTGGATACCGGTACCTACTGGTCCGTTTTCGGTCAGGCTGTGATCCTGGTGCTGATCCAGATTGGCGGCATGGGAGTCGTAACTGTCGCTGCGGCAGTCACCATTGTTTCCGGACGCAAGATCGGTCTGATGCAGCGCAGTACCATGCAGGAAGCCGTGGCCGCACCAAAGATGAGCGGCATTGTGCGCCTGACCGGCTTTATCATCCGGGCTACGCTCCTGATCGAGCTGTCCGGTGCCGCTCTGCTGGCCCCTGTATTTTGCAGAGATTTTGGCCCCATCCGCGGACTCTGGATGGCCGTGTTCCATTCCATTTCCGCCTTCTGCAACGCAGGGATCGACCTGATGGGGATCCGTATTCCCTTTTCTTCCCTCACACTTTATGCCGCAAACCCACTGGTCAACCTGGTCATCATGGCACTTATCATCATCGGCGGCATCGGCTTTCTGACCTGGGAAGATATCCGCAGTAACCATCTGCATTTCAGCCGTTACCGGATGCAGAGCAAGGTCATCTTAACCACCACGGCTATCCTGATCCTGTTGCCGGCCCTCTATTTTTATTTCGGAGAATTCCGACAGGGAGGCTTTGGAACCAGGATCCTTTTATCCTTGTTTCAGTCGGTAACTCCACGAACTGCCGGTTTTAACACAGCAGACTTCAGTAAACTCACTGAATCCGGCCAGATGCTGACCATTATTCTGATGCTCATCGGCGGAAGTCCCGGTTCTACAGCAGGAGGCATGAAAACCACTACCCTCGCAGTTCTTACCGCCACTGCCGTATCTGTCTTTCGGCGGAACGAAAACCCGGAGCTGTTTAAGCGCCGGATTGCCCCGGAAACTGTAGCAAATGCTGCCTCCATCCTGATGATGTATCTCAGTCTCTGTCTGACCGGCGCATTTCTCATCAGCCGCATAGAGGAGCTTCCCATGATGGCATGTATGTTTGAAACAGCCTCAGCGGTAGGCACGGTCGGTCTCAGCTTCGGCATTACTCCCGGACTCGGAAGTATCTCCCGGATCATCCTGATCATTCTGATGTATCTGGGAAGAGTCGGAGGACTGACTTTAATCTACGCCGCATTGTCCGGACACCGGATCCGGTTTGGCAAATATCCGCTGGAAAAAATCACTGTAGGATAACACGTAAAGGAGCAAGATTATGAAATCAATTTTACTGATTGGCCTCGGCCGTTTTGGAAAACATATTGCCATGGAGCTGCATTCCCTGGGGCACCAGGTGATGGCAGTCGATCATAATGAGGTGCGTGTCAACGAAGCTCTTCCTTTCCTGACCAGCGCTCAGATTGGTGACAGCACCTCGGAGGATTTTCTTTCTTCCCTGGGCGTACGCAATTTCGATGTCTGCATTGTTGCCATCGGAACTGACTTTCAAAGCTCTCTGGAAACTACATCGCTCTTAAAGGAGCTTGGTGCCAGACTGGTTGTCTCCCGGGCTGCCAGAGATGTCCATGCCAAGTTTCTGCTGCGCAACGGTGCGGATGAAGTCGTCTACCCGGAAAAACAGCTGGCCAAGTGGACCGCCATTCGCTGCAGCTCTAACCACATCCGGGATTTTGTTGATCTTGACGGAGATCATGATCTGTTTGAAGTCGATCTTCCTGACCAGTGGATCGGCATGAGTGTCTCGCAGATCGACATCCGGAAGCAGTATGGCATCAACATCATCGGAGTGCGCCATAATGGCAAAATTGAGTATTCGGTTACACCGCAGACCAGTTTTTGCGCAGGAGACTCCATCCTGGTCCTTGGCCGCTACCGCGATCTGCAGAAATGTTTCCGGATCTGATTTCGGAGGTAATCTTATGGAAAATCTGATTCTGATTCTCCTTCTCATCCTGTTTTTTACCTTCATCTATCTGCTTATGAGCCGGATTGACCAGATTCTGGACCGGCTGCGCAAAGGGAATCTGCGCATGGAACAGCAGCGGCCGGACCCGGATAGGCCAATACCTGAAGAGAATGATACTTTGGATTGATTTCACAGACCATTCGTTTTATGATAAGGGTAAACGGAGGACTTTCCCATGACAATACACGCTTCCATTCATCCTGAAACCGCCCATCCCGAAAGACAGACGAGGGAACACATCCTTGTCTGTCTTTCTTCTGCACCCTCAAACTTAAGGATCGTGCAGACGGGTGCCCGCATGGCCGAGGCTTTTCATGGCACACTGACTGCACTCTATGTCCAGACGCCTGATCATTCTGCCATGTCCGAAGAAAATCAGAACCGTCTGAAAGAACATATGCGTCTGGCCGAGCAGCTTGGAGCCTCCATCGAAACGGTATACGGTGACGATGTTTCCTATCAGATCGCGGAATTTTCGCGCCTCAACAATATTACCAAAATTGTCCTTGGCCGCAGCAATATCCGGCGGCAGCATCTCTGGAGCAAGCCGTCCCTGACAGAAAAGCTGACTGAGATCGCGCCAAATCTGGATATCTACATCATTCCGGATGCCGCCTCCGTTCATAGCAGCTACCACCTCAACAAGCATCTCCGGTCCGCAGGCTGGCATATTCAGGCCACAGATCTGCTGCGTACCATTTTCATTCTGATTTCCGTGACACTGACCGGCCTCTTCTTCT
Source organism: Clostridium sp. AM33-3 (assembly GCF_003480315.1). Taxonomy (GTDB): domain Bacteria; phylum Bacillota; class Clostridia; order Lachnospirales; family Lachnospiraceae; genus Brotaphodocola. The sequence continues at coordinate 195,820 of NZ_QUIV01000002.1, read as the reverse complement.
ACCAGGCCGGACTGTCTGAGGCAAACATCATCACGCTTTATATCCTCGGAGTCCTGCTGGCCTCTATCGCCACGACCGGATGGAGCTGCAGTCTGCTGGCTTCTGCCTGCAGCGTTATTGTTTTTAACTATTTTTTTACCACTCCACGCTTCACCTTTCATGTGTACGGAAAGGATTATCCGGTCACCTTTATTGTGATGTTTGCCGTGGCCCTGTTAAGCAGTGCCCTGACCACCCGCCTGAAGGATCACGCCCGCCAGTCCGCCAAGCTGGCCTACCGCACCAAGGTCCTGTTTGACACCAACCAGCTTCTGCAAAAAGCAGAAACCGACAAAGCCATCCTGAATACCCTGATTTCCCAGATCCAAAAATTACTCGGAAAACACATTATCATTTATCCGGTTCAGCATGGGACATTAGGAACTCCCATCCTCTCCCCGGATCCTGCTTCCGCAGAAAAATCCGAATTTCTGACCTGCCCCGGGGAGCGGGAGGTTGCCCTGTGGGTTCTGGCTCACAATAAACGGGCCGGTGCCTATACCGACACCTTTCCGGATGCTCTGTGCCATTATCTGGCCATCCGGGTACAGAACGCTGTCTATGGAGTTGCCGGCATGGAAGCCGGAGAGCATCCCATGGATTCCTTTGAATACAGCGTTCTGGTTTCCATACTGGGAGAGGGCGCCCTGGCCATGGAAAACCGCCAGAATATCCGGGAAAAGGAGCAGGCAGCGCTTCTGATGGAAAAGGAACGGCTCCGAGCCAATCTGCTGCGTACCATCTCCCATGATCTGCGCACCCCGCTGACTGCCATATCCGGCAATGCCAGCAACCTGCTCTCCAACCATTCCGCCATCGATGAGGCCACCCGGCTGCAGATCTACGCGGACATCTACGACGATTCCATGTGGCTGATCAATCTGGTAGAAAATCTGCTGGCTGTCACCCGTATTGAAGATGGCCGCATGAACCTACGCATGGAAACCGAACTGGTCAGCGAGGTCATTTCCGAAGCGCTCCGTCATGTCAGCCGTCAAAGCGTTGAACATAGCATTACAGCAGAAAGCACCGATGATTTTCTGCTTGCCCGCATGGATGCCCGGCTCATTGTGCAGGTCATCATCAACCTTGTGGATAATGCCATCAAATACACACAAAAGGGCAGCCGGATCCAGATTCTGACGGATAAGCTGGAATCCGACGTGCGGATCCGTGTCACGGATGACGGTCCGGGCATTCCGGATGAGGCAAAGCCGTTTGTCTTTGATATGTGCTATACCGGTGCAAACCGCATTGCGGACAGCCGCCGCAGTCTGGGACTTGGACTCTGTTTATGCCGCTCCATCATCCGGGCCCATGGAGGAGAAATTTCCGTCTCTGACAACACGCCCTCTGGCTGTATCTTTACCTTTACATTACCCTGCGAGGAGGTAACTATCCATGAATAAACCGCTGATTCTGGTTGTGGAGGACGATGCACCCGTCCGCAATCTGATCACCACCACTTTAAAGCTGCATGATTACCGCTTTCTGACCGCAGCAAACGGAGAAACTGCGCTGATCGAAGCATCTTCCCACAATCCGGATATCATTCTGCTGGACCTGGGACTTCCGGATATGGACGGAATCGACATCATCCGGCAGATCCGCAGCTGGAGCATCACGCCCATCATCGTCATCAGCGCCCGCAGCGAAGATACGGACAAGATCGAGGCACTAGATAATGGGGCAGATGACTACCTGACCAAGCCCTTTTCTGTTGATGAGCTTCTGGCCCGCCTGCGCGTGACCCAACGCCGCTTAAGCTTCATGCAGGGAACCATGTCCGCCCAGGATTCCGTGTTTGTCAACGGCCCCCTGAAGATTGATTTTTCTGCCGGATGCGCCTGCTTAAATGAGGAACCGCTGTCCCTGACCCCCACCGAATACAAGCTTCTGTGCCTGATGGCCCGCAACGTGGGAAAGGTCCTGACCCACACCTATATCACTGAGCATGTATGGGGGAGCAGTTTTAAAAGCGATGTAGCCTCTCTCCGGGTCTTTATGGCAACGCTCCGCAAAAAACTGGAATCCGCTCCGGGCGCGCCCCAGCAGATCCAGACCCACATCGGAGTCGGATACCGGATGCTGCGGCTGTAATCTTCCATAATTTTATATTTCATTTTGTTTCAATTTGGGATATACTTTTGATAACGCGTAACTGTGAAACACCTGGCAGTTACGGCATCACAGACTAAGGAGGCTGAAATTATGGTTCGCAAAGAAAACACAGTTGCGGTGGAACACTTAGGCGGCGGCAAGGGCACTGCTTACGTTCATCACATCATTTCCAAAGAAGAGTTTTTAGGTCACGGCAGAATGTACGCGAGGGTGGTACTTCCTCCGGGCGCAAGCGTAGGCTGGCACCAGCACGTCCATGACACCGAGCCGTATTACATTTTAAAGGGACAGGCTGACTTCATCGACAACGACAAGTCCGTCACCAAGGTTGGCCCTGGCGACTGCTGTATCATCGAGGTCGGACAGTTCCACAGCATTGAAAATAATTCCAATGAGGATGTAGAGTTCATGGCTCTGATCTACAATGAGCCGGGATTTTTATACGAATAGGAAAACGGAGCGTTAGCGAGTTGCTAACGCTCCGTTTTTTACACGCTTGTCTCTCACTATGCACTAAACGGTGTTCTCAATCAAAGATTCTCTTAATATCCTGATATCGGTTGATTACTCGATAAATTTCCACATATTCGTTTCCGACCTTGTAGATAATTACATAATCTTCCCATATTGCATATTTATAATCTGTCCGAAAGCTGACTCGTTTTGAAAGATCTGATCCTATTCCTGGAAATATCTGAATATTTTCAAATTTACCGTAAATTTCCTTTATGGTCTTTGCCGCATATGCTTCGTTATCTTCAGCAATATAATCCCGGATATTCTTCAGATCTTTTACAACAATCGGATTGATCCGCAGTTTTAACATCTTATTCCCCCACAAGTGCTTTCAATTCATCCAGATCCAGCCAGCCTTCACCGTCTTTCACTGCTTCTTCGGCTTCCTGCAGTTTCATCAGAAGTTTTTTCTCCGCGCGGTCACGCTCGTAATCTTCAAAATCCATAACTACAAAACGTCCTCTGCCATTCTTGGTCAAATATACCGGCTCTCCTTTGTGACAGTTTTTCAGGACTTCATTATAATTTCTCAAATCAGACACTGGTAAAATATTTGCCATATTCTTTCAGCTCCTTCCACTGACTTTCATTGTTTCTACTACTTCTATTATACGCAAAAAGCCGTAAAATTCAACGTGAATTTTTACAGCAAAAAGATATTTCATCATATCGTTTCTACCCCCGGCAATCACATTTAAAAAGTCCCACAGAAACAGCACATGCATACTGCTTTCTGTGGGACTTTTATCTTTAGTGTTTCAATTTCAAACGCACCATTGCGCGCTTCAGCGCTGCTTCCGCACGCGCTGCATCCAGATCAGCTTCATGGCTTGCAAGGCGGCGCTCCGCACGGGAACGTGCTTCCTCTGCACGCGCAAAGTCAATCTCATCCGGCCACTCTACAACCTCTGCCATGACAGTCACCTGCTCCGGCAGAATGGTGATGAATCCGGACATCAGCGCTGCTTCCTTTTCACTGCCGTCCTCATGGATTTTGAGGACACCCGGCGCTACTACAGCAGTCAGCGGAATGTGGTTCGGGTATATACCGATCTCACCCTCGGTAGTAGTTAGCTCTACCATGGAGACTTTTCCGTCGTAGAAACCGCCGGTCGGGGTGACAACCTTTAATTTCATTCCATCAGCCATAGACGTACCCCCTATTTCACACGGGCAAGAACGTCATCGATATTACCTGCATTCAGGAAATACTGCTCCGGAATGTCATCATGCTTACCTTCCAGGATCTCCTTGAAGCCCTGAATGGTCTCGCTCAACGGTACATAACGGCCTTCCAAACCGGTAAACTGTCCTGCTACGAAGAACGGCTGAGATAAGAATCTCTGGATCTTACGTGCGCGGGATACGGTCAGCTTATCTTCCTCGGAAAGCTCATCCATACCTAACATGGCGATGATATCCTGCAGCTCTTTGTACTTCTGCAAAACCTCCTGCACGCCGCGGGCTACCTTGTAATGCTCCTCACCTACAACACGCGGGTCGAGGATACGGGAGGTGGACTCCAGCGGGTCTACTGCCGGGTAAATACCCTGCTCTACAATGGCACGGCTTAATACCGTGGTTGCATCCAGATGTGCGAAGGTGTTTGCCGGAGCCGGGTCGGTTAAGTCATCGGCCGGCACGTAAACTGCCTGTACGGAAGTGATGGAACCGTTCTTGGTAGAGGTGATACGCTCCTGAAGAGCACCCATCTCTGTCTGCAGAGTCGGCTGGTAACCTACTGCGGACGGCATACGTCCAAGCAGAGCGGATACTTCAGAACCTGCCTGGGTGAAACGGAAGATGTTGTCGATGAATAACAGGACATCCTTACCACCTTTATCACGGAAGTACTCAGCCATAGTAAGCCCGGTCAGGCCGACTCTCATACGTGCTCCCGGCGGCTCGTTCATCTGACCGAATACCATGGTGGTCTTATTGATAACGCCAGACTCGGTCATCTCGTAGTAAAGGTCATTACCCTCACGGGTACGCTCACCTACACCGGTGAATACGGAATATCCGCCGTGCTCGGTAGCGATGTTACGAATCAGCTCCTGGATCAGGACGGTCTTACCTACACCGGCACCGCCGAACAGACCGATTTTACCACCCTTCTGATAAGGGCAGAGCAGGTCTACGACTTTGATACCGGTCTCAAGGATCTCAGTCTGGGTAGACTGTTCCTCGAAGGTAGGAGCTTTTCTGTGGATTGGAAGGTATTCTTCCACCTGTGGCTTTTCTTTATTGTCAATTGGCTCGCCCAGTACATTGAAAATACGGCCCAGCGTATTCTCACCAACCGGTACGGAAATCGGCGCGCCGGTTGCAATGGCGTCCATACCACGTCTCAGACCATCGGTGGTTCCCATTGCGATACATCTTACGGTATCGTCACCAAGATCCTGTGCAACCTCAACGGTCAGGCTGCCGCCATCTTCCAGCGGAACTCTGATTGCCTCGTTGATTTCCGGAATCTTGCCCTGGGAGAACTTGATATCCATGACCGCACCGATGATCTGTGTGATCTTACCAGTATTTTGTTCTGCCATCTTGCTTCTCCTTCATAATTCTTTCTCGAATGCACTCCTTGGAGCGCGATCGCTTCAGCAGAGCACCAGGCCCCGCCAAAACGGATTAATTGATCGCATTTGCGCCTGCAATGATCTCCGTAAGCTCCTGGGTAATGGAACCCTGACGCGCACGGTTGTACTGCAGCTCTAACTTGCCCAGCATCTCTTCTGCATTGTTGGTTGCCGAATCCATGGCGGTCATACGCGCACCATTTTCACTGGCAACTGCTTCCTGCAGCGCACCAAAGATCAGACTGCTCATATATTTCGGGATGATCATATCCAGCACTTCTTCCTCGCTCGGCTCATAATTCATGAGGGCTTCGGCTTTCGAAGCCTCGCTCTCGCCGTTCTCTTCCATGGTAAACGGAAGGAGCCTGATGAGCTTCGGAATATGAACCACGGTGTTCTTAAAGGAAGTGTATGCAAGATAGATCTCACCGATCTCCCCACGGCCGAATGCGGCCAGCAGCTCTTTTGTGAGATCTGCCGCATCCTGGTAGGCTGGCTCGTCGATGACCTCGGAATAATCCTCGGCAATCTCGTAACCCTTCTTAGCCAGTCCGTCACGGCCCTTGCGGCCAATGGCGTATACCCGGGTCTTCTCCGGAGTCAGCGCCTCATTTCCTGCGATGAGCTTGACAATGTTGTTATTGTAGCCACCGGCAAGACCGCGGTTGGAAGTGATCGCAATGACCGCTTTTCCATCCGTGGCACCTGCCCGCAGGTATTTGTGGTCGATGGTTCCTGACTTTTTCAGCATGGAAGAGATCGTCTCATACATCAAGTCGAAATAAGGCTTGGAGCCTTCTGCTTTCTGTCTGGATTTCTGCAGCTTGACTGTAGAAACCAGCTTCATGGCTTTGGTAATCTGGCCGGTGCTCTGGATACTTGCTTTTCTGCGTTTAATATCTCTCATCGATGCCATGATCGTTCACCTGCCTTATCTAGCGCTGCTCTTTGCACTCTTTGATTGCTTTTACAAGCAGAGCCTCGGTATCCTCGGACAGAACCCTGGTATCGCGGATTGCTGCCGGGATCTCCGGGTACTTGCTGTCAATGTATTTGAATAAGTCTTTCTCAAATGCCAGCACATCTGCAACCGGAATATCAAGAAGATGCTTTCTGGTTGCTGCGTAAATGATGATTACCTGGTACTCAACCGGCATCGGCTGGTACTGAGGCTGTTTTAAGACTTCACGGATGCGCTCGCCCTGTGCCAGCTGCTCGGTGGTTGCTGCATCCAGCTCGGAGCCGAACTGGGCGAAGCTTGCCAGCTCGCGGTACTGTGCCAGTTCCACACGGATCGGCGCTGCAATCTTCTTGATTGCCTTGATCTGTGCCGCGCCGCCTACTCGGGATACGGACAGACCAGCGTTGATAGCCGGACGGAAACCGGAGTTGAACATCTCAGTCTCAAGGTAGATCTGACCATCGGTAATGGAAATTACGTTGGTCGGGATGTATGCGGATACATCGCCCGCCTGAGTCTCGATGATCGGCAGAGCAGTTAAGGAACCGCCGCCCAAGTCATCAGACAAACGGGATGCGCGCTCCAGCAGTCTGGAGTGCAGGTAGAATACGTCACCCGGATAAGCCTCACGTCCCGGCGGTCTCTTCAGAAGAAGGGAGAGGGTACGATAAGCGGCAGCGTGCTTGGTTAAGTCATCATAGACTACCAGTACGTCCTCTCCGTTTTCCATCCACTCCTCGCCGATCGCACATCCGGAATATGGTGCGATATACTGTAACGGAGCCAGGTCGGATGCTGTGGAAACTACGATGGTGGTGTAGTCCATAGCGCCGAACTCCTCTAAGGTTCTTACAATGTTGGCAACGGTAGATGCTTTCTGACCGATTGCAACGTAGATACAGTGAACGCCCTGACCCTTCTGGTTGATGATGGTATCGATCGCGATGGCGGTCTTACCGGTCTGACGGTCACCGATGATCAGCTCTCGCTGGCCGCGGCCGATCGGGATCATGGCGTCAATTGCCTTGATACCGGTCTGTAACGGGGTGTCTACAGATTTTCTTTCGATTACGCCGTGAGCAACACGCTCAACACGGCGGAATTTGTCAGTCTCGATCGGGCCCTTGCCGTCAATCGGCATACCTAACGCGTTGACAACTCGTCCGGTCATGGCATCGCCTACCGGGACCTCAACCACGCGGCCGGTTGTCTTAACGATATCTCCCTCACTGATGTTCCTGGTATCACCTAAGAGAACGACACCTACGTTGTCTTCCTCCAGGTTCTGGACCATGCCGTATACTTCTCCCGGGAATTCCAGAAGCTCACCCTGCATGGCTTTCTCCAGTCCATGAACTCGAGCGATACCGTCCGCAACCGTGATAACGGTGCCGACATCAGAGACTTCCAGTTTGGTAGAATACTTTGCAATCTGTTCTTTGATTACCGAACTGATTTCTTCTGGTCTCAAATTCATTGTCTGTTCCTTTCCGACTTATTATGCCAGCTGAAGCGCGGATAACTCCTTCTTCAGCTCGTAAAGCCTTGTCTTGATGCTGCTGTCTACTACGCGATCTCCGATGCGGATGACCATGCCCCCAAGAAGGGACATATCCACATCGTAGTGCATTTCAAACTGCACGTAACCGGTGGTCTCAAGCAGTCTTTTTTCCAAAGCGGCCTTCTGCTCCCTGCCCAGCTCCACTGCGCTGGTCACATAAGCAGCTCCGATCTTTTTGAATTCCTTCACCCTCTGGATGAAATATTCCAGAATCGAGATCATCTCGTTCTGTCTGTCTTTCTCAACAATGATGCTCAAGAAGCCCATCAGCTCCTCCGCAATCTTTCCGGAAAAGACCTGATGTAATAAGGCAACCTTCTCTTCTTTTACGATCTGCGGATTTCCGAGAACGGAAAAGAGCTCTGGGTTGGCCTGTAAAATGGGGAGCAAAGCAGATGTTTCCTCGTAGAAAGTATCCACAAGCTCTTTTTCCATGGCTGTCTCAAACAATGCATCGCCGTACACCTTTGAAACTAGCTTTGCCATGTATGTTCACCCATTTCCTTCAAAGTCTCATCAATCAAAGCATCCTGAATCTTAACATCGATGGAGTTTCCAACAACCTTCTCTGCCATGAATGCGGCGATGTCTACGATCTCCTGTTTCATGTCATCGAGAGCTTTCTTCTTCTCCAGCTCAACCTCGCGGTTAGCCCGCTCAATGATTCTGGCTGCTTCGGCCTTGGCTTCATCGAGCATTTCCTCCTCACGGGCTTTGGCTTTACGCCGTGCAGTCTCCAGAATGCTCTCAGCTTCTTTGTTCACGTCTCTTAATTTTGCCTCATACTCAGCCTTCATAGCCTCTGCTGAAGATTTGTCTTCCGCAGCAGATGCCAGCTCGCCGGCAATCTTCTGTTTTCTCTTTTCCAGCACATCACGCACCGGATTGAAAAGCAGATAGGACAATGCAAAGAATAAAATGAAGATGTTGATACCGGTCAGCACTGCGTCATGCAGAAGCTGCGGATCAAATCCTATCAGTCTGTCCAAGTCTTACGCCTCCTTTCGTTATAATTCATTGCGCGCTCCGCCGCAAAACACTGCTGTCCGCCGCGTGCCTGCGCAATGTCCGTTCTTCTTATGCGCCGAACGGCTTAACGAACATCAGGATGATCGCTACAACCAGACCGTACAGACCGGTGGTCTCTGCTACTGCCTGACCAAGAAGCATGGTGGAAGTGATGTCGGATTTTGCGCCCGGGTTACGACCTACTGCTGCAGCACCGTGACCAGCTGCGATACCCTGTCCTACACCAGGTCCGATACCGGCGATCATTGCCAGACCAGCGCCGATTGCGGAACAACCAAAGATAAAGTCCTGTCCTGAGATACCATTCATAGTTAAGTCCTCCTAAAAAATAAATTTTATTCCATTTTGTCGTTGATGTATACCATGGTCAGCATACAGAATACGTATGTCTGGATCGCACCGGAGAATACATCACAATAAACATGAAGTGCCGCCGGAATACCGATATTGGTAAAGATCGGCATCATGCCATACCATAATCCCATAATGATAACGCCTGACAGCAGGTTTGCAAACAGACGCAGGGAAATGGAAATCGGGTTCGCGATCTCACCGATCAGGTTGATCGGAAACAAGATCGGGGTCGGCTCAAACAGGCTGGTAAAATGTCTTACGCCCCTGTTCTTGATGCCCTGGTAGTTTACAATGAAGAAGGTAAACATACCAAGCAGGAAAGTAACGCCATAGTCGGCTGTCGGAGCACGAAGGCCTAACAGTCCGCTCAGGTTACAGAAGAGGATAAATACAAAGATCGTTCCGATGTAGTTGATGAAACGTCTTGCATTGCCTCCCAGAATACCTGCCGTCATGCCCTGCAGTGCCTCATAGGCCATCTCCAGCACATTCTGAAATGTTCCCGGCTGGTCCGTTGCCTTTTTGAGGGTCCGGTTCGCCAGTACCGCAAGGATCAGGATCAGTGCTGTGATGATCCACATGCCTATGGTCGTTGTTGTGATCCAGAAGTCCTGACCAAATAACTGATACTTCAGTACCCCATGTATCATAAAGTCAGGCTCATTGGAAATCAGCATTCCCATTCACGGTTCCTCCTTTCTCTCATGATATCCCCGGCCGGTCATTGTCGGAAGTATCTGCGTGCGCAGAAGCTTCCGGTTCTTTTCCACCGGAAATTCTGTGAACCAGTGGCTGCAGGTATGCGCCTGCTTTCATGCCCATGGCTCCGATCACTGCTGCCAGAAGATCGATCTTAAGCACTTTCCAGCAGATCAGAAAGGCCGCAACCAATACCAGCTTGCGCAACATTCCCTGCGCTACCGTATATTTGTTTGCGTAGCTTTCACTTTTGCTGTCCAGCACCCGCTCGGTCGTCACTGCCATATGGATCAGCATGCAGATGGCTCCTGCAGCTCCCACCACCAGTCCCAGTACTACCGGGACCACCGGATAAGAAACCCTTGGAAGCATCACCAGCGCCAGGATCACCAGAATCATATTGTAAAAAATGATTCCGGCTGACATCTCCGCAAGCAGCCGCTTTGTTGACTTACTCAGCCATTCCATTGTGATCTGCCTCCTTTACTGTCTGTCCAGCATCTGTTTCCATGTTCTGCATACTGCCAGTTTCTGCATGCATGCTGCCCGACCGACCGGCTGTGCCGTTTTCTGTCTGGCTGCCCTCACGCAAAATGCGGCTTGGCTGTTTTGGTTTGCTGATTCCGCTTCGTCCCTGCCCTGCACTCTGCTGCTGCCGTAAGCGCTCATCCTCTTTCTGCTCCTGCAAAAGAGTATTTCTCGCCATGACCCAGCCGCAGCGTCCGCCTGCCAGAACACCCAGGATCAGCATCGGCACCATGAGCTTCGTCCCAAAATGGGAATCCACCAGATAACCTGTGTAAACACAGAGGAGGATCGGCGTCAGCACACTGAAACCAAGCTGCGTCACCATGGCAAGACTTCGGAATACGCTTCTCTTATAATGCACTGTTCCCACCTCTTTCTGCATTTTTGCATGTAACATCTATTATACCCAAATTTTTTAACTTTGTCCATTATGAATAGATGTTTCGTTGAAAAATAGTGAATCTTGCACATTGCAAATATTTATGTCATTTTTTTATCGAACATTTTCACAGAAATAACTGAGAAAAATTGTCATACTTGCCAGTTTAATGCACATTTATACCAAAAAAACCGTCACACTCGAAAAATGTGACGGTTTTAACGATTTTCTGCCTAAATAAGTTTCTTCTTATCTTAATATAAGTTTTGGGCTATCCTTTTTTATTTAATTTCTTCATACGGCACACGGTTGATGCCCTCCTCCACTGCCGCCTTCGCTACGGCATTGGCCACTGCCAGGGCAACTCTCTTGTCAAAGGAAGACGGAATAACATATTCTGCATTCAGTTCCTCCTCCGGAATGACGGAAGCAATCGCATGCGCTGCCGCGATCTTCATCTTCTCGGTAATGTCTTTCGCACGTACTGCAAGAACGCCCTTGAAGAGTCCCGGGAATACCAGCACATTGTTGATCTGGTTCGGATAATCAGAACGTCCGGTACCAACTACGGCTGCACCGCCTGCTTTTGCCTCATCCGGCATGATCTCCGGAACCGGGTTTGCCATGGCAAATACAATACCGTGCTGGTCATCGTGGAAGACCGGAATGTCACAGCGCTCTTTCAGCTTTTTCTCAATCTCAAAACAACGCGGAGCTGCAATATCCTCCAGGTTGATGCCGCCAAAGCTCTTGGAGATCAGGGCAATGGTATTGACGATGGTGTCCACATCCTTGGAATCCACACACAGCGGAAATGCGTCTACATCTGCAAATGTTTTAAAGAGTGCGCACTTTCCTTCCATAACCGGCATACCAGCAGACGGTCCGATATCGCCAAGTCCCAGCACTGCGGTTCCGTCTGTGATGACAGCAACCAGATTGCCTTTACGGGTATAATCGTAAGCCTTGTCCTCATCCTCTGCGATCAGCAGGCACGGCTCTGCCACGCCCGGGGTGTAGGCGATGGACAGCTCCTCCGGAGTTGTAACCTTCGCACGGGAAATGACCTCAATTTTTCCCTTCCATTCTTTGTGTTTTTCAATTGCAAGCTGCTTCTTATCCACCAGTTTGTCTTCCTGTGTTTGTTAAATTTTCTACATTCACATCAATTTTTCCAAAACGGCTGTTAACTTTCTGTCAGAATCTGGCATTGCCGTCCCGCATGCGCCTGACCGCGTAACGGTGCCAATAGATCTGCCATTCTGGTTTTCTGATGCGTTACAGCTGGTTTCATTCTAATGCAAAGTAGAAAAGGCGTCAACCTGACAGAAAGGAATGTTTTCGTCACTGCTCATATATCGCACAAACAACAAATTTTGCAGCATAGCTTCTATTTCAACATTTTGTTGCCTGGACAACGGATTTTCTTTGCTATTGCGTTTATAATAGAGTCATATGTAACTGCTAGCATAAAACAGTTACGGGCAGATTTTATCCAACATTCAAGGAGGTTTATCATCATGAGCTTTATCAAAAATATCGACAAGTCCCAGGTTCTCACATTAAAGGATGAGGTTTCCTACCAGAAAGGCCAGGTAGTCAGCAAGACTCTCGCCCAGAACGATGCCTTAAGCGTTACCCTCTTCGCGTTCGACAAGGACGAGGAGATCAGCACCCACGAATCCGGCGGTGACGCATTCGTGACCTGCTTAGACGGCGTTGGCCGCATCACCATCGACGGCAAGGCATATGAACTGCACGAAGGGGAATCCATCATTATGCCGGCAAAGCATCCGCATGCCGTGTATGGACAGGAGCAGTTTAAGATGCTGCTGGTTGTGGTATTTTAGTTGTTGAGAAAAAAAGATTCAACTGGAAACAAAACAAGACTTGCCCAAACAAGCGGTCCTATTGTATACTTGGTCTCAGCTGCGGTCATTTCAAGGACCGCGCAGTGCGGCTGTCTTGCCGGATAATATGAGAAAAAGTTTTAAGTTTATAAGATACCCAGAAGGGAGTCGCATGAAAGGTCCAAAGACCCGGAATGCGGCTTCCTTTGTTTTATTTCTGACAAACTTTTAGAAAACCTAAAAAATTTTTAGTTTTTGCTTGCCTTTTTCTCTGGCACTCTGTATACTTAGAGGCAGTTGTATTTGAGAAACATCATCATTTTGTACAATAACGTGGCGATCAAGCGCATGGCCACCTAACAAAAAGGGAGGAACACCTACTATGAGTCGTTTGGAAATCACCAGTCCCAACCAGGCTCAGCTCATGATTGAGGAGCTGTACAAAGACCTGGAACGCCGAATCGAATCCAGTCCGCCAGGTCTCTGCCCGGTTGACATGACCAGAGCCTTTGTGGAGATGTGCCACACCCACACCTGCGGCAAATGTGTCCCGTGCCGTGTCGGCCTGTGGCAGTTAAAGAACCTGCTCACCGATGTTATGAACGGGGAAGCCACCATGGAAACCTTAAAGCTCATGGAGGAACTGTCCCAGAGTATTATGAACGGTGCTGACTGTGCCATTGGCTACGAAGCTGCCCATACGGTATACCGAAGCTTAAAAGAATGCCGTGAGGACTATGAGGAACACGTTCATCAGGGCCGCTGTACCTGCAACTACACGCAGCCGGTTCCGTGCGTTTCCCTTTGCCCAGCACATGTGGATATACCAGGCTATGTTTCCCTGGTACGCGAAGGCCGCTACGCCGATGCCATCCGTCTGATCCGCAAGGACAATCCATTTCCGACCACCTGCGGCTTCATCTGTGAGCATCCATGTGAGGCCCGCTGCCGCAGAAACATCATTGACGATGCCGTCAACATCCGCGGATTGAAACGCTTCGCAGCAGATTATGCTGGCAAAGTTCCTCCGCCATCCTGTGCTGCTTCCACCGGCAAAAAGATCGCCATCATCGGCGGCGGCCCGGGCGGCTTAAGCGCAGCTTATTATCTGCAGCTCATGGGACATCAGACCACCGTTTTTGAAATGCTCCCGAAACTGGGCGGCATGCTCCGCTACGGCATCCCGAACTACCGTCTGCCAAAGGAGCGTCTTGATGACGATATCAACGCCATTCTGGAGACTGGTGTGAAAGTCGAGTACGGAAAACGGATCGGTACTGACATTACAATTCAGGAACTGCGCAAGGAATACGATGCCGTGCTCATCACCATCGGCGCAAGCACAGATAAAAAGCTTGGCATTGAAGGAGAATCTGCAGAAGGTGTCATCTCCGCAGTCCGCTTCCTGCGTGATGTCGGAAAGAACTTAAATCCGGATCTGAGCGGACAGGAGGTTGCTGTCATTGGCGGCGGCAACGTTTCCATGGATGCAGTCCGAACAGCAAAACGTCTCGGTGCAAAGAAGGTTTCTATCCTCTACCGGCGCCGTGTAGCTGATATGACTGCACTTCCGGGTGAGATTGAAGGCGCTGTTGCCGAGGGCATTGAAGTAAAAACCCTGATGGCTCCGGCCCGGATCGATGTCGATGAAAACAACCATGTGCGCGGTGTCTATGTCACCCCGCAGATGATCAGCAAGATTAAAGGCGGCAGAGCCAGTGTGCGTGCGACCGGCGAGCCGGATATCTTTGTTCCGTGCCAGACCCTGATCGTGGCAATCGGACAGGATATCGAATTCCAGCACTTCGAGGAAGCCGGTCTTCCGGTCAACCGCGGCAAGATCCAGACCGAGCGCTACGGCGGTTTCGACAATATGCCTGGCGTATTTGCAGGCGGCGACTGCGCGTCCGGTCCGGCATCCGTAATCAAAGCCATTGCCGCTGCCAAGGTCGTTGCGGCAAACATCGACGAATATCTTGGTTTCCGTCACACGATCAGCTGCGATGTTGTGCTTCCGGAGCCTGATCTGCGTGACCGCATTCCATGTGGCCGTGTCAATATGACCGAGCGCGAGGCCTGTGAGCGCGTCTGCGATTTCGAAGGCGTGGAAAACTGCATGACCGAAGCAGAAGCAAGACAGGAAGCAAGCCGCTGCCTCGGCTGCGATCACTTCGGCTATGGAATCTTCAAAGGAGGTCGTGAAAACAAATGGTAAATTTAAAGATCGATCATAACGAAATCTCGGTTCCGGAGGGAACCACCATTATGGAAGCGGCTGCCCTTGCAGGAATCGACATTCCAAAGCTCTGCTATTTAAAAAATATCAACGAGATTGCGGCTTGCCGCGTATGTCTCGTGGAGGTTGTCGGAAAAGAGCAGCTGGTAACCTCCTGCAACAATAAAGTGCAGGAGGGACTGGAGATCCTGACAAACAGTCCGAGGGTCCGTGTGGCAAGAAAACAGAATGTACAGCTCATTCTCTCCCAGCACGACTTTAAGTGCGCAACCTGTGTCCGCAGCGGCAACTGTACCCTGCAGACGCTTTCAAACGACTTAAACATCATCGACCTTCCGTTTAAAGAGCGTGTAGAACATGCTCCATGGGATAAGAATTTCCCGCTCATCCGCGACACGGAAAAGTGCATCAAGTGCATGCGCTGCATCCAGGTCTGCGATAAAGTGCAGGGACTGGGTATCTGGGATGTGACCAGTACCGGTTCCAGAACCACCGTCAATGTCAAAGGCAACCGCAAGATCACCGATGCAGACTGTGCCCTCTGCGGCCAGTGCATCACCCACTGTCCGGTGGGCGCCCTGCGCGAGCGCGATGACACCGAAAAAGTATGGGATGCCATTACAGATGAAAAGAAAACCGTTGTAGTCCAGATTGCTCCCGCAGTCCGCACTGCATGGGGCGAAGCCATGGGAATGAAACGCGAAGACGCTACCGTCGGCAAGATTTTAGATGCCTGGAAGCGCATGGGCGCGGACTACGTATTCGACACGTCCTTCTCCGCCGACTTAACGATCATGGAAGAAGCAACCGAATTTCTGGAGCGGTTCCAGAGCGGTTCCTTAAACAACCGACCGATGTTCACCTCCTGCTGTCCGGGCTGGCTGCGTTTTGTAAAAACCCAGTTCCCGGAGATGGTTTCGCAGCTTTCGACCGCGAAATCCCCGCAGCAGATGTTTGGTGCTGTCATGAAGACCTACTTCGCCCAGTCCATCGGCGTGGACCCGGAAAATATTGTGACCGTATCCGTTATGCCCTGCGTTGCCAAAAAGGCAGAGGCAAACATGGATTTCTACTATAAAGAATACGCAGGGAAAGACGTGGACATTGTGCTGACCACACGAGAGTTCACGCGCATGCTCCGCGAAACCCACATCCGGCCGGAAGTGCTGACTGACCGAAAGCCAGACAGCCTCATGCAGGAGTGGACCGGTGCCGGTGTCATCTTCGGCGCAACCGGCGGTGTCATGGAGGCGGCACTTCGAACCGCTTACCATGCCCTGTCCGGCAAAAATCCGGACCCGGATTTCTTTGATGACATCCGTACCGTCAATGAGGACTATGCACTCACAGAAGCAAACCTCGACTTTAACGGAACCACGGTCCGCACCGCCATTGTCAGTGGCCTCGGCAACACAAGAAAACTCCTCGAGGCGATCCGGCGCGGCGATGTATCTTATGACTTCGTAGAAGTCATGGCCTGCCCCGGCGGCTGTGTCGGCGGCGGCGGACAGCCGATCTGTGACGGCAAAGAACTTGCAGGTGTGCGCGGTGAAAACCTGCACTTCCTCGACAAGAACAGTAAGATCCGGTTCTCCCATGAGAATCAGGACGTGGCAAAGCTGTACCAGGATTTCCTTGAACATCCTCTTTCCCACAAGTCCCACATGATCTTACACACGGACCACAATGCATGGTCCATGCACGATCCGGAGTAATGACGGTTCGTGCGATGTAATTCATTTCCTCATTATCCTTCTAAACATGGTGTGCCGCCCTGCGGTATACCCACAACTGCCAGATCAGCGGAGGTGCCACCGGCACCTCCGCTGATTTTTTTAGACAAAGAAACGCCGCCCATTTTGCGGACGGCGTTTCTTCTATATATAATACTTCTGTTTCACTATCATCTGTACTTATTTTTCTACCGGTACATGCCACTCCCAGTTGCGGATCTCTTCGAGGTCCTGGCCGTACTCGGCAATGTACTGCTTGTGCTCTACCAGTTTGTCGTTCATCTTCTGGATCAGGAAAGAACCACGATTGCCAAGCTGCGGCAGATGCATCACGGCATCTTTCACCAGGCTGAAGCGGTCAAGCTGGTTCTGGACACGCATGTCGAACGGTGTCGTGATGGTACCTTCCTCCTGGTAACCATGAACAGACATATTGTGGTTGTTGCGCTCGTAGGTCAGCTCATGAATCAGGGTCGGATAACCGTGGAATGCGAAGATAACCGGCTTATCCGGAGTAAAGATTGCATCGTACTCTGCATCGCTTAAGCCGTGCGGATGCTTATGGTCGGACTCCATCTTGAACAGGTCAACCACATTTACAACGCGGATCTTCAGCTCAGGAAGCTCATCTCTCAGAATGGTAACGGCAGCCATGGTCTCCAGGGTCGGAGTATCGCCGCAGCATGCCATAACAACATCCGGCTCCTCGCCGCAGTCATTGCTTGCCCACTCCCAGATACCGATACCCTGGGTGCAGTGCTTTACAGCCTGCTCCATGGATAGCCACTGGCAGCTCGGATGCTTGGATGCAACGATCGCATTCACATAGTTCTTACTCTTGATGCAGTGATCGAAGCAGGACAGCAGGCAGTTGGTATCCGGCGGGAGATACATGCGGACAACGTCTGCTTTCTTGTTAGCGATATGGTCTAAGAATCCCGGATCCTGATGGGTAAATCCGTTGTGGTCCTGCTGCCATACGTTGGAAGTCAGGATGAAGTTTAAGGATGCGATCGGGCGTCTCCAGGACAGTTGGTTGCAGACTTTCAGCCACTTTGCGTGCT
Source organism: Clostridium sp. AM33-3 (assembly GCF_003480315.1). Taxonomy (GTDB): domain Bacteria; phylum Bacillota; class Clostridia; order Lachnospirales; family Lachnospiraceae; genus Brotaphodocola. The sequence goes on along the minus strand of NZ_QUIV01000002.1, from coordinate 178,165 downwards.
GCGCAGCCATGGAATCCACGATACGGATAAATGCCTCATAGCTTGCGAAAAAGCCATGACGACCAGTCAGCAGGTAACCTTCCAGCCAGCCCTCGCACATATGCTCACTCAGCATACCATCCATGATACGGCCATTTCTCGCCAGCTTATCATCGGTCGGAAGCAGCTCGCCGTTCCAGTCGCGGTTCTGCTCCTCAAATACTTTATACAGACGATTGGACATGCTCTCATCCGGTCCGAAGATACGGAAGTTCTTGCTGTCCTCATTGAGCTTAAAGATATCACGGATATAACCGCCAAGTTCAATCATATCCTGAGCCTTGGTCTTGCCCGGCTCAACTGGAATGCCATACTTGCGGAAATCCGGGAGACGCAAATCTTTCAGCAGCAGTCCGCCGTTTGCATGCGGGTTTGCACCCAGACGCGCATTGCCCTTTGGAGCCAGCTCAGCCAGTTCCGGAATCAGACGTCCTGTTTCATCAAACAGTTCTTCTGCGTGGTAGCTCTTTAACCACGCTTCTAACAGCTGTAAATGCTCCGGTTTTTCCATACTGATCGGCACCTGATGGGCACGGAAAGAACCCTCGATCTGCTGTCCGTCTACTACCTTTGGACCAGTCCAGCCCTTCGGAGTGCGCAGGATGATCATTGGCCACTTCGGACGCTCCGGATCCTGCTCCTCTCTTGCATGCTTCTGAATGGCTTTGATCTCCTCGATGACGGTATCCACGGTCTCTGCCATCTTCTTGTGCATGGTCATCGGATCATCACCCTCAACAAAGTACGGCTTCCAGCCGCAGCCCTCGAAGAAGGACTTGATCTCGTCATGCGGGATACGGGAGAAAATGGTCGGGTTGCTGATCTTGTAACCATTTAAGTGCAGGATTGGAAGAACTGCACCATCGGTAACCGGGTTTAAGAATTTATTGGACTGCCAGGAAGTTGCAAGCGGACCGGTCTCGGCCTCGCCATCGCCTACAACTACCGTTGCGATCAGGTCCGGGTTATCAAACACGGCGCCAAATGCATGCGCAATGGAGTAACCCAGCTCACCGCCCTCGTTGATGGAACCAGGCGTTTCCGGAGCGCAGTGGCTCGGAACACCGCACGGGAAGGAGAACTGCTTGAACATCTTCTTCATGCCTTCCTCATCCTGGCTGATATTCGGATATACCTCGCTGTAGCTTCCGTCCAGATAGGTGTTGGCGATCAGGAAGTTTCCGCCATGTCCCGGACCGGAAAGAAGGATCATATCCAGATCATAGCGCTTGATAGCACGATTGCAGTGCACATACACAAAGTTCTGGCCAGGAACGGTTCCCCAGTGTCCTACGATTTTCTTTTTGATCTGATCCATGCTCAGCGGTTTCTTTAAAAGCGGATTATCTAACAGATATAACTGACCGGCAGACAGATAGTTTGCCGCACGCCAGTAGGCGTTCATCTTTTCCAGCATTTCCTCACACAGAGGCTGCTTTTCCAGACAGGTGTTGTTCTCCATGATCTTACCTCTTTCTTTGCTTACGTCATTTTGCTGCTGTCTGCGCAACATGGGAAACGTTGCGTTTCTTGCTCAAAAATTGGGTTTGTTATTTTTCTAACGTTTACGCATTGTATTTTCGCACATACAATCCAATCTGTAAAATGCAATTTCTGCATTATATTCATATCAATTTGATATGGATATGCCGCAAACCGTGGATTTCCCTTGATTTCTGTACTATAATGGAGACAACCTTTTGAGAAAAACAGACTGATAAACTTGGAGAATATACCATGACATCTAATTTCGAATACTATAAAATCTTTTACTATGTCGCAAAATACGGCAACTTAACCCGCGCCGCCGCTGCATTGAACACCAGCCAGCCTGCCGTAACCCGCGTCATCCACAAGCTGGAAGCAGACCTTGGCTGCCGTCTCTTTATCCGCAGCAAATCCGGAATGGAACTGACCGCCGAGGGAAGCCGCTTCTTTGAATACGTCTCCGCCGGATGCCTGCAGTTTTTCCGCGCCGAAAGCCACTTAAGTGATCTGCTGCAGCTGGAGAATGGCAGCATCTCCATCAGCGCCACAGAAACCGCCCTCCACTCCTGGCTTTTTGAAGCCATGGAAAATTTCCATGAGGAATATCCTGGTGTCCACTTCCAGATCTTAAATCACAGCACCCAGGATTCCATCCAGGCTGTGCGGGATGGCAAGGTGGATTTTGCCGTGGTTTCTTCTCTCCCGCTCCATATTTCTGAACCTCTGCGCATGAAAAAGCTGCACACCTACCGCGACATTCTCATCAGTGGAAAACGCTTCTCGGAACTGAAAGGTCATCCGGTCTCCCTGCGCGAGCTGGCCTCCTACCCCTGGATCAGCCTGACCTCGGAATCTATCAGCCGTACTTTTTTAAACACTTACTTTGCGCAGTACGGACTCTCCTTCTCACCTGACATGGAGCTGGCCACCACCGACCTGATTCTGCCCGCCGTGCGCCACAACTTAGGGATCGGGTTCATCCCGGAAGCCTTCGCCCACAGCGAACTCGCCGCCGGAAACATCTTCCAGATCCAGGTGCAGGAGCAGTTTCCGGAACGAAACATCCTGCTGATCTCCGACTCCGAATATCCGCAGAGCGTGGCATCGAAAGCTTTCCAGAAATTCGCGAAAGAAATAAGCCCCGTGTGAACTGCCATTCGGCAGTTCACACGGGGCTGTTAAGCCTGATAATATTGTTATTCTACATATGCGATCAGCTTCTCGCCCTTCTCATCGGTATCGATCACGATGGTCTGGCCTTCACTGATGTTGCCTTCCAGAATGATCCTTGCTGCCAGCGTCTCTACATTCTTCTGCAGATAACGTCTCAGCGGACGTGCACCGTATGCCGGATCGTAACCGTGGCCGGTTACAAAGGTCTTGGCATTATCGGTCAGTTCTACCTTCAGTTCGCGGTCTTCCAGACGGCGGTTGACATCGGCTACCATCAGATCCACGATGTGGCTGATGTTATCCTTTGTTAACGGCTTGAAGAGGATCGTCTCATCCAGACGGTTCAAGAACTCCGGACGGAAGTGGGCACGCAGATCTTGCATGACCATAGCCTCAGCCTCCGGCTTGATATTGCCGTTTTCATCGATGCCATCCAGCAGATACTGGGAACCGATGTTGGAGGTCATGATCAGAATGGTGTTCTTGAAGTCCACGGTCTTGCCGGTGGAATCGGTGATACGTCCATCGTCCAATACCTGAAGCAGGACATTGAATACATCCGGATGTGCCTTTTCCACCTCATCGAAGAGAACAACAGAGTACGGTTTTCTGCGGACTGCCTCGGTCAGCTGACCACCCTCATCGTAGCCGACATATCCCGGAGGTGCTCCGATCAGGCGGGCTACAGAATGTTTCTCCATGTACTCACTCATATCGATACGGACCATATTGTTCTCATCGTCGAACAGTGCCTCAGCCAGGGCTTTCGCAAGCTCAGTCTTGCCGACACCGGTCGGTCCAAGGAACAGGAAGGAACCAATCGGTTTGGTCGGATCCTTGATCCCGGCTTTGGAACGAAGGATGGCTTCAGTTACCTTTTCCACGCCTTCATCCTGGCCTACGACCCGTTTGTGCAGCACGGTATCCAGATGCAGGATCTTGCTGCGCTCGCTCTCGTTTAATTTATTTACCGGAATGCCGGTCCAGCGGGAGATGATCCGCGCGATCTCATCCTCGGTGACACTCTCATGCACCAGACTCAGATCCTGATTCTTGACCTTCTCCTCCTCGGCTTCCAGTTCTTTCTGCAGCTGTGGCAGCTTGCCGTACTGCAATTCTGCTGCTTTATTTAAATCATACTGCTGCTGGGCAGTCGCGATATCGCGGTTTACCTGCTCGATCTCCTCACGCAATGCGGACAGATGGGAAACGGAATTCTTTTCATTCTCCCACTGTGCCTTCTTGCTGGCAAACTCGTCATGCAACTCTGCCAGATTTTTCTGCAGATCCGCCAGACGCTCCTGGCTCAAATGATCTGTCTCTTTCTTTAATGCAGTCTCCTCAATCTCCATCTGCATGATCTTTCTGGAAAGTTCATCCAGTTCGGTCGGCATGGAGTCAAGCTCGGTCTTGATCAGGGCGCAGGCCTCATCAACCAGGTCGATCGCCTTATCCGGCAGGAAGCGGTCGGTGATGTAACGGTCAGAAAGCACAGCTGCTGCCACCAGGGCAGAGTCCGTGATCTTGACACCGTGGAACACTTCGTAACGCTCCTTGATACCACGCAGAATGGAAATGGTATCTTCTACGGTCGGCTGGTCTACCAGCACCGGCTGGAAACGACGTTCCAGGGCCGCATCTTTCTCAATGTATTTCCGGTATTCATCCAGTGTGGTCGCACCGATACAGTGCAGCTCGCCTCTGGCAAGCATCGGTTTTAACAGGTTGCCTGCATCCATGGAGCCCTCGGTCTTGCCGGCTCCCACAATGGTATGCAGCTCATCGATGAACAGAATGATCTGTCCTTCACTCTTTTTCACTTCTTCCAGAACGGCTTTTAACCGCTCCTCAAACTCGCCACGGTACTTGGCGCCTGCAACCAGCGCGCCCATATCCAGCGCAAACAGCTTGCGGTTCTTTAAGCCTTCCGGCACATCGCCGCGGACAATACGCTGGGCCAGTCCCTCGACAACCGCCGTCTTACCAACACCAGGCTCACCGATCAGGACCGGGTTGTTCTTGGTCTTTCGGGAAAGAATCTGGATTACATTACGGATCTCGCTGTCACGACCGATGACCGGGTCAAGCTTCTGGTCCTTCGCACGCTCTACCAGGTCGTAGCCATATTTTTCCAGGGTGTCATAGGTTGCTTCCGGATTGTCGCTGACAACTCTCTGGTTGCCGCGCACCGTAGACAGTGCCTGCAAAAAGGTGTCGCGGGTAATGCCGTACTGGCGGAACAGATCCTTCATGGTACGGTCCGCATACTTTAACATGGACAGGAAAATATGCTCAACGGAGACATATTCATCGCCCATGGCTTTGGATTCGTCCTCCGCATTGATGAGGACTTTATTTAAATCATTGCTGATGTAAACCTGACTGGAACCGCTTACCTTCGGCAGTCCTGCCAGCTTCTGCTGTGCTTCATTGGTGATCAGCTCTTTGCTGATGCCCATCTTGGTTAACAATTTTAAAATAAGGCTGTCATCCAATGTGAGCAGACTGTAGAACAGATGCTCCTGTTCGATCTGCTGATTGCCATATTCGTAAGCAAGCTTTTCACAGTTCTGGACGGCTTCCATTGATTTCTGGGTAAATTTGTTTATATTCATAAATCACACCTCCATTCCTTTTAGTGCAACGTCATCTTTTATCTCATCTGTTATACTACTTCTATAACATCAGCTGTACTATAGCACATGTTGTTAGCACTGTCAAGAGGTGAGTGCTAATTATTTGTGAAGAATTTGTGTCTTTCACAATGCCATCTTCTGCAAATGCAAAAGAGCTGTTTTTTCGTCTGCGGGAATCCAAAAAAGCTTCTTTCCAGATTTTCTTCTCCCCGGCAAAAAAGAGCGCCGACACGGCAGCGAATCCCCAAGCGGTATCCGAAAAGTCTGGATCCAGTCTAATATTCTTATTTCATCGCAATACATGGACTCCCTTGTCCACATGCTCTGGCTGTCTTCTATTTCCTTGCATCTAATTGTTAACCAATTTTAAATTATATGTTGACAATTATATCTCCTCGTGCTATTTTATTTCTCAAAACCAATTTTTATTTACCATATCAAAGGAGATCCGATCTTATGAGCACAACGCCTGATATTTCCACCGATCCACAGCTTTCCCGCGAGGAAGCGCTTGCCATCTTAAACACTCCGGATGGAGAACTTCCGGAACTCATCGCCCGTGCAGAAGTCCTGCGCAGAAAGTATAAAGGAAACCATGTAAGCATCCATATCCTGACCAATGCCCGCAGCGGAAACTGTTCCCAGGACTGCGCTTACTGTGCCCAGTCCTGCCGCTCCAAAGCTGAGATTGATAAATACAAATGGGTAGACGATGAGAAATTATATAAAGACAATGACTTTGTCAACGAGAACCATCTGTCCCGCCACTGTATCGGCTTAAGCGGAATGAAATTCACCGACGCGGAAATCGAAGATCTGGCGAAACGGATCCGTAAAATGAAAGAAACCGGTACGCATCTGTGCTGTTCCATCGGCTTTCTGACCGAGCATCAGGCGAAAATCTTAAAAGAAGCCGGGCTCGACCGCATCAACCACAATTTAAACAGTAGCCGTTCCTATTATCCCAACATCTGCTCCACCCATACCTTTGAGCAGCGCGTGGCCAACATCAAAATGCTTCAGGGACTGGGATTTGAGATCTGCAGCGGCGGGATCATCGGCATGGGCGAGTCCAAAGAAGATGTTGTTGACATGCTTCTGGAACTCCGCGAGATCCAGCCGGAAGCACTCCCGATCAATTTCCTGCTTCCGATCCCGGGCACTCCGTTAGAGCACGCCGATATTTCTGGGCTCACAACGGAATACTGTCTGAAGGTGCTCTGCCTTGCCAGACTTCTGGTCCCGAAATCTGATATCCGCTGTGCTGCCGGACGGGAAGTTTATTTTAAGGGAAAAGAAAAAGACCTGCTCCGCGTGGTGGATTCCATTTTTGCCTCCGGTTACCTGACCGCGGGCGGGCAGGGAATCCAGGATACCATCCGGGCCATTGAGGAAGCCGGTTTCACTTACGAAATCGAATCCGCTTAACAAAAAACGAAAGGAGTTCACTATGACAAACCAGACTACCGCCGGATCTTTCCGGAGAAGCAACACTTATGCCATGACTATGACAGCGCTTATGACCGCTGTCACCTGTATTCTCGCACCGCTGTCCATCCCGATCGGGCCGGTGCCGATCTCTCTTACTAATTTCGCCATCTATCTGTCTCTTTACCTGTTGGACTGGAAAAAAGGGACAATCAGTTATTTCATTTATTTACTGCTCGGCTTTGCCGGACTTCCTGTCTTTTCCGGTTTTACCGGTGGCGTTGCCAAGCTCGCCGGACCAACCGGCGGTTACATAGTAGGCTTTATCCCGATGGCAATCATTGCCGGATTTGTGATTGACCACTGCAAAAAGCACTGGGTTCAACTGGTCGGCATGATCGTCGGCACCATGATCTGTTACGCACTCGGAACTGTATGGTTCTGCTTCCAGGCCAACTACACGGTATCGGCTGCCCTTGCAGTCTGTGTTATCCCATTTATCCCGGCTGACCTCATCAAGATGGTGCTTGCCATGAGTATCGGTCCGGAGATCCGCAAAAGACTGGGTTCTGTGGTTCAATAATAGCAACAACTGTAGTATAATGGATGTCATGGGTGTCTCCATGAGACAACGAACCGTAAAAACACAAAACCTTAAACAGGCGAGGAAAAAAACATGACATCCATCCGAGGTCTCCTGATCAGTCATATGATCTGGAAAAATATGAATCATAATGCGCCACATAAAAAGCATTCTGCCGCAAGACACCGCTGGCAGAATGCTATTTTCAATAAAGACCGCTTGCCAGAAGCCTACACCTGGTCTGCAGAGACCACACCAGGCGGCACTGCCTTTCAACGTGTCATCCGTACAGACACCGGACGTACCGGACGTGTACTCCTATATTTTCATGGAGGTGCCTACCGGGACGGCCTGGTGCCATCCTACCGCAATTTTTCCACCGGCTTTTTTCAAGCAGCCAATGGCTGCGAGACCATTTACCTGGATTACCGGTGCGCTCCGGACTACCAATACCCCACACAATTAAATGAAGCCCTGGATCTTTGGGATGATCTTACCAAACGGCAGGGTTATGCGCCGGACCAGATCATACTGGGCGGTGACTCCGCAGGCGCCAATCTGGCCCTGGCTCTGCTCTTAAAGCTGCGGGATCTAAACAAAACCATGCCGAGAGCCGCATTCTGTATCTCCGCCTGGACCGACATGACCTGCAACACCCAGAGCTTCCGTGACAATTACGGAAGGGATGTCATGTTCGGCAACAAGGGAAAAACTCTGACCGAAGATCGCCTGCAGGCACTCATGCAGGGAAAGATTTTTTCATTTCTGGGAAATGCAGACCGGACAGATCCGTATGTTTCACCGATCTTCGGGGATTATCACGGCTTTCCACCCATGTTTTTCTCTGTTGGCACCCATGAAATGCTGTATGACGAGACTTTACAGGTCGTAGAGAAGCTGAAAGCATGTCAGGTTCCGGTCACCTGTGAGATCCAGCCGGGAATGTTCCATATTTATGTCGTATTTGCCCGCCTGGTTCCAGAGGGAAAGATTTCTTACCACCGGCTTTTAGATTTTATACGCGCGAATTTTGTCGATTGAATCGCCTTGCGCTTACGATTTTCCTATGTTATCCTAGAGAAAAGTTCTTGTGTTTTTTATTGCAATGCTATATAATGGTTTTTTCATTTTGCAAAGGAACAATACATATGAAAATATTACTGGATGATGTTAAGTTGAATTTATTGCTCGAACAAAAGAAACAATTTATAGGTAAGACTGTTGTATGGGATAGTTTATTATCAGCAGTCTCTTTTTTGATATCTGTAATTTGGGCTTCTTATAGCGATTTTTTCATAATTTCTGGCATTGTCATAAAAACTATTTTCGTCCTATTAGGCTTATTTTTTACCGGAAAAAGTATTTTTGATATCTATCATTGTTCCAAAAACTCCTATACATACGAAGATCTTTTTCAGGACATCAATAGGCTGAATGAAATAACTCACAATCATTCAATTATTGCAATCAAAAACACGTTTGATGAATTTCCAAATAAATTTTTACTCTACTACGATACCCGTTGGAATGCTTATTTATTCTTAAACTTCAAAGATAACACGAATAACGAAAACTTTATTGTATCTGGAATATCAAACAAGTTAAAAATAAAAGCAGACGATATAAAGCTCCAGTATATTGCCCAAAATCTCAGTAAGAAATACTCGGAAAGCCATAAAGAAGAACGTATTTACAGTCACAAATTGTATTTGGCAAATATTTCTTCTTTTCCGAATGCTGCGAGATCGAATTCATTTGAGATTGATGGCGTTTCCTATTGTTGGATGAGTATTTCTGAGATGGAAAACGATCCTCGAATCATGGAAGTAAATGAAGATATCGTACAATTTGTAAAAGAAAACTGTAATTAGGTTGCGCATAATACCAAGGCCTGTGCAGGCAGTTGACTGATAAAATCAGACCAGCAGCCCGCACGGGCCTATTATAAATATAAGATGTTGTTACTTTTCCTTGTTCTGCCAGCAGATCTGCTCGCCCTGCACAAGCGGATATCGCGCGAGTTCTGCCCCGTCCAGATTCTCCGCATGCATGTCCACGCCTGTGATCTGGTGATTTTCGTAGGTGGTGTAGTAGTAGATTCCCTTGTCTGCATTGCAACAGGAAGTATAAATCGTGATCTCGTACTTTTCGCCGCCTACATCGCAGCAACCTCTCTGCTGCTCTACGGAGTGCAGGATATGGAAGAACTGGCTCACGCTCGCGCTTTCAGAATCCCCCGATAAGGAATTTCCGCGCACATAAGCAGCACGGACGAAGCGGGAAGCAGAAGATAGATCGCCCGGCAGCCCCAATGCACCCATACCGCGACTGTAGGCCGTAAGGTCAAGTCCCGGTGCGAAGGTGTTTTCCGGCTGCCTCGGAGATAGACCGCGGTAATCATTTAAGCGGAACATCTGCTGCGGAAACGGCGGGTTGTTTGTGAGGACTCCGGCCGGATTATCATAAATATGAAGTCCGTCTGCCACGGCTTCCACTACGATGGTTTCTTCCCGGTCCGCGATCATCCAGTGGAGCTGGGAAACCGGATATTTTTCATTGAATGGCGTATTCGTGATCTGGATTTTTGCAAGCAGCGCACGCACCTCCTTCACAGTTGCGCACTGTCCCAACAGCCACAGCGGCAGTTCAAACTGCGCAACATTTTCTTTTGTTCCATCGGTTACGGGTTCTCCGTACACAGCGTTTCCCACAAAGTTCAGACCGGCCATGCCGAGCCCTTTTTCATTTACCGCATCGTAATAAAGCGGATAGTTATCCGCAATATGTGCCATGCCGATCATGGCATAATGATGCTCCATCTCACCAAGGAAACGGAAATGGAACGGATAATTCCGGGGTGTGACTGTAACCTCCTCCCCGTACGGAAATTCGTAATCCAGATTCCGTCCAAAATAAAAGTCTTTTGTTTTATAGACTGCTGCTGTACACATCGCGGTTCCTCCTTCTTTATCATTCCATATATTTCCAGCATTTTAACACCATTATAATGCAATTTTGTTGTTTAAACAACATTCAAATGCAGCCATATCTATTATACTCTGACCATGTTGTTACGTTACTGATATTATTTGTGTTGTAAGGAGGAAATATTTATGAGTCAGAATATGTTTTGCTATCAGTGCCAGGAAACTGCAGGCTGTACCGGATGCACCAATTCCGGTGTCTGCGGAAAAACTCCGGAGGTCGCTGCCATGCAGGACCTTTTAGTATATGTTACCCGCGGGATTTCCGCTGTCACCACGCATCTGCGCAGCCTGGGAACCGAAATCAGCGCTGAGATCAACCATCTCATCACTGTGAATCTCTTCACCACCATCACCAACGCGAACTTTGACAAAGAGATGATCGTTGCCCGCATCCGCGAAACGCTGGACACCAAGGAAAATCTCTTAAAGCAATGCCCGGATACCTCCGTGCTTCCGGCTGCCGCACTCTGGAACGGCGAGGAACATACCTTTGCAGTCAAAGCGGCCCTGGTAGGGGTTCTCTCTACCAAGGATGAGGATATCCGCAGCCTGCGCGAGATGATCACTTATGGTTTAAAAGGACTTTCCGCCTACAGCAAGCACGCGAATGCCCTGTTAAAGGAGAATGCGGAGCTGGATGCTTTCCTGCAGCGCGCCCTGGCCGCTACGCTGGATGATTCCCTGACTGTCTCGGATTATGTAAACTTAACCCTGGAGACCGGAAAATACGGTGTGGAGGGCATGGCTCTGTTGGATGCAGCCAATACCGGCGCTTACGGTCACCCGGAAATGACCCGTGTAAACATTGGTGTCGGCAAGCGCCCGGGCATTCTGGTTTCCGGCCACGACCTGCGCGACCTTGAGATGCTGCTGATCCAGACACAGGGAACCGGTGTAGATGTATACACCCATTCCGAGATGCTTCCGGCCCACTACTATCCGGCTTTCAAGAAGTATCCGAACTTCGTCGGCAACTACGGAAATGCATGGTGGAAACAGAAAGAAGAGTTTGAGAGCTTCAACGGACCGATCCTTATGACGACCAACTGCATCGTGCCGCCGAAGGACAGCTATAAAGACCGCCTCTACACCACCGGGGCAGCCGGATATCCGGGCTGTAAGCACATCGGCGGTGAGATTGGCGAAGAAAAAGATTTCTCTGAAATCATCGAACAGGCAAAACGCTGCGCCGCTCCGACGGAAATTGAGCAGGGTGAGATCCTGGGCGGCTTTGCCCACAACCAGGTGCTGGCCCTGGCTGACCAGATCGTAGACGCAGTAAAAACCGGTGCGATCCGGAAGTTCGTAGTTATGGCTGGCTGTGACGGACGGGCCAAATCCAGAAACTACTACACCGATTTTGCAAAGGCACTGCCGCACGATGCCGTGATCTTAACCGCAGGCTGCGCAAAGTACAAATATAATAAGCTGGACCTGGGCGATATCAACGGGATCCCGCGTGTGCTGGATGCCGGACAGTGCAATGACTCCTACTCCCTGGCTGTCATCGCACTGAAATTAAAGGAAGTTTTCGGTCTGGATGACATCAACGACCTGCCGATCGTCTACAACATCGCGTGGTATGAGCAGAAAGCGGTCATTGTCCTGCTGGCGCTTTTATACCTTGGTGTGAAGAATATCCACTTAGGACCGACCCTTCCGGCCTTCTTATCCCCAAATGTTGCGAAGGTTCTGGTGGAAAACTTCGGCATCGCGGGCATTGGAACAGTTGAAGAGGATCTGAAATTATTTTTCGAGTAATGGAGTTTCTGCAAAAATGCACCGCAAGCCAAAAGCCTGCGGTGCATTTTCAATGTCTCACTGATGTTTGATATTCACATCCATCTGGTTGAACGGGATCTCAATGCCGTTCGCATCGAACACTTCCTTAATGCTTTCCAGCACATCCCAGCGGACCTGCCAGTAATTTTCCGTTTTGGTCCAGCCGCGGCAGCCGAGCATAACCGCGCTGTCGGCCAGCTCATCCACATAAACGGTGATGCCGTCCTCTGCCAGTACCAACGGATGCTTCTCGTACACCTGACGGATCAGCTCTTTTGCCTTTTTGATATCGGCGCCATAACCGATTCCTATCACCAGGTCTACCCGGCGCTTTTCCTGGGAAGTAACATTTACAACCGTGCTGTTGGAAATCTGGCCATTTGGGATCGTAATCTTTTTGTTATCGACCGTAATGATAGTGGTGTAAGCCAGGCCGATACTCTGTACCGTTCCCTCGTATCCGCCGCTCACAATGTAGTCATGCACGCCAAACGGACGCAGCAGCAGCAGCAGGATTCCGCCTGCCACATTCGCCAGGCTGCCCTGCAGGGAAAGGCCAACGGCCAGTCCGGCAGAACCCAAAAGCGCGATGATGGAAGCCGACGGGATACCGATCTTATCGGCCGCGATAAAGATCGCCAGCGCGTAAATGCAGGCATCTGCCACAGAGATCAGGAAACGGCTGATACTCGGATCCAGATTCATGCGTGTAAAGGTCTTATATAAGAACTTGCGCACGGCATGCACGATCCGGTTTCCGATCACCAGAATGAGAATGGCGATCACCAGACGGTAACCAAAGCTCATAAGTCCCGGAAGCCAGCTCTTTACGGTTTCTAAAATTACATTGGGTTTTAAATTCTGCAGATCCTCATGCACCTCTTCTGCCACTGCCTTGGTTTCCTCCAAAACAGTAGAAAGGTCTGCATCCGTTTCTGCTGCCGTGAGCAGCATCAGCTTTGTCAAAAACATCATTGTGGTTCTTACCCTCTCTTATTTAGTAGTGCTTCGATCTCCTGCTCCTCCTGGGAGAACAGCAGATTCCGGTTGTACTGGTAATAGCGCTCGCATTCATAATCCTGCAGGAAATGAACGCTGTATGCCCCGGTATTGAGTTCTGTCACAAACAGCACCAGCTCCTGGCTGTTTGCAAAAGCCGCTTCCATAAAGTCAAACGCATGCTCCAGCGCTGCGCCCGCCTCATCGAACAGTTCCTCATAACGGTCACTGTCCACGCCAAAACGCTCACGCAAAAGCGCAAAACCCTCGTCCCAGTCGGTGATGCCGCTCTTTAAAAGTGCCATGGAATCCTCTTCCAGTTTGGCACTCACCGCACGGCAGGTGCGAAGCTGCGTACGGGAGAGCAGGGCATTTTCCAGCCGGTTGGTCCAGTCTGCGCGGAATTGATTGGCAAGTGCTGCCAGGGCATTTGCCAGCACACCATCCCGGTTTGCTGTCTGGGCACTCTGCAGCTTTTTCATCTGCTCCATACGCAGACTCATCATCTCTTCCATATAAATAAGATTTCGGAACTTTTCATTCAGCCCCGACAGAAGCAGACTCACCACGCTGATGCGCTCATCAAAGGATGCCCGCTGCAGCTTGTCCACCGCAGCCTCGGAAATATGACCCGCAAGCACCTGCTCCACCTGGTAATCATCCTGGTATTTGTAGTACAGCTCCAGATAATTTGCAAAGTCCTTCGCAATCTTTGGAAACTGCAGATATTCTCCCACCAGTTCCCGGTCCATCTTGCGGCCCTGCTTTTCGTAGATCCAGATCAGCTCGGACAGATCTTCCCAGCCACGCGGCGTCACAAAGCGCTTGCCGTCCACCGTTGTCTCGATCTGACAGAAATTCTGCGGCCGCACGCTCAGATAAGAAAGGATCGCCGGATGCACCCCGGCTGTCTTTGCATACTCTTTCCAGACGTTCAGATCCGGCTCCACATCGATGCGGCGGATCCGGTCCATGGTGACGATATCGAACTCGCGCACTGACTTGTTGTATTCCGGCGGGTTTCCTGCTGCCACAATGATCCATCCCTCCGGAATCTTATGGTTTCCAAATGACTTACCCTGCAGAAACTGTAGCATGGTCGGTGCCAATGTTTCCGACACACAGTTGATCTCATCGATAAACAAAATGCCCTCCGGCATTCCACTCCGTTCCATGCGCTCGTAGACCGATGCCACGATCTCACTCATCGTATACTCGGTAACGGCATACTCCTTTCCACCGTACTGTTTATGCTCGATAAAGGGCAGTCCCACCGCACTCTGCCGGGTATGATGGGTGATGGTATAAGCCACCAGACCGATCTGACATTCCTGCGCCACTTGCTCCATAATCTGGGTCTTGCCGATTCCCGGCGGTCCGATCAGAAGCATCGGGCGCTGGCGGATGGAGGGAATCTCGTAAGCCCCAAACTCATCCTTTGCCAGATACGCGGCCACAGTGTCTTTGATTTCCTGTTTTGCCCGCTTAATGTTCATGATTCCTATTCTTCCTTTCCAATGTAATTCTGTCGTAACTGTTCCGTACCTTCACAGTTACGTTCCGTCCGTCATGTTCGCTGCCTGTGACATCGTTCTCCAGCAGCTGCTCCTAAAGCGGACCGTCCTTCGCTGCCTTACTGCCAGAAGATTGTCCTCCGCTGTTCTCCAGCAGCTGCTCCGGCTCCAGGATCAGCTTCATGGCCCAGGCCGGGACAGAAATATCGGTATACTGATCCTTCAAAAAGACGAAAGCGGTATCATACACCGGCCGTTTTACCGGATAGATCCCCTCTCCGTCTGTAAAATACAGCAGTCCCTTCAGGCGGCGAAAAGCCCCCTGGCGGATCAGTCCATTCACATACTCGAATGCCGGACGGAAATCCGTGCCGCCCTGCCCGATGATGGTAAAATCCCGCATGTAGGCTTCCATCTCTTCCTGATTCGTAATGAGACGATCCTGCTGCACCTGTTCATCGCACTGGATGATGTGGATGTTGGTCTTCTTAAAATAACTGTCCGACTGACAAAGCACATCGTAGGTTTCCTCCAGAAAACACCGCACCAGATCCCCGGAACAGGACATGGAGGTGTCGATCACCACAACAAAATCCTCGATCCGGCTGACTTCTTTGGATTCCAGCGGCTCGATGAGCGGCATGTTGCCATACAGCGAAAGCCCGTAGGTATAAAAGATCGTATCGAAGGAATCCGGATCGACCTGCATCTCCTCTCGCAGCACCGAAAAGCGCTGCAGAAAGTGACGGTAATCATACCGTTCCCGGTTCTCCACCTGGATCTGCTCCAGCATACTTTTATTTTCCTCGTCCTGCTGGTTTCCCATGGTCTCCATCTCGGTCTGCACCTTTTCCCGGTTATTGCTCCACTGCGTCTGGCGCACCATGGGAGTCTTCGGGGAATCCCCCGGGAGATCCCAGAAACTGTGGTCATCCACCAGAAATTCCGCTGCCAGACGCTCCAGCCTCCTCGGCTCCAGCTGCTCTTCCTTCAGCACACGATACACGCCCTCTGCATTCAGCACAGTAAGCTTCGCATGCAGCCGTCCGTACCAGTCCCGGCGAAACGGCGTCGGTGCCACACGAATGC
Source organism: Clostridium sp. AM33-3 (assembly GCF_003480315.1). Lineage (GTDB taxonomy): Bacteria > Bacillota > Clostridia > Lachnospirales > Lachnospiraceae > Brotaphodocola. The sequence continues at coordinate 162,447 of NZ_QUIV01000002.1, read as the reverse complement.
ATTTTACATACATGTCGTCCAGCATGGATTCCACCGCAATATCGCAGGCCAGGTTCCAAAGTTCCGGTTCCCGTTTGCCGCGCGTGTCCATATGGCAGAACAGGCAGTGCAGCACCATGTGCAGATATGCCCGGTTCACATGCACGCGCCCCCTCTGGTACAGATCGCAGACGTAATCCGGATGATAGTAGATCACAAATCCATCTGTCCCCACACCACGGCAGCACGGGTCTGCCTCAAAGCCAAGCGAACTTAACGAAAGGTCCAGATACCGCATATTCAGGTACAGTTCATTCCTGGCATTCCGGAAGATCCGGGTACAAAGTTCCACCATATTCAGTTCTTCCAGCTGTCTGTGCCTGGTTGGATCGATCATGTTCCGTAATTCTCGTTACCAGACACACAACCATGTGCGTCCGACAGCGATTTCCCCTTTCTTATCTATCAACTGCCCATCGCCAAAAAACACTGCGAGGGCGGTTTTCAAAATTTGAATCGGCGTTTCCGCTTTGATGACTGCGTTTTCACTGAATGTTCCATGTCACCAGTTAAATCCTGTATTGTTTCGGCATCATGTAGTGCACCTGCAGACTGCATCGAATCTGCAGCCCGAAGCTGATGCCGCCGTTCCATCAGCCAGCTCACCATTTCCGTATCGCCGGATTCCTGAGCTATCTGAATAAATGTGGAAAGCTGGGCAGAGAAATTCTGAAGCGACTGATTTTGTTCCGTATTCCGGAGTTGTTCTGCCGCAAGTTCTGGCTGTCGGGTTTCGCATTGATCCTTCCTTGGCATAAGTACCTCTTCTACCAGCCACGGCAGTTTTCCTGGTTCCAGGTTGCTCACGTGGTTCTTCTTCATGTTATCTGCCTGAATCAAAAGCCGTCCGGCCATCTCCCAGTGCTCCCGAATATAAGTCTGGTACTGTTCCCGGAATTTCTCCGATAATTCTTTGGGATAGAGCAGCCTTCCCAATGCCAGCTCTGTGACCAGTTCTTCTTTTTCCTGCACCTGCACATGTGGAAAAAGCTCATCGTAGCCCCGGTACTGGAACACCCGCCCGGCAAAACAGTACCGGTAACGGTGCCCACAGCCATGCGTCTCGATGCAGACAATGCGGGCTGGTGTATTCTCAACCGAATCCTCGAAATACTCCGGAAAGATCAGTCTCGCCTCGTATTCTTCCGGCAGTTTCTCCGAAGACAGATCCAAGTTTTGCTGTTCTCTTTCCCGCTGCTTTGTTTCTCCCGGTTTTAAGATTTCCTGCCCTGCTTCCTTTCGCCCCGCCTGCCGCAGCGGCTGAATCATTGCTGTACACGGGTAGGAATTTTCTGAACTGAAAATTCCGTACGATACAGTTGTGGCTGCGGATTTTGCCGATTTGGAATGCGAAGCATCGGCAAAATCCTGTTGCTGCACACGCATGCGTGTGCAGTAACAATGGATCTGCACCCGCAAAGTCTGCCGGAGTTCTGTCAACATCTCCTTTAAGCAGGAACGCTCACCCGGAAACTCCGTAATATCCAGATACTCTACTGCAGGTACACCAGCAAACAGCCCGGCACCAAGATCCAGCACCCGGCTGTAACAATAAATTCTTTTTAGTTGTTCACACTCATAAAATCCGTACGCACCGATCTTTCTGACATACGGTGGAAGATGAATCTCCTCCACAGAACTGTGCGCCAGCACATAGGAGCCAAGCTCTGTCACCGGACAATCCTCAAAACGCTCCGGTACATAGATCACCGCCTCTGGGTCTTCGATCTGATCTATACGGATTTCATCGTTGCTTCTGGTATAAATAAACTTCATCGTAATGCCTCTATATTCTAACTTGTTGCTGAAAAACAACAAACAAATCCTGCTGTTTGCGCAACGCATGAACGGTAATAACTGCATTACACTTTGCAGTCACACGGTTCTTTACTATATTAGAAAACTTTAGAGCAAAAGTAAAGCCTTGTTTCTTTTCCCCATTCCTCTTATAATGGAAAATAAGAGAGGAAGTGTTCATTATGCCATTATTAAAATCTGATTATTATACCTCAAAAGACTATTGGAATCAGCCAGAAGGCGAACGTGCTGAGCTAATTGACGGGAAATTCTATGATATGGCACCTCCCAGTCGGATTCATCAGAAGATTTCCGGTCAAATTTATAAGATTATTGCAAATTATATCGATTCACATCACGGACTTTGCGAAGTTTACCCTGCACCATTTGCCGTTAATCTTGACGCAAATGATAAAAACTGGGTGGAACCCGATGTTTCCGTAATCTGCGACCCAGACAAACTGACCGATCGCGGTTGTTCCGGAGCTCCGGATCTCGTTTTTGAAGTGGTTTCTCCAGCTAGCCGTAAAATGGACTACACCTTAAAAAATACCATCTACGCACAGGCCGGAGTCCGGGAATACTGGATCATAGATCCAGCCAGGGAGCACGTCACCGTTTACCACTATGAAAATGATGTAGCACCAGTTATCTACGGCTTTGATCAAGATGTTCCGGTTGGAATTTACCCCGGGCTGACTATATGCATTCAAGACATATTGACAACATGGCAAAAATAGAATATGATGTAGGCCACTAAGGAATGTGAGAATTTCCATATGGCAAAACAAAACCCCCAAAGGCTGCATCCTCTGGGGGTTTTCAAATAAAAACTTTCAGTAATTTCATTTACACAAACAAATAACGGATCCCGAATAACTCGGAACCCGTACTCTTGAGAGCGCGAGACGGGACTCGAACCCGCGACCCCGACCTTGGCAAGGTCGTACTCCACCAACTGAGCCACTCGCGCATATTAAATTGTTGTCTCTCGGACATTTCATATCTTATCACAGGTTTTCCTAAATTGCAAGCACTTTTTAAAGTTTTTTGAAATTCATGAAAAGCCGATAAATAAGAACAATTGTCATATCCAAGTGCCTTGGACCGGAATCGAACCAGTGACACGAGGATTTTCAGTCCTCTGCTCTACCAACTGAGCTACCAAGGCCCGTCTCATCGTAACTGTGAATACCTGAAACTATG
>NZ_QUIV01000002.1:323-159395 GCF_003480315.1 Clostridium sp. AM33-3 | reverse complement strand
GAGCTACCAAGGCCCGTCTCATCGTAACTGTGAATACCTGAAACTATGAATGCCGCAGGCCGGAATCGAACCGGCACGGGAGATTAGTCCCGCAGGATTTTAAGTCCTGTGCGTCTGCCAGTTCCGCCACTGCGGCATATCCTTTTCAGGAAATGGATGGAGGTGGATTCGAACCACCGAAAGCACAGCTAACAGATTTACAGTCTGCCCCCTTTGGCCACTCGGGAACCCATCCATACTAGCTTCGACAAGCAAAAATTATATTATCATACCAATAATCAAAATGCAAGAAGTTTTTTTATATTCCTGTAATATTCTTGCAATGTCAGGGCTGCCGCAACGCGTCAAAAGACCGGTTGCGACAGCCCTGATTTTTTATTTTCGTCTATGCCATCTACACCAGTGCCCCGCTCGACAACAGCACGCCGCTGTGGGCCGGCACATCCAGCGTCAGCCAGCCATGATCGGCACGATAATCAATGCGTCCGGCATTATAGCCCTTTTCATCAGACAGCATTACCCGGGTGATGACATCCTCATCGGTGATGCCAAGCTCCCACACCGGCACTCTGACACTTCTGCCATCGCCACGGTTGTTGATGATGACTGCGCACTTGTTTGCCCCGCTCATGCGGCCGTAGGCGATGAGCTGGCGGTCTGCCAGAAGCTGCTTTAAGGAACCGCGGCGCAGGGCCGGAAGCTTCTTATGCAGATCGATGAGGTAACGGTGGTACTCGATCAGCTCAAAATCCTCGAAACCCCACGGATAAGTCCGGCGGTTGTCCGGATCAGTCCATCCGCAGACTCCTGCTTCGTCACCATAATATAGGGTCGGTGCCCCCGGCCAGGTCATCTGTACCATAATGGCTTCGCGGAAGATTCCGTAATTGATGCCAAACTCTGCCATCTTGGCCCCGGCTGTTCCGATTCTGCCCACGATCTGGTTGGTACGGGTCAGGAAACGGCTGTGATCATGGTTGGAAAGCTGATTCATGGCCACCAGGACCGACTGGGTCTGCATGCGGCTCATGTGGTAATACATGGAGCGGAAAAAGCTCACACCGTCACCGTAAAGAGCACCGTTGTACTCATCGCTGTGCTTCTCCATACCAGTCAGAAACCAGGTCAGCGGCTCCATGAAAGCATCATAGTTCATGACCGTATCCCACTGATCACCCGCCAGCCAGCTGCTTGGATCTCCGTAATGCTCAGCCAGGATCATTGCCTCCGGGTTTGCCTCCTTGACATGCTTGCGGAATTCCTGCCAGAACTTGTGATTGTACTCGCTGCTGTGGCCCAGGTCTGCCGCTACATCCAGGCGCCAGCCATCTACTCCATACGGGGCAGACACCCATTTCCCGGCAATCTTCATAATGTACTCAAACAGCTTTGGCGAATCCTCATAGTTTAGCTTCGGCAGCGTGTCATGTCCCCACCAGCCGTCATAGGTTCCGTTATCCGGCCATGCGTCCTCATTGTAAAACTTAAAGAAACTGCGGTACGGGCTTTCCTTACTTTCATAAGCGCCTGGCTCATAGCTTCCCTGGTGGCTGTAAATTTTCTCTCGATCCAGCCATTTATTAAAGGAGCCGCAGTGATTGAACACACCGTCGATGATGACCCGCATGCCGCGCCTGTGAACTTCTTCCATGAAACGGGCAAAAAATGCATCGCTGGCTGCCAAGTTCTGCGGGTCAGCACTGCGCACCTGATATCTGGTCGCATGGTCATTGTTCACCGCGTTTGCTGCCACCGGCTCACCGCCATCTTTGACGATCACGCCATAGTGCGGATCGATGTGGTCATAATCCTGACTGTCGTACTTGTGATTGGACGGCGAGACAAACAGCGGATTGAAATAGATCACTTCAACTCCCAGATACTGCAGATAATCCAGCTTGTCCCACACGCCCTGAAGATCACCGCCGTAGAAGCAGCCCACATCCATGGTAGACGGATTGGTGCTCCAGTCGGTTACCTGATGTACCGGACGCCCAATATAGACATACTCACATTCCGTCACATCGTTGCTCTGGTCACCGTTGCAGAAGCGGTCCACAAAGATCTGGTACATGACCGCGCCCTTTGCCCACTCCGGCGTATGAAATCCTGGCGTAATACGAAATGCGTAGCAGCTCTGAATATCCATGGTTGCGCCCAGACGGTTAAAATAGCAGACTGCGCTGCCCTTCACCACCTGGAAATAATAGCGCTGAGGCTGACTGTCCGCCTCCATGCGATACTCGTAATAGTCAAACAGGCTGTCAGAAGATACCTTCCTCATCTCCGCCTGTACATTCTTATCTTCCTCAATATAAAAAACCCGATCGACATCATTTTTTGCTGTGCGAAACCGGAGAGTTACTGTCTCACCTGCGTCCGGTTCCTCCGGGTATCGGTAATCCTGCGTCTCATCCGAAAACAATGCCTGCCGGTTTATTTCATTTTCCTGATGCTCATCAAACATAATAACCCCTGCTCCTTCCTGCCCAGATCCGTCGGCCCCGTTCGCGTGTTAAGCCAACAGTAACTTTTTCTTATACGCTCAGACGAATCTGATGGAATCATATAAATTTATTTTAAATGATTCTCATGTCGATTACAACATGTTTAAGTAATTCAAGTAGGAATTTTTGAACTGAAAATCCGCTGTTTTGGTATAGTATCTCAAAACAGCAAAAGAGCCAGCGGGGTAGCTGGCTCTTTCAGGAGAAGGTATTTCGTTTCTTATGGGGTGTAGCAAAAACTATATAATGTATTGGGGGGTTTACGCCTATTATAATAGCACGGCCCAGCCGATAAGTGTTAACAAACATGAACAAATTTCAAAACTTTTTTTGTGCAGTTTGTATAGTTTTCAGCCCCATTTACTTCTGGAACAGCGCCTCAAACTCTTCCTGACCGATTTTTTCTTTCTCGATCAGCAGTGCCGTACAGCTTTCCAGCACATCCCGGTGCTCCAGGATGATGGCTTTCGCCTTGTCATAGCACTCGTCAATGATACGCTTTACTTCCTCATCAATGGAAGCCGTCACTTCATCGCTATAGGTACGCACATGACCGAAATCACGGCCGATAAAGACCTCATCATCATCACTGCCATAGTCGATCATGCCAACCTTCTCAGACATGCCGTACTGGGTCACCATAGCACGTGCGATCTTGCTGGCATGCTTGATATCCTGGGAAGCACCGGTCGTCACATCGCCGAAGATGATCTCTTCCGCGATACGGCCGCCAAGAGATACCATGATATCCTGCAGCATCCTGCCCTTGGTATTAAACATCTCGTCATCGCCCGGAAGCGGCATGGTGTAGCCTGCCGCACCGACACCGGTCGGGATGATGGATACGGTATGGACCGGGCCAACATCCGGCAGCACATGGAATAAAATTGCATGGCCGGACTCGTGGTATGCGGTGATCTTCTTTTCTTTTTCTGAAATGACACGGCTCTTTTTCTCTGCACCGATACCAACCTTAACAAAAGAGCGGTCGATATCCGACTGGCGGATAAAGCTGCGGTTCTCCCTTGCTGCAAGGATCGCTGCCTCATTCATAAGATTTTCCAGATCTGCTCCGGTGAAGCCGGAGGTTGTTTTAGCCACGCGGGCCAGATCTACATCCTCACCTAACGGCTTCTCTTTGGAATGTACCTGAAGGATTTCCACACGGCCCTTCACATCCGGACGCCCTACTGCTACCTTACGGTCAAAACGGCCCGGACGCAGAATAGCCGGATCCAGGATATCGACACGGTTGGTCGCAGCCATGACGATGATACCCTCATTCACACCAAAGCCATCCATCTCAACGAGAAGCTGGTTTAAAGTCTGCTCACGCTCATCGTGACCGCCGCCCATGCCGGTGCCTCGTCTGCGGGCTACCGCATCGATCTCATCGATAAAAACAATACACGGCGCTGCCTTCTTGGCATCCTCAAATAAATCGCGGACGCGGGACGCTCCCACACCGACAAACATCTCTACGAAATCAGAACCGGAAATGGAGAAAAACGGTACGCCTGCCTCACCGGCTACTGCCTTGGCAAGCAGAGTCTTACCAGTTCCCGGAGGGCCTACTAAAATAACGCCCTTCGGAATTCTCGCTCCCACACTGGTATATTTCTGCGGATTTCTTAAAAAGTCCACCATCTCCTCCAGATCTTCCTTTTCCTCCTGAAGACCTGCCACATTTTTAAAGGTAACATTGCTGGTGTTGGTCATGCGGGCACGGCTCTTGCCAAAGTTCATCATCTTGGCATTGGTTCCGCCGCCGGCACCGGCTCTCATATTCATGATGATCAGCATCAGAACGACCGCGCCTACGGAAACAGCCACCGGAAGAATGATGCTCATCCAGTAGCTGGTCTGCGGAACATCGTTCATACTGTAGTCAATGTCCATATCCTGAAGCATCTGCTGGGTCTGGTTTACATCGGACACATAGGTTACATAAACCTCTCCCGCGTGATTTGCAAGACGCACCTCACCGGTTGGCGTCTGCTCATTCTGGTAAATGATCAGAGAACCCACATCTCCGCTTTCCAGTACCTGTTTGAACTGCTGATAACTCAGTTCGTTCTGTTTTCTGCCCGGCATAAACACCAGAGCCAGTACGATCAGGAGCAGCGGAAAAAGCAGCCAGCCACCCCGAAAACCATTTTGCTGTTTCACTCATCGGCCTCCTTACTGGTCAACCTCAACCACTCCGATGTACGGAAGATTGCGGTATTTCTGGGCATAGTCCAGACCGTAGCCTACTACAAACTCATCCGGAATGGTGAAACAGGTATAATCTACCTTGACCTGCTTCTTCACACGACGTTCCGGCTTGTCAAGCAGGGTACACAGGTGAATGCTCTTCGGCCCACGCTGCTTTAATACCTCGATCAGGTATGCAAGGGTGCGGCCGGAATCGATGATATCTTCCACGATCAGGACCTCCTTGTCCGCCAGGGATTCATCCAGATCCTTAACGATGCGGACCACTCCGCTGGACTTGGTGTCGTCTCCGTAGCTGGAAACAGACATGAAATCCATGGTGACCGGAACTGTGATGCGTTTTGCCAGCTCACAGGTAAAAAATACTCCACCCTTTAAGATACAGATCAGGTGGATCTGTTTTCCCTCATAATCTTTGCTGATCTGCTCTGCTACTTCACTGATTCGCTTGTTTACGTCTTCTTCCGGCAACAATACTCTGATCTTATCTGCCATAATCTTTTCCTCCGTCGCAGGTTACCTGCAATATGTTTTCTGTATGTTCTTCTATCTTATAGTATTCGCTGATCCGAAAGCCCACTACCCACAACACATGACTGCCTTCTGCCAGAAGCAGAATCTGCTCCCTTTTTTCTTTCGGGATTTTCTCATCGATCATGTAACGGGCAATGGTCTTGCTCCCTCCGGACGGCAGGATCAGGTAATCTCCCGTCCGTCTGGTTCTCACAGACAGCGTACCTTTAATTTTATCATAGTCAAACCATTTCGTATACTGGTTTTTGGGAATTTCTTGATCTTTTTGACGAGAAAAAACCGTCATATGAAGCTCCGGAACTGTCTGGCGGCCGTGGATTTCCCCATCTGCTCCGCTTTCTGTCTTCACGGACACTTCCCGTTCCGTCTTTCGCACGATTTCCAGCGTTTCATATCCGGTCCGCGCCATAAGTCCGCCCGGGAGATCCAGACGACTTCCCACCGGTTTGCCTGCCAGTTCCGCGATTGCCGTGAAATGGCGGCTGCCGATGTCCTTCCAGCCCGGATGCAGCTGGTCCAGCATATGACGGATCAGATAGGTTTTCAGAATTTCCGGCTGTCTTGCAAATGCCGTAAGGGGAATGGCCGCAAGATCTTCCTCTCGCCCACAGACTGCTTCCTGCCATATTTCCTCTGCCTGTTGACGCAGATAAGCATCTGCCTGCCCGATAATCTGCCCTGCCTGGAGAATGTGCTCCTCTGCCTGCTCATTTACCGCTGTTTTTAAAAGCGGAAGCACCTGGCTGCGAATCCGGTTCCTGGTATAATCCGGCGACTGGTTGGTACTGTCCTCACACCAGCTGATATGCCCTGCCTCCAGATATGCCCTTATTTCCTCACGCCCCACGCAGAGCAGCGGGCGAATACGGCGCCCCTGCACCGGCCGGATCCCGGCAAGACCGGTAAGGCCGCTTCCACGCAGAAGATGATGCAGGATTGTTTCGGCATTGTCATCCCGGTGATGAGCCAGGGCAATTTTGACCCGGCTGCCCGCCGGTAATTCCTGTTCCCATTTTCCGGCCTCTTTCTCCAGCACCTGATAACGCAGAATCCTTCCTGCTTCCTCTTCCGAAAGACCATGCTCCGCTGCATAGGCCGGGACATGGCAATAAGCCACACACAGCGGTACAGAAAGGCTTTCACACAGTTTTTGCGCAAAATCCTCATCCCGATCTGCCTCTGCCCCGCGGATGCCGTGATGAACATGGACCGCACGAAGCAAGAATTCCGGCGTTGCCAGCTGTTTTAATACCGTCAGCAGGCACACGGAATCCGCCCCGCCGGAAAGCGCCACGATCACTGCATCCCCCGGAGCGGTCATCTCATGTTCCCGCATATAATCTCTTACTTTCTTTAACATGTTATCCTACCCGTAAAAGCAATTCTGTTTTTTCTGTCACCAATTACACTATACCCGCAATTTTACTCCTGCGCAACCTGTGTTTTTCTCGTTACAGCACTCACAGGGCAAAATCATCCATGACTTTTTCGGTCCTCTCTAACGCTTCCAGATCCCGGCCGTCAGCACGGTCATATCATCCTGCATGCCGCCGTTCTGGCATGCAAACCGCAGGATTCGCTCTGCCATATCCTGAGGTGTTTTCACCGGCATGGACTCCAGGTATTCTTTCAGGCTCTGCTCCTTATCCAGACCCGGGCAGGCATCCAGTACCCCATCCGTTATCATAATGATCTGGTCATTATCCCAGAGCTTGCGTGACAGAAGCGCCGGCTCTGCCTGGGAGAGCACACCTGCCGGCAGATTGCCTGCATCCAGTATCTCTGCCTGCCCGTTGCTGAGCACAAAGGTTGCCACAGCTCCCATCTTCATTGCTTCCAGCACACCGCTGCAAAGATCCACACAGCAAAGATCCAACGTAGCCGGATGCTGTTCAGTCCCGGTCAGCATCAGGATGGTATTTACCATCTTCAGGGCGGAACGGGCAGAAAAGCCAGTCTCCAAAAGCTGCTGCAAAAGCTCGATCACCTTCCGGCTCTCCTGGTCTGCGGCCGCTCCGCTTCCCATGCCATCTGAAAGACTCATGATCACCTGTCCCGGCAGACTCCCCGAATATGTATAATTATCTCCGGATATCCCGGTTCCATTCTTTGACATACGCGCAACCCCGTACATCATCCGGTATGCTCCCGGCTCAAGGAAACGCATCACCCCAGGCTGCTTTGTAATAAGAGCCCTTGTGTCCGGTGGTGCATACCACCCTCTGCCACCCACAGCCTGTCCAAACAGCGCTGCGGCATCCTTTGCCGTCATGCAGCGCCCACCTAATGCATGCATAGTCACATAGGCCTCCCGATAGCTCTTCTCATGTTCTAAAAGCAGCATGTTATCTACCGCGATCTGATGCAGGCGGAACAGACGGCGCACCGCGTCCTCTTTCTGATCCGTAATGTCGGCAGCCCTGCTCATCTGCCCTGCAAACTCCTCCAGCATCACCGCCAGCTCCCGGAACTGTACCATGACCGTATCCCGGCTTTCCAGGAATCGGTTCTTCCATTCCAGATTCATGGTGGCACGTCCGAGATTCCGGTTCAGCTGTGCGAGATACTCTTCCTTGTTCCGGCACGCCTCCAGAAACAGCCGGGGCATGTCCTCATATTCCACTCTGCCCTTCTGCTCAAAGGAACGCAGCAGATAATACAGATAATAGCTGTCCTCCTTCTCTGCATCGCAATACAGATTGCAGCGGCTGCACTGCCCGCAGACGACCGCCGCTGCTGTCTGCATGGCCGCCAGGGCATCCGCCCGGGTCAGCCCGCGTTCTTCTTCCATCCGGTCATTGCACGCCCGGGCCAGCTCACCCAGTGATCTGGCCATCTCATTTAATCTCTCTGCCGTATAAATATTAACATCAGCCATATCCCGGCGACGGTTTCGTTTCCACACAAAAAATCCCCTCCTGAACCACAATATATGCGGCAGGAAAGGATCCTATGTCTGTTACTTCCGGTCTCGTATGATTTTAGTGATCTTTCGGTCTTGGTTTGAGCAGAACCTCATCCGGCTTTACCAATCCCAGCTTCTGCTTGGCCACTTCCTCGATGTACTGCTTGGTCTGAACATAGACCCTGCGTTCTTCCAGCTCTGCGGCCCGTTTCTGTTCATTTTCCACCTGGCGGGTCAGTGATTCTTCCTTGGCCTGGTATTCCATCACCTTTTTCTCCATGGAGTGATTCTTAATGTTGACCACCAGTGCCAGGCTGAGCACCACCACGGTAATGCCAATGATGGCCAGGCGGTTACTCCAGCCTTCCCGGCGCTTTCTGCGCCCTGTTCCCCGCGTCTTCATGTTTCTCACCAGCTTCTTGTTACCCTGACTTTCTAAATAAATCTTATGTTACCTGTGTAATTTCATTCTAATGCATCGAAGCATCATTTTCAAGACCTTTCGCAAATTTCTGCTGATGATACGGTCATAAGCCAGCATGGACAGAAAAATACTTCCGATCATATAAAAACGCAGGGCTCCGTCATTCTCCCGGTACAAAAACAGGAAGGTAAAAAAGCCGGACCAGATCCAGTAACAAAAATCTTCAACTCCTACCGCCAGACTTCCATGGGGGATCAGCATCCGCAGAAAGCGCAGAATGTCGTACACCGCCATCAGAATTGCTCCCACGGCGATTCCATGCAGCAGCAGCCGTGCCTCCCGGCACACCGCCGCCATCAGCCAAAGAGCCGGGCCAGGATGGACTGCCCGGTTTTCCGGTATGCTTCGTTGGAAGAATAGGCCAGACTGTCCACCTGCCCCTCCACCTCCAGTTCTCCCTTTTCCACGGTAAGCCGGCTGACATGGAGGTCTTTTCCCTTGATCGTCAGAAGCCCCATATCCGTATCCATCACCACCTGGTTTTCGTCAAAGGACACCACTTCCCGCACTCCGGTCAGACTCGCAGCATTGCGGTTCTCCAGCCGACAGGCATGGTCCTGGATCCCGGTTCTTTCTTCCACAAAAAAACCTCCCCACCTGAACTCATGGTTCAGTATATGGGAAGGTTTTGCTGTTTATTCTTCCTGTCAGTTAAGTCCCGTTTTTTCTGCGCCAATCATCAATTCTCTGGATTTTTCCGCAAAGTGACATTTCACGCAATGTCCTGGAGATACCTCTTTTAATTCCGGTTCCTGTTCAAAACAGATCGGCTGGCTCATCCAGCACCGGTTTGCAAAACGACACACCGGTTTCGGATTGATCGGGCTTGGAACATCACCCTTTAATACAATACGGCTGACTTTGTTTTCTACATCCACTTTTGGAATTGCAGAAAGCAACGCAATAGAATACGGATGTCTTGTATCCGCAAACAAAGTTTCCTTATCTGCGGTTTCCACAATCTGTCCAAGATACATAACCGCAATCCGATCTGAAATATGTTTTACAACACTCAAATCATGGGAAATAAACAAATATGACAAGTTCATTTCTTTCTGCAAATCCATTAGCAAATTAAGCACCTTTGCCTGTACCGACACGTCCAGAGAGGAAACCGGCTCATCACAGACAATAAACTTCGGATTCATACTGAGTGCTCTGGCAATTCCGACAACCTGACGTTTTCCTCCATCCAGTTCATGCGGGTACTGATCCCACATATCCTTTGAGATTCCTGTTTTCTCTGAAAGCAGCGCCAGAACATCATTTAAATCCTTTTTGGATACAGTATGATGAATCAAATATCCTTCAGACAAAATGCTCCTGATTGTCTTCTTCGGATTCAGGGACGAATATGGATCCTGGAATACAATCTGCATTTCTTTGCAATACTGAAGATTTTCTTTCCTGTTTTTACACTTGAAAATATCCTTTCCCTCAAAAAGCAATTCACCGGAAGTCGGATCCTGCAGGCGCATGATTACGGTACCAACGGTACTTTTTCCACATCCGCTCTCTCCAACAAGCCCCAGTGTCTGTCCTTTTTCCAGGGAAAAGCTGACATCATCCACTGCGTGGAGTGTCTTTCCGCTTCCCACCTGAAAATACTTTTTCAGATTTTTCACTTCAATCAGAGGTTTTTTTTCTTCAGCCATATTATTGTCCTACCTCTCCACAATGAAAACATGATACATAATGAGATTCATTGATCTTTATCATTGGCGGAATTTCCTCCGCGCAATCTGCATTTTTGCATTCACATCTTGGATTAAAACTGCATCCTTTCGGCAAATGGTATGGATTGGCAACCTCACCTGGTATTGCCACAAGCCGCTCTTTCTGGTCATCCAGTGTCGGAATCGCTCCCAACAGCCCCTTTGTATACGGGTGCATCGGATTTGTGAACACTTCTTTCACGCTACCATATTCAATAATTGCACCTGCATACATAACTGCCACATTCCTGCACAGTTCACTGATGATGCCCAGGTTATGTGTGATCATCAGCAGAGAAGTATCGTACTGTTTCTGAAGCTTTTTCATGAGTTCCAGAATCTGAGCCTGAATAGTCACATCCAACGCAGTCGTTGGCTCATCTGCTATCAACAGTTCCGGACTGCAGGCAAGCGCCGCAGCAATACCAATCCTTTGACGCATTCCACCGGAAAATTGGTGAGGATAATCATTAATTCTCTCTTTTGCAATCCCCACAGTTTCCATTAATTTTCCGGCTTCTTCCATTGCCTGCTTATTTCCGATATTTTTATGTTTCCGCAATACCATTGCAATCTGTTCCCCTACGGTAAATACAGGATTTAAAGAAGTCAAAGGATTTTGGAAAATCATGGAAATTTTATCTCCGCGAATTTCTCTGAGCCTACGCTCCGAAAATTTTGCCATATCTTCTCCATGAAATTCAATAATACCGCTTTTTATTTTGGCAGAGTGTTTTGGAAGCAGTCTGAGTACACCAAGTGCAGTTGTTGTCTTGCCTGCACCGGCCTCCCCTACCAGGCCAAGAGATTCTCCTTTATGTATTGTCAGATTTAAATGGTTGATGGCCTGTTTTGTTCCATTTTCGGTTTTGAATTCTACCACATAATCCGTTATTCTAAGTAAAACATCTTTCTCCATACCTGCTCCCCCTATCTGGTCTGTTTTGGATCCAAAACATCTCTGAGTCCATCACCAAGAAAATTGAAGCCCAGTACCGTAATCATAAGTGCTACACCTGGAACAATTACCATCCATGGGTATGCAGCCAGATAGGTACGTCCTCCCGCTATCATATTTCCCCAGGAAGGATTTGGAAGCTGAACACCTAAATACAAGTAGCTGAGTCCTGCTTCGGTCAGAATAATTCCACCAAAAGTTCCTGATAACTGAATCAGAAGAGGAGTTGTCACGTTTGGCATAATCTGAGTCATGATAATATGCCATCCGGAGCCGCCTAGCGCTCTGGATGCCTGAACAAATTCCCGGTTCCGCATAATCATAACCTGGTTTCTTGATATTTTAGCGAAATTTTTCCAGGATGTTATGATCATTACAAGAATCAGGTTAGAGATACTCGGTCCGAAAATTGCCATAATAACAATGCCAAGTGTCATAGACGGAATTGCCATGGTAACTTCTGTTGCACGCATAACAATATCATCTACTACGCCTCCAAAGTACCCAGCAAACACGCCCAGGAGTGTTCCAACCACCGTTACACACACAGTTCCAATAAAAGCAATTCTTAAAGAAATCTGACTTCCGATCAGAACTCTTGAAAGAATGTCTCTCCCAAGTTCATCGCTTCCAAGCACATATCCACCGGTTTTATAAGCATCAATTCCCTGCGGCGGAGTAAATCTTGCCACAATGTGGTTCATATTTTCATCCATAGGTGCCAGCTGCCTTGCAAACACACTGACTATTACAATTCCAAATACTATAAAAAACCCGATCATGAACTGGGGACTTCTTAACATACGGCGAACAAGTATCTTTCCTTTCATCTGCATCCCCCTCCTTATCAGTTTAGTTTCATCCGGCGGTCAATGAAAGCATTTACAATATCTACCACCAGGTTCACAATTGCAAACATCGCGGCCGTTACAACCAGCGTAGACTGGGTTAACGGGTAGTCACGATTGGAAACTGCTTTTACGAGCATGCTTCCAATTCCTGGAATCGTAAATGTTGTCTCAATAATGACCGCTCCGGCTAACATTGCTGCAACATCCATGCCAAACAGAGTAATAACCGGAATGATAGAGTTTTTAAATGCATACTTGCAGTTTACTTCAAACCGACTTAAACCTCGTGCATAGGCACAAGTGATATAATCCTCATTTAAAACATCGATCATTCCGGAACGGCCCATTCGTACCATTCCGGCACACATTTTGTACCCCATCGCAATTGCTGGCATAATTAGATACTTAACATCAAACAGTCCATTATATCCCATACTAGGAAGCCAGTTATGTTTAACAGAACACAGCAAAAGAAGCAATACACAGATCCATACTACGGACATAGACTGACCCAGGAGTGCAAATAATACTGCAAAGAAATCTACCGGTCCGCCTTTATTGACGCCTGCAATGATTCCTAACGGAATACTGATGATCAGTACCAGTGCTGAGCACACGATAGTAACACTCAGAGTTGCCGGAAGCCGCTCCATAATTACATCCAGACATGGTTTTTCATATAATACAGAATTTCCCAGATCCCCTTTCAGAAGATTTCCAAGATACATCAGATACTGAGTAATATAAGGTTTATCAAGACCAAGTTTTGCCCGCATTGCCTCAATCTGCGCCTCCGAAGCATAATCCGGAAGTGCCATGACTGCAGCATCGCCCGGTGCCAGACGCATCATGACAAATGCCAGTACCGAAACAATCCACACGACTAATAGCAGACACAGGATTCTTTTTGTAAAAAATTTAACCATAAACGCCTCCTATATATTGCCACTAGGGAGAATGAGCCGCTGCTAAAAGCATACAGCGACTCGTCTCCATTCAGTTATTTGCTATATGGCTTCGTCTTACTTAAGATAATCCTCCTCAACCGTTACATTAGTAAAGATATAGCCAGACAGCGGATTTTCAATAAGACCGGTAAGACCTTTTCTTATACAGGAGCTTCTCATAACCTGCATCAGCGGAACAATCGGTCCCTGTAACTCATAAAGAATGTTATCAACCTCTTCCAGAGTTTTTACTCGCGTCTCCTTATTCATATCACCAAATGCTTCCATAATTTTTGCATTCAGTTCATCATTCTTATAGCCATTGCTGTGCATATCCTGTACAACACGCGGAACCAGGTTCTGAGTCAGTGCGTTTCCATCCCAGGTTGCCAGATTTACCATAAAGATATCATAATCACCATCGGTTCGTCTGGTATTCATGGTTGCTGTATCAACCATATCTACCCTTGTCTTAATGCCAATCTGATTCAGGTAATCTGCCATTGCAGTCATAATGGAATCTGCATAAGAAATATCACTGCGGCTTAATAATACTAATTCCTCACCGTTATAACTGGACTTTGCCAAATACTCTTTTGCCAGTTCCGGATCATATTTCAACGCTTCTAGGCTGTCCTGATGGCCTTCTGCATGGGTGGTAAAGAAATCGTTCATTACAAGTCCGCCACCCATCAGGGAACAGAATGCATCTCTGTCAATTGCATGCATAATTGCATAACGTAAATTCTGGTCTGTGGTCGGAGCCTTACCATCCATCTTAAACTGCAGATAGTACATAACTTCGGAAATAGAATCTGTGATCTCACACTGATCTGCTACCGGATCCAGCATAGACTTCAGATCCACATTTACATTGTTGATATAATCAATATCACCATTGATAAATGCTGCATTCTGTGCAGTCGGGTCGGAAATGAACCACAGGTATAAGGTATCGATGTTGCTGAAATCTCCGCCCTGCCAGTAATCGGTGTTGCGGCTGAATTTCAGATACTGGCCATCAACCCACTCATCTAATTTCCAGCGGCCGGTGCCGTTAAGCGTATCTACAGAAGAGAACAGGCTGGAACCATACTGTTCAATTTCTTCTGCTTTTGCAATATAGGTATACGCCAGAGAAATATCCAGAGAGAAGAACGGCTCACTTAAATACAGTTTTACGGTGTGATCATCCATCTTCTCTGCTTTTTCCAGATACTTCCAGTTTGTTGCAAACAGTGCCATTTCATCTTTATGCTCTGCAATGTACTGCATTTCCGTATAGACATCATCTGCATCACAGTCAGAACCATCGAAGAATTTTACGCCCTCTGCAATATGTAAGGTTACTTCTTTCTGGTCATCGCTTAGATCATAACCGGTACAGATCAGCGGTTCACAATCGCCGCCATGGTTAGAGCTGTACAGCGCATCAAATACCATCTCGGCAAACATATAGTTCGGTCCGGAAGTATAATTCCAGATATTCAGAGACTGGATACCATCTTCACGCTGTAAATTTACCACAACTTTTCCATCTGCATCCACATATGCTGATGCACCGCCTGAACTTCCAGTTTCGGAGTTTTCACTGCCGGCTGCAGCTGTACTGTCTCCCCCTGCCGGCTGAGTCGAAGCTGTTGATCCGCCGCATCCCACTAATCCAAATGCCACAAGCGCTGCCATCATAAGTGCTGTAAATCGTTTTGTTTTCCTCATAAGCTCCTCCTCTGTGAATTTAGTTATCTTTTAATAAATCGAAAGGCCGGATTGTCAGAAATCCTTCACATGGCCGTTTCGGTGCAAAATGCATTTCCAGTGTTGTCAGATTGCATACAAAAGAAAATACCGTCTCTAACTGTTCGTCCTCCGGTTTTAATTTGTCTGCGTGACGGCAAATACACTGCGGTGAATTTCCATGATCACTGAATACCCGCTTAATGTCATCAATGGAAATTTTCCCTTCGATCATACGCAAAAGTTTATCACTCCGGTTATGTCTTACAAATGAGTTTCCCTTTCCCTTATCCAAATACGGATATCTGGGATGACCAATGGATACATAATGATTCGCATGCGTCAAAATCGAATCTGTTGGATAAAGAATTCCGCAACAGTCCGAATCCATTTCCACATCAGCTGCTTCATTATCTCGCTGTGCTATCATGATGTTGTTCACTGCACCATTTTTACCATCATTGATTGCATCAATTGCTGCACCCAGATTATCGGAATCCAGAACCCCCCGAAGTAAAAACTGAAGCGGAACACCCTCAAAATTTACCGGTGCATTCGTTGTCAGTGTGTTTACTCCATCGCCCAATCCTGCAGAATTCATTCCAGATCTGCAGATGATTCCGGCTTCTCCGCAATATGCAATGGATGGTTTTCCATTTTTCTGCTCAATGATATGGTAAATCAGGCACTCTTCTGACCACGGGTAATTGTCCCAGTTCTGGCCCACGTAAGTAGCACCATCAACGGTTCTCTCCCCGGTGACTGCTATCGATGTACAGGCTTCCGGCTCAAGATCCGGATGAAGGGAAATCAGCTTTCCGCTTCTGTTTTTCCGGTTGCAGCCCAGTTTCTGCAACTCTGTCCGTGAATTCAGAACCATGATGTCTTCCAGCTTTAGCCCGGCACCATCAGCAATTCCCTGTACCTCTTCAATGTAATCCTTATTGTACGCTTCTACATTTTTGATATAACCACCTGCAATCCGGTACACTTCTTCCTTTGAAACATAGCCTGATTTCAAACAGGAAACCAGATTATGTTCAAAACTTTTCCGTACCTTGTCCGGATGAGATTTCCCATGGTTATACCCAATCTCGTAGGGTGTTCCTCTTGACAGCACAATAGGGATTCCGCCTACATCCTTCATTCCATTCCTCCCTTGTTGAATTTTCATACAATTCGCGCAATTTGTATCTTTTACATAAATTTTACCGCTAGTTTGTATTCTCGTCCAATATATAAAAATCATGCAAACTATTGATTTTGTTAATAGTTTCGACTATAATTTTTTTAATACATTTATGGGAGGGATTTTTGTGGATTTTAAGCAGCTTACTTATATTATTACGATTGCAGAAGAACATAATTTAACCAAAGCTGCAGAGCGCCTTTTCGTATCCCAGTCCACGCTCAGTCTGTATCTGAACAAATTGGAACGCGAACTCGGCGTTGCACTTTTTACCCGGAATAAGAACCGGCTGACGATTACGCCAGAAGGCGAAGAATATGTAAAAACAGCTCGAAAGATTCTGGAACTGAGAAACGATCTTTACAAAAAACTGAAAATATCCCAGAATCAGTTTTCCCTCAGCATTGGCATCTCATGTCAGACCTTATTTGAACAGTTTGGCCAGATTTACGCAGATTTTCATGAGATATTTCCCAACATTTCTGTCCGAGTCACCGAAGGCTGGTCGAAAACTATTATTGAAAAACTTTATGATGGAAAACTGGATCTGGCATTTGCCGGATTTTCTGAAATTATCAATAATCCGTTTTTCAATACAGAAGTCATCAAGACCGATGAACTTCTTGTACTATTATCTCCACAGCACGCATATGCCCATCTTGCATCCAGAGACTATGACAATCCTCCATCTGTCGATATGAGACTCTTCAGCCGGGAAAGCTTTATTCTTTCCGGGCATGGAGTCTGCGAATACCTGCTTGCCCAGAATATGTTTCATGATTACGACATTGCTCCGCATACCATCTGCGAGATGAACAATCGCCACAATATTTGCCAGATGGTATTAAACAGCAACAGTATTGCCCTTCTTCCCGCTTATGGGATTCCAAGAAACACCGACATTCTGGTATGCCGCCCGGACAAACACTACTATCGCTATATGCAGCTTTTTACTCCCAAAAAGAAAAATGTTTACTCCGCTGAAATGGGGGCCTTAAAAAACATGCTGATAGAGACGTATCTGCACAGTTATGATTGATTATCCGGAAAACACAAAAAGCCCTGCAGCATTCCTGCTGCAAGGCCTTTTCTTTAAATATATTCAAACATGTCCTTCGCCTCTTCTTTGCGAACGGTTTCTTGGACACTGGTCACTTTTACTTTGACAGATTTATTGCCGAATCCAATTTCTATCACATCTCCGACTTTGACCTCTGCGCTGGCTCTGGCTATCTTGTCATTGAGCATCACGCGTCCGCTATCACATGCTTCATTTGCTACAGTTCTCCTTTTGATGATGCGAGATACCTTCAGATATTTATCCAGGCGCATATTGAGTCTCCTTTTATGGCTAAAATTCCCCCTACAACGCAATTTGCATAATAGGAGGAATTTTTTAGTTATTTGAGTATACGATAACTGCTGTAAAATTAAGCGTTTACAAGATCCTTTAATGCCTTACCAGCTTTGAATTTCGGAGTCTTGGAAGCCTCGATGACCATGGTCTCACCGGTTCTCGGGTTGCGGCCCTCTCTTGCTGCTCTCTCGGATACCTCGAAAGTACCAAAGCCTACTAACTGAATTTTATCTCCTGCCTTCAGAGCCTCTGCAACTACATCGGTAAATGCCTTTACTGCTGCCTCTGCATCTTTTTTGGAAAGGCCTGCCTGCTCAGCTACTGCTGCTACTAATTCTGTCTTGTTCATTATTAATTCCTCCTAAATGCGATAGCGACCGGAAAGGCCACTTTTCAGTATTTCATTTTGCCCTTTCATTTATATCTGTTTTGCTAGGCTTTGTCAAGGTTTTTCGCCTTTTTCTTTCCCTGAAACACGAGAACAGAACGGGACGGCACCATATAATTCTTCTGGTTTAAAATCTGGCGTTCCTGTCCCTCCTCATAATAACCTCCCGCCGCGCTGTCACTGGTGTCAAAAGCAAGCGACCACACCAGGTTTTTCGGAAGATTTGGCAGCGCAAAGCTGTGCGGCTCCCAGTGCATGTTGAAAATCACGAAAAAGAAATCATCGTTTTCGCCATTCGGCTTTTTCGCATAAGCACCGCAGTAGAGAATGCCGATCTGACGTCGGAAATTTTCAAATTCCGGCTGCCAGGCATTGACACCATGGTAAGAAATATCCGGATGTCCGCAGGCCAGATAATCCATGACTCTTGGCTCCTGCTCCATATGAAAGACCGGATGTGCCTTGCGGAACGCGATGACATGCTTTACAAAATCCAGAAGGGCCTGATCCCACTTATTAAGATTCCAGTTCAGCCAGGATATCTCATTATCCTGACAGTAAGCGTTATTGTTGCCATTCTGGGAATTTCCGAATTCATCACCTGCCAGAAGCACCGGTGTTCCCTGACTTAAGAAAAGCAGCAGCATGGCATTGCGAAGCTGCCTTGAACGGAGCTCCTGGATCTTTTTCTTGCGGACATGGCCTTCCGCTCCGCAGTTCCAGGAATAATTGTAATCACTGCCATCCCGGTTATTTTCACCATTGGCCTCATTGTGTTTCTGATCATAAGAAACCATATCCATCATGGTAAAGCCATTGGTACCTGCCATAAAGTTCAGCACGCCGGTCTCCGCCGGATTGCGGCGGTTACGGTAGATCAGGCTGCTCATCTGTTCCTCATCACCCTTTAATGCACGGCGCATATCGATCAGAAAACCGTCATTGTATTCGCCCAGATGCTTTTTCTCTCCGGCAGCCGGTTTCTCCGCCTCCCAGGACAACGCCCAGAGCTTGGTGTCTGCCAGATAAGGGTCCTTAGCCAGCAGGACAGTCGGCGCGTAACCAGTCAGATGAATGCCGTCAACATGGTATTCCCTCACCCAGAAACGCACAGTCTCCAGAACAAACTCCGGTACTTCCTTTCCGGAGAAATAAAGCTCCGGCACCACCTCCAGACCGGCCTTGTGAAGCTCACGAACCATATATTTGAATTCTGTCACCGGATTTGTACCCGGATCCGCATAGGACGCCTTTGGCGCAAACATGCCGGCCTTGGCGTAGCCCCAGTAATTCAGACGGCTCGTAGGTTCACTCGTTCCATAGGGATTGCCCTCTACATTCTCCGGCATCATGACTTCCTGAAATTCCACCGGCGGCAAAAGCTCCAGGGTAGTGATTCCCAGCTCTTTGAAGTAAGGAATCTTGTCCACCACTCCCCGGAAGGTTCCCCGGTGTTCTGTCCCAGAAGACGCATGCTTTGTCAGCCCCCGCACATGAGCCCGGTACACAATACAATCCTCATATGGAATATGAAGCGGCCTGTCCCCCTGCCAGTCAAATTCCGGCTCCGCCACCGGTGACAAAAGAAGCCGTTTCGCATGGCTTAACCTGCCCCAGCGTTCCCGGCCCGCAAAGGAACGGCCATAGGGATCGGAAAACCGTTTACCGTCTGCCTCAAAAGCATAATACAGGTCATCAAACGCTCCGTTTAACGTCATAGACCAGACATGGCCGGTCTTTCCTTCTTCCGGAAACGGAATGTTGCGCACCTCGCGAAACCTTGCTTCCTTTCCATTTTTGTCTTCTTTCACAAATAAAAGCAGGCTGCAAGCCTTCGCTGCAGCCACTGCTGATACATGGATCCCCCCATCTGTCCGTGTGAGGCCCATTGGATACACCCTGCTGTCATTTACATCAATCTGATACTGTTCCAATTCTGCCCACCTTTCCCGTTGCGGCCTGCATCCAGTCCGCAGCGCGTTCTATTCTTTCAGACACAGTTCTACCGGGCAATGGTCCGACCCAAGCACTTCCGTGTGGATTTTTGCCGACTCTAGCCGGTCTTTTAAGCAGTCGGATACACAGAAGTAATCAATACGCCATCCTGCGTTTTTCTCCCGGGCCTTAAACCGGTAAGACCACCAGGAATAAACTCCCGCCTGATCCGGATAGAAATACCTCCAGGTATCGGTAAAACCGGCTGCCAGCAGCTCCGTGAACTTTTCTCTCTCCTGATCCGTGAAACCGGCATTATTGCGGTTTGTCTTCGGATTCTTCAGATCAATTTCCTGATGCGCCACATTGAAATCACCACAGAAAATAACCGGTTTTTCTGCATCCAGTTGCTTTAAATACGCGCGCCATGCGTCCTCCCACTCCATGCGGTAGTCAAGCCGTGCCAGCTCATTCTGGGAATTCGGCGTATAACACGTAATTACATAATATGCCGGAAACTCCGCGGTTATAACTCGTCCTTCATGATCGTGCGTTTCCACACCAATCCCGTACGTTACGGAAAGCGGCTCCTTCTTTGTGAACAATGCCGTTCCGGAGTATCCCTTCTTCTCCGCGTAATTCCAGTACTGATGATATCCCGGCAGCTCCAGGTCGATCTGTCCGGCCTGCAGCTTAGTCTCCTGCAGGCAGAAAACATCCGCGTCTGCCTCATGAAAGAAATCCAGAAAATTCTTTCCCACACAGGCACGCAGTCCGTTCACATTCCAGGAAATCAGCTTAGTCATACAAATTCTCCTTATAGATGCCGTCCTCGATCAGCTTGCGGATAGATGCAACCACCGCATCCTTATCTTCTTTGTAGGTCACGCCAAACCATTTGTCCCGGGTTTCCAGAACCCGTACATGTGCTTTTCCGCTCTTGATCTGCTGGTCAATGACCTTCGGAAGCAGGTACTCTGCCTTCACATCTCCCTCTTTGATGCCATCCAGAAATTCTGGAAAGCCTGCCTCCAGGGCATCCAGGAATTTCGGCGGAAGGCCCCACATGTTCATGGAAACATACTGTCGTGCATCCACAACCACCGGATTGCCCTGCTCATCATTCGCAAAGATGCCGTTGCCCTTACGCTCAATATCATAGGTCTCCGTTACATCCCTTAAGGTGCCATCCGGATTCACCTCGCAGACGCCTCGGGTTACAGTACCATTCTCACTTAATGTATTCTCCAGAATGAATCCGCCCATGCACATGTCATACACGTCACCCTCAGTATCCATCTCATTGATCATATAATCATGGATTTTGAAAAATCCCTCTCTTCCGTAATAATCATCTGCATTGATGACCAGAAACGGCTCATGCACCAGATCCTTCACGGTAAGAACTGCCTGACCGGTTCCCCATGGCTTCTTTCTTCCCTCTGTTACATGGTAGCCCTCCGGAAGCGCATTCAGCTCCTGAAATGCATATTCCACATGGGCAATCTTCTCAATGCGGTTTCCAATGATCTCCCTGAAATCTTTCTCAAGATCCTTGCGGATGATAAAAATAATCTTATTAAATCCGGCTGCCAGCGCGTCATGGATAGAATAATCCATAATGATTTCTCCTCCCGGACCTACCGGTTCGAGCTGCTTGATACCTCCGCCAAACCGGCTTCCGATTCCGGCTGCCATAATAACCAGTGTTGTGTCTCTCATTCCCATTCCCTCTCCAAATTATCAGACGTATCCCGGCGCCATATCCCGGCGTCAGACCATAATGTATCTAAAATATATCACACTCCGCGGCAAATAACAATATTCCGCAAACAGTTCAGGCCTGCGAAATACCGCTTTTAGCAGCTTTCGCAGGCCTGTTTTCAGTCTGTATTTATTTCAGCATTCCCGGTTTCGGGAAGTAGCGGAACAGTACCTTCGCAATGATCTTGTCACGCTTAACATAGGTATTCTCCCAGCGGCGGGCATCCATGGAATAGTTCCGGTTGTCTCCCATCATGAAATAGCAGTTCTCCGGCACTTCAAAGTGCATGGGTTCCTCCGGGATCATAGGCTCGCGGATATACGGCTCATCCAGCGGCTCGCCTGAACCGTTGATGTAAACCTTGCCGTCCACAATGTCCACGGTTTCTCCCGGCAGTCCAATGATACGCTTTACATAATAAATCTTTTCATTGTCCGGGAAACGGAAAATAGCAATATCTCCGCGCTTTGGATCCTCAAAATGATAGGAAAGCCTGGAGCCGATGACGCGGTCACCCGTCATGATGGTATTCTCCATAGAACCGCTCGGCACCTCACTGTTAGCAATGATAAAGGTATTCAGTACGAAAGCAATGAGTGCTGCAGACACAACAATCTTAATCCACTCAAAAAGCTCTTTTCCCCAGCCGCCCGGCTGTTCTTCCTTTTTGCGTGACTTTTTCTTTCTACCCTCTGTCGGCTCCACCTGCGGCACTTCCACCTCTTTTTCCGTGTTGCCGGTTCTGACTGCCTCTCTGTGCAATTCCTGCGCGATCTTTCTCGCTTCTTCCTCAGCAGACTGCACCTTCTCCGCAGAGAATGCCTCCTGCGCCTGGTCCGGCTTTTCCGAATGCCTTAAGCTCTCCGGCTCTCCCTCCCAGTGCTGTCCGGCGCGCATGCCGTCAAGTCCGCCCAGAAGCGGGTCTTTCTTTGTTCTGTCTTCACTCATGAAATAACCACCTTATTTATTGCGGTACTTGTCCAGAAGCTTGTTGATGCGCTTGGTCGGGCTCAGCAGCTCGCTTAAAGAATCATCATGATTTAAGTTGTCGATGATCAGGGCAATGTACTTACTCATATCTACATCAATGTAGTACGGTCTGGATAACAGCTCCGGAGTCTGGTATACCACATTGGTAGTCAGGATCCGGTCGATCAGGCCATTCTCATAATACTCGTCAAATTTAGCCAGTCCGTTGGTGAACAGACCGAAGGTTGCGCAGATAAATACCTTTCTTGCTTTTCTGCGCTTTAACTCCTTTGCAACATCCAGCATGCTCTCGCCGGAGGAGATCATATCATCCACAATGATAACATCCTTGCCTTCTACGCTGGAGCCCAAAAACTCGTGAGCCACGATCGGGTTGCGGCCGTTCACGATCTTGGTATAATCGCGGCGCTTGTAGAACATACCCATATCCAGGCCCAGTACGTTTGCAAAGTAAACAGCACGGCCCATGCCGCCCTCATCCGGGCTGATGACCATCATGTGATCACTGTCGATCTGAAGCTCTGTCTCATTCTTTAACAGATGCTTGATAAACTGGTAAATCGGCTGTACAGTCTCAAAGCCCTTTAACGGGATGGCATTCTGCACACGTGGGTCGTGAGCGTCAAAGGTGATAATATTCTCTACACCCATGTTGGTCAGCTCCTGCAGGGCCAGCGCACAGTCTAAGGACTCACGGCCGGAGCGCTTATGCTGACGGCTTTCATAGAGGAACGGCATAATGACGTTGATACGGCGTGCCTTGCCTGCTGCTGCCGCGATCACACGCTTTAAGTCCTGGAAATGGTCATCCGGGGACATATGATTGGTCATGCCGCACAGAGAGTAGGTCAGATTATAGTTACATACATCTACCATGATGTAAAGATCGTCACCACGAACGGAAGACTCAATGGTTCCCTTGCCTTCACCGGAGCCGAAACGCGGGGTTTTAGCCTCAATAATGTAAGAGTCTCTCTGATAGCCTGCAAACGCGATAGTAGATTTGTGCTCACTCTCGCGTTCCTTTCTCCACTCGACCAGCCAGTCGTTTACCTTCGCACCCAGGGTCGAACAGCTTTTTAACGGAATCAGTCCTAATGGTCCTACCGGAATGGTCTCAATGGTCTTCTCTTCGTAAATCATCTTTTCCTCCATGCAATGTATATTATTTGTTATTCGTAACCGGCGAAGCCTCCCGGATCCCGGGATGCCGCCACATCGCTTCTTTTATATCATTATGCCTCAGTTAAGTCAAGCAAATACCCTCTTTTTCATGCGGATATCCGCACCGTAAAGCGGGATGACACGGTAATTGCTCATGATCCGGGACGTAACACGGTCTGAATAGGTGTCCTTCAGCATGCTCATGGACAGGTTCGTGGAAATGATCGTCCCCTTCTTTCTGCCGATGCGCTCATTGATGCAGTAAAAGAGCTGGGAGGACACAAAGGAGTTATTGAGCTCCGTTCCCAGGTCATCGATGATCAGCATGTCACATTCCAGAATATAGCGGTAACTCTCCTCTGCATCCTCCTCGCTTTCCCTGCCAAACTTGTATTTGGAAAAGATTTCAAACAGCTCATTGGAGGATAAATAAATGACCGAAATGCACCGGTCGATCAGTTCTTTCGCAATGCAGTTGGTGAGAAATGTCTTTCCCACACCTGTGCCGCCGGTAAAGAGGATGCTGTTTCCTTTTGCTGGATACTGCTGCGCAAACTCACGGCACTGCCGCACCACCACATCCATGTAGGCCCTCTCTGTCATGCCCAGCTGAGGAACTTTCTCGGTATCATCGTAAAAATCAAAGCGGAGATGGTCAAAGTTCTCCTCTTTTAAGACTGCCTCAATGTTAGACTGGGCATAAAGAATATTCAGCCGCTGCCGTTCAAAGCAGTGACAGCGTTTTCCATTCACATAGCCCGTATCCTGACAGTCCGGGCAGTCATAGCGAGGCTCCATATAGTCTGCCGGGAACCCGGCTGATTTTAAAAGCGTCAGTTTCTGCTCTTTCAGATCCGCCAGTTCTTCCTTCAGATGTTCCCGGGCTCTTGTGTCTCCGCCCAGCACCCGTCTGGCACAGTCTGCGGCCCTTGTACTGAGCTGGCGGTCCAGCTCCTGAATCTGCGGTATTTTGCTGTATACTTCCCGAACCCGTGCTTCCATGGCCCGGCGCTGAAAGCGCTGCCGTTCTTCATACCCGCGCATCACCGCGTTGTACTGGGAATTACTCAGTGCCATAATCTGTTCTCCTTACTGTTCTCCGATCCAGTCCTTCACCTGATTCAGCACCATAGAGTCATAGTCGGTGTTTCTCTGCTCAAAGTTTAAGAACTGGTTGTTTGTCTGACGGCTGTTCTTCCGGGTCTTCTGGCTCTTCTGGCCTTTGTACTGTTCATCCAGCACCGAAATGTCGTTCAGGCTGTGAACGCCGGCCTTTCGCCAGTCGGAAAGGATTTTGTCCGCATAGCGGAAGCTTGGGTTGTGGGTAGCCTCCATGGTACGGTTGCAGGCCTCCAGCACCACCTCTTTCGTAAAACCATATTCCCCGAACCAGCGCTCGATCATTTCCCGCTCCGTTTCCCCGGGATTTCTTCCGGTCAGTCCAAAGGCCCGCATCACGGAAAATGAGTTTTTGGTAAAGCCGCTGGCATAAGCCTTGGCCTGCTCCACGGTAGCGAAGCCCTTTTCATGCCAGCTGATGGCTACGGTCTCTATATAACGGATGCTGGTGTGCCCGCCCTGCACACAGTGCTCCACCACATATTCCAGCAGCTCTGCTGACATGTGGAGCCCGTCGTAAAGATAGGCAAATACCTCCAGCTCCCGCTGGGTAAAAATCTTATTCAGATAACGCTGGGCAATGTACAAAAGCTCCGAGAACTCTCCGTCTCCCTGCAGGCGGTTCACCTGGTCCTGGCTGTACACCGGCCGTGCGCCCTTTGCCGGTTCCGGGGCTACTGCCTCCATAGCTGCTGCGGTGGTCTGCTGTATAACAGTCTCCTGCTTTGCCGCCGGGCCCTGCTTCGTCTGCCCGGTGCCGGCCCCCATGGCCTGCTGCGCGGCAAAAGCTGTGCCTGTGCTCAGAACGCCCAGCTTCTCCCAATAGACAATGGCCCGGCGGATGTCTGCCTCCGTGTGATTCAGGCCCTCCGCAATACGCTCAAGACTCACCGGTTCCCCTCTGTGGCGGAGCAGATACAGATATACCTTCACATATTCCCCGTTGGCTTCTGCCAGGTAACGGTCAATAAATTCGTTGGAAACCAGGGTTGCGTCCACCTGGAAATGATATGTAAAACTCATAAAAACCTCACCTTTCCTGTCTTGTAACAGTGTACCACATCCCCATTCAAAAAGAAATAGCTGAGTTTATCCACAGAATTTGTTGTGGATAATGTGGATAATGTGGATATAGCTCTTTCCTGTCGACAGCAATCGTGCGCAAAACATGTCAAATGGTAGGTAAAATCGCGGTTTTTTAAATTTTTAGACTTCTTCTTATGTAAATTAAAAAATCCACATAGTCCCTTTACATAAAAAGTGGAAAACTATGTGGATAATGTGGATAACTATTTATTCAGGAGCTTTTCCCCAACTTTTACAATATCTCCGGCACCCATAGTTATCAACAGATCACCGGTGGAACAATTTTTTAAAAGAAATGCTTCAATTTCCTCAAAGGTCGGGAAATAATGGACCTCTGTGCCCAGTTTTTCAATGCGGGAAGCGATATCCGCAGAGCTGATGCCCAGAGTATCTGTCTCTCTTGCCGCGTAAATATCAGCAAGAACTACCGCATCCGCTGCGGAAAGTGCCTCAGCGAACTCATCCAGGAATGCCTTGGTACGGGTATAAGTATGTGGCTGGAAGACACACCAGAGCTTTTTATGTGGATAATTATGTGCTGTCTTTAAGGTCGCCGCGATCTCCTGCGGATGGTGTGCGTAATCATCAATAATCGTAATGCCGTTTAACTCACCCTTTTTCTCAAAACGGCGATCTGTTCCGGTAAAATGAAGAAGCCCCTCAGCAATGGCTGTATCCGGAATGCCCAGGGCTTTCGCGGTGGCAATGGCTGCCAGGGCATTGTATACATTATGTTCACCCGGAACTCCCAGCGTAATGGTCCCGGCCTTCTTTCCCTGCTCCATCAGGTTAAAGGTCGGGCGGGCAAATGCGTCATAGGTAATATCCGCAGCACTGTAATCGCTCTCACTGCTGTGTCCAAAGGTAACCACCCTGCATGGCAGACCGCCGCTGATCTCCTCGTAATTCTTAATATCACGGTTGATGATCAGAAGTCCCTTCTCATCCAGTTTCTCCGCAAACAGGCGGAAGGAATGACGGATATCATCCAGATCCTTGAAGAAATCCAAATGGTCTGCTTCTATATTTAAGATGATCTCCATGGTCGGGAAGAAGGAAAGGAAGCTGTTGGTATACTCACAGGCCTCCGTCACAAACAGCTCCGGTCCGCCCACGCGGATGTTTCCACCGATGGAATGCAGGATTCCGCCTACAGAGATGGTCGGATCTTTCTCCGCTGCCAGAAGAATCTCTGTCACCATGGAGGTAGTCGTAGTCTTTCCATGGGTTCCGGAAATGGCGATGGCCTCACCGTAGTTTTTCATGATCTGGCCTAATAGCTCCGCGCGGCTCATCATTGGGATGCCGCGGCGCACCACCTCTGCGTACTCCGGGTTATCCGCATGAACCGCGGCAGTGTAGACCACAAGGTCGATGTCATCGGTAATGTTGGCTGCAGCCTGACCGTACATCACCTTTGCTCCGGCTGCTGCAAGATGGTCGGTCAGCTCGCTCTCATGGGCGTCAGAGCCGCTCACGCGAAATCCCTCCCGCATCAGGATCTCCGCAAGGCCGCTCATGCTGATGCCGCCGATTCCGATAAAATGGATCGCAATGGGTTTCTTAAAATCTATCTGATACATACTGGTTTCCATCCTTTTCTCATGTTCATGTTCTTCTTAATATAATATACTGCTTCATATTCTTTTCCTTTTTACTTCCTTTTGCATGAAAAGTCAATGTTTTTCTAGTCTTTCCAAAGGATTTGTAATATAATTGGAAGGAAAAATGGAATGAAAGGAGTCTGTTTACAGAGGTATATACTATGAAATCTAATCCTACCCCACATTCGCTTATGCGTGCCCTATCCGGCTTTTTTGTCAGCCTGTTCGGAATCCTCGGATGGCTGTTTCAGTCCATCCTGCATATTCTGACCTGCGGTCTGCTTTTGTGCGGCCTCATTGGCCTGCTCATTTATGCGAAGGTACGTCCGGAGCTGGACCACTGCCGGGAAGTTGCCTACGATAAGCTGGCGCAGATGCAGCGCCAGGACTTCAGTATGCTGTCTGACACAGAAATATACGATAAAAACGATCAGCTGATCGGCCTGATCAATGCCGGACATTACGAATATGTCCCCATCAGCCAGATCAGCATGAATCTGCAGAATGCTTATATTGCCCAGGAAGACCGACGCTTCAAATCCCACACCGGTGTTGACTGGATCGCTACCTTCCGTGCAGGTCTCGCCCTCATCAAAAACCGCGGCGAGATCACCCAGGGCGGAAGCACCATCACACAGCAGGTGGTAAAGAACACCTACCTAACCCAGGAACAGAGCTTCACCCGCAAAATCGTGGAAATCCTGCTGGCGCCGGAGATTGAGAAAAAGTATTCCAAAGCAGATATCATGGAATTTTACTGCAACACCAATTTCTACGGCAACCACTGCTATGGCGTGGAAGCTGCCAGCCGCTACTACTTCGGCAAGGACGCCAGCGACCTGGAATCCTACGAAGCAGCTGTACTGGTCGGCATCAGCAACAGCCCCACCGCCTACAACCCCGTCCGCAACCCGGAGGCCTCTTTAAAGAAGCGCAACGATGTGCTGCAAAGCATGCTGGAAGTCGGTTATCTCACGGAAGATGCCTATAACAGCGCCATCAGCCAGCCATTAAGCATCGTGCAGGAAGAGGGCGAGGGCAGTAACGAGAATTACATGAGCAGCTATGCCATCCACTGCGCTGCCCTGGCGCTCATGAAGCTGGACAACTTTCAATTCCAGTATATCTTCAAAGACAAATCCGATTACGACTCTTATATAGAAAATTACCAGGCCACCTACACCGAGAAGGCCGATGACATCCGTGCAGGCGGCTACCGTATCTACACGACCCTCGACCAGGAGCTTCAGAAGACATTGCAGACTCAGCTTGACGATGTCCTGTCCCCGTACACAGAGCTTCAGGATAACGGAAAATATGCCCTTCAGGGTGCCGGCGTCATCGTAGACAATATGACAAACAGCGTGGTAGCCGTGGTCGGCGGACGCGGCGAAAACGATGTCTACAACCGAGCCTACTTAAGCGCAAGACAGCCGGGAAGTACCATCAAACCCCTGATCGACTACGCGCCTGCCTTCGATACCGGCGAATACTATCCGGCCCGCCTGGTCAACGACCATAAATGGGAGAACGGCCCCTCCAACAGCGGCGGCTCCTACTATGGCAATGTTTCTGTCCGTGAGGCTTTAAACCGCAGCTTAAATACTGTGGCATGGCAGATTCTCACCGACATCGGCGTGGACTATGGCTTAAACTATCTGGGCGAAATGGAATTCCAGAAGCTCACCTACATCGACAACGGCGTACCGTCCTTAAGTATCGGCGGCTTCACCAACGGTGTCCGGGTGGTAGATATGGCAAAGGGCTACAGTACCCTGGCAAACGGCGGTGTATACAATGATCAGACCTGCATCCGCAAAATTGATCATGAACATGACGGAGAACTGACCAAAAACCTAAAGACGCATTCCCAGGTTGTCTACCAGCAGGATTCTGCTTACATGCTGACCGACATTCTAAAGGGAACCCTCAACGAAGCCTACGGAACCGGCTATGGCCTGGCTCTGGAAAATGGCATGCCGGCCGCAGGAAAAACCGGCACCACTAACAGCAGCAAGGATACCTGGTTCTGCGGCTACACCCGCTATTACACCACCGCAGTCTGGGTAGGCTACGACACTCCGCGGGCCATGCCGGGCATTTACGGCAAGACCTATGCCGGAAAAATCTGGAAACAGATCATGGATCAGATCCATGAGGGCAAAGAACCCTTAGACTGGCAGCAGCCCGCCACTGTGGAGGTAACCACCGACTCTAAGAGCGGCATCACAGACCTATTCAGCGCCACCTTAAATGACCGGGCACAGCAGACCCTTCATGACAAAGAACAGCGCAAGCTGGAAGAGGACCTGGAAGCCGCAATAACAGCCTTTGAAGACAAAACCATCGAAACGGTTGAGGACACCTACTGGGTAAAAGAACAGTACCAGAGTATCATCTCCAGGCTGAATCTGATGGACGGCAACGACAAACGTACCGAACTGCTGGAGCGCATGACAAAACGCAATGAGGAATTTGCCCCGATTATCCGTGATATGCAGGATACCATCGCCCTGTATGAGGCCCAAAAGGCCAAGGAAAAAGCAGAAGCCCAGAAAAAGGCAGAAGAAGATGCTGTCACGGCAAGAAAAAATCAGGAAATCCAGACTCGCAAAAATACCTTCCTGAGTGCCCTGCGGGATGTGGAAAATCTGGAATACCAGTCCTCCGAGGCTGAAAGCCTTGTGCAGAATGCTATCAGCAAGCTCTCTCTGGTAGAGACTTATGAAGAAGCCGCTTCCTACAAGGAACGTCTTCAGAAAGCCATCGACCGCATTGCCACCCTGCCGACCGAGAGCGAATGGCAGGCCGCACAGCAGCAGAAAGAAGCAGCCAAAGCCGAAGCCCAGGCTGCGGAGCAGGAGCAGATCGGCATCGAGCAGCAATCTCTGAAAAATTATTTAAATCAGGCCAAACGAAGCTGGAATACCTGGAGCAACCAGCCACCGGCAAATCCGGCGGCCGGTCCCGGTTCTTCTTCACAGTCTGTGATCGCAGCACCAACAACAGGAAGGAATGATTAAATGAAGGATCATCATGCTGAATCAGAACATGTCACTCCGGGAAGCACAACAAAACTGCAGAACCCGGACACACAAGAGATTCCGGTAGATACCGCAAAGCTTCAGGCGGCGCTTGAGAAGCGTGCTGACCAGGAGACCACCGTGCTTCCCTCACTTAGCATGCCGGCAAACAAAAAGCGTCTCACCATCCGCCCCTTAAGTGAGCGCTGGTGGACGCCTTCTGTCCGCTCCTGGTTTTTCACATTCATGTGCATGAACATGCCCATTGTGGGCTGGTTTTATCTTTTTCATAAAGCCCGGTATGAAGAAGACCCGGCACGAAAAGAATTCGCCCGGGCCTACCTCTTTTACAAACTCGTATTTTTCATTGCGGGAGCCGTTGTCCTGCTGATCCTGATCTGGATCGGACTGGGACTTTTAGACCAGCTGCTCGCTTATATGGAAATGTTGTAACTTTACTGTGTAAATACCGCTCTGTGATTCCGCTCCAGTGCCAGAAGCAGAAGATTACCCAGTACTCCGATAGCCAGGATCTCTCCGATTCCTACCGTCAGCATCGCATACGGGATCAGGTCTGTAGAGCCATATGCATAACGCAGTACCCATGGAACGATGATGGTATTGGAAAGGATCGGCGGCAGGCATACCAGCCATTTATTCTTCTTCCCAAGATAATAGGAGCCAACTGCTCCGATCAGGGTTGCAATACTGCCGAACACTACATCAAGCGGTGCTGCTCCGCAGAGCAGATTTGCAAGAAAGCAGCCGACGGTCACACCCGGTACCGCGCTCGGTAAAAAATACGGGAGTACGCAGAGTGCCTCGGAAATCCGGAATTGGACCGGACCAAAAGCAATCGGTGCAACGATCATGGTCAGAGCCACATAGACAGCCGCAATGGCTGCTCCCTGGGTAATGCGGCCAGTTGTTGATTGGTTACGCTGTTTGTTCATATTCAATTCTCCTTTAGTTTTGTTTTACGAGTGGAAGGTCACGAACACTCGAATGCAACGGCTAAGAGTATAACACAGAGAAGACAGGAATGCAAGCCGGCATTCCTGTCTTTCCTTCACAAGATAAAATAATCTTACTTGATTTCTTCTATATAGTAAATGTAATCCAGAAAGCGCAGTGCTTCAATGATATCACTGTGCTTTTTGTCCTTTTTCAGCTCCTGGCTGTCCACAGTCAGGGAAACCGTATACACACTGAGTCCTGAGTTTAAGTATGCCGGATTTGCCTCAATATCGTCAATGCGGATGCCCAGCTTACGGATCGTTGCCACAAAATCCTGAAGTTTGAAGCTGCTCTTTAATTCCAGATGTACCTCAAAATGATTGGAGCGATCTTTCAGATAACGCTCTGCAGACGGGAACAGAGAAATACTGCAAAGAAGCGCCAGGAAAATAACAACTGCAGAAATATACATTCCGGCACCGACCATCAGACCCATGAACCCACAGGCCCACAGCGCTGCAGATGTGGTCAGGCCCTTGATCTGGTTCTTGGAACTGAACAAAATGGAATTGCCGCTTATCATAGCAATTCCCACAACAGCTGCCCCTGA
This sequence comes from Clostridium sp. AM33-3, assembly GCF_003480315.1. Classification (GTDB taxonomy): domain Bacteria; phylum Bacillota; class Clostridia; order Lachnospirales; family Lachnospiraceae; genus Brotaphodocola. Next base: position 127,353 of record NZ_QUIV01000002.1, on the reverse strand, counting down.
AATAACCGGGATCCCGAAAGCAAATCTTCCTGCCAGATACAAATCCGTTACAACAGCTGCTGTAGCAGATGCACTGACCAGCATAAAGGTCCTCATACCTGCGGAATGACGTTTGCTGGAACGCTCACATCCAACGACCGCCGCCAGCACCAGTGACAGCAGGATCCTTAAAATAACTTCTTCTTTTATTCCTTCCATTGTCCATCCGTTTGTCAGTTCTTCCACAATATATCCCATACTAGTACGTTCTCCTTGCTCTTAAATGATTGCGCAGCGCCCCCACTGCTTCATACTGCTCATTGGCAGCTTCTAAAAATGCCTGTTCTTCCGGCGAAATCATTCCTTCTGTCTCCGGTATTTCCTGCTGGATCTCGTGAATCCGCTGGATCAGCATTTCCAGCCTGGTCACCGGATCCTTTTCCTTTGCTTCCTTTGGCAATTCGATATCCCCATAGGAACCCGACAGATATAAGGATACCTTCGCGCAGGCCGGTCCGACCAGTTCATATAACACGCTTGACGCGAGAATCACCGTCTGCAGATCAATTCCCATCTGTCCGCCCAGGGTTCTTGCTCCCAGAGCTGCCAGACCAATGGCCACACCTGCCTGTGGCACCAGTGCCAGACCCAGATAATTGCGCACCTGCTTTTTCTTATGTACGGTCATGCAGCCTAAGTAAGCACCTGCATATTTACCAATGATACGTGTCAGGAAATACGTCACTCCGATCACTAAAAGAGACGCTCCATCTTCGCCTGCCGACGGATTCAGAAGAGCATCCAACCGGAAGGAAAGCCCGGACCGCACAAAAAACAACAGAAGGATCGGCGGACTAAAATAATTTAACTGTTTAAACAGCTTATCATCATCGGATAAGTTAATGTAAATGGTTCCCATAGACATACATCCAAGAAGAGGAGATACGTCCGCCAGCGAGCATATCCCGCAAAAAGCAAACAGCGCGGCCACCGATATGATCAGGCGATTGTCTTTGTATTTTTTCTTTGGCATCATACATTTTAACAGCCAGCCAAACATACCGCCTAACACCAATACAGCTCCATTGATCATGACAGGTTTTAAGATATTTCCCATCTGGAAGCTGCCTCCGGAAAGAGCTGCCAGTGCAATGGAGATCGCTGCGCTGTATTCCACCAGTCCAACCACATCATCTAACGCTACGACCTGCAAAAGAGTATCTACAAAATCTCCCCTTGCCCCGGTCTGTCGAATCGTCATGATCGTTGATGCAGGCGCTGTAGCGGATGCCAGTGCCGCTAACACGATTGAAAAGGCCAGATTCAGGTGCAGCACACCATAAACCACTGCAAATACGCACACCGATGCCAGCATCGCTTCCATGAGTGTGATCACAATGACCTTCCAGCCGTTTTTCTTTAATACGGAAAATCGGAAAAATTCTCCGGTACTAAATGCTATAAAGGCCAGTGCAATATCAGAAAGAAAATCCATTCCGTCTATGATGTTCCCCGACACCATATCCAGGCAATACGGTCCCAGCAGGATTCCTGCCAGAATGTACCCCGTTACATTTGGCAGCTTAAACTTTCTGGTGATCCGTGTCATAAGATACCCTGCAAACAGCATCAGGGCAATGGTAATAATAACCACCGATGCCTGTGATGTTGCATGACAAAATAAAAATGTTTTCATGTTACAACCCCCTTGTATGTCATGTTTCTATATGATATACTGATTTTCAATAAAATCAAATTATTTTATTTTTATGCGTAATAAATATTTATTATAATGACAGAAGGGAGGCTCTATGTTAGGTTCCAAAATCGAAACACTGCTGGCTGTGGCTGAATTCCAGAATTTCACGAAGGCCGCCGCATCTCTGTCTCTCACGCAGCCAGCCGTAAGCCATCACATCAGCCAGCTGGAAGAAGAGCTGGGAGTGACCCTGTTTGTGCGCGGAAAAGGCAGTTTAATGCTGACTCCCGAAGGAGAAATCGTCTTAAAATACGCCCGAAGGATTAAAGCACTGTACGGAAAAATGGGCGCGGAAATCAATAATTTCAGGAAGCAGCTGACGAAAGTCCGCATTGGCATTACACATACCTCGGAGAGTAATCTGACCACAGAGGTGCTTGCTCGCTGCAGCAATGAGAACAATAATTTTTCAATAACAATTATTACTGATACCATAAATAGTCTTTATGATATGTTGGATAATTACGAGATTGATCTGGCCATCGTGGACGGAACTCCGTCCGGTCATGCACTTTGTTCCCTGATGCTGGCCACCGATTATCTGGTATGTGTCATGTCCAATAGACATCCTCTGGCCCAGCGGGCCATGGTCACTTTAGCCGAATTAAAACAGGAGCGCATGATCCTGCGGCTGCCCACCTCCGATACACGTATCCTGTTCGAGTCCACATTAAGGAGTATTGGAGACTCCATCGACAATTTCAATATTACCCTGGAGGTTGACAACATTGCCACCATCAAGGATCTGGTACGGAAAGGTCTGGGCGTTTCCATTCTGCCGCAAAGTGCCTGCGCCAGAGAACAGAAGAAGGGAAAAATGGCAGTTCTTCCCATAGAAAATCTGAGCATGATGCGTGAGACAAAAATTGTATATAAAAAGGACTTCACCCATATGGATATCCTGCAGGAGATCACAAGGGTGTATCACGAAACAGTACGAAGCTATCAATAACGCATCCGCAGAAAGAAGGCTTTTATGAATCCAAATACGGCTCCGCTTCCGCCAGGCTACACTCATGTCCGGCATACCTTTGAACCGGTCTTTGATGAACGCTCCCGCATTCTGATCCTTGGAAGCTTCCCTTCCGTGAAGTCCCGGGAAAACCAGTTCTACTACGGCCATCCGCAGAACCGCTTCTGGAAGCTGATGGCACTGCTCTTAAACGTGCCGGTTCCGCAATCCACAGACGAAAAAAAGACCATGCTTCTCACACATGGTCTTGCACTCTGGGATGTCCTCGCATCCTGTGATATTAAAGGTTCCAGTGACAGCAGCATCAAAAATGCTGTTCCTGCAGACATCAGTCAGATTTTAAAAGCAGCAGATATCCATACCATCATTGCCAACGGCGGTACGGCTTTCCGGCTCTACAGACGCTGCTGCGAACCGCTCACCGGACGTCCGGCTGTGCTTTGCCCATCCACAAGTCCGGCCAATGCGGCCTTTTCTCTGGAACATCTGGCGGAATGCTGGAGCAAATATATTATCTGGCCAGCTCGCCGTTCTCCATCCGATTTTCCATGATCCTGCGAAGCTCATCCACACAGGCTCCCAGCGTCTTTCCGGTCTCATCGATGGTCACATCCGCGTACTTCTCATAAAGCGGCACGCGCTCATTGTAAAGATCCAGAAGAGTCATGCCATCCTTTAAGGCTACGCCCCGGTCTTTCAGGTCGCCGAGACGCTGTTTTACATCCTCATAACTCAGCTTTAAATACACCACAGTGCTGATCTCGTGCAGATGTTCCATAGCCTTCGGGCCATAGATCACGCTGCCGCCCGGGGCGATCACGGAACGCTCCGTCTCCAGTTCTGCATTCACCGATTCCTCGACCTTTAAGAACCCCTCGGTCCCCCGCTCCGCAATGATCTCTTTTAAGAGCTGGCCGGTTTTCTCCTGTATCACGATATCCACATCTACAAATGAATAACCAAGGCGCTTTGCAAGCAGAACGCCGATGGTGCTTTTGCCGGATGCCGGCATGCCTACCAGGGTAATGTTTGATTTCATTTTGCTTTCCTCCGTGTGTGCTTCGCTGTATCGGAACGTTTGCTGCTATCTTTTCGGTTTTCTCTGCCGCTCTTTTTGTCGCTCACCTTTCCGGCAAATTTCCCGTTGCCAGCCTTTTTCGTGTCTTTCCGCACCGAATACCCGAATGTTCCGATCTTCTCTCCCAGTTCAAAATATGTTCCGTGGGAATAGCTTACCAGCTTCGCATCATTTAAATGAAAAGTTCCCTTCTCATCCATGTAGCGGTCATCCACGGTCACTCCAAGGATCTCTGCAATAAACATGTCATGACTTCCAAGCTCCACTACCTGCTTTACCCGGCACTCCAGGTTCAGCGGGCTTTCCGCAATGCCCGGTGCGCTGATATGCTGAGACGGCAGCGGCGTCAGCTTCATCTCTTTGAATTTATCGGTATCGCGGCCGGATTTTACGCCACAGTAATCAGTGGCAAACACCAGATCCTTCGTCACCAGGTTTACTACAAACTCTCCTGTTTCCTTCAGGATATCATAGGAGTAACGCTCCTTCCGCACGGAAATAGAGAGCATAGCCGGGGCAGAACAGACGGTCCCGGCCCAGGCTACCGTTATGATATTTGGCTTTTCACCGGGCCGTGCGCAGCTCACCATCACGGCCGGTACCGGGTACAGCATGTTGCCGCCCCGCCAGCTCTGTTTTCCCATATTTTTCTCCTCTTAGTTCTCGCAGGCAATCATGATGGACGGAATCAGCTGTTTCTTTCTGGATACCACGCCCGGAAGCTCTACCACATTCGCTTCATCGTCAGCACCGGCTTCTTCCATATGGAATGCAGTGCGGATGAGCGCTTCTGCACCCTCGCCCTCGCAAAGCAGGGAGGTAGACTCGGTCAGGATATTGGTCAGCATGAAGAAGATCATATCCACACCGTGCTCCTCGTGGGGCTTCTTTAAGAACGGAAGCAGACGCTCCTTTAACTCTACCAGCTCATCTGCATTTAAGGAGCTGATCTGGCCTACACCATAACTGTTTTTACCGGAATTGAACAGCTTGAAATCCTGATAGAAGATTTCATCATTGCTCTTGCCGCGCAGGTTGCTTCCTGCTGAGAACATGTCGGCTGCATAGCGGTCCATATCGATCTCGGCAATCCTTGCCAGCTCAGTTGCTGCCATTTTGTCGATCGGGGTGCAGGTCGGAGAACGGAATAACAGGGTATCGGAGATGATAGCACTGCACAGCATGCCTGCGGTTGCCTTATCGATCTCTACATTGTTCTCATGGTACATCTGATAAACGATGGTTGCGGTACATCCCACCGGCTGATTGCGGAAGAATACCGGTGAGATAGTCTCTACGGTACCTAATTTATGGTGGTCAATGATCTCCTGGATGTCTGCATTCTCCAGACCATCTACGGCCTGATTCTTCTCATTGTGATCTACCAGGATGATCTGCTTTCCCTTTGCACCAAGCAAATTTCTGCGGGAGATCATGCCCAGGTACTTACCGTCCTTGTCCAGAACCGGGAAATCACGATGACGCTTGCTTGCCATAACCTCTTTCACATCATCGATGCAGTCGCTGTCCTCAAAGGTGATGAGGTCCTCAGTCTTCATGAAATGACCGATCGGCATACTCTGGTTGATGAGGCGGGCAGCAGTATACGCGTCGTACGGAGTGGTCATGACCGTGCAGCCATGCTCCTGCGCAAGCTTGCGGATGGTCATGGAAACTGCGGCGCCCTCGCAGACGATGATGCAGTCTGCCTCCATCTCGATGGCACACAGCTGGGACTCATAACGGTTGCCCAGGATAACCAGATCATGCTCTGAGATATAATACTCCATCATATCCGGGTTTGCCGCTGCGATCAGTACCTTACCCTGATCGAAATAATCATTCTCGTCGCCCACGACCATGGCGCCTTCCAGAGTTTCCAGAATATTCTTGTACTGCGTATGTGCCTTGGACAGGATACTGCTGTCTAACACGTTCATGTAGGATTTTGTAATATCACCAACTGTGATCAGGCCCTCCAGAACCCCTTTCTCGCTGACTGCCGGCAGAGTCACAACATGGGCATCCTGCATCAGGTTCCATGCCTTCTTTAAGGAAATATTGCGGTCTACGCCTTTGGTCGCGCGGATCTCAATATCCTTAACCTGGGTCTTTACACTCTCAATCAGCTGCGGAGCCTCTACATGAAAGTAGTTGAGTACATACTGGGTCTCCTCATTTACATGACCGGCGCGGCCTGCCACATATTCATTTCCGGTGATCTTAGATTTCAATGCTGCGTAGCAGATTGCGGAACAGATAGAATCGGTATCCGGATTCTTATGTCCGATTACGATCGTCCGTCTTTTTCTCTCTTCTGACATAATGTCCTCCTCTTGTTGGTGCTTGCCGAAATCTCTTTTGCTATTTTCACAAAGAATCATTTCTCCGCGAAATATAATTATGGATTTTGCACTATATTTTACATTTTGTTCATGTGCCGTTCATAATTTATTCACAACTATTTTCTATACTGAAAATGTCTTAAGAAAACGGTTGTAACTTGATGAAACAGTCAAATTGCACATAGATTTTTCATAATTGCCCCGGCTGGACGAAAGTCCACCGGGGTCTCCTCATTTTATCTGATTTTGCGCGGTTTTGCAAGAGTTTACCCGGAGCAATCCTGCTCCGGGCATTTCTTTTTTTAATACATGTATCCTTAACCAAGCACCAGACGGGCTGCTCCATAAATTCCCGCATCATTTCCCAGTTTTGCCAGGCCAATCACGCCCTTATTCTGTGAAATAGGAGAATAGTGCTGATAATATTTGTCGATGATATCAATTAAAAACTGACCTGCCTTTGACACACCGCCTCCAATGACAAACATCTGCGGATCTACCGTCATGGCAATGCCTGCCAGAGCCACGCCCAGATAACGGCCCACCGTCTCCACCACGGAGAGCGCCAGCTCATCCCCGGCCTTTGCTGCATCCAGAACATCCTTCGCTGTTACTGCGTCACCATACTGGCGAAGTACAGAAGGAGTCTCCTCTCCTGCCATGCGGCGTCTCGCCTCTCTGGCGATACCGGTTGCACTGGCAATCTGTTCCACACAGCCTACACCACCGCAGTTGCAGTGCTCCCACTCCTCATCGCGTACATGGATATGACCGATTTCACCGCCCAGTCCATGCTTTCCGGCAATGATCTTCTCATCAATAATAATGCCGCCGCCCACGCCGGTTCCCAAGGTTACCATGACAATATCGGTAAAGCCCATACCGCCGCCGCGCCACATTTCACCCAGGGCTGCCACATTGGCATCATTTCCGCTCCGGACCGGAATTCCATCCAGCATGGCACTGAGTTCCTTCTGGGGATTTACATTCCGCCAGCCCAGATTCACGCAGACCTCCACATAGCCATCCGGCATGACCGGTCCCGGAATACCAAGTCCTGCTCCCAGAATGTCAGAAAGGTGGATTTCCTTTTCCATAAGGACTTCCCGGATGGAAGCTGCCACATCCTCTAAAATATAGCGGCCTCCCTCTTCCTTTCTGGTCGGAACCTCCCACTTAAACAGCAGGGTACCATCTGTCTCAAATAAACCAATCTTAACGGAGGTTCCCCCCACGTCAATGCCAATACATTTCTTTTCGCTTTCGTGCATGCCGTTCTCCTTCCCGATACCCACACCGCCCGGCAGAAAAATCTGCCGGGCGGTACGGGCTGCATGTTTCTTTTATAAGATCTTACAGGCTGCGTGCTACATCAGCAACATGCTCTGCAGTAAATCCAAAGTGTTCAAAAAGCTGTGCTGCCGGACCGCTTGCACCGAAACCGGTCATAGTCACGCATGCGCCGTCCAGACCAACGTACTTGCCCCAGCCAAAGTCGCTCAGTGCCTCTACGGCAACACGTTTGCGGACTTCTTTCGGAAGTACGGACTCCTTATATTCTGCGGACTGCTCCTCAAACAGATCCATACACGGCATGGATACAACACGTACCTTTCTGCCCTCTGCTGCCAGGATCTCTTTTGCCTTTACAGAAAGCTCTACCTCGGATCCTGACGCGATCAGGATCAGATCCGGGGTTCCCTCACAGTCATCGATCACATAGCCGCCCTTTAAGGCATCCTTGCAGCTTCCCGGCATCGGAGCCAGGTTCTGTCTGGACAGTACCAGTGCGGTCGGGGTGGTCTTGGAGGTAACTGCGCTGTACCAGGCTGCTGCCGTCTCAGTTGCGTCACACGGACGGAATACATGGAAATTCGGCATTGCGCGGAACATAGCCAGCTGCTCGATCGGCTCGTGGGTCGGTCCATCCTCGCCTACACCAATGCTGTCGTGAGTGAAGACGAAGGTTAACGGCATCTTCATCAGGGCAGACAGACGTGCCATCGGCTTGGTGTAATCGCTGAATACAAAGAAGGTGGATACATAGGTCCGCAGGCCGCCATGCAGCATCATACCGTTTCCGATTGCCGTCATAGCCAGCTCACGAACACCAAAGTGCATATTTCTGCCAGCGTAATCTGCCTTGGAGAAATCTCCTGCATCGCTCATGTTGGTCTTGTTGGACGGAGCCAGGTCAGCAGAGCCGCCGATCAGGTTCGGCATGCGGTCTTTTAACTTGTTGATGATCTTACCGGACAGGTTACGGGTTGCCTCAGCCTTCTCGCTGTTTGCCCAGAAGGAATCGTCCTCCATAAGTGCCTTTGCAAGCTCGTCCGTGTCTCCGTAATACTGGTTCCAGAGTGCTTCCATCTCCGGGTACTCCTGGCAATATGCAGCAAACATCACATTCCATGCAGCCTCAGTCTCAGCCTTTTCCTCTGCTGCCTTTGCATAGTGGTCATACACCTCCTGCGGCACATAGAACGGCTCTTTGGACGGCCATCCCAGGAAATCCTTCATAGCTTCGATATTCTCTTCGCCTAAAGGCTCGCCATGCGCACTTGCCTTGCCCTGTTTTGCCGGGCAGCCATAACCGATCTGGGTATGGATGGTGATGAAGGACGGGCGGGTGGTATCCGCTTTTGCCTCTTCGATGGCTTTGCCGATCTCCTCCAGGTTGTTGCCGTCTGCAACGTCCAGAGTCTGGAAACCAAATGCAGCCATGCGCTCCTGTACATTCTCGGTAAATGCGATATCGGTGCTTCCCTCGATGGAGATGCGGTTGGAATCATATAATACGATAAGCTTGGAAAGGCCCAGGGTTCCTGCCAGGGAGAATGCCTCGGAGGAAATGCCTTCCATCATACAGCCGTCGCCGCCCAGAACATAAGTGTAATGGTCAACGACCGGATAATTCTCTTTGTTGAAGATAGCTGCCAGATGTGCTTCTGCTGCTGCCATACCGACTGCCATACCCATGCCGGCACCTAATGGTCCGGTCGTTGCTTCAACACCAACGGTGTGTCCATACTCCGGATGACCTGCTGTCTTGGAGCCTAACTGACGGAAATTCATCAGATCTTCCTTAGACAGATCACCGTATCCAAATAAATGGAGCAGGGAATATAACAGCATGGAGCCATGACCGCCGGATAAAATAAAGCGGTCGCGGTTTGCCCACTGCGGATCTGCCGGATTGTGGTTCATGTGGTTCATCCAGAGTTCATATGCTGCCGGAGCACTGCCTAACGGAAGACCCGGATGACCGGATTTTGCTTTCTGGATCGCATCTGCGGATAATACGCGGATTGCGTTCACAGACATGGTATCGATAGTGTTCATTGGTGAGACCTCCTGGTATTGTATAATTTTGTATTGCATACTTGCTAACGCAGCTTCAGCTCCTGCATCTGCTGCGGACCGGTTACCACCAGTGTTCCCGGGAACCGTCCTTTTCTGATCTTCGAAACAGGAAAATCAAACGTTGCATCAAATTTTTCTGTTCCGCTCATATTATAAATCCTGCAGGAATCTTCATTGTACAGGATGATCAGATCTCCGTCAAAATCTGCATGGGTATATTCGAAATTGAATTCCTTGCTCAGCACATGGGTACCGTCCTTTTTGTAAACCTCCAGGCGGCTTCCGTATTCTCCGTTGGTATTGCGGACAATGGCTGCCGCATACTCATCGGAGTAGAATACACTGTCGATCCGCTCCTCAATGTTCCTCTGCTCCACCAGCTCCGGTGACGCCAGGTTTCTGGAAGAAAAAAAGGTTAAGGCCTTGCCGGAAAACGCACAGGAATATGGATTTCCCATATAGGTTACCCTTGGTACCATATCCCCCTGGAATTCGTCATCAAAGCCGCCCACCAGACGGTTCGGCACATTCTTTCCGATCTCGGAAAAGTCGTAAAATACCACACGGTTTTTCAGTTCACTGCCCTGCAGATAAACAAAGGAGCTCATCAGCTGGGTGCCGTCATCTGACAATGCGATATCAAGCGGATAGCCGTCTCCCGACATGTTGGTCTTAACGGTGATATCCAGGGAAGTGCCGTCTTTCTGAAAAAATGTGATATAGCTGGAAGCAGAATCTTCCAGCACAGCAGCCGTAACACCGGTCCCGGATACTGCCACCTTACTGATGGGAAGCACCGTTGTTGCCTGCCCCAGTGTTCCGTCTGTATTGCATATGTAAATGCTGTTGCCCTGCATATCCGCAATGGCTGCGTAATCTCCCTTTACGGAAATGATGGGAGATTTCATCTCATAGCTCTCTGTCCAGACTGTGCGTCCCCGGTTGTCCAGGTAAGAAGCACCGTCCTTCGTGTATTTTAAAACATTCGTTCCAAAGCTCTCGTAGCCCACAAGGCTTCCCTCGTTTAAATCCACCTGCCATGCTGTTTCATAACCGGAATAGCGGTAATTGCGCTGATAAAAGAACCAGGCAGCCGCGCCTGCGGCAATCAACAGCAGTACCAGTAATACGAGGATCCACCGGTGACGCAGTACCCGGTTATGAGCCCTGCGCACCACCGCTTCACTGTCTTCTTCCGGTTCAGCGTTCCATGCGGGCTGCTGCGGACTGACGATCTGTCTGCGCAGCTTATCTTTCTTACTTTCTCTGCTCATGGAGCTGAAATCACTCATCTCTTTTGTCTCCTAACATAGCCTTTCCGTTGCCTCCAACAGTGAAGGATATATAAATTCAGTATACATCATTTCGCCGGAAGATACAACTCCTGCCCTACGGAAATGTGATTCTCGTCTGCCAGTCCGTTCCACGCGCAGATCTGTGAAATCTGTGCCATACTATGATACCGTTCCATACAGATGCTGTACAATGTTTCCCCATCCCGGACCACATACTTTACGGCATCGGACGGGATCTGTACTGTTGCTGCCGCAGGCGCTGCATCCGCCGCATCTGCCGAGGCGCCCGCGTTTCCGCCTTGAAATGTGCCGTTTTTCTCTGCACTGCTCCCAGCTGCTTCACCTGCTGCATCCGCACTTTCCTGTGCTTCACTCTCGGCCGCACTGCTGTCTGCCGCTCCGCTCTCACCATTTCCGCCGGCCGGATCGATCACAATGTCTGCCAGTGTCGGATACACCTCACCCGGCACGGACTCCACCTCAAGTTCTCCGCTGTTTTTCTGCCCTGTGTAGGAATACGGCAGAGCAGAAGCGATCACACTCTCCATATCTCTCATTTTCCGGTAATTTCCAAATATGATCATGCCGCCGGCCAGCACCAGAACCGCCAGTACACTGCAGGTACCTCCCAGAAGTCCAATGGTTGAACGGGCATGTCCCACGCTCTGTTTGCGCTCCTCCATCCGGTCACGAAAATCCTGGATCACCACATCCCGCGTCCCGCTTTCCACACGCCGCGCATCCTTCCTAGAAACCATGTAATCCTGCATCATCTGGTTTCTCTCATAATAGATGCTATAGCCCCTCAGCTTATAAAATCCGTCCTCCGAGGCCGTGTAGATTGCCTCATCCCCTTCCAGACCGGAATTTAAATACATCAGCTGATTCCTCCCGGAAAAATACTGGCCGTGCTGCTTCCAGTAATCCAGGGGACTCAACGCACAGCCAGGCGCACCGCACAGAAACCATCCCTGCACACTGCGGTGCGGAAACATCTGCTCCATAACCTGATAGGCTTTCTTCCAGGCCTCCTCGGTAAATTCCACCTTCTCCCCGTCCCGGGTCACCTGCTCCATCTCCATGGCTCCGTCGATAAACAGAAACGGTATCCCGTCCTCTGTCCGGATTTCGCCCAGCAGCAATCCGACCCGCAGATCCTGTCCGCCGGCCGGATACAATCGTTTCAGATATGTATTGACATAATCTTCGATATAAAGCTTAACCACTTGATCCCGTTCCCCGATCTGCCGGATATTCTTTGGCAGTTTCGGATACGGATTGTAAAGTTCACCCATAATTTCACCCCGCTGCATGATGTTTGTAACCGCTTGTTCAGGCAGTTTCCCGCCTGTCCACGGCCATTTGCTGCATCATAACACGGGGGTACCCATATAATTTGTCATTTTCGGTCACTCAGCTCAAAAAACTCTTCGACAAAAAGTATGGAATTCCGGCAACAATGCCTGGCGGATGCTCTCGCAGATGGAATCTGCCATCTGCATCACCACAGAAAGCCGTACGCTCTGCAGCATCAGCGGATCATAATTTCCATATCCTCCCACAATGCCGGTAATAAAGATATCTCCCACTTCCTGTAGTTCCTTGCATACGCCAAGCCCCGGCCGGAGCGCTCCCTTCCCCAGGGTAATGCAGCCCACATGCTCTGTCTGACCGACCGATGCATCCACCGCCACGATCACATGATCCGGATAACAGTGCTGTACCATAAAAATTGCCTGTTCCAGATTCATGGCATGAACCGGGCTGTCCAATGTCCCCACTACTGTTATCCGGCGGTCTTTCAGTCCCGCCCTTTTCAGTTTATGCCCGATCAGTGGTCCCAGACTGTCTCCTGTGGAGCGATCTGTACCAATGCAAAAGAGCAGGACACCTTTCCGATTCTCCCTCCGCATGATCTCCGCGATCATCTGGCGGAGCATGCCGGCACACAGCGCGGTATCTTCCTGCTCACCGGAATCGAAATAATAAATGTCCTGCTCTCTGATCTGTTTTTTCATAATGTCATCCCGCCTGCACCGTTTTGTTATTGCTATTATAGGCAAACGGGACAACTTTTATTCGCGGCATGATCCCGCAAGAAATCAATGTTTCCGCGCATCCTCCTGGTAAACACTGATTGCCTCGCTAATGTTGGCCGCCCTCCCCTGCTGAAGGATATTACTCAGATCCTGCAGCTTAAACGGATCCAGGAACTCTTTTCCAAGATGGCTTCCATACTGGTCTGTCAGAGTCAAACGGCGTGCCTTCACCTCAGCTGAGGTTAGCTGAAGCTGGCGTTTTACATCCTCATACTGATGATCCAGATCCGCGATTTTTTCCCGGTATCCATGCTCAATTTCATCCTGTAAAATGTTTTTCGTCACATTTTCAAAGGTGCCCAGCGCTTCTTTCTTCTTGGCAGCCACCTCGTTGAGTTCCTGAGTCAGCCGCGCAATTTCGTCGTCATACTTTTCCAGATCGTAAAGTGACTCATTGCGGTCCTTGCGGATGGTACCGGTGATCACTTTGATCTTCTTGTCATTGGCATGCATCTGATCCAGGATCTGACGGCCTTTCCTTAAGCACTCTGCGTACTGGAGCTTGGTGTGATTACCGATCCACATATAAATTCCGCCAACGATCAGAATATCTGCCACATAAACAAGAGCCAGATGCCAGGTTTTATGTTGAGGCAGAAGCATGTAAAGCCCAAACGGAAGCGCCGCAAAAAACAGTGCAATAAAGATCAGGAGACCGAAAAACTCCCCAGCCCAGCGCGGCATATAAAGGCTGTAGTAAAGACGGCTTCTGCACCAGGATGGCACATGGTTTTCCCTAAACTTTGCCTTCATATGGGCGAGCAGCTCCTTGTTATACTCATGAAGTTCCGAAGTTTCCTCCGCAATACGCTCCTTCATGCCCTGATTCTTTGCCTTTTCCCGCTTGGCCCGGGCTTTCTTTAACTGATCCTGTGCTTTATTGATCTCCGCGTCATAGCTGGAATTGATATCGTCTCTTCGTTTTTTTACCGTAGAACCAACGGCATCTGTCATCTGCTTCTTCTCTGTGTCCAAAGCCTTTTTCAAACGGCTTTCGTCCTGTTTCAGCTGCTCTTCCCGGTCTGCAGCTAATGACAGTTCCTCGACAGATTCCCTTGCTGCTGCCAGATAGTCCAGGCATTCCTGAATAGTCTGCGCCATATCTGTTTCCTCCTTCGCAAGCTTTTCCCTGGCATAAACGAAATCCCCCTCCGGGCATTTGTTTTTTGCGAAAGCTTTTTTTCGAAATATACTATTTACAGTTTACTACATTCTGATTCGAACTACAAGCAAATGTGTTGGGATCTGTTTTGAACGGCTTTACAGAAAAACAAAAATCACTTATACTTGTAAACTACAACCAACTGTTCCGTATGTTTACGACGTCCAAATGCAATCCGAAAGGAGAGAAGATATATGTTCCGTATGTGGGGAAAAATCTGGAAAGACAACCATCTGATCAGGGATACTGTGATCTGCCAGACCGATTACAGCATGTCCCGCACCAACATGGTCTTCCAGTCACTGGATGATATCTGTTATGAATTTGATCTTGGAAAACCAATCTGGCTCTCCTCCAATATCAATGACTTTAAGCGCCATGCCAAAACACGCTTTACAAAAGATAGCTTTATTGAACAAATTGATTTTGATTATTTGGAAATTGAAGTGATTGAAGAATAATTTAGGAAAAGGGAGGCCTTTCCGTTATCTGGAAACGCTTCCCTTTGTTGTCAGATGGATTTTTTGCTGCTATTCGCACTTTACACAGACAGCAGCCGGATGTTCTCCATGCTTTTCAGGCCAGATACTGCTTTAAAATGTCTCCGATCAGTTCTACCTCTTCCGGCTTCAGGTCCCGGATCCAGTTTTCATCACCGCCTCTGTTTTTCTCACGACTGGCTGCCATCTGCTCCAGTCCCCGCTTAATAAACTCTGCGTCCCGGATACTTTCCTTTGCCGGTGTCTCCGGTTCCGGAGGAGCAGTTTTCGCCGCTGCAGAACTGATGTTATTGTTCCTGCGGCTTTCCCGGCGCCCACCCGAAACCGGCTGCGTTGTCCGGGTAACCGGTTTCTCCGTCTCTTCCGGTTCCACACGGCCCATACGGCCGGCCCGATCCACAAGGCGGCTCACATTGCGCAGCGCTCCGCGGTCTCCCATGCCTTCAGTGCGCCCATTCTCCACAGCCATATTCCGTGCCATCTTTGGCCCCACGACATTGTCGATCTGATCCTGGAGGCTGATCAGAAGCTGTTCCCGCAAATCTCCGGCTATCCCGCCATCAAACAGCATCGTCAGCATGGCCATCAGTACTGCGCCGCCGCCATACAGGACTATATAATAGGTATCCAGGCGGTACCAGTAAGAGAAAAATGCTGCCGCTCCGCCAAGCAGCAGGCAAAGCCACGTCCAGCGAGCCCCCATGCCGCTCCAGCCGGAAAGGCGAATCCCCATCGTATGAAACTCATACAGCTGATGCTCCAGCCAGGCACCGCTATCCACCAGGCCCTGGTTGATGCGGTATGTATTCTCCGCTCTCTGCCGGAGTTCTTTTAAGCTTTTGTTCTTGGTCAGTGAAAGGTCTTTGCTTTCCTTCAGCAATCTTTTGTAGGCATGACGGGTAACCAGACGTGTCAGGATTCCCAGTACACAAAATGCTGCCAGCGCATAGAGCACGCGGCCAGTTTCCAGTAATTGCAGCATAAAAACAGCTCCCCTTTCTTTTCCTTTTTCCAACCATACGCCTGCGTCGTTTCAGGATCCATTCCGCCGCAGGTGTGCAGTTGTCATGGTGTCTCGACAGGTATCATTATAACTGTCCGGCCACCATTTGAAAAGTTCAGGGAGCTCAGAATCGTTCGTCAAATTCTGCTAAAAAACGCACGTTACCTTAAGATAGATTAATATGCCAGGATCAGGGCGCGGGTCAGATTCGTACTGTGGATAATGGCCTGACGTTCAAATTCCGGATAATCCATGGAAGCACTGTCATCTGCCTTATCCGAGATAGCGCGCACGATCAGAAATGGAATCTTGTTTAAATAAGCTGCCTGGGCAATCGCTGCACCCTCCATCTCGGTGCAGGAGCCGTTAAACGTCTTGCTCAACCACTCTTTCTTGTTCTTGTCGCAAATGAACTGGTCACCAGTCAGAATCCTGCCCTCGTAAACGCTGATATCCGGATTTACCTCCTCACAGCACTTCTTTGCAAGACTACGCAGGCGCTCATCTGCTTCAAAGGTCAGCGTCCCAAGCTGTGGGATCTCACCTAACGGGTAGCCAAAATTGGTAGCGTCCACATCATGCTGAATGGCATCAGTAGAAAGCACCAGATCACCAATATTGATTTCTGCCTTTAAAGAACCCGCAATACCGGTGTTAACCACGCCATCCACGCCAAAACGGTCTGCCAGAATCTGCACGCACAGGGCTGCGCTGACTTTGCCGATTCCGGACTGAACCACAACCACCTCTTTTTCTCCGATGGTTCCCCTGTAAAACTCCATACCGGCCACGGTTACAACCTCAGGCTGATTCATTTCCTGCTTTAACTGCGCTACTTCTGCCTTCATGGCACCGATAATTCCTAACATATATGATTTCCTCTGCTTTCTGTTGTCATAACTGTTTATTGTAACAGTCTAACAAGCAGCAGCAAGGAAGTCAAGAGAGCCTGCTGTCTTCTTACAAATTCCTGTCAAACAACGGTTGACAGCCCTTCTGCAGTTCCAGGTATTTCCCATATGCCTCATCATAAGCTGCTTTCTTTGCAGGATCCGGAAGATATAGCTTTCCTTTTTCCAGATATCCGGCAACCGCCTCCTCTGGTGTGGAGAAAACTCCCTCCGCCGCACCGGCAATCACTCCGGCACCGATACCAGTCGCATTTTCAGTCTTCATAACCTGAAATGGAATACCAAGGCAGTCCGCTTTCATCTGATTGCAGAATTCCGACCGTGTTCCCCCGCCAGTTCCAATGATTTCTTCCGGTGTTCCTGTTTCCGCTGCAATTACATCCACACAATCCCGGACAGTAAACACATTGGCCTCATAAACGGCTCTTGACATATGTCCTACCGTATGATTCATAGTCAGACCCCAGAATACGCCTCTGGCACTGCTGTTTGGCCTCGGCGTGATCTGCCCCTGAAGAAATGGCAAAAAGGTAAGTCCGTCTGCACCAATCGGCACACATTCCGCACCATAATCAATTCCAGAATAACCACAGCGAGCAATCATGTCCTTATACCATCTTAAATTGCCGCCCGTGATCAAAGATGCATTTTCCAGTGTCCAGTATCGTCCATCTACAGATAAATGCGTCTGCATGGTTCCTGTCATCTGTTTTACCGGTATCGTTGTATAAGCAGCAATGGATGTGGATGTTCCGCTGATATCCATTACCTGCCCCGGCCGTTCCATACCGGAGCCAAGCATGGCCAGCTGATGATCGCTATCTCCTACTACAACCCTAGTATGCTCACTCAGGCCAAACTCTTCCGCGCGTTTTTTTCTTACAGTTCCCTGCACATCGTATCCGCTCCGGACTTCAAACATTTTCTCTATATCCAACCCGGCCGCATCAAACATTTCCCTGGACCACGTTTTTTCTCGGACATCATAAAGCTGGGTATACGCCGCGCCGCAGTAACCATTTGCCGGTATCCCAGTCAAATAACCGACGAAAAACGAAGTCACTTCGCAAAAATATCTTGCTGACTTATAAATTTCCGGCCTTTCCTCTTTCCACCACATCAGTTTTGTTGCGTCCTGGAACGGCGTGATCGGCGAACCAGAAATTTCAACTGCTCTTTCTTCAGAAATTTTTTGTTGCAGACGTTCGGCCTGCACTCCGGTTCTGGAATCCATCCATATCATACAGTCGTCTAATGGTTCCATATCTGCATTCACAGGAACAACCGATGCATCAATACAGGCAAATGCAATCGTGCCGATCTCATCTGATGTAATTCCCGCTTTTTGCTTAACCTGTGCGATTGTCTGTTTCAGTGCTGCAAGCCATAATCTGGCATCACACTGTGCCCAGCCTGGCTTTGGATAAACAGGAAGATACTCGCAGGATGCATCTGACACAATTTTTCCTTCCGGATCAAACAAATAGGCCCGCATGCTCTGTGTTCCCATATCAATTCCAATAAAATGTTTCATACGCATTACCTGTGTTCATTCAAATATGTAATTACCCACTCCAGATTCTCGCGGAACGTACCACCTTTTACAAATTTTTTCTGAAAAAGAGCACTTCCCATGGTAAATGCACGACAACCCAGGACTGCTACTTCATCTATCCGTTCTTTGCTGCCGACACTACCCGCAATCGTAACCTTATCCAGACCAATTTCCCTACCAACTGCCTTTAACAGTTCCAGCGGATCCCCTTCGGTATAACGATAAGCTGTCAGATCAATTCCATTTGCCCCTGCTTCCATCAGACGCACGCAATCCTTTGCGATTTCCTCAACACTTCCCGTCAGGGCAACCGGACTTCCAGCAACCGTTCCTGCAAACGGATAATATTTCAGATGATATTTATCTAGGATTGCACGCACAGACGGATAATATACAGTTCCTGTCAGATAATCAAATCCACACTGTCCTGCCAGTTCCGCACCTTCCAGACATCCTTCTTCCGTATAAGTAACCACTTCCAAATAGGTAGTCTTGCCTGCTGCCTTCATCTTCTGATTCAGGTCAATCATTGCTTCCTTATCAAGGCCAACATCTTTAAAGCCCCATTTCTGCACCGGCAGGTCCTTGCAGCTCTCAAATACTTCTACTGCATCGATGACAGTTTTATCATTATTGGTAAGCATAACAATCAGTTCTGGTGTCATAATCTAATCCTCCTTATTTCAAGACTGCCCGTACCGGCGATTTGTCAGTACGGGCTTCATGGTTTTTTGTTATTCTCCTGGTGCCAGACTCCAGCTCACAATACATTTGCAGTCACCAATGTTGGTAAGCTGATGCGGCATTGTCGGCGGTATGATCTGGGCCATTCCTTCCTTCAATTCATATAAGCGGTCTCCACAGCGAAGCAGCACGGTTCCCCGCACAACATAAAAAACTTCATGGGATATGGCATGTCCGGGATCAACGGCACCAGTCTGGCCAGGCATAAGTTCTGAAGTTCCAAATACCAGCTTGTCCGTATGGAAATATTCACGGTCTACTTCCTGACCTTCCATAAAAATCCGGGTTTCTTCCGGTTTTACTACTTTTGTTTCCATTCTGTTCCCATCCTTTCTATATTACTGAAATCCCCAGATATCAGTTACACGATAGCCCTCTGGAAACGGATCCGTGTCATCCAGCACAACAGTGTTAAATCCTGTGATCCATGCCTGCCCCGCAACAGTCGGAACCACTGCTTCAATATCATGAATCTTCGTTTTTTCCACCAGTTCCCCAGTATAAACAATTCCAAGTACATTCTCATGCCGAAACGGTTCATTCAATTTCAGCTTGCCTTTTGCGTAAAGAGATGCCATCTTTGCACAGGTGCCGGTTCCGCACGGGCATCGGTCAAGCGCTGTTTTCCAGGTTGCCGGATTGTTCAGATCCACCTCTACGTTCGGCATTCCGACAGTATTTTTCCAGTCTGCATTCGGATTATCCGTCGGACCGGAAATCTGGCCTGCTGTGATTTTAATGTCCGGGAAATCCGGATGGGTAACCTTTAACTGTTCGTTGCCTGCACCGATCAGGAGTGCCGCAATTCTGGAAAGTTCATTTCCCATTTCCGGTTTAATCTCCAATCCCGGGAACTGGCGTACATCTGCAATGATATCAAACATACCACCCCAGGCTACATCTACTGTAACTTTTCCGACGGTAGGCACATCAATTACCGCATCCTCAATCAGAGAAAATGCAGGCATATTCTTAAAACGGACAGAAATACATTTTCCATTGCGGCATTCTGCATGAATACCGATCAGACCGCCTGCCGTCTCCAGGTTAAAATCGGTATACGGCTCTTTCATTTTAATCATTCCTGTTTCCAGAAGCACGGTTGCCACCGCAATGGTATTTCCGCCTGACATCATCGGATATTCCGTATGTTCCAGAATAATATAGCCATACTCTGCCAGTGGATTATTGGATGGCACAACAATGTTAATGCACATCGGCGGATAACCTCGCGGTTCATTCAGCATCAGATGACGAAGCTCATCGTCATTCTGCTTTAAATAAAGCATTTTTTCATATACCGTGTTTCCTCTTAACTGGGCTACACCGCCTACAATAACTGGCATTGGCTCTCCGGAATGACAGTTCACCACCTGAATCACTCTCTTAAATGCCATAGTTTCCTCCTTTTCTTTCTCTGTTATGATTTAATGTGACATTTTTTCTTCTACTTCCCGGAATTTATCTTTATTATGTTCCATCCAGAATCCGGCACCTTTGATACCTAGTTTTTCCGGATTGAATACCGGTGTTTCAATTCCATGCTTCAGCTGATCCTGGTAATCCTTGTAAAGAGTGATGATAGTTCTGCTGAATGTTAACAGTACGATAACGTTAATCCATACAAGTACACCGCACGCCAGATCCTGAAGTGCCCACATATCGCTGGAATCAGAAATTGCCCAGGTGAAATAGCAAACTACCATAACAATTCTCAATCCCCATACTGCAGCACTTCTCACTTTAACATCACAGTTTCTGAACAGATACCGTAAGTTAATCTCCCCCTGATAGTAATGGTTCATGTTGGTTGTAAATGAGAAGAATACCAGGCAAAGTGCAATAATAATAGAGCCAATCGGCAGCAGGGTATTGATAGATGCCTGTACCCAGGAAATATCTGCCTGCGTTGCCGTTGCAAAAAATTCCGCTCCAGTACCAATATGAATCATCTGTCCATCAGTCCCCACTACATTAAAGCAGTCAGTTGCCATAATCAGAAGACCAGTACAAATACAAATTGCAACATCAATAAAAACAGTCATAGAAGAAACCAGTCCGGTTTCTCCAGGATGATCAACCTCTGCTGCAGATGTAGGACCAACAGACTCTGCCATACCTGCGCCGGAGGAACTTACGCTTCGTTTTACGCCCATCATAATAGCACTTCCAATCAAGGCGCCATAAACTGCATTTGCACCAAATGCACTGGTAATCATATCAGAAAACATCTGTGGAAGATGTGGTGCATTTATAACAAGAATTACCACAGTCAAACCCAGATACAACAGCGTCATAAACGGTACAATCATTTCTGCTACTTTTGCAATACGCTTAATACCACCGGAAATAACCAGAAAAAGCAGGCAGCCGATTACTGCGCCACACACCCATCTCGGAATCCCAAGGGACTGGTTGAATGCGATTGCCACGTTGTTTGCATGCGGTGCCGGAGCCAATAACGGTACTGTAGCTGCGGTTAAGAATGCAAACACTGCCGGAAGGATCTTCCACCCTCTTCCCTTATTCATATAATAAGGAGCACCGCCGGTATAAACACCATCCTGTGATTCCTTATAAACCTGTCCAAGAGAGTTCTCTGCATAGGAAAGTGCTGCGTTTAATACAGATGTAATGGCCATCCAGATTACAGATCCGGGACCACCTAAGAATACTGCCGTTGCAACCCCAGCCATGTTGGAAACGCCTACGCGGTATGCAACTGTGTTGCAGAATGCCTGGAACGGAGTAATTCCCGTATCCGAACTGGTTGTCTTTGTCAGAAGCTTTATCTGGCGTTTCATATTCCGGACCTGCACAAAATGCAGGCTTACCGTAAACCAGATCGATGATCCCAAAAGAAGAATGATGATCGGTGTTGCCCATACAATGCCAGATGCTTTTACAAGCAATTGAATAATACTCATATAGTTCTTCCTCCAATACCTTTTAATCCCCTTACGCTTTTGCTAACTCCTCAATATGGCTTGTCTCTAATATGATCCGCTTTTCTTCCTCATTCAGGCCGCAGCGCGGCAGCAGACAAACACCCTCTTCAAACCCGTACACTTTCTCCAGAATGTACTTTACAGCCTGAGTCGGCTTATTGAAGCGCTCTGTCATGTTAACAACCGGATACAGCTTTTTGTAGATTTCCAGTCCCTTCTGATAATCCTTCTCAACGATCATTGCTCTATGGAATTCCGCTGATAATCTCGGAAGAATGTTCGCGGTCATACTGATCCAGCCAATCGCCCCCGTTGCATATGCTGGATACAGCAGATAATCACAGCCGCATAATACCCCAACATCATGCTCTGCTTTTTCTGCATCCAGAATGAAATCTGTCATAATATCAATTTCCATGGAAGCATCTTTTACAATTTTCACATGATCCAGTGTATACAGCTTACGCATAGTCTCTGCACTGATTCCACTTGTCACATTCGGATTATTGTAAACCATAATATCAAGACCGGAATGATCATTGATGTACTGGTAATGTGCAAGAATTTCGTTCTGATCCGGATGATAATAGAATGACGGCAGAACCATTGCTGCATCTGCGCCTGCCAATCTGGCATTCTCCATCAGTTCCACAACATCTGCTACCCGTTCTCTGGAACATCCTACAATAACAGATGCACCAAGTGACTTAATATATGGAATCATCTCATTGCAGTATGCTTTGTGCTGTTCCAACGTAATACTCTGATATTCCCCGGCTGCCATCAGCACGCCAATTCCACCAATTCCCTGGTCAATCATCCATTTTGCATGCTTTTTAGCCACATCATAACGAAAACTGCCGTCTTCTCCAATCGGTGTTACCATTGCTGGAAAAACGTGTGCAAACTTGTCAACCATTTTTATTCTCCTTTCAGCAATACATCATTACTTTATGTGATACTGTAATATTGTGATTCATTTTCTTTTTGTTGATATTGTACGACCGGTCTTTCATATTTCAAAAATCATTGATCACTTTGTAAGCACATTATAGCTTTTTCCCCTATATATCGCCAATTCTTTAAAAATATGATAAAATAAGAAAAACTGATAGTATGACCAAAAAGGAGTTTTCATATGAACACAAACCAGCTGACTTATTTCATTGCTGTGGCTGAAAACCAGAACTTTACAAAAGCTGCCGCACAGTGCTATCTGACCCAGACTGCCATCACCCAGCAAATTCAGATTCTGGAAAAACAGATGGATGTTGTTTTAATCGACCGGACATCCCGCCCCATCAAACTGACCCAGGCAGGGCATATCTTCTATCATGAAGCAAAGGACATCCTAGCCCGGATCAACCTCGCCATCCAGAACACAAAAAATGCCCACAATGCAGCTTCTGGCTTACTTCGGATTGGCTATGCTAAAACATTCGAAAGCAGTAATCTGCCAAATTTAATTGTTTCCTTTCACCGGGAATACGAAAATATCAATCTTCAAATTTTCAGAAATGATGTTGATAACCTTGTTTTTGGTTTGCTAAACAACGAGTACGATATTATTTTCACCTGGGACAGTACCAATATTTTTATCCAGAATGCCGTAAATACTCTCCCCGTTGAAAAAATCACTTCCGTAGTGCTGATGTATGACTCGCATCCGCTCGCCCACAGCGCCTCTCTTTCCAGAGCTGACCTGAAAAATGAAAAGCTTTACTATCTCACTCCGTCCAATACCGGTCATTCTTTTGCCGACATCCACTATATGAACCTTTATCAGGAAGCTGGATATCAGCCTAATATCCTTATGATAAATACGGAATTGGCCAGTATCCTGACCCTTGTTTCCACTGAACAAGGTATTGCGCTTATCCCCTCTTTCTGCGTGTCAAACTGGAAACACTATGACAACCTAATCGGCGTACCCATGACAGACAACGATGAATACATGATCGGCGGCTGGCTCAAAGACAGCAACAATGCCTCCCTTGACCTCTTTATCCAGTATCTGAAAGAGCACACGAAATTATAAAAAAGAGCTACTGATTCAGGGTTGACATTTTGCCCCTGACAGTTACTATAGTAATACAGATGTTTTTACAAGCATGACTTTCATCCAATCGGAGGTGTTTTTATATGAAAAAAATCGTTTTAACCGGCGGCGGCACTGCCGGACACGTCACACCAAACCTGGCTTTGCTTCCATCTTTACAGGAGCGTGGCTACGAGATCCACTACATCGGGTCCTACAACGGCATCGAAAAAAAGCTCATCGAGAACGCCGGAATTCCTTATGACGGCATTTCATCCGGCAAACTGCGCCGCTACTTTGATATCAAAAACTTTTCAGATCCGTTCCGTGTCATCAAAGGCTATGCCGAGGCACGCGCACTCTTAAAGAAATACCGCCCGGATGTGGTCTTCTCAAAGGGCGGTTTTGTATCCGTTCCGGTGGTTCTGGCGGCAAAGCATTTCAAGATCCCGACCATCATCCATGAGTCTGACATGACCCCTGGCCTGGCTAACAAAATCTGCATTCCATCCGCTGCCAAAGTCTGCTGCAACTTCCCGGAGACTTTACAATATCTGCCGGAGGACAAAGCTGTTCTCACCGGATCTCCGATCCGCCGCGAGCTGCTGCAGGGTGACCGTCTGACCGGACTCAACTATACCGGACTTTCCGCAGCCAAGCCCATCATTATGGTCATCGGCGGAAGCCTGGGTGCTGTTGCCGTCAACAACGCCGTCCGCGCACTGCTTCCGAAACTTCTGACGAAATATCAGGTAATACATATCTGCGGAAAAGGCCATCTGGATGACAGTCTCATCGGCCGCCCCGGATATGTACAGTACGAATATGTAGACGCGCCGCTGCGACATCTGTTTGCAGCAGCCGACATCGTCCTGTCCCGCGCAGGCGCAAATTCCATCTGTGAGATTCTGGCACTCAGAAAGCCGAATGTCCTGATCCCGCTCTCCGCAGCAGCCAGCCGCGGAGACCAGATCTTAAACGCACGCTCCTTTGAGAAACAGGGCTTCTCCACCGTTCTGGAAGAAGAACAGGTTACCAGCGATACCCTGTATGATGCCATCGAAAACACCTACGAAAATCGCCGGAAATTTATCGATGCCATGGATAAAAGTGATCTGTCCGATGCAGTAAGCATTGTTATGGAGCTGATCGCATCCTATGCCGAAAAAGAAGACACAAACAAATAGCTCTGACAAAAACGGGCGGTGAAAATGGTTTCCATTTTTCACCGCCCGTTTTATGTTATGTTTTCGTAACTGTTTAGTATCCTCACAGTCACATGTTTTCTCTACAGCCCTGCCTTCAGAGCGTCTGCTGTCTGTGCCAGTTCATCCTGTTCCGGCTTGCCCGGTACCCAGTTTACCATATCCGGTCCGCCCTCATAACGCGGGATCACATGCACATGCAGGTGAAATACCGTCTGCCCTGCACTGGTTCCGTTGTTCTGAACTACATTGAAGCCGCTTGCGCCAAGCTGGCTTTTCATGGATTTCCCCAGCTTTGCAGCCAGCGGCAAAATCTTTGCCATGACCGTCTCATCTGCCTCACACAGGTCTTTATAATGATTCTTTGGCAGGATCAGGGTATGGCCGTTTGATGCCGGTCCCAAATCCAGGATCGCGCGAAAATCATCATTCTCATATACGGTTGCAGATGGAATCTCGCCGTTTGCGATCTTGCAGAAAATACAGTTGTCGTCTCTCATTGTCGTTTCCTCCATTCGGTTTCTTGCAGTGCCAGTTCAAAAACAAATGAAAAGCACTGCTCCTTGCTTATCGCACATTATAACTCCCAAATGTCCGCTCTGCAAGTACGCTTTGGTTTGCGGTACAGGATGGCTGCCAGGATCATTCCGATCACCAGACCGGCTACATGTGCGGTGTTATCTACTCCGGTACTGGTAAAACCAAGATACAGGGAAAACACTGCCATTACCACCAGCTGTCTTGTGCTCAGATCCTCCAGGCGTCCCTTATTTACAGCTACCACATAGATCAGCCCGCCGACCACACCGAAAATCGCACCGGAAGCTCCGGCTCCCACTGACCAGTCACCCACCGGCATCTCAAACAGCAGGGAAACCACATTGGCCAAAACGCCGCAGCTCAGGTAAAAAATCAGATACTTCACTTTTCCCAGCGCCCGTTCCAAATTATCCCCAAGCACAAACAAAACCAGCATGTTATTCACAATATGATCGATGCCAAAGTGCATAAAAATGGAGGTCAGCAGCCGGTAATACTCATGATTCTCCAGAATAAACGGCCCGTACATAGCGCCGTGATCCAGCATAAAGTACGCGTCTTCCGTGGAACCTGTCAGCTCCAGATACAAAAAGTAAAGGATATTTAAGACGATCAGGGTGCCGTTCATCCAGGCACGGGGGCGGCGCTGCGGCACCATATAATAAGGATTCTGATACTGGTCCATGTAAACTCCGTTCTTTATATAACATTTTCATAACGTATCTCATCCATTATCTTACCGTATCTTCCCTGAAAAATCCATGTACAAAATCGATTGATTGTACAGCCCGGCTACCGGAACTGATACCTGATTCCTGCTATGCTCAGATCTGTTCCTTCCCGGATTTCGATCGTCTCGTTATTTTCCAGCATACGGCCATCCACCATGGTTCCGTTTGTAGAATTCAGATCCTGAACATAATAATGCCCGTCTTTCTGGTCAATACGAAGATGCAGGCGGCTGACGGTTTCACGATTCAGCACATGATCTACCAAATTTTCCTGTTTGCCGATGATAAACGGATAATATGCTATCCTGATGTCCGGTTCGCCGACATCCAGTGCCCGGAGAAGCCGAAGCCCGATTTCACTTTCATCCTTTCCCGGATTTAAAAGTACAGTACCGCTGCCCTGCTGCAAAAATGGCACCGATGATGTGCTGCCGCCTGAAAACGGTGTCATTCCACCGGTTCTGTCGTCTTCATCCAGATGCCCGGCAGACGCTCCATATCCTGACTGTGTCTCACCCACAAACATCAGATCCCACGGCATCTGCATTTCCCGCTCCTGTTCGCGCTGTTTTTCCTCTTTGCGTGCTTTCCTGCGCTGCTTCCATCTGCCAAACAGCCCAAAGGATTCCTTCACGGTATCTGTCTGGATCTGCCTCGCACGCACCATTCCCGGTTTCCATTCTGTCTCTGCACGGTCTGCATGGATATCCCGGCCGGTCTGCCGCTGTTCTGGCTTCTTCCTGTTTTCAGCCATTCCGGTATTTCTCCGGTCCGCCTCGCCCTGACGTATTTCAAAATCCTGAAGCGGCTCTGCATCCCTTTCACAGTCCGTGTAGTTAATATCCAGTTTCTGCTGCGCAAGCCGGAGAATATCTTCCATTCCATAATTTTCTTTTCTGGTTTCCTGATATAGTCCATAAGCCAGCACAACCGATTCTTTATCCTTGTGATCCACCTTGCCCAGCAGATACTCGAGCAGGCGGCTGTAATCCTCCGGGAAATCACGCTCCAGCCCCGGGACCAGACACAACCAGACTTTCAGGCTTTCCGGCTCGACATATAAATACTCCGGAGTAAGCAGTACACAGTTTTCACTCAGCAGATACTGCTCCATATGCTCCAGCGCATACGCAATTCCCCTCACCAGCGTCCGGATCTGCCCGGCCTGTACCGACTGTCCTTCCAAAAGACGGAAAAGCGGCTGTTTTGATGTGATCTCATAAAAAAAGCGGATATCCGTATCTTTTTTCCGCACCTGAAAATGAAGAACTCCATCAATCTGGTTCTGTTCCAGCATATTCTGCTCAAATGGAATCTCATCCCGTTTTTCTGTCTCCACGATCAGATAATTTCGTTTCATTTCTCTCTGATAACTGATATTCATTCTGTTATATCCTCCACCAACCCCCACATTCTCAATGCTGTTTCCGGACGGAATACAGGTGCTGAAATTTCCAGATTCCATTCGTTTCCTTCTGCCTGCCGTTTTATCCTTCTTTCCTCTGCATGTTCAATCTGGTGTCGCTCCCGCTCTACCGTCTCATGCAGAGCAAACATCCCGCCTGCCCGGGCACTCCAGCTCATAGCCTGTCCCATCAGCACCATGATCGTAAACAGTACAACTGCCATGACTCCCGCTGCCTCTACAGTAATGCTGGCACACAGGCTTTTTTCTCTTCCGGCAGTAAATGTATGCAAAAATACGTTCATAGGCAAAAACGGCGTAGCATTGCTGTCATCCGGATGATATCTCTGAGGCGGACAGCCGCAATCCATATCCCCGGTACTGCTGCAAACGGCAAAAACGGCCACTGCATCTTTCTCCGCATCCGGCCCGTCTGGCTTCCCTGTATGCATCCGCTCACATAATATCCAAGTCCGGCAAGTCCGCATATCAGCACTGCTCCTCCAAGAACAAAGATCGTATCCCATAATCCCAAATACCAGCCACATATCAGAAAAAACCAGCAGTCTCCTTTACCAATTTCTTCTCCGTATTTGAAAAAAAGAAACAGCGCCAGCCCTGGCAGCTGCCCTAACAGAAACGATTGAAATACATTCTCCCAGAGCTCCGGCAGCAGCCTTTGGCTCTGCGCCGATGCCAGTACATCTGCTGCCGTTTCCACTCCCGATAAACAGCAAAAGCCCAGACCTGCCGCGCCAAATATCAAAAAAAGTCTCACATGTATCTCTTTTGTTTTGAAATCCTGCCAGGCTGCCATAAGCAGAAAAAGCATAAATATACCAAGCCGCACTGCCTGCACTGCAAAATTTAAAATTCCCATATCAGATCACATACCCTCTTTCCTGTATTTCGCATTCCAGGCCAACGTGCTCCTCGTTTTGTTCACCCACCGCAGTATGAACACGCACCCAGATGCTTTACATCCTTTCGTCTTACCGCCCGCACATACGCCGTGATCGACTTACAGTCCTGTCTGCTGTGATAACGGCTGCCGCTCGACATGATATAAACCGTACTGCCCTTTGCGGCCTCCTTCCCACAGGAAACGCACGGATAATATTTTCCTCCATTTATATTACGCTTCTCTGCCATATGCTCCCACGACACAGCTGTCAGACGATTTGAAAGATAATGGCAGTTCCGGTCCGGGTGATACCGCGTACTGTTCTTTCCGATATAGACAATCTGCTCATCTTCTCCGCCGTCCGAATCACGCTCCCCATATCGGCCCTCACGCCCGGTCCAGCATCTGCGCCTGCAGCGTATCGTACGGTGCAGGGAGGAAAGGCCCAACACCGGAAATGGCATGGATATCTCATAGTCCATCACCAGATCCAGAATCTCATCCTCCTTCCGCACTGAAGATTTCCGCATACTGATATGTGATATCCGTTCTGTATCGCAGTAAGACATCACTTTTGCACGGGCATAAAGCGGAGCTGCTGCCTGCTCCGCATTGAGACAGAAGGTCTTATCTGATTCTCCGGCACCTGAACTATTTTCCTGTTTTTCTTCGTTCAGGCTATCCAGAAGATAGGCAAACTGACTGAGTTCTTCTCCGGCGCTCTCCAGTCCCGCCTGCATTTTCCGCTCAGTTATCATGATTTTTGCAGGAAGCATCAGGCTGACGGACGCAAAAATCAGAAGCGACAGGGTAAACGCCGCTTCCAGTGTCATGGAAGCCTTCATTTTCCTCTGATTTTCAGATTTTCTCTGTTTCCGGGAGATGAAAGGGAATGCTCTGCTGACCGGACCACATTCTGCCTTACGGAGCATACTTCGTTTTCTTACATAAAAGGGGCTTCGTACTTGGAGAGGTACATTTGTTTTATTATTTTGCTCTGTCTGCTCCTCACTGCTGTGTTTCTTCCAGCAAAGCATTCCTTTTCACCTCCCTTCCCAAAAGAATTTATCACAGCAAATTTCTATCAGTACCGGCGTTCGGCCTTTACTGTCATCATCATACTGTAATCACGATTTCCGGTCAGGTTTCCCACAAAAGCCGGAGAGAAAAAAAGATGCTTCCCACAGACATTCCCCGACATCTGAACCTGATATACCGCATTGCGCATGCAAAAGCCGCTTTTCCCCTGTGCCAGATTCAACTCGATCACATCCATGATCCGGTAATCCTGACGGACCATCGGTGTTACGAACAGCAGGATTTTCAGCCAGGAAAGATATGAAAGACCGCTGTCACCGCCGCCCGCATCCAGGTTTCTGTTTTTTGCCATGCTTATGAGGTTTTCTATCGTAAGCGTCCAGTCATCCTTTTTCTTGACCAGTTTCACTTTTTTCCCTGCCAGCAGTCCCTTCACATCCATCAGTGCTTCCCCAAGAGACCATACCGACATGACAAAAAAGGTTGTTACCAGAACCAGCGGAGTTATGGCTGCTGCTCCCGTAATCACAGTTGCCAGCGTTCTTGCCTGTTTCCTCATTCCTTTATCCCGAAGAATATGAATCAGGTTCAGACCAGCCCTCACAGCCAGAAGCCGGTGCACCACACCACTCAGATTGTCCGAATCATTTGGGTTTCCACAGATCAGATACTCCAGCTCATAATCAAGTGCATGTCCGGATGCGGTTTCTTCTGTACAAAACTGTCTGAAAAATTTTCCACAGTATTCATT
The DNA here is from genome assembly GCF_003480315.1 of Clostridium sp. AM33-3. Classification (GTDB taxonomy): domain Bacteria; phylum Bacillota; class Clostridia; order Lachnospirales; family Lachnospiraceae; genus Brotaphodocola. Next base: position 97,027 of record NZ_QUIV01000002.1, on the reverse strand, counting down.
CACCAGGATGTGTTCCGCCATGCTGCCGCTTCCGCTTTCTTCATCGTAGCTTTCTGCCTCAGATGGCAGCAGCGAAGTCTCAACAGTTTTTTTCGAGACTGTCTGCCCTTCCGGCACCAGAAGTTCCAGTAGTCCTTCCTGATAAAGCTGCTCTACCTGTTTTAACAAATTTTCGGTTTCTTTATCCTTGACTCCATGCGCAAATGACAGCGCAGGGATTTTGATACTCTGCAAACCATTTCGCACCGGCCTCCACAGGCTTTCATAATCCGGTTCACTGTCACTATCCTCATCGTCATCATCGTCCTCCCACTCCTCGATCTCGCGTTCCACCTCATAAGACTCTTCAATCAGATTCTCCAGTCTCCGGATCGTTTCTGCCGACCATGGATCAAGATCGCGCACCTCCTGACGGCGCTTGCCATCCTCCGCGACATATGCTTCATACTCACTGATTTCCTCATCCAGGGCATCTGCCGTTTCCGCGCTCAGCCGATCCTCCCGTTCCTCCTGGTTCTGCCGGTCAGCTGCAAGCGTTTCTGCCAGCTTATCTGCTTCTTTTTCATATTTTTTCACCAGTCCCGGCATCTTTTTTAACTCCCGGATCATCTGGTTTGCTTCATGCCGGAATCCGTCTCCATCATAAGAAGAAAGTGCTCTTAAGCCCTCATTCTGGCTGATTCGCTCACTCTCCAGATTTTCACTGATGGATTCCAGGATCTTTTCCAGCTTCCACATGTCCTTAGTCCGCTTCCGATAAGTCTCTGCCATCTCGGTCACAGCTTCCGCCTCCTGGTCCTGGTCCCATAGCTGCTCTGCTTCATCTCCCCTGAAATCCGGATTCCAGATGCCGTACTTCATATAATCCAGAATCTCTTTTTCCAGATATTTTCCATGTCCGTCCGTAACCCGCACAATCTCCTCGGCCTGCGTCTCTTGCAATGCCATGGGATACCAGTTATCCGTTTCCAGATAAGGAGTCAGAAAACCGGCAAAATCTGCTTCGATTTCCTCCCCGCTCTCGTATTCCGCAAACAGCAGACAGTAGTTATCCCAAAGCCCTCTGTGATACTGGCTGAATACCGAATCCATTGCAGAAGATGCCGCCATCTGCAGATACCATCTTGCGCCGGCTGTGCGCGCTGATTCCAGGAGCACGCACAGAAACGCAAAGAGGATCATCATGATCATGCTGACAAACACGGTAACCTGCCCGCCCAGCTCCCGCTTCCCGGTCATACGCTAATACACTTCTTTTGACTGAGTTTCAATCTGTTTGAAAATGGTCTCCAGCAATTTCCGGATCTGGGTCTTGAAAATAATCACAAGACCAATGAGCACAACCAGGATCAGGACCACCTCGATCACACCGACTCCATCCTCGTCTGCCCAGAAGGCCCTAAACTCATCAGCAAGACCATTGGCAAATTTCTCTGTTGCTTCATGTTCTTTCCGGTTTTTCATCTGTTCCATATACTTTCCTCCCTTGTCTTTCGCCGTCATTTGCCGGCAATCTCATTGTTTCTGCATCTGTTTTGTACTTACCCCATTGTCATCATAGCCGGAACCATAATAAAGATCATGACGATCAATAAAAGCAGAAACAGCGGCAGCAGAAGCTTCGTCCCGGCTTCCTCCCCCATTCTCCTGGCAAGATTTTTCCGCATTTCAAAAGCATCCTCCACCTCTGTACGCAAAAGCTCCCGCAGGTTTTTCGTTCCTGTTTTCCGGTTTTGTTCCAGAATACTGCTCAGCTTTAAATAAGGCTGCAGACGGCATCTTCGGCCAAATTCCCGGTATGCCGCACCCTCTGATGTTCCGTTTTCCATCTGGTAATAGGTCTGCCGCATTTCTTCATAGACCGGACGTTCCTTTCTGAAATCTGTGTTCTCATAATCATGTACCATACGGCCCCATGCATTGCGCACCGTCATGCCGGCACCTACAAGCACCTGCAGCTTGGAAACCATCTCTGCATAATCCAGAAGCAGCAGCTGTTCCCGCTTTTTCTCCCGTTCCTTCCGCTCTGAATCTTCGCGCAGAACGAAAAGCGCGGCCATCAGGATTCCCAGAAACGGAATCACTCCATAATTTTGTTTTTCCGCCGGCCGGTAAGAAAGCGTTTTTCCCTGATATTCCACAGGGAGTTTCAGGTATGCTTCGTTTTTCTGCTGTTCATCCAGCCGGACAAGCTCTTCAGAAAATGTCCGCAGCAACCGTTCTTCCTGGCTCCGGGATTTAGGCAGCAATGTGACCGGTATTTCAAAATCCGCCTGAAAATCACCGGTACGAAGCTCTGCCTGCAGCAAAACCTCCTGACGTTTCAGCACCTCGCCTTCAATTATACCTGAGGAAGATAATAGTTCCGGCTCCGAAGAATGCCAGCGGATCTGCACACCGCTTTCTCTCAGATAGGAAGGGAGTACCAGATTTTCTGTCACTGCGTCGAGACTTTCATTCTCTCCCAGTATCTGTTCCCCAAGCTGTTCCATAGCTCCATAAAAGACATCGTCCGCCTCTTCTTTTGTATACACTCGCGGGCTTATTTTTACGGTTACGGTCTGCTCTTCTTCTCCAAGACCGCTCACAATCAGCTCCTGCTCCTTCTGTGTTCCTCCGTAACCCTCCCGCTCCACCAGGCCACCTGCCAGCTGCATGTCCTGCCCCGGCCCAAACCACCTCAGATATCCCCACAGGATCAGACTTACTCCCACGCATGCTGCAGCCGACAGCCGACTTTTTTTCTGTGATCCTCCCGCTTCAGATGATACTCTCTTCTTGTCCATTTCAGAATTTACATGTTTTCTCAATTTCATGCTCACACCTCTATATCCAGAATCCGCTCTGAGAGCCAGAACGCAGTCAGATACAAAATCAGGCACATCGTCATCAGCACCCGTCCCATTCCCGTGCAATACATCTGATCAAAAAATCCCGGTGAGCTTCCTTCCACATAAACAATGATAAAAAACGGAATCATATTCATGATCTTCTGCTCAAACTGACGTGACGTGGTCAGCGTGATGATTTCTTCCTTTACCTGCATCTTATCCCGGATCACTTCTGCCGTATGGCGCATGATACTTCCCAGATCACCTCCTGTCCGCTTTCCAATGCCGAGGACTTCAGCCAGGTTCTGCACATCTTCCAGGCCACTGCGCCCGGCAAACTCCGCAAGCACCTGCTCTACATTCCGGTTTGTGCGGATCTGCTGCACCATGCCGGAAAACTCCCGGACGATCAGTCCCTGCTCCCCATAGAGGAGCCGCAATTCCTCCAGGCTTACCGCCATGGCATTTTCCACGGCATAGCCTGCACTTAAAGAAGCCGCCAGAATGACCATTGCTTCCTTAAACTGCTGTGCCAGCATGCGTTTGCGCCGTTTTAAACGCTGTCTGCGTTCCCGCCATATGAGGATTCCGCAGCACAGCGGAAGCATAAATCCGAATGCCAGCATGCTTCGATAGAAAATATAGGCAAACAATGCACTCACTGCCGCGCCTTTTCCCAATGCCAGCAGTACTTCCTGAAATGATAAATGATAGGTACCATAGTCAATTTGCTGCTTACAGGCTGTAACCGGCTGCATGAAGCTTTTCCTGCCTTGCAAGCGTTCCGACTGCTGTGAGGCTGCCGCGGACGCCCTGCTTTGCGCCGCCCGGGCTCCTGTCCTCATCCTCATCTCCCCTTTCCTCAAACCGGTAAAGCGGATTTAACTGAATCTCGCCCTCCGCGTATCCGGTTACTTCCGTAATTTCCAGCACCCGCCGGCTTCTGTCCCTCAGCCTGCCGAGATGCACCAGAATATCGATTGCAGAGGCAATCTGCCCCCGCACCGCAGTCAGAGGAATATCTGCTGCCATGAGCGTCATGGTTTCCAGGCGCGACAGCATATCCCTAGCACTGTTTCCATGTCCGGTGGACAGGCCAAAATGTCCGGTATTCAGTGCCTGCAGCATATCCAGGCATTCCTTTCCGCGCACCTCCCCGACAATCAGATAATTAGGTCTCATACGAAGTGATGCACGGATCAGGTCACTGATCTCTACAGCGCCTTCTCCCTCTGCATTGGCTCTGCGGGTCTCCAGACGAACCAGATTGGGAATCTGGGTAATCTGCAATTCTGCGGAATCCTCTATGGTAATAACCCGCTCAGTTTCCGGAATATAGGCAGATAAGGCATTCAAAAATGTAGTCTTGCCGGATCCGGTCCCACCGCTGATAAAAATGTTATACCCGGACCGGACCAGCTTTTCCAGAAAATCAGCGGCTTCACGGGTCAGGGATCCATAACGGATCAGCCGGTCTATGGTAATTGGCTCCGGAAATTTTCGAATCGTCACAACCGGTCCATCCAAGGCAATTGGCGGAAGCACAATGTGCACACGCGAACCATCCTCCACCAGACGTGCATCCGCGATCGGCCTGCTCACATTTACAACACGGTTAATTTTGCTGACGATCTGCTGGATCATATCCTCCAGCTGCTCCACCTGTTCAAAGCTGCGATCCCAGCGTTCCAGCCTGCCGCTCCGTTCCACGAAAATATGATCCTTTCCGTTTACCATAATCTCCGTCACCTCCGGATCATCCACCAGTTCCTGCAGGATATCCAGTCGCCGGAAGCTGTCAAAAAGCCTGTTTTTCAAATCAATCCTCTGTCCCAGGGGCAGATACTGCCGCTCTGCCACTCCGGCAACGGCCTGTTCAATGCAGTCATACAGTTCGTCATCCCCAATCTGCTCAAAACCGCTCAGCGCCTCCCGCACCTCGCTGCGCAGCTCGTCCAGCAGTTTCTTTGCATGGACCGTTTCCTCCGTATTCTCCACCAGCTTCACCATCCCCTTCTTCCCATTTTTCGCTGCTGCACCTGTTTTGCAGCGCAGGCTTCGTTTTGGCCCAGGTACCGGCGCTATCTTAATTCCCGGACAAAATCTCCCAGATCACTCCATAAAAGCTGTTCCAGATAGCTTTCCCTGGCTGGAAGCGGCCCCGGTTCCGGGAGCTTTAAAAACCGCAGCTTTTCCCAGACTGCACTGCGTCCTGACCGGTTCAGATATGTTTTCCATTCTTCCAGCTTTGCCGTAGATACTACATCATCTTTTACCGGTACATAGACCACATCACAAATGCCAAGAAGTTCTTCTGAACCTCCGCAAAATCCTCCCACATCCAGGATCAGCTCTTCGTAAGTTCCATCCGCTGCGATCCGCTGCACTAGTCCGGAAAACACCTCCTGGCGGATTCCATTCTTATCCTCTGCATAAGTCACCGGAGGAATATAGTCCAGCTCCCCCCAGTTGTAGGTAACACTTCCCAGGCGTACTGAACTGTACTCGCGCTGGGTATAATAATAAAGCAGATCGGAAAGACCGCCTGTATACACGGTCCCTGTCAATGCAGAAAGACCGGAAAATTCTTCCAGTGTGATATAAAGCACCTTTTCCTCCCGGGCCAGTACCTGCCCCAGCGTCAGCGCAAAACTGGTTTTTCCGCACCGTCCGATTGGTGAATATACTCCTGTGATCCTGCTGCGTCTGCCTGCGGCTGTCATGAGTACCGGAATCTCCTGTGGCCGATACCAGGACATTACTTCCCTCAGAAGATCGTCCGATGCCTGATATTTATAAACCACGGCCTCGCCCTCTTCAGCCACCCCATTCTCACTAAGCCACACAACCTGCGCTGCCGGGATCCCGTCAAGCTGCTCCTTCTCTACTCCGCTGCCAGCCAGCAGCAGATCAATTTTCTCGCGCGCTGCAAACTCTTTTAGTTTTTCCAGACTGGTAAAAGCGACCACCTGGAACGGAACCTGACTTCTCTGATTCACGAACTCTGCCAGACGGTCTGCATACCGGGAGTCTGCATCGTAGACTGCCATAATCTTTTTCATCATCTTCCCCCTTTTCATCATTCCCATGTGTTCTCACGGTCAGCGCAAACAAGTGCGCAGACCTACTGAACAGTTACCCCAAAACCACACCAGGAAAGGAACAAATACCCCAGCACACCGGCCGCCAGGCAAACTGCAAACGGGATATGATGAACCGCCTGCGGCTGATCCAGGGAATCATATGGCTGAATGTTCCGGCTGGCAGTCACCATTTCTACATAGCGTTTCATATAATTAAACCGCTCTGCTGCCACACCGTAGCGTTTCATTCTCCACAGGCTCCATACGGCTCCTGTCAAAAACCCCAGCGCTATCGCGTAAAATCCCGGCAAAGGACCAAGATAACCGCCAATCACAGCCATCAGCTTACCATCCCCTGCGCCCATAACACGAAAACGGAACAGGCACATTCCTGCTACCAGAAATAATACTGCACCGAAAAAAAATGCAGAGCCTCTATGCAGCACACCGGCAACAGTCAGCAGCCAAAGCCAGTAATTCCTTACCTTTCCATATTTCAGATCCGTCCACGCACACACCATTACACCTGCGCATAATATCAGATGTTCTGTCCCATATTCTACGAGATACCACCACCTTTTCCGGCACATACCTGTCTCAAATACCAGGCTGCTGCCTGCTGTAAAATCCATCATGAAAATTCTGCCGAAACGGCTGAGATCATACATTGATATCCGGCAGGCGCTGCCATAACTTAAGCGGCGCTGCCAGACTTCGCATCAGACCGATGCGTTGATTGTGGACTTATCATACCGGAGATCAGGATTTCCGTCAATATACACATCCTGCATAAAACGACAAAGTTCGACTGTATGATCCGGCTTCTAAGCCGGCACCTGCTCTCTCCAAATAATTGGACATCATCCTGTGAAGATGTTATACTGAAGCTATCGGAATCAAGAAAAGGAGTACCATCACCATGAATGAATTATATGAAGCCATTGAAGCAAAGATCAAAGCATCCGGATACCCGCGTGAAATCTCCGGTGAAGCCGTCTACAACGACATCTGCGATCAGATCGAAGGAAAAGAAAACGGAGATTATGTTGTTCTCTCCAAATTTGAAGAGGATGTGGTATTTGAATATCACATCACCATTTCCGACGAAGCATTTAATCTGGGTATCCTCACCATGCGCACCCCGGAAGGTATATTTGAAACCGACTTCGATGAGTAACTGCCGCTCTGCGTTCCACACCGTCTGGCCAAAGACCAGGCGGTATTTTTTTGCGCATCTTAGGACATTTTGACGAAAAACTTTGTTTTTGATCCATTTATTTTGGTTGACGTGAACAATCTGTCGTGATAGAATGAACTTAGTTCAATTTTTTAAACCAAAGGAGGTTTGTATGGCGGACTCCAAAGAACTACAGGAACTGTTTCACAGCTGTATGCCGCTGTTTATCGCCCTCGGAGATGAGGTCCGCTTAAACATCATCGAAGCATTGTGCATTGCCTCCCAGAACGGTCACACGGAAGGGCTGAACGTCAACGAGATCACCCGGCAGACCAATCTGTCCAGACCGGCTATCTCACATCATTTAAAGATCATGAAAAGCTGCGGACTGGTAGAAGTTACCCAGTCCGGTACTTCCAATTACTACCGTCTCACCTTTATGGACTGCACAAGGCAGCTGATGAAACTTGGCTACCTGGTCGAAGAAATCTTCAGCCAGAAACCGTAATAAACGCGTATATTTTTTCCATGTATTCCAGATACTACATTCCAAAAGGAGTGTAAAGCTATGAAAAACAACAGACCATTCTTCCCTGGCCGCCACCAGGCATCAGCCGGGGAAAACCTGAAACTGAAGGCAGAAATCCATCAGACCCAGCAAAAAATGGAATCCCTGTTAAACCAGTTCGATCAGGTGACAGAGCCACCACTGATCGACTGCTGTATCTACGAGCTGAATGCAGTCTGGCTCCGCTATCAGTTTCTGCTCCGGCGCTTCAAGCTTCTGGAACGGCTGGATTTTTAAAAAACGAAACTATGTAATCAGGAGGACTTGATATTTATGGCATCATGGTATGACAAAGCAGTTTTTTATCACATTTACCCGCTGGGTATGCTGGGGGCGCCATTCGTCAACACCGAAGACGCCGCAGCCGACCGCTTTCCGGAACTGAACCAATGGGTTGCCCACATGGAAGCCACAGGCTGCACCGCCCTTTACATCGGACCGCTCTTTGAGTCCTCCTCCCATGGCTACGACACCCGGGATTACAGGCTTGCAGACCGCAGGCTTGGCACAAACGAAGGCTTCCGCCATTTCACGAGACTCTGCCATGAGGCAGGCATCAGGGTAGTCGTAGACGGAGTATTTAACCACACCGGCCGCGAGTTTTTCGCATTCCGGGATATTCAGAAGAACCGCGAAGGTTCCCGCTACTGCGGCTGGTACAAGGGCGTGAACTTTGGCTGGAACAGCCCTTACAACGATGGTTTCGGCTATGAAGCATGGCAGGGACATTTCGAGCTGCCCTGTCTGAATCTGCAGAATCCGGAGGTAAAGCAGTATCTGTTCGATGTCATCCGCTTCTGGATTTCCGAATTTGACATTGACGGCATCCGTTTAGACTGCGCCAATGTCATGGATTTCGGATTCATGCAGGAGATGCGCACCCAGACCGCTTCCATGAAGCCGGATTTCTGGCTCATGGGCGAGGTGATCCACGGGGAATACAGCCGATGGGTGAACGATGGCATGCTGCATTCCGTCACCAACTACGAATTACATAAGAGCCTGTACTCCGGGCTCAATGACCACAACTTCTTTGAGATTGCCCACAATGTGCGGAGACTGGAAGCCATTGGCACCAGGCTTTACACCTTCCTGGACAATCACGATGAAAACCGCATTGCCAGCAAGCTAAACAAAAAAGCACATCTGCCGCTGGCATGGACACTGCTCTTCACCCTTCCGGGCATTCCTTCCATCTATTATGGAGGCGAGTGGGGGCTGGAAGGCATGAGGACCCGCGAAAGCGATGCAGCCCTGCGTCCCTGCATCACCCTGAAAGAGGGCGAAGCAAAGCACAGTGATCTTACGGACCTGATCGCAAAGCTGGCCCGCATCCACACGAAAAATCCGGAGTTTCACGGCGGACGCTATCAGGAACTGCTGCTCACCAACCGGCAGTACGCCTTCGCCAGACATGCCCAGGGAAGTATCTGCATCACCGCAGCCAACAGTGATGACCAGGAAAGCCGCCTTTCTATCCCAGTCCCGCTGCATGCTTCCCAGGCAGAAAATCTGATGGACGGCTCCATCATTCCAGTTGAGAACGGAACATTAAATCTTACATTACCGGGCAACAGCAGTGTTGTCTTAAAGATCAGGGAGGATTGACCTTATGGCAGTCAGAGATAAGAAAAAGCAGACCGAGACCGGCTTTATCACCGCCGGTGACCGTTACCTGTTCGGAGAAGGTACCCACTATGAGATCTACAACAAACTCGGCGCCCACCCGAAAACCTTCGATGGCAAAGACGGCTATTATTTTGCGGTATGGGCTCCACACGCTGCATCTGTCAGCGTAGTAGGTGACTTTAATAACTGGGATCCCGATGCCTGCCCTATGCAGGTGTTGGAAACCTCCGGCATTTACGAGCGCTTTATTCCCGGCATCAAACCGGGCGAGCTTTATAAATTTGCCATCACTACCCAGACCGGCAAGGTCATTTTTAAGGCTGACCCGTTTGCCCAGTACGCCGAATACCGGCCTGGCACGGCATCCATTACTGCCTTCAACGACACGTTCCGCTGGACGGATGGCACCTGGGTACAGAAACGTGAAAACACCAACCCGCGCGAGGCGGCCATGAGCATCTATGAGGTACACCTGGGCTCCTGGAAAAAGAAAAACCGCCCGGAAAAGGACGGCTATTATACCTATAAGGAAGCTGCCGCCGAGCTGGCCGCCTACGTGAAGGAGATGGGCTACACCCATGTAGAACTGATGGGGATTGCAGAGCATCCGTACGATGGCTCCTGGGGTTATCAGGTAACCGGCTATTATGCTCCCACCTCCCGCTATGGCACCCCGGAGGAATTCAAATATTTTGTAAACTATATGCACAAAAAAGGCATCGGCGTCATCCTGGACTGGGTTCCGGCCCACTTCCCGCGGGATGCCCACGGCCTTGCTGATTTTGACGGACAGGCGCTCTTTGAGTACGCAGACCCGCGCAAGGGCGAACACCCGGACTGGGGTACCAAAGTCTTCGACTATGAGAAGCATGAGGTTTCCAACTTCCTCATTGCCAACGCCCTCTACTGGATCGAGCAGTTTCATGTAGATGGCCTGCGCGTGGATGCGGTAGCTTCCATGCTCTATCTCGACTACGGACGCAAGGATGGCGAGTGGGTGCCAAACCGGTACGGCGGCAACCAGAATCTGGAAGCCATTGAATTTTTCCGTCACTTAAACACGGTTGTGGTCCAGCGCGGCCACGGCGCCATGGTCATTGCCGAGGAATCCACTGCATGGCCGTTAGTCACACACGACCCGAAGGAGGGCGGGCTGGGCTTCACCTTTAAATGGAACATGGGCTGGATGCACGATTTCCTGGAGTATATGAAGCTGGACCCATACTTCCGCAAATTTAATCATCATAAGATGACCTTCGGTCTCACCTACTTTAACAGCGAGAACTTTATTCTGGTACTTTCCCATGATGAAGTGGTCCACTTAAAATGCTCCATGATCAACAAAATGCCCGGCCTCTTTGGTGATAAATTTGCCAATCTGAAAGCCGGCTACACCTTCATGCTGGGACATCCGGGCAAGAAGCTTCTGTTCATGGGACAGGATTTCGGCCAGCTTCACGAGTGGGATGAAAAGGTTAGTCTGGACTGGCACCTGACTGAGGAAGACCTGCATAAGGACCTGCAGAATTATGTGCGCGACCTGTTACATATTTATCAGAAATACCCGGCACTTTATGAATCCGATGATGACTGGGACGGTTTTTCCTGGATCAATGCCAACGACGGAGACCGCAGCATTTACAGCTTCGTGCGCTACGCGAAGAACCACAAAAAGAGTCTCCTGTTCGTATGTAACTTCACACCGGTAGCACGGCCGGATTACCGGGTCGGCGTTCCGAAACGCGGCAATTATACCGTAATCCTTGATAACGAGCACGGTTCTTACAAAACCGGAGAGAAGGCTCCGGTCTTAAAAGCAGTCAAATCCGAGTGCGACGGCCAGCCATATTCCGTATCCCTGCCGCTGCCAGCATACGGAACTGCAATCCTTCGCTTCTCATAACACCCAACAACCGGATACCGTCAGCAGCGGATACAAACAGGCCTCGCATTTCGTTAAAATATTATCACAAAGTTGGTGACATTCTTCCAGCTTTGTAGTAAAATAGGAACCGACCTATTGATGATCCGATTAGCAAACCTGACGGCAAGCATCAGTAACACAATTAAGGAAGGAGAGTTTCGTATGGCAAGAGCATTAATTTCCAAAAACGCGACCAAAAGTGTCTATCGCGATGGCGATAAAGCAGTAAAAGTTTTCTGCAAGGGTTTCCCGAAAGCAGAGGTTTTAAACGAAGCTTTGATTAGCGCACGAGTTGAGGCCATTGGCGGCATCAACATTCCGTCCGTTCAGGCAGTCTCTGTCGAAGAAGACGGCTGCTGGTCCATTACCAGAGACTACATCGAAGGAAAGACACTCACAGAGCTTATGAAGGAAAATCCGGATAAGCGCGATGAATATCTGAATCAGATGGTTGAACTGCAGCTGATGATTCATTCCAAGACCTGTCCATTACTGAACAAGTTAAAAGACAAAATGGCGCGGCAGATCTCTGAGATGGAAGAATTAGATCCTGTCAACCGTTACGATCTTCTTACCCGCCTTGACAGCACCCCGAAGCACATCAAACTGTGCCATGGAGATTTCCAGCCAGACAACATCATCGTGAAGGAAGACGGCACCATGTATGTAGTTGACTGGGTTCACGCAACCCAGGGCAATGCCAGCGCAGATGTAGCCAGAACCTATCTTCTGTTCTGTCTGTCCGATCAGGCAGCAGCAGACAAGTACATGGATCTGTTCTGCGAGAAAACCGGTACCGCCAAACGCTATGTACAGCAGTGGCTGCCTCTGGTAGCCGCAGCACAGCTCACGAAGAAACGTCCGGAAGAACAGGAACTGCTTCAAAGCTGGCTGAACGTATGTGATTATCAGTAGGTCAAAAGATAAGGGTCTTGCCGATTGCGGTAAGGCCCTTTTTGATATATACTAAGAGATGTGACGCTGCCGTACCGCACGTATGCGGCAGTCCGACGCAAGTACCATACGCATACCCGCCAAAGGAGGACAATCATGCAGACTATTTTAGTATGCGACGACGATAAAGAAATCGTTGATGCGATAGATATTTACCTGACCGGCGAAGGCTTTCACATCTTGAAAGCCTATGACGGTTACGATGCTTTGAAAATTTTAGAAACAGAACATGCTGACCTTATGATCATCGATGTCATGATGCCGGGCCTGGATGGCATACGCACCACGTTAAAGGTACGTGAGACCAGCAGTATCCCCATCATTATCCTCTCCGCGAAATCCGAAGATTCCGACAAGATCCTTGGCTTAAACATCGGTGCAGATGATTACCTGTCCAAACCATTTAACCCGCTGGAGCTGGTTGCCCGCGTCAAATCCCAGCTTCGCCGTTATACACAGCTCGGCAACTTAAACCAAAGCAGCAATGAAAACGTATACAAATGCGGCGGCCTTACCATCAACGATGATACCAAGGAAGTATTTGTGGATGACGAACCAATTAAACTGACTCCCATCGAATACAACATTCTGCTACTGCTCACAAAAAATGCCGGCAAGGTTTTCTCCATCGATGAGATCTACAAGCAGATCTGGAACGAGGAGGCCATTGGTGCCGACAACACGGTTGCCGTACATATCCGCCACATCCGCGAAAAAATTGAGATCAATCCGCGGGAGCCGCGCTACTTAAAGGTAGTCTGGGGCGTTGGCTACAAAATCGAAAAACAGTAGGAGCTGCCCATGAGACTGAAAGATTATTCCATGCGGATCAAAAAGAACATTGCTGTGTTTCTGCACATCCTGTTTTTGTTCATGGCTATTCTCTCCATCAGCGTTATGTACTTAAACACGAATATTGGTTCCGGCATGTCCTGGATCCTAGACCGCAAATATGATGATTCCGCAGCCTTTCGCCAGCAGTTCCAAGCGGATCTGGATCACGTTTTCAAATATGTTGCCTACCGCGACGTCTTTGAGACAGACGGCAATCTGGATCTCTCCAAAGAAATGTTTGCCGTCAGCCGCGACAACGGCCCGGAGATCACCTACACTCTGGAAGAGGTCCTGCGTTACGCCAAAAGCCAGGGATTTTACTTAAATGACCAGTTTGAGGTCGTCAATGATCTCTTTATCTATGATGATGCCTCCACAACAAAAGACCAGCTGGTATACTGGCGCGCCTACGATCCCAACGCCACCTTAAAGGAACCGGGCGATGCGTTCTCTTCCCTGCTGGATCTGTCCCGGGAGGTATTAAACTGCTTAAGTGAATATTACATTGTAAACTACCGTCTGCTGTCGAATCCGTCCAACTTCCGATTCCGGATCGATTATCTGGATGATGAGACTGTAGTCTCAGAGTATTCCAACGCAGGAGATTTGACCGATGCCCAGTTAAAGTCCCTGGGCCGTTATTGCTCTGTGGACAGCAGTTCCATTCTCATTGACAGCAATCTGGATGAACTTCCCAAAAATGTCATGGCCCAGCTGGAGCAGCTGAACGCAAATGACGCAGACCGGTACCACATGACGGTTGCCGTAGATACCCAATATGATGCAGACGATGTATACGCCCGGCAGGCCGCCGATTACCGCCATCTGCGCAGCCGCTTCGTTGAGGCCATGTTTAGCCTGACTATCGGCATCATTGGCTGCCTGGTGACACTGTACTACCTGATCCTGGTATCCGGTTACCGCACAGAAGACCGTACTAGTCCGTACCTGCATGGCTTTGACATGATCACCACCGAAAGCGGGATCCTGCTGACAGCAGTCAGCACCATGTTCATGCTATTTCTGGGAGAGAAGATTGGTTATCCGCTGATCCATCTTGTTGCCCGGACTGAAGACTGGGGCTTTGCCGAGCGGATGATGCGGGCCATGATCATCTACGGCTGCTGTATGACCGGCGCATTCAGCATGCTGCGGCGCTACAAGAGCCGCCAGCTGGGGACAAACAGTATGCTTCACCATTTCCTCAAAAATCTGAACCTGTATTTTGCAGACCATACCTACTCCCGGCGGCTCTTCTGCCTGTTTACTGCCTTTCTTGCAGCACAGGCCATCGGCATCAGCCTGATCGCTGTATGTGTCTGCTTACGGTCCCATATGTCCGCAAAGATTATCGGCATCATCACGCTCCTCCTGTTGGTCGGTCTGGATTACAAGACCTTTCACCGACTGTTCCTGCAGTCCCAGCAGGAAGACCAGATTGCAGATGCCATCACAAAAATTGCGGGCGGTGACACCAGCTATCAGATGAATCTGGCCGGTCTGGAGGGAAAGGAACTGAGAGTCGGCAACATGATCAACAGCATCGGAACCGGACTGGAGCGTGCCCTTCAGGAGCAGGTCAGGAGCGAACGCCTAAAAGCCGACCTGATCACAAACGTATCCCACGATATCAAGACCCCGCTCACTTCTATTATTAACTATGTAGACCTGCTGAAGAGGGAACAGATTCCGGGGGAACGCGCCCGGGAATACTTAAAAGTCCTGGATCAGAAATCCCAGCGTTTAAAAAATCTGACCGAAGACCTGGTGGAAGCCTCCAAGGCAAGCTCCGGAAATGTCAAGCTGGAGATGACCACTCTGGACATTGTAGAAATGATCTGGCAGACCAACGGCGAATTTGAAGAGAAATTTGCTACCCGAAGCCTGGAGTTGGTGTCCACACTGCCGGAAAGCAGCATTCTCATCGAGGCAGATGGGCGCCACCTCTGGCGTGTCCTCGAAAATGTCTACAACAACGCGTTCAAATACGCCATGGAACACACCCGGGTCTACACTGACCTGAAACTGAAAGACGACAAAGTTTACTTTACGATTAAAAACATATCCGCAAACCCGTTAAACGTACAGGGTGATGAACTTACTGAGCGATTTGTCCGCGGAGATGTCTCCCGCACCACCGAAGGAAGCGGCCTCGGCCTCTCCATTGCCCAGAGCCTCACAAAGCTCCAGGGTGGAACCTTCGAGATCTTAATTGATGGAGATCTGTTCAAGGTGCGCGTGGGATTTGGGATTAAAAAACCAGATCAGACGGCATGAGCTATCTGAGTTCAAAAAAGACGCAGGCCACATATTTTGTGACTTGCGTCTTTCTTATATTTACGATTCTATATACTCTTACGCATTCTTTACCTGCGCGTTCTTCACACCCTTCTTCTGAAACAGTTCCTTCCCGGATGTGTACACAATGATGATACCCAGTACCATTAACAGGATCGCAATGATCAGCTGTAAGCCTTCTACCATGAAGACTGCGGTACCTGCACCGAAAGCATGTACCAGGGCGATGGTTCTCTCAACCAGTGCGGTAAAGGTAACGCACAGCATGATGATGAGCGGTGGGAACAGGGTTTTGTTCTCTCTTCCGGTTACCTTTAAGAATACACACAGGGTGATGAGTACCAGAGCACTTAACAGCTGGTTTGCACTGCCGAACAGCGGCCAGATGTTGGAATAACCAATCTTGGTTAAGATAAAGCCACAGGCCAGGGTTACCACAGTGGAAAAGTACTTATTGCAAAGAAGCTTTCTCCAGCCCTCTGCATGCTCCATATCATCAGCAGAGAACAGTTCCTGGAAGGACATACGTCCGATACGTGCCACGGAATCCAGGCTGGTTAAAGCCAGGGCAGATACACACATGGTCATAAAGCACTGTGCTACATAAACCGGGATACCAAACATCTCCAGGAAGCCTGCAACACCTGCAGAGAAGATCTGGAACGGAGTTCCGGTTGCTGCGGTACCATCTGCTGCAGCTGCCGCACCGGCTACACATAATGCCAGAACAGCCAGCAGGCTCTCTAATACCATGGCGCCATAACCAACCTTCAGCATATCCTTCTCATTGGAAACCGTCTTGGAAGAGGTTCCGGAAGATACCAGGCTGTGGAATCCGGAAACCGCTCCGCACGCTACGGTTACAAACAGGATCGGGAACATATCGCCCATCTTGGCATTCTTAAATCCGGTGTAAGCCGGAAGGTTCATGGTCGGATGCGCAACCACCAGGCCAACAACAGCACCGATGATCATGCCTGCAAACATGAAGGTAGTCATGAAATCACGCGGCTGCATTAAGAGCCACATCGGCATAACAGCTGCCAGGAAGATGTAAGCAAAGGTCAGATAAGACCAGGTGTCTTTACCAGCTACAACCGGGAATGCCATACCGATTGCAAATGCTGCAACGGTGCATGCCAGTCCGGCCAGAGTCTCTTTCCAGCCGGTCAGATGAAGATGCTTCTGAATGACACCAAATACCATGGCAAATACAATGAACATCAGGGAGATGGAACCTGCCGCGCCGTTGGTCTGTGCCGCCGGGGAAAGGGAGGTCACACCATCTGCTACAGTGTAAGCATTGAACGTACCTGCAACCATATCAGCGAATGCTGCGATAACAATTAAAGTAAACAGCCAGCAGAACAGAAGGAACAGCTTCCGTCCGGTCCTGCCGATGTATTTCTCGATCAGAAGTCCCATGGACTTACCTTCATTCTTGACACTGGCATACAGTGCGCCGAAGTCGGTTACCGCACCGAAGAAGATGCCGCCAAGGATAACCCACAGAAGCACCGGAACCCATCCGAATGCAGCTGCCTGAATGGCACCGGTGACAGGGCCTGCGCCTGCGATGGAGGAAAACTGATGTGCGAAAACAGTCCAGCCGTCGGTCGGCACATAATCCTGTCCATCCTCTAAAGCAACTGCCGGGGTCTTGGCCTTCGGGTCGATCCCCCATTTCTTTGCCAGCCAGCGGCCGTAAAACGTGTATCCGCAGAACAGACACACAGCTGCGATTAATACTATAACAAGTGTATTCATAATGATCTCTCCTCTCAAAACCATAACGCGGAAAAAAGAAAAACCTCCGTCCTCCCGCAGAATTTTCCGCAGGAAGACGAAGGCATATATGCTAATCATAAAATACGCGCTCCGCGTTACCACTTCCCTTGCTGACATTCCATCAGCCTCTCTGACCATATCCTCCGTCTCTCAGTCCGGATGAATACGAGCCCTGTTAACGGTGGGTTTCCGTACTGTCTTACTGTCTGCTTTCACCTGGTATCACCAGCGTTACTTTTCGCATTTCAGACAATCTGCTTGCAGGGGATAACTCCTTTGCCGCGCTGCTTCCTCACACCGGCCGGAAGCTCTCTGAAAACGCATCTGACAAAAAAGCCTTGTCCTGTTCAACGCATTTGGATGTGAATCTTTGAATATCTGCCATTATAGTACCATTATTTCATTTGTCAATTATTTTTTTGAAAAGTTTTTGATTTGGTACAATGCATTTTTAGAAAATTCTCCATCCGCAGATAAAGTTATTTGCCCACCAGGAGCTTAAGGATCGATGAACGACTTTACCGTTACCGGAGGAGGCATCAATAACCGTTCCGCCGCCTGCCACGATTCCTACATGGCCGCTTACAACGATGATATCACCGGCACGCAGATTAGAGAAGCTGCTGATCCTGGTGTATCTTCCCGCGTTTCTCCATCCGGAAGAAGTCATGTAGCTCTGACGCACGCCAACCTGGTTTAAGCACCAGTACACGAAACCGGAACAGTCAAAGGAGTTCGGTCCCTTGGAGCCCCATACATACGGACAGCCAAGCTTGGAGCTTGCCACCGCCAGAAGCGCACTCGCGCCGCCGCTGGCACCACCGGTATTCGGAACAGCAGTGCTGCCGGAATTGCCCTTGCTTCCGCCATTTGAATTATTTTTTCTGTTGTTTTTGCTGTTGTTTTTACTGGTATTCGTCTTCGGCTGGGCCGGTGCTTTCTTCGCATCTCCGCCGGTCAGCTTTGCCATGGTCATGACACCGACCGCACCATCCGCACTCAGTCCATTCGTGCGCTGGAACAGCTTGACCGCATCCTCGGTCACCTCACCATAGTAACCGGTCACATTGGCAGATTTCAGATATCCCAGCTTACTGAGCAGGTTCTGTACCCGCTGGATGTTATCACCGCTGTCTCCAAGGGCCAGACCGTTCGGAACCGCGTCAGAACTGTTTAACGCCACACGGGTAGCCGGTCCCAGATAACCATCTACAATCTGGTCATTGCGGGACTGGAACTGTTTGACTGCAATGATCGTATCATTTCCGTAGCTGCCATCCGGCTCGGTGGTCATATATCCCAGCTCCTTCAAACGCTTCTGGGCTGCCAGAACCAGATCGCTCTTCTCTCCGTAAGCCAGCATATTTGCCTTCACATCCTCACTGTAGAGGAGGTTCATGGTTTTTCTTCCGACCTTACCATCCTGCTCCAGGCCGTTCACGCTCTGCATCTTCATAACCGCCGTTTCGGTATCATCTCCAAAGCTGCCTGTCACCTCGCTGTCGCTGGCCAGATAGCCAAGCTCATACAGACGGCTCTGGATACGGGTAATATCGGTACCCTCATCGCCCTTCTGGGCTGCATAATACTTGGCATCCGGGGAAAGAATCGCCTCCAGGGTATCCGGACCGATGATACCGTCCTGTGCCAGCTTGTTCTGGCGCTGATAGATCTTGACTGCACTCTGGGTCACTTCCCCGTAATAATCCGTCGGTTCATCGTTATCCATAAAGCCCAGATCCATCAGGCGCTGCTGCAGCTTTAAGACGATCGGGTGTTTTTCACCGATACGCAGATAATCCGGGATCGGCTCACTGTACTCTGCGTCCACGCCCTCAACAGACGGAAGCAGCGGACCGTCCGGCGACAGCGCCATAACGGTCTCATCTGCCGCGGTCTGCGGCAGAGTCTCCTCCATCAGGACCAGATTCTCCTCGGTGCTCTCACTCTCTGCCTGTTTTGCGGTCTGGGATGTACCGCAGCCCGCCAGCATGCTCATAGCCAGAAGCGCTGCACCAAAGCACTGTACTCTTCTTTTCCAGCTTCTATGTATATTTACAGTTGTCAAAATTCTGACCTCACTTCCTGTGTAAATGACAAAGGGGTTCCTCATTCCGAACCCCCCTGTTGACCTTATTTTCGCGACCGGCACCACTCAATTTCCTCGCCGTTCGCTATATTTTATCACAGTTCACAATTTCTGTGAAGCCTTAACCTGTTTTTGACCTTTTGATTACTTTCAGCCGCGTAAACTCCTCGCGGTCCTTCTCCTCCAGCGCATTCCCGATCGTTGTTACCAGATTCTGGTATGTCGGAATGGTAATGTTCTTCAATGCATTGGCCCGCTTCTGGGTCTTTCTGATGCTGGAGGCCAGACGGTAGGCCGAGTTTTCCACCATGGAAAGCTTTACCGTCAGCTCCTTCACCTTTTCAAAATGCATCCGGGCCTCATCCAGCGCCGGACTGGTGCTAAGAAAAGCGTAACCCGGTGTCAGAGGCACCGGCTCATGCTGCACCAGCGGAATCTCCGTTCCCATGATGCTGCGGGTCTTGATGCGGATCGTATCGTCCACCGGAATCGTCCCGGCAATATCCTGGATAAAACCGATTCCCAGCTCGATATTGGCTTTCTGTAAAGCCTTATAGGCCTCAGTAAAGGTCGTGTCGATCTCTGCCTGGATGTCCTTTGCCTGATCGATCAGCCCCATCAGCTCCCGCAGGAGGATGTTCCGCTTCTTGTCCATCAGCTCATAGCCCTGGCTGGCCAGCGCAAGGGAATTCTTCGCCAAAATAAGGTTTCCCTTTGTCGGGAAAGTATTCAGATTCATACGGATCCCTCCTTACTCTGCATCCACCAGCTCCCCGTTCTCATCCAGCTTTGTTGCCTTATAGTACTGCGCAAGAAGCTTCGTATCGATCCGGTCCAGTTCCTCCTTCGGAAGCAGGCCCAGAAGCTGCCAGCCAATATCCAGCGTGGTAATGATGTTCCGGTTATCATGCGGATCCTGGCCCACAAAACGATGCTCAAACTCCCGGCCAAATACCAGATATTTTTTATCCAGCGGTGACAGCTCATCCTCACCGATGACCGATGCCAGCGCTCTTGCATCTCCCACCTTTGCATAGCAGGAGAACAGCTGGTTTGCCACTGCCTGATGATCAGCCCGGGTGTAGCCTTCACCGATGCCGTCCTTCATCAGACGGGACAGGCTCGGCAGTACGTTGATCGGCGGGTAGACTGACTGGCCGTTTAACTCCCGGTCCAGAACAATCTGCCCCTCGGTAATGTAACCGGTCAGGTCCGGGATCGGATGGGTGATATCATCGTTCGGCATCGTCAGGATCGGAATCTGGGTTACGGAGCCATTCACACCTCTTACAATGCCTGCGCGCTCATAAAGCGCTGCCAGCTCACTGTACAGGTATCCCGGGAAGCCCTTTCGGGACGGGATCTCACCCTTGGAAGAGGATACCTCACGCATAGCCTCCGCAAAGGATGTCATATCCGTTAAAATGACCAGAATGTGCATGTTTTTCTCAAAGGCCAGATACTCAGCCAGCGTCAGCGCGCATTTCGGCGTGATCAGACGCTCCACCACCGGGTCATTGGCCAGATTCATGAACATGGCCACATGAGAGGAAACGCCGCTTTCCTCAAAGGTCCGGCGGAAAAACTCTGCCACATCGTGCTTCACGCCCATGGCAGCAAAGACAATTGCAAACTGCTCGTCAGAGTCATCCCCCAGAGATGCCTGCTGCACGATCTGCGCCGCCAGCTGATCATGCGGAAGTCCGTTTCCGGAAAAGATCGGCAGCTTCTGTCCCCTGATCAGGGTCATCAGACCGTCAATGGCAGAAATTCCGGTACGGATATAATTTCGCGGATATTCACGGGTCACCGGGTTTAAGGGCTTGCCATTTACATCCAGCATCCTCTCCGGCAGAATCTCTCCCAGTCCGTCGATCGGCTCACCGATTCCGTTCATGGTGCGGCCCAGCATCTCCGTTGACACGCCAAGCTCCATCGGATGACCCGTCAGGCGGGTGTGTACATTTTTTAAGCCCATACCCTCGGTACCCTCAAATACCTGGATCACAGCCTTGTCCTCATACACCTCAATAATGCGGCCCAGCTTGCGTTTATTTCCATCCACGGTCATTTCCACGATCTCATCGTAAGCTGCGCCGGAAACGCCCTCCAACACCACCATAGGGCCGTTGATCGCACTTAAACCCAAATATTCAATTGCCATTTCACAGCCCTCCTATGCGTTCCGCTCAATGACGCCCTCATAGAACGTATCAATCTTTGTTTTATATTCGTCCAGCAATGCCAGGTTATCGTTTGGCACATCATACTTGATGGCGATAACCTGGTCAAAAATCGGATCCACCTTCAGCACCGACATCGGCATACCCATGGAAATCAGAGAGCGGGACTTGCGGTACAGATACAGAATGATCTCCATCATCTTAAACTGCTTCTCCATGGGAACGCAGGTATCATCCTTGTGGAACGCGTTCTGCTGCAGAAATCCAACACGGATCACCTTGGCAATCTCCAGAATCAACTTCTGGTCATCCGGCAGCACATCACCGCCGATCAGCTTGACGATCTCCATCAGGCTGCTCTCCTGGGACAACAGATAAACAATCTGGTTTCGGTAATCCACGAACTTTTTATCTACATTTTCCGTATACCAGGAACCCAGGTCATTCAAATATTCCGAGTAGCTTGTCAGCCAGGAAATGGCCGGAAAATGTCTCGCATAAGCCAGATTCTTATCCAGTCCCCAGAAACAGCGAACAAAACGCTTCGTATTCTGTGTCACCGGTTCAGAGAAGTCGCCGCCCTGGGGCGATACCGCGCCGATGATGGTAACACTTCCCTCGGTACCGTTTAAGTTTTGCATCATGCCGGCCCGCTCATAAAAGGCCGACAGCTTGGAGGCCAGATAAGCCGGGAAGCCTTCCTCCGCCGGCATCTCCTCCAGACGTCCGGACAGCTCACGCAGCGCCTCCGCCCACCGGGAGGTGGAATCCGCCATGATAGCAACATGATAGCCCATGTCCCGGTAATACTCCGCCAGTGTCAGACCGGAATACAGGCTCGCCTCACGGGCTGCCACCGGCATATTGGAGGTATTGGCGATCAGCGTGGTGCGGTCCATCAGCGGATTGCCTGTTTTCGGATCGATCAGCTCGGAAAACTCCTCCAGAACCTGCGTCATCTCGTTTCCACGCTCGCCGCAGCCGATATAAATGATGATGTTCGCGTCAGACCATTTTGCGATCTGGTGCTGAGTCATGGTCTTCCCGGTACCGAAACCGCCCGGGATTGCCGCCGTGCCGCCCTTGGCTAGCGGGAACAGTGTATCCAGAATGCGCTGACCGGTTATTAACGGCCTGGTAGCCGGGAAGCGCTTTGCCGTCGGTCTTGCCACACGGATGGGCCATTTCTGGGTCATGGTCAGTGTTTCTTCACTTCCATCCAGATGCTGGATCGTTACCAGCGGATCGCTGATCGTATACTCGCCATCCTCCACAACATCCAGCACATACCCCTCCTTGTCCGGCGGAACCATCACCTTATGCAGGATAGCCGGAGTCTCCGGCACCTCCGCAATGATAGTGCCCCCGTAAACCCGGTCACCCTTCTTTACGGTCATGTGGGTCTGCCATTTCTTTTCCGTATCCAGGGCACTGACATTCACACCGCGGCTGATGTAGGCACCGCCGGTCTTTGCGATCTCGCTCAACGGCCGCTCGATACCATCAAAAATATTGGTCAGAATGCCAGGGGCCAGGGTAACGGATACCGGTGCTCCGGTTCCCGTCACAAGCTCGCCCGGCCGGATTCCGGCCGTCTCCTCATATACCTGGATGATGGTGTCCCCGGCCTTTAAGCCAATGACCTCACCCACCAGATTATCATGGCCTACATAGACCATCTCATTCATGGTAAAGCCCGGATCGCCTTTTACATGGACGATAGGGCCGTTAATCCCACGGATCACCCCCGTCTTAGACATGGCCGTTTCCTCCTTCTGTCAGGCTCAGGTCGAAGTGGAACTTCTCCCTGGCTTCCTCCAGCTTGGTCTGGAACGAATTATCAATAAGGATGTGGCGCGCAGGAATCACCGCGCGCGTGCCCCCGGTAAACGAATATTCACTGATGCGAAGCTCCGCATTCCCGTTGTGAAGGGCAAGACGGTTACATTTATCCTCATCCACTGGATCCAGGTAAATGATCACCTGGTCCGTTCCGGCAAATTCAACGGCATGCTGCACCTGACGCTCTAAAAGCTTCTGGTAATCCTGAGTTTCCAGGTAATTTGCCAGCATATCGCGAAGCTCCACAAACAGCTTATCCTTTAACTCTTCCTGTTTTCTGCCCAGAGTCCGGCGGATGTCGATCTGGCCCACTGCCAGCTGCTTGTTGATCTCGCGCTCGATCTTCTCTGTTTCCTGCGAAAGCTGCAGCTTCTCCCGTCTCCGGGTATCTGCCTTATGTTCCTCAAATGTCTTTTCCAGTGCCGTCATATATTCATCCAGCATCCGCCCGCTGCGGACTCTGGCATCCTCCATGCAGGTATCCAGAAAATGCTGTAATTTTTCCTCGGTGGTCAAGTTGGTCACCTTCCTTTACAATTTCAATCCGATTGCTTCATTTACATAGGCCGTGATAAAGTCCGGCTTGCGGCCGGTTCCATGACGATCCGGAATCTCCACAAAAAGCGGCTGCCGGTGATTTAACCTTACCTCATTCACCAGCTCCGGGAACTCCCGCCCGAATTTTTCCGTCAGCAGAACGATTCCGATGGTCTTGTCGGCCAGAACCTTATCAAGCTCCGCCTTCAGTTCCTCTTTCCCGTGCACCACCGCGCCTTCCACACCGGCCAGACGCATGCCGGTCCAGGTGTCGATGTTGTCACTGATGAGATACATCTTCATCGTTTACAGAGAACCAAGGATCATAAAGGAAATGATCAGTCCGTACAGGCAGACACCTTCGGCAAGACCTACGAAGATGAGGGATTTACCAAGGATGGAGCCGTCCTCACTGATGGCTCCTAGCGCTGCGGATGCTGCTGCGGATACGGCAATACCGCCGCCCAGGCAGCTCATTCCGGTGGAAAGTGCTGCTGCCAGATAACCCCATCCGGCCGCACTGTTCACAGCCTTGGCGGTCTCCTCTGCCGCAAACGCATGACCGGTAAACATGAGTCCTGCTGCCACGCCGATGGTTGCCATAAACAGGAATACGTTTACGCCAATGGCTGTTTTATAACGTCCCTTTGTCTTCTCGCCTGCCGCAAATGCGCCAAACGGAACTGCAATGCTTAAAAGTAAGGCTGCTGCCAGTGTGATTTTTGCTAATACTGTCATGATCGGATTCTCCTTTTTATTTTAAAATCTGTCTTTTGCTGTCTATCATCCATTCTGCTTTCCATATGGCTTAAATTCCCGTCCGGTACCCCGGTAGAAACGGCTGAACAGCTCATAATACTCCAGACGGAGTACCTGAATACCCACGATCAGCCCTTCCATGCCGCACACAAACAGGTTGCCAAGCACTACTACCAGCCAGTTGGGCGTTCCCGCCTCAGCACCGGCCAGCATCAGTACCACTTCCATCATGGCCGCGTGGCTTACTGCGAAAGCTCCCACACGGACAAAGGAAAGCGTGTTGGAAAAATAGCTCAGGCATACTTCAAACAATTCAAACACACCCTGCACAAAGAACATGCCCTTTTCCTCCGGCATGATCTTCGCATGCTTCTCAGCCAGTGCCGTAAGCGGCTCCTTAAAGAAGATCACCAGAAGCGGGATTACAAACATAACCACTAAAACTGCGGTGGCCGGAAGCACATGACCGCTCATATACAAGATAATGGTCACAGCCAGCGCACCGTAAAATACGATGCCTGCAATGCCGTTGGTATCAAAAAATGCTTTTTCCGTGTCATGGCTTCTCAGACTGTTGATGACATTGAGCACCATAGTCATCAGAACGATTCCCATGCCCATGGCGATCGCCACGATAAATACCGTATTCAGGTTTCCTACAAAAGGAAGATTTGTCATGGCAGTCTTCGGACGCAGCCACAGCGGCTTGATGATATTCTCAAAACCGAATACGCTGCCGAAGAGGAAGCCAAATATCGTGGAAAAGAAGCCGCAGCAGGAAATAATGGCTGCCAGGTTCATCTTCTTTGCCCGGTATAGCAGGTAGCCGCCAAGCATCAGACACAGGCCCTGTCCCGCGTCACCAAACATGAAGCCGAACAAAAACGAGTATGTCAGGCCCAGAATGACGGTCGGATCGATCTCCTCATAGGATGGAAGCCCATACATGCGGATAAACATTTCAAAGGGCCTGAACAGCCCCGGATTCCTCAGCTTGGTCGGTGGTCTGCTGATAATATTGTCATGATCCTCCTCCACAAAGCAGAAGGTATCATGGTCTTCCTCCAGCTCCTTACGGAAGGCCTTTGCGTCTGTCTCACTCATCCAGCCGCAGAGAATGTAGAAGGTGTGATCCTTATCCTTTGTGCAGGCCGCAAGCTTTCGCACATCAAAGTTTCCGGAGTAGGTCTCCAGCTTCCGGTATGCCGCTCGCAATTCCTCTGCGTGAGACTCCAGCGCGCTGCCGATTTTTTCATCCACATCCCGGATCTTTTCATAAAGCTCCGCAAGCTGGTGTTCCAGCTCATGGGTGGCCTCCACCGGTGTTCCTTCATATTCATCCGGAAGGAAAAACCGTTCAAAATGCAGGGACGCGTAGATTGCGTCAATCTTGTCGCTAAGCGGCTCCGGCACAAAGTACACCAGCCAGACGTAATCCGCATCCTCCTGACACTTATGAACCACCGTATCAATGGTATCATACACATAATCCATAAACTTGTTGTAGTATTCATGGGTCATGCGGCCAAACCGGAATTTGATATACCTAAAATGCATGATATCCTTCAGGTCATAGTTCAGATCTGTGAAAGGAATCACCCGGTCCATGGATTCCTCAATGCCTTGCACCTGCGTTTCCAGCGCTTCCTTTTGGGTCCGGAGAGATTGGAGCTGCTCATCCAGGCTGTGGACGGTGTTCACAGCATTCTCCACGGAAAGTCCGGTGAGTCCGGAATCCTGCGCCTGTATCACCTGACCAGGTTCACGTCTTACCGTCCCCGTATCCCTGCCATGGCCATCCACTGCTTTGTTTCCTTTGATCTCCTCCATCAGTGCCGCTGCCGTCTGCAGCTCCGCCTTATATGGATTGATTTCCAGATACGGTCGCAGATTTGCCACCGTTTTCAGCTCCGACAGAGCGTTTTCCAGCTGGATCTCATACTTTGAGAGATACTGGTCCACCACCCGGTCAATATCATCCTTCGGACCTGTGATACTTAAAAACTTCATTTTCTCTATCACGGGTAACTCCTCCTGTCTGCAGAGGTTCGCGCTTTCTCTGCGCAGCCTCTGCCTTGGTTGCAATGCTCCCGCACTGCACAAACCTCCTGCTTACTGCTTTGCCAGCAGTCCCATAATCTCCGCCGCCGGAAGTCCGTACCGGATTCCCTCCAGCGCCGTGATGATCTTTCGCATCTCCAGTTCTTTCCGGTACAGATACGAATCCAGCACCGCCGGAGAATGCGGATAGCGGTGTCCTGTCTTTCCGTAAATCCGGTTTAACATCTGATTCGACAAAAGCTGGATGTCCGGCGTTCTTCCCGTCTGAAGCTCTTCCTGCCTGCCGTATGGTGTTTCCTTTAACACCTCATAGAACTTTGCTTCGTCCTCTGCCTCCACCAGCTGCCTCACCTTGTCCGCCCGCAGCCGGTAATGAACCGATATCAGCAGTGCATAGATTTCAGCCGGAGACAGCCGGTAAAAGTTTCGCGCCCGGCAGATCCACTGGATATTCAGCAGATCCAGACGGCTTCCAAAGCAGACATCCAGGATTTTCCGTTCTTCTTTGCTTAAAATCTTGCTCCGCAATTTCCAGAGTGACCGAAAATAGAACAGATCCAGCTTCAGCTCACAGTCAAACAGGCCAGGCTGGCCGTTCTCCTGCATCTGCTTCAGCAGTTCTCCATATACCGTCCCCTCCAGTGCTTCGGTAAACTCCGAAAAATTCTTTGCCCTGCAAAGCAGCTCCAAATTCAGATCGGAATGCTTCTCAAAAAAATCCTGGAACATGGACAAGTCCGGCTGGCCTTCCCGGCCTCCCAGCACATGCCGCAGGAGCTTTTTTATTACTTCCACTTCATAATGCTTAAAATAGAGATCCAGGAACCGTCTCTGTTTCACGCCGGAAAAACGGTAAAGCCTGGTAAAATCACGGTATTCCGACTGCGTCAGGATCTGTTCCATGTACCCGCGGTGCAGCTTCGTATCATCCAGACCCTCAAAAACTTCTGCGTATGCCGGCTGCGCTTTCAGATAATCTGCCGCGCTCCGCACATCTTCCTGCTCCGCCAGCTCCTGAAACTGCTCCGGCTTCAGCAGGCGGCTCTCCATCGCCCGCACCTTTGTCGTAATCCCGCTGTAAGCCAAAAGCCCCATACGATCACTCCTTTATCAGTTCCTGAAACAGCTTTTTTACATAAGCTTCATGGTGAAGCTCATAATTTTTTTCCATCTGCGCAAGCTGCTTTTCTGCTTCCGCCTTCTGCCCGGACAATTCCAGGTTCATCCTGGTTTCCATCTCCCGTCGGAGACTCTGCAGCTTTTTTTCTGTCTCCTCATCTGCTGTCTGGTCAAACCGCCGGGTCTTTTCTTCCATCTCGGCAGCAAAGGCTTTCTTGCGCGCAGCGGCATCATCCATGACCGCTACCGCAGATTGTTCAATCTCCGATATCCTCTTGATAACGGTATCCATCCTGACCCTCCTATAAGAATAAAATTATACGTAACTGTTCAGTCCCTTCACAGTCACAATTATACAAAATATAGGCTTTCTGCTAACATCATACTCCTTTGTTAAAAAAATACCATAGTCAAAATGAAACAATAACAATTTTATAGCGATAGTTTTTAGGCATAATGACGAAATAACTTTTCACACATATAGAAATTTTAAAAGCTTACTTTCAGACGCAAAAACGGATGGGGCAGAATTTTGCGCCTTTACGCATATTCTGTCCCATCCGTTCTCGAAATTTTCTGCATCAGGTAATTTTATTCGGCAGTCAGATACTGGCTGGCCACATAGGCTTCCTGACCATTATAAAGAATAACCGCCCAGTCACTGTCGTAGGCACGTACATACTCTACGGTAACACCTGCATTCAACTGACCGATACGCTCAGAAGATGTACTCGGTTCCGGCCGCACATTCAGTACATCTGTGGTGCGGTAAACCGGACCGCTGCTTTCTGTCTCTTCCTGCGATGCCTCCGTAGCTTCCATAGTCTCCACAGCAGTAGGACCTTCCGTCTCTTTTGTTCTGCTTTCCGGCTTTGCAAGCTTCACCACCAGAAGCAGGAGCACAATACACAGCACCGGAACCAGCAGCTTCAACAGGGTATATAAGGAAAAGGAGGAACTCTGGCTTCCGGAACGTTTCCGGCTTCGCGCCGCCTGGGAGCTGCCGGCGCGGCCCGGTCCGTAGCTTTTACCGGCACGTTTTGTGCTGCTGTCCACGCGGTTTGTGCGTATTGCTTCGCTGCTTCCCCGTCCGACACCGGTACGGTTCTGGCTGCTGCCCTGTACTGCAGGCCTTGTAAGCGGCTTTCTTCCCTTTTTGGCATTGCGGTAATCATCCGCAAAGGTGTAAACCTCCTGAGAAAGCATATGATATGCCTGGTTCGCGCTGTAGGCGTTGGAATCCCCCTCATGGGCCGCCTTGTTGCCGATCATGCGGATCTTATGGTAATGCTCACAGGTGGTTTTGGATATCCACCGGTTTTCATAAAGCACATCGATCATGCCCTTTAGATCGCTTTCATCCATGATACCCGCCTGATCTGCCAGGTTCTTCACCATAAACTCCAGCGTCTGACGTGCTTTGACCATAGACGCATTATATTCTCTCTGAACAATCAGTCGTTCTGTATCCTTTACTCCCTGCTGGATCTTATCCCAGCTGCTGTTTCCATTCATTGCCATAAAGATCCTCCTTTGTACCCGGTTTTCTCCTACAATTATACTATATTCTCACGAATTGCGCACTCAAAAAAGCATCATTTTTTCTATTGTAAGGAAACTGTAAGGTGATATCTGTTACTCTAGGCAAAATGGTATCCTTATGCTATAATATCTCCATTATGAAAAACTACATTGTATTTGACTTAGAATGGAATCAGAGCGCAAACGGAAAAGAGCGGTCCATTCCGCATTTTCCTTTCGAAATTATTGAAATCGGCGCGGTAAAGCTGAATGAAGCCTTTCAGATGGTGGATGAATTTCATCGCCTGATCCGGCCTCAGGTGTACACCCAGATGCATCATGCTATCTCCGAAGTCACCCACATGGATATGAAGGAACTGCGAAACAGCGGAGAGCTTTTCCCGGATGCCGCAGCCGACTTCCTTTCCTGGTGCGGCGGGGATGCTGTATTTTGTACCTGGGGCAACATGGATCTCCTGGAATTACAGCGGAACATGGATTACTATCACATGGACAATCCCTTTCCAAAGCCGCTTTTTTATTATGATGTACAAAAGCTCTACGGCCTTTTCTGCCGTGAGAACGCAAGAATTTCCCTGGACTCTGCCGTGGAAGAGCAAAGTCTTCTGGAAAACCGGCCGTTTCACCGCGCCCTGGATGACGCTTACTACACCGGAAAGCTTCTCACCATGCTTGGCCACGAGCCCGGCCCGGATACCATCCTGCCATTTCTGTCCGTAGACTACTACCGGCTTCCTGCCGATAAAAAAGAAGAAATCCGCATGACATTTCCCGGATATTCCAAATATGTTTCCCGGATCTTTGACACCAAGGAAGATGCCATGGAGGACAAAGGCGTTACCGAGATGATGTGCTACCGCTGCGGCCGTATGCTCCGCAAAAAGGTCCGCTGGTTCACGCCAAACCAGAAAACCTACTTTGCCCTGGCGTGCTGCCCGGAACATGGCTACCTGAAAGGAAAAATCCGCATGAAAAAAGTGGAAGAGGAATCCGTCTTCGTAGTCAAAACCCTGAAGCTGACCGATGAAGAAGGTGCTCAGAACATCATCCAGCGAAAAGAGGATGTCCGCAAAAAGCGCGCGGAACGCAACCGTATGAAGCGCAGACAGAAGCAGGCGCAGAAAAAAACAGCCAGCACCTCCATATGCACAAAAAAACTTCCGTGACCATTACTCATGATCACGGAAGTTTTTTTCGTCTAAAAATGATTTATGTCTCTTTGGCCGTTTACGCTTGTTTGTCTGCTTCAATGCCGAATCCGAACGCTTCTGCTGAAGCATCATGTCAAACTCAGACGTTGTCATACCAATGTCCTGCAGCCGCTGTCTGCGCCGCTCATACCGTTCTGAACGTTCTTCCTCTTCCCTCTTCTCAATCCGGTATTTCGCCGTAAGAAGTCCCGAACCAATGATAGCCGCCACCGCAGCAGCGCCCACAATGATCCAGAAAGCAGGCGGGATGTTTAAATGAATGCCTGGTCCGCGGGCTCCGGAAACCGGCTTCTTTTCCTCACTCCCGGAAGAAGCCAGCGGATCTGTCTCAGCCAGAGCCAGAGGATCCTGACTGAACGAAGATTCTTCCTCGATTCCTGCCTGAGAAACATCAGCTCCGTAATCCGTACTGCCTCCCTGCACAGAAGCATCAGCTCCAGATTCATTTAAAGCTGCGCCGCTTCTCGCAGCAGCCGCAGCTGTTTCCTCGTCTGCCACTTTATGAAGCAGATAGCTTGCGCCAATCTGACGATCATTGTACTGATAGAAAATACGGGCCACTGCCTCCGACGGTGCTGACTCAGGCAGCTCGTAGCTGATGGCAGACTGGGCATCCGAGATGTCCGCTGTTTTCGGCAGTGTCACATAGCAGTCCTTTTGCATATGCAGTACCGAAAGATCTGCTGCCGGAAGTCCGGCTATGGTCATGTCATTGGAAACCGACGAATAGGTACTATCCGCATCTGCAATGTTTACAGACTGAAAATTCGCAAAACCAAAATCCAGAAGTGCTTTCGTATCGGTATAATGTGTCTGATGGCCATTTAGGATCACAGTGATCAGCTTCATGCCGTTTTTCTCCGCACAGGTCACCAGAGTATTGCCTGCCAGCATGGTATAACCGGTCTTTCCGCCAATCACCCCCGCATAATACTGGGACGTATTCTTCTTTAACATCCGGTGCCCCGGATACACCCGAAAGCCATCCGGGTTGTGCCGTGTTGGCGGCAGATCATAGTAGAGGCTGGAATCAATGGTGACAAAGGTCTCATTCTGAAAAGCTGCCTGAGCGATCAGGGCCATATCGTAAGCGGAAGTATAGTGCTGCGGATCATTCAGGCCGCTGGGATTGTTAAAATGACTCTCCTGACACCCAAGCTCCCTGGCCTTGGCATTCATCAGCACCGCAAAGTTCTGAATGGATCCTGCCGTGTGCTCCGCCAATGCATTGGCCACCTCATTTGCAGATTTTAACAGCATCGCATACAGGCAATCCCGGACCGTCATTTGATCCCCTACATCCATACCTGCGCTGCTGCTTCCCTGCTCTACGCTGTAAATGGCATCGTGGGAAAAGGTCACCACATCATCCAGATTGCAGTGTTCAATGACGATCAGCGCCGTCAGGATCTTGGTGATGCTTGCCGGATAGTAAACCGCATGCAGATTCTTCCCATAAATCACAGCGCCGGAACGGGCATCCATCAAAACGGCGCCTTCTGCCTCCACCGACACATTAGACGGCCATTCCAGTGCCGCAAATGCCGGTGTGACCTGCATGCCTGTGATCAGTATCATACATAAAAGCAGGCTCAGAATTCGTTTCATATCTGTTTCTCCTGTTTTTTTCTATAATAATACAGGATAATGAAACAAATTGCAAATACTGTGAGAACCGATACACCGTAGGTCATGGCAATACGCGCAGCCGTATCCATAAAAAACGGCTCCGGAACAATGTTGATCAGAAGATCCGTGTCCGGATTCAGCATCCATAAGTCGTTGTTAAAGAAGATATGATGGAACATGATAAAATATTGATTGAAATCCGTGGAAATAATGCCCGCCAGCACTGCCAGCACCGCAAAAAACAAAGCGGATCCGATGCAGATCATCTTCGGCAGCACGCGTCGGATATCTGCTTTCAGAAGCAGAAGCAAGATCACACAGGCCACGATCAGTCCAAGGCTGATCCGGCGCAGAGCAAGTCCGCCCAAAAACAGTCCACGCACATCTTCCATATGGGCTATTTCCCGGTCATTGAAGAATTCTCTCGGCTGTCCATCCACAATTGTCGGTACATGAAGGTCTTCCCGGCTGCCCCGCAGATATGCCATCATCTCGTCGGTCACATCAAGCAGGTCATCCATTTCCATATGAACATCATTTAAAACACCGTATTTCGCATATTCTTTTTCATAGTAACCGGGTGTCCAATAGGTTACAGCTTCGATGGAAGTGATGAGCAGAATGATCATCAGTGCGAAGCCGCACAGGATGCCCAGAACGTTGTGCAGAAGCTTCATAAGCAAAAGATCCTTTCTGGAATTTACATGGCGCAAAGATTTATATAGCAAAAAACACCGACCCCACAGCTCTCCGTCTGCAAAATCAGTGCTTTTATAGTGCGCCTTCAGGGACTCGAACCCTGGACAAATAGATTAAGAGTCTACTGCTCTACCAACTGAGCTAAAGGCGCTTATTTAATTATTTCCGTTCCGCTTTTGTGTTGCTGTATCAGCGGCACGTTCATTATTCTATCCTATGTCCCATCAAAAGTCAACACTTTTTTGATTTTTTTTGAAAAATTTTTTTGATTGACTTTTGATGGGCCGCAAAGCCTTATTTTATGCGGTTTTGCGTGAATTTCAGCTGCTACCTGATCAGTGCTTCCAGCTCTGCCTTACTCTGAACACCGATCCGTTTTTCCACTGCTTCTCCGTTCTTAAACAGAATCAGGGTCGGAATAGACATAACCTTGTATGCGCGGGCAAGCTCCGGTGCAAAGTCTACATTCAGCTTTCCAACGGTCACTTCGTCCTGCTCATTTGCCAGCGCCTCAACAGCCGGAGCCATCATCTTGCACGGACCGCACCAGTCTGCGTAGAAATCTACCAGTACCGGCTTTTCGGATTTTAATACTTCAGCTTCAAAATTCTCAGATGTAAATTTCTTTTCCATAGTTATGATCTCCTTTACTTCTTGCAGCGGTTCAGCTCCTTTTCCACTTCCTTAAAACACTTGTGCCACTTCAACAGCCGTCGGTTTAAGGCCTCCTTGTCACAGGTAGCACAGCGCAGGCACCGGACAATTTTTTCTTTCAGCATCATATACATCACCGTTTTGATTCCTTACGGCTAGTATATGCAGATACACCTGTTCTACTCAACGGAAGCGGACCTAACGGCTCGCAACCAGCTTGCAGATCGGATTGCCCATAGCAGAAAACTTGGTTTCATACTCAGTCATGACATTGCCCTCAGCCATATCACTGTGATGCAGGTCACGGGTGCTGGCTTCGATTGTCCACCCCGCCTCCGGAATAGCCTCCAGAGAGTAGGTAAACAGATCCTGATTATCCGTCTTAAATTCCACACGGCCGTCTTTTGCCAGTACCTGATCATACACCTTCATAAAATCCGGCGAGGTCAGACGGCGCTTTGCATGACGGTCCTTCGGCCACGGATCTGAGAAATTTAAGTAGATCTTCTCTACCTCACCTGGTGCAAAGATCTCTCCCAGCTCCTTCGCATCCACACACATGAAATATATATTGGGGATTTCAAGCTCTTCCCGCTTCTGAAGTGCCCGCAGCAGCACGCTGGAGTAACGCTCAATGCCGATGAAATTCGTCTCCGGATGTTTCAGGGCCAGCTCCATAATGAACTTTCCCTTTCCCATTCCGACCTCAATCTGGATCGGGTTTGTATTGCCAAACAGCTCGCAGAAATGACCGCGGTGCTCTTTCGGCTCCTGAATGACGAAAGGACTGGTCTCAATGGCTTCCTCTGCGCCCCGGATATGGCGTAATCTCATAGTTTTTTCCTCCGTTTGTCTGTTACTGATATACGACTGCTCCGTAGCTGTAACGGGACTGAACAGCTGCACTGCTCCCGGATTGTACAGGCAGTCATTTGCAGGTACCGCATCCCCGCGGCACCTGCATCCATTCTATCATCGTGCCAGACAGTTTGCAAGAAGAAGCCGCCAGCCGGACTGAGCAAAAAGTTTCGTTAGAACGCCTGATCCAGGAGCTTTCCGTCAACCGAGATGGTCACAACCTGCCACGGAATAAATTTTCCACTGTTCTGGAGCGCACGAATGGCAGCGTTCTGCAGTCCGCCGCAGCACGGAACCTCCATGCGGACGATGGTCACACTCTGGATCTCGTTGCTCTTAATAATCTCGGTAAGCTTTTCGCTGTAATCCACATCGTCCAGCTTCGGGCAGCCGATCAGGGCCACCTTGCCCTTCAGAAATTCCTGATGGAAGTTTGCGTAAGCGTAAGCGGTACAGTCTGCGGCAATGAGCAGGCGTGCATTGTTAAAGTACGGCGCGCGGACCGGAGCCAGCTTGATCTGTACCGGCCAGTTCGTGAGCTGAGATTGTAGGTGGAACGGAGCTGCCGGCGTCTCGTTCTGTACTGCGTCAGTCTCTCCTTCATGAACGATCTGGCGGGCACGGCTTCCCGGACAGCCGGTGAAGGCCGGAGCGGCCTCTGCCTGATGAGCGTTGCCGTGACCTACGGCCTGCTCCTGCTTTCTGCGCTCCATATGCGCCCTTACAGCCTCCTCATCATAAGCCGCAGCCTCACGCTCCACAAAGGTGATGGCTCCGGTCGGGCAGGTCGGCAGACAATCGCCCAGTCCGTCGCAGTAATCATCCCGCAGAAGCTGCGCTTTTCCATCCACAATACCGATAGCTCCCTCGTGGCAGGCATTGGCGCAGATGCCGCAGCCGTTGCATTTCTCCTGATCAATATGAATCACTCTTCGAACCATAAAACTCTTCCTCCTGATAAAAACGAAATATGTGAATGTTCTTTTTGTTGTTTCTTGATTGTACAGGCAGATTATACTATAATGACTTTGATAAATATGTTGTTTTGACAACGTTTTAAGAAAGGCAGAGCTATGGATTATCAGTTTCTCTCCCGGACAGCGCTGTTTCAGGGCAGTGAACCGGAACAGGTAAAAGAAATGATGAAGTGCTTTTACGCAAGGGAAAGGCATTACCGCAAGGGCGAGATTGTTTTATATATGGGAGATCTGGTAAAGGATCTGGGGCTTGTGCTGTCAGGCGGCGTGACCATTGAGCGGGATGACCTGCTGGGAAACCGCAGCATTTTCGGCCATGCCGGTCCGGGACAGATATTCGCGGAAACCTACGCCTGTGTCCCCGAGGAACCGCTTATGGTAAATGTGGTGGCAGACGAGGATACTGACATTCTGTTTCTGGATATCGGGCGGGTACTGACTACCTGCCGAAGCACCTGTACCCACCACAGCATGCTGATCCGGAACCTGCTGCTGGCATCGGCCCGTAAAAACCTCGGTCTCTCCGAGCGTATCATGCACACATCGCCAAAATCCATCCGCGGACGGCTGATTTCCTTCTTTTCGGCCCAGGCGGCCAGACAGGGGAGCCGGAGCTTTTCTATCCCCTTTAACCGGCAGCAGCTGGCAGACTATCTGGAAGTAGACCGAAGCGCATTGTCAGCGGAGCTTGGAAAAATGAAAAAAGAGGGATTGCTGGATTTCTGGAAAAACCAGTTTGTATTGAAAACGAAGGAGTAGAAAATGACAAAGAAATTATATTATGAAGACAGCCATCAGGACAGCTGTCACGCAACGGTCCTGTCCTGTACATGGAATGAGAAAAAACAGTGCTATGAAGTAGTTCTGAACCAGACCGTATTCTTCCCGGAGGGCGGCGGCCAGTACGCTGATACCGGAAGCCTGGGCGGCGTAAACGTGTTGGATGTGCAGGAGAGGGACGATATCATCATCCATTACACCGACGCAGAACTTCCGCCGGGCACAGAGGTGGACGGTACCATCAACTATAAGGAGCGTTTCTCCAAAATGCAGCAGCACACGGGAGAGCACATCGTTTCCGGTATCGTACACCGCACCTTCGGATATGACAATGTAGGCTTTCATCTGGGGCAGGAACTGGTGACCATGGATTTTAACGGCACCTTCACACCTGAGCAGCTTCAGCAGGTAGAATATGAAGCCAATGAAGCAGTGGTCAGAAATCTTCCGATCGTAGTCATCTACCCGTCCAGGGAAGAGCTGGATCAGCTGGACTACCGCAGCAAAAAAGAACTGACCGGCCAGGTGCGTATCGTGGAAATTCCCGGATACGATGTCTGCGCCTGCTGTGCACCGCACGTAAAGCTGACCGGCGAGGTGGGCATCATCCGCCTGATCGATGCCGTGAAATACAAAGGCGGTACCCGCGTGACCATGGTATGCGGCTTCCGCGCCCTGAAGGACTACCGCATGAAAGAAGACAATGTACGTGAAATCTCCCGCCTGCTCTCCGCCAGGCCGGAGGAAAGCGCCCAGGCCGTACACCGTCTTCAGGAGGAAGCCCATATGTGGAAAGACAAACTGGTCCGCTCCCAGACCCGGGCCATGGAGCAGATTCTGGATAACCTGCCGGATGATGTGGAAAACTATTTTATTTTTGAAGAAGATGTGGATAAAAACGTGGCCCGCCGCTTCGCAGATGAGGGAAAAGGCAAATGCCATGGCATCTGTGGAATCTTCCTGGGAAATGATACCGATGGATACCGTTACATTCTCGGCAGTGAATCCATAGATTTAAAGGCATTTTCAAAGACCTTCCACGAGGCTCTGGGCGGAAAAGGCGGCGGCAAGCCGGAGATGATCCAGGGAACCGTAAGTGGGTCGGAAGAAATGATCCGAAGCTATATGGAATCTGTCTGAGTCAGTAAAATTAACCCGGAGGACTTTATGAACAGTCTGGAAATACAGTATTTTCTCACCATTGTTAAATACGGCAGCTTTACGGAGGCTGCTCAGGCTCTTTCTGTCAGCCAGCCCGCCATCAGCAAGCAGATCCGCCAGCTGGAGGCAGAGCTTGGCGGCAGCCTCTTCGCGCGCTCCGGCCGTACGCTCTCTCTGACTGAGGCAGGACAGGCTTATTATGCCTACTTTCAGCAGTGCTGTTTTCAGCTCGATCTCCTGAAAAACAAGCTGGAAGATCAGAAAAAAGACGGAAAATCTACCATCCGGATTGCATATCCGGAGGATGTGGATCCAGCGTATTTTCGTGATAAGATCCAGTCTGCAGCTGCCGCCCTAGAAACACCGGTCCGGCTGGAATTTTCCTGTTACCCGGAAGCGGAACTGGCCAATCTGCTGACCGATGGAAAAGCCGACCTGATTCTGACCGGCACTCCACCGGATACAACAGCCAGGAGATTTTCCGGCGATTCCAGCTCACAAGCTGTCTCTTTCCAGCCGCAGTCCGTGCTCCCATTTGCCGAAGTTCCCCAAGTTCTTCTCTACGCAGCTTCCCACCCCGAAGCTTCCGACATTTCCGACTTCCGAAACGATGCCTTCCTCTTTTCGGAAGCCGATGCTGCCCTGCAAAGCAGCCGGAACCTTTACCGATATTTCCAGAGCTTCGGTTTTGCACCAAAAATCCGTTTTGCAGCCAATTTATCCACAATTCTGGACCTGGCCGCACAGGATGAAGGGGTATATCTTACCCATGCCTGGTGCCGCGGATGTAAGAACCCGGATTACCGGATGCTGAAGCTGCCGTCCGAAAAGAAATTTTTTCTGTTTTATACACAAAACTCACTAAAACAAATGCCTGCGGAATTGCTCCACAAGCTCCGGGCTCTGTAAGTGTTTGTTGACAAACTCTCCTCTTTTCAGTATAATCCCAGAGGGTGAGTACCTACCGGCAGTTAGGCTAAATGTCTAGCTGCTTTTTTTATACCCCAAAAACAAAAACAGAAGATAGGACTCAACCAGAATGTAAATAAGAACAAACGGAGAAGAACATGGGAGGATTATTCAACAAAACAAGGGAAATGCTGCAGGATGGGCCTTTCCTGAAAAAAGCACTTATGATTGCATGCCCTGTAGCATTGCAGGGAATGTTAAACACCATTGTAAATATGGTGGACACCCTTATGATCGGAGGCTTGGGATCTACAGCGATCGCTGCTGTCGGTCTCGCAAACAAGGTATTTTTCGTATTTTCTCTGCTGGTATTCGGAATTGTCAGTGGCGGCGGCATTTTAGCTGCCCAATTCTGGGGGAACGGTGATGTCAAACATATCCGAAAAGTCCTCGGGCTTTCTATACTGCTGGCACTGACCGGTGCTCTGTTTTTTGTAATTCCGAGCCTGATTAATCCGAAAATGGTCATGAGGATTTTTACGACCAGCGAAAGCAGCATCGCACTGGGAGCACAATATCTGCGGATCGCAGCCATTGCCTATCCATTCCTTGCTCTTACTAATGTATATGTGGCAATGCTTCGTGCCACCAATATCGTCTTGTTTCCGCTGATCTGCAGCTGTATCGCCATCGGTCTTAATATCTGCTTAAACTATGTGCTGATCTTTGGAAAACTCGGAGCCCCAGCTATGGGTGTTGCCGGTGCGGCCTGCGCAACTCTGATTGCAAGATGCATTGAACTGATTCTGGTTCTTGGTTATGTATATGGAAAGAAGCTTGCTCTGGCCTGCGGTCCAAGGGGCATGTTTGGCTGGTCCAAATCCTTTGTCTTTCATTTCGTGGAGACCTCTGCCCCGGTCATTGCCAATGAATTTATGTGGGGACTGGGAACGACCATGTACTCTCTGGCCTACGGACGTATGGGTGATGACGCAGTTGCCGCCATTACCATTGCCACGACCATACAGGACATTGCAGTTGTCCTCTTTCAGGGCCTGAGCGCTGCGACAGCCGTAATTCTTGGACATGAACTGGGCGCCGGACACATAAAACAGGCAGAAAAATATGCCACTCAGTTTTTTATCCTGCAGTTTCTGGTCACTGTGACCGCTGATATCCTGCTGGTCTTAGGCCGCTGGAAGATCATCGGAATCTACAATATCACGCCACAGGTTGCTCAGGATGTAAACCGGTGCCTGCTGGTCTTCGCCCTCTACATGCCTGCGAAAATGTTTAACTATGTCAACGTTGTGGGTGTGCTCAGAAGCGGCGGTGATACAAAGATGTGTCTGTTTTTAGATACCAGCGGCGTATGGTTTCTCGGCGTTCCGCTTGCATTTTTAGGTGCATTCCTGTGGAATCTGCCGATCTACGGCGTATATGCCCTGGTTCTGACCGAAGAAATTTATAAGGCCATTCTCGGTTACCTGCGTTATCGCCAGAAAAAATGGCTGAAAAATCTGGCAGTTCAGGTCTGAATGACTTTCTGACACCAAAAACCCCCTCATTCCAATGGGACAGTCTCTAGGAATGAAGGGGATTTTTTATATTCAAATTCTTGTCATATGCTGATCACAGATGTGAAAAACTCAGCACTGCGATATTGATTATCTCTCTACCACGCGATTTGCAGAATGATCTGCAGGGCATAGCATACAAAAGCCAGCAGCACCGTCGGCACAATGAATTTTAGTCCCTTTACAAACTCATCACACCGATGGTGCAGCTTCACCAGATTTCCATTCACGATTTCCCGGTACAGTGCAATGAGACGCTGTCTTGCTGTTTCTTCCTCCATCTCCTCCAGATGCTCTTTCTGCATGATTTCCGGATCCATCCGGGCAATCTGCTCCGGCCGCAGAAGCCGCATGAAGAATACCAGCACGTAAGCATAAGCGCCCATGACCGCAATGCAGCTTAAAATATACAGTACTGACACAAAAAGCTGCAGCCTGTCCTGTGGTTTCACAAGCTGGGAAATCCCATTAAACAGACCAATGATAAACACAAACAGAAAACCACAGAACGTAATGGTAATATAGACCTTGTTATCCAGCTTGTTACTGCGGTCAAACTGGTTTTTGTATTCCGTCATCAGACTGGTAAGCTCCAGCTGACTGCCTGTATTCTTATCGTTTTTCATAAAATCAACAACCTCTTTCATCTGCCGGTCATACTAAAACCGGTTGCCGCACTTCGGACAAAATTCAAAATCCTCTGCTGTCTCATATCCGCAGTGGCTGCAGCGCCGATAAGCATGACCACGGCTTCCCTGATTCACCAGAGTCAGATGCTGCGGCAAAATTTCCACCTGGTCCCCGCGCGCAATCGCCTTTCCAATTTCCGGATCCAGCTCATACAAGGTATTGCAGCAGCTCATCTGCACATAATAATGCCGGTTCCATTTAAAGCATGGAATAAAAAACAGCGATAGTACCGTATACGTCATAAAAACCTGATAGCGACCATACTTCCCGCATAGACCGCATATAACCGTCTGCGTAAAATCAAGCTGTTTTCTTCCGTCCGTAATTCCCATCATAAAAAACATAAGATCACACTTTCTATTCTCGTCATGATGTAGTTATTATAGCTGTTTCCTTTCCATAAATGCAATCATATTTTCAGTATTTTATCGTATGTACATTTTTGCCGGTCTGTTTTATAATACATCAGGTTTCATCAGTAATTACATAATTATTCCAAAATGATACATGCAAGGAGACTCTTATGCCAAAAAATGAGGTAAAAGATCTGACCATCGGATCTCCTATGAAGCTGATTTTAAGCTTTGCGATCCCGATGCTGTTTGGATTTCTGTTTCAGCAGTTTTACAACATGGTGGATACCATTATCGTCGGCAAATGCCTGGGGGTATCTGCCCTGGCAGCGGTTGGTTCAACAGGCTCCATCAACTTTATGATCATCGGATTCTGCACCGGCGCATGCAGCGGCTTCGCGATTCCGGTCGCGCAGAAATTTGGAGCCGGAGACTATATGGGAATGCGCAAGTTCGTAGCAAACGCCGGATGGCTCTCCGCCGTATTCGCAGCAGTTATGGCCACCATCGTTGGCTTCCTCTGCATGGATATTTTGCAGTGGATGAACACGCCGGAGGATATTATCCAGGGGGCTTATGATTATATTTTTATTATTTTCCTTGGAATTCCGGTTACATATCTTTATAATATGCTTGCAGGTATCATCCGAAGTCTGGGCGACAGCAAAACTCCGGTCTATTTTCTTTTGCTTTCTTCCCTCATGAACATTGCGCTGGATTTCTTCACCATTCTGGTACTGGGCATGGGAGTCAGCGGCCCGGCGCTGGCCACCGTCATCTCCCAGGGAATCTCTGCGGTGCTCTGTCTGATCTACATGATCCGCCATTATCCGATTCTTCATATGAAACAGGACGAATGGAAACCGGACGGAAGAATGCTCCGGACCCTCTGTGGCATGGGAATCCCCATGGGACTCCAGTATTCCATCACCGCGATCGGAAGCGTTGTACTGCAGACTGCGGTAAACTCGCTTGGCTCCATGGCCGTGGCAGCTGTCTCAACCGGAAGCAAGGTCAGCATGTTCTTCTGCTGCCCCTTTGACGCACTTGGCGGCACCATGGCAACCTATGCCGGCCAGAATGTCGGCGCAAAAAAATTAGACCGTATCCGGGACGGATTAAAAGCAGCAAGCATGATCGGTATTGCATATTCCCTGATCGCCTTTGTGATCCTGTTCTTCGGCGGCAAATACATTGCGCTTCTCTTTATGGACGCAGACCAGACAGAGATCATTGGCCGGGTAGCCATGTTCCTGATCGGAAACAGCATGTTCTATATCCCGCTAACCTTCGTTAATGTCGTCCGCTTCACCATTCAGGGAATGGGCTTTTCCACCTTTGCGATCCTGGCCGGAGTCTGCGAGATGGCAGCAAGATCCCTGGTGGGGTTCTGTCTGGTTCCGGTATTCGGATTTCTTCCGGCGTGCTTTGCAAGTCCGCTCGCATGGATCTTTGCGGATGCCTTCCTGCTTCCGGCATTCTTCCACTGTATGAAAAAGCTGAGGAAACTATTCGGAGAAACTGCATAACAAAAGATATGGAGGGGTTTTAGATGTCAACACTGATCAAACGCTACTTTTTCTTTATCCTGGGACTCATCATTAACTCTTTTGGCGTCGCATTCATTACCAAAAGCACTCTTGGTACGTCCCAGATCTCCAGCATT
The DNA here is from genome assembly GCF_003480315.1 of Clostridium sp. AM33-3. Lineage (GTDB taxonomy): Bacteria > Bacillota > Clostridia > Lachnospirales > Lachnospiraceae > Brotaphodocola. The sequence continues at coordinate 54,645 of NZ_QUIV01000002.1, read as the reverse complement.
CCTTATGTGCTAAGCCTGAAATTTACAAACCTGTCCTTTGGACAGACCGCATTTATATTTAACATGCTGTTCATCCTCATTCAGCTTCTGATTCTGAAAAAGGATTTTCACCCGATCCAGTTTCTGCAGGTTCTGGCCAACATCCTGTTCAGCTTCTTTATTGATATCAGCATGCTCGTGCTGGCATGGCTGAACCCGCAGACACTGCCACTGCGCATCTTAAGCCTACTGATTGGCTGCGCGATCCTTGCCATCGGGATCAGCGTAGAAGTCGCTCCTGATGTCATCAAGGTTCCGGGTGAGGGCATTGTCCATGCAATCTCCCGCGTATCCGGCATCGAATTCGGTAAGGTCAAGATCCGGTTTGATGTGACCCTGATCATCATGGCCACGCTCCTGTCTTTCCTCTTCTTCCACAAATTAAACGGAATCGGACTGGGAACCATCATCTCCGCCGTACTGGTCGGACCAATGATCTCTTTCGTGAACCGGTATCTTCCGGGAATCGGGAAGATACGCTCACTGGCGGACCACCGTTAGTCTGAGAAGATGTTCCAGAAGTAAATTCAGGGGGCTGTGAAAAAAGCATAGCTCAGGAAAAAGTTAGGGTAGATGGACCTGCACCAACTTTTGCGATATACAAGACAAGACGGTAGAAAAATTTCAGAGAAAGAAAAAGCTGCGCAACAACCTTTGTCGGCCGTCGCGCAGCGACTTAGTTCAATTGGAATTTATATCGCAATCATTTTTCTTTAATTCAAGAATATTCTTCTCGATCTGCTGTATAACCACCCTGAAATCATCATCCGTTTTTCCTGTCGGATCTTCAAGTTTCCAGTTGTCATCAAACACTCTGCCGATAAACGGGCAACCTACATCACAACCCATGGAGATGGAAATGTCTGGCTCTGGGATGCTTGATATCAGCTTAGAATACTGCTTTTTCTCCATGTCGATGCCGTAAAGCTCCTTCATGAGTCGGACGGCATCCTGATTGATCTGGGGCTTGGTTTCCGTTCCGGCGGAATAGAACGCAAACTCGTTCCCACGCAGATGCTTTCCCAATGCCTCTGCGATCTGGCTACGGCAGGAGTTGTGCACGCAGATAAAGGCGACCTTCGGCTTTTTCATTTTCTTACCTTCCTCAAAATGGCGATGACCTCATCCTTTTTCAGCACCTTGCCGTAGGATACCACCTGACCGTCTACCACCAGAGCAGGCGTGGTCATCACACCGTAAGCGGCGATCTTTTCATAATCCCTGCTTCCTTCTTTTCGCTCTCCGCCGACTGCATTGCTTCCGGTGTGCAGCTGCCGCAGCAGCAGCAGGTTTGTGTTTCTTCTTTTTTCTTTCCGAATCCAAAAATTGACATGATTATTGTCCTCCTAAATTATAAGATAAGTCCCTGAAACAGATTAAACAGATAGCCTACAAGAATGATTCCGGCGGTGCAGACCGCAATGAAAAAACCCAGCAACTTCGGCTTGACTGCCTTGCGTAGCATAATCATGGACGGTAGAGAAAGCGTTGTCACGCCCATCATGAAGCTGAGTACCGTGCCGAGCTGCGCACCCTTGGCAAGCAGTGCTTCCGCAATGGGGATGGTTCCGAAAATGTCGGCGTACATAGGAACACCAATCACCGTTGCCAGAATTACCCCGACCGGATTGCTGCTCCCCAGCACAGATACCACCCAGCTTTCCGGAATCCAGTTGTGAATGACCGCTCCAATGCCTACGCCGATGAGAATGTAGGGAAATACCTTCTTGAAGGTTTCTGCCACCTGATCCTTTGCATAGGTGAGGCGTTCCTTCTGTGTCAGCGTCGGAGAGTCAATATCTAAGGCAGAAGCCTTGCGAATAAATTCCTCCACTTGATTTTCTATGTGCAGCTTTTCAATCAGCGTACCGCCTGCCACAGCGATCACAAGGCCCAGAACTACATACAGAACGGCGACCTTCGTGCCAAATATGCTCATCAGCAGCACAAGGCTACCGAGATCTACCATGGGCGAGGAAATCAGAAACGAAAAGGTCACGCCCAGCGGAAGTCCGGCACTGGTAAAGCCGATGAACAGCGGAATGGACGAGCAGGAGCAGAACGGCGTAACCGTACCCAGCAGCGCCGCAATGCAGTTCGCCCCAATGCCGTGAAACCGTCCCATGATCTTCCGGCTGCGCTCCGGCGGGAAATAGCTCTGAATATAGGAGATGATGAAAATTAGGACACAGAGCAGAACGGTGATTTTGATAACATCGTAGAGAAAAAACTGCACGCTACCGCCGATGCGTCCCGCCGTGTCCAAGCCAAGAGCCGACAGCAGTTTGCCAATCAGGGCGTTCAGCCATTTCATGCCCAGAATCTGATCTGTGATAAACTGTCCGATCAAGAGCAGCACCCCCCTTCGTCATCCGAACTGCAGCAGGTCAGACCGTTAATAAACGTCTTGAAGTCGGTCAGGGTTTCACAGTTGAGAGAATAGTGATGCCACTTACCCTCCTTGCGGGCATTCACCAAGCCGCAGTCGCAGAGTACTTTCATGTGGTGAGAAAGAGTCGGCTGGGTTATCTCGAACCGCTCCAGAAGCTTACAGCCGCATTTCTCTCCGTCCGAGAGCATCTTCACAATCTCCAGTCGGTTGCTGTCCCCCAGTGCCTTGCATATCAAAGCCACATCCATAGATTTCATAAACTTCACCTCACATAGATTGTTGTCTATGTGAGGATTGTAACATACAGATAGATGTCAATATATTAGCGATTAAAAAAACTATGTATCATTCTACATAGTTCAAAACTGGACATTAGTACTTCCGTTATGACAAATTCAAATTTAGCAATCTGTTTTCCTGGCGAATTTCTTTAACAATATTGTAGTGTATCAATGTGAATATTTCAGCCAACGAAAGGATGTTTCCTTATGTAAAAGCCGCAGTCGAAACTGCGACTTCCCGACAAATTGTCGAATTACCGGATTGAGGACAGACGGACAAGAACTTCTCTCATGTCCGTCCAGATCTCCTCCAGCCGTTTTTGCAAATCCTCGATGTCGGCATGGTAGATGCTGCCTGTTTCGTTCGCTTTGCGTACTGGTTCAGGTTGTTGGAGCAGATTCGCAGGAGCGAAACCAAGGCTTTCACATCCTGCAAATCCAGTCTGATGCAGTAACCATCCAGCGCCATTTTCCGCAGATAGGCTCCCATGCTGCGGATGCCAAGCTCGTCCATCTTCTCATGGATTCGCTCGACCTCCTCCTTGGATCTGCTCATGTTCTCCAATCGCTTTTTCAATTTCCTGAAACATCCTTGTGCTGATGGCATTCACCGCAGTACCAAGGGCATTTACCGTCTGTCTGGTGTTAAAATCAAACACCTTCTGGAAATCCTCATGCTCGAAGTAGTTATCAGGACTCTCCACGAACCGGCAATACATCTTGTAGGATACGCTGTTTGCCACCGCATTTTTGAAAGCTACTTCGATGTTGAGTTCATCATACTCCTCAATCCCAAACTGTTTTTTCGTACCGGCAGAAACCTCATACCGCCAGTCCATCGGGAAGATAGGCAAGTCTGCATAAGCCCATTTGCTGTACTTCGCATTATAGGCTTCCAGTTGTGCCAGCTCCACCAAATGCCCTACACACCAGCTGACCACATATCCATTTCCCTCTAAATAGCCATCCTCACGTTTGTTTGCACCCAGCACCTTGGCAATGCTCTGTGCAACCGAAGGCTTTTCAGCCAAAACTAATTTCATTTGCATCTGCTCCTTTCGCAAAAAAATAAGCAGCCACACACCGTAGTGCATGACTGCTATGTAAAAAGTTCAGAAAGGATTTTTGCAACCTGACACAATTTTCTGTTTTATAATCTCCGTCATCGTAAAAATATCTACCTCATCTGTATATGAAATGAGGTAGATAAATAATTTATGACTTAGATTTTTACATATCCTGTAGCCGGACCTGAACCGACCTTCGCAATGTACTCACTCTTAACTAAATCTGCCAGAGTGCGTTCCACCGTGGTTTTGCTTATATCAGGGTGAGCATCCATAATTTCTTTCTTTGTGATTTTACCAACTTTCTGATCAATCATCGCTTTAATTCTTTCGGGCTTAGAAAGAGTGCGATTCTTTAAATGTTCTACACGGCTTTCAAATTCATTATATGCTTTCAACATGATACCCAGATAATACTTAACAAAAGGCTCATAGCTGTTCTCATTTTCATGCCATCCTGTCGAACTTGCCTGCAATGCTTCATAGTAAGTTTCCTTTGTTTTTTCAATCAACATTTCCATGCTGACATATTTTCCTACAATATATCCTGCCTTATAGTACAAAAGAAGCGACAGTAAACGGCTCATGCGTCCATTTCCGTCATTGAAAGGGTGGATACAGAGGAAATCCAGAATAAACATAGGTATCAAAAGTAATCTATCAATTTTATCAGTATTCCATGCTTCTAAAAACTGTCTGCACAATTCATCCATAGCTTCCGCAGTCTGAAAGGCAAGAACCGGAATAAACCTTGCTTTCTGGTGACCTTCTGCATCTGTTTCTGCAATTACATTATCAGCATTTTTATATTCTCCACCGGAACCGGCGTAGGAATACAAATCACGATGAAGCTGTAAAATAATATTAGGTCTGGGCACAATATACTCATAGCTTTATCAGAACAGATATCTTGCCCATCCAAGCAGATGCTGTACCAAAAGTACGTTTCTCTGACGCTTCTTTGTCAATTCAATTGGCTCTACATGATACGGATCACGATAGGTTCCATCTTCCAATACCTGTCGGGACACTCTTTCATATTCCATCATGCCTTCTTCCAACTGTTTATTAATCTCTTTGCTACGTATTACAAGCATCAGTTCCGTATCCAGATACGTGCTTCTCATATCCATGTTAAAGGAACCGATTACGGATAGATCATCATCAATCAGGATGCTTTTTCCGTGGTAAGAATAGCCGCCTTCATACTCCCAGATATCAATTCCTGTATTTAAAATTCTGTTTCTGTTTCTCGCATAATCAGCAGAACCAAACGGATTTCCATTGTTGGCAACCGAATTGGTCATGATAGAAAAATCCGGAACTCTCTCCGCAATCTCTTTCCATGTATTATACATCATATCATTGCAGATAATATATGGTGTATGAATTTTCACGCGCTCTTTTGCATTTTTCATTAGTTCTCCCAGTTGATACCAGACTACTGGTTCCTTGGGACCTGTGTGGATAGGATTTGACACTAATGCAATCTTTTCTGTCTCAAAAGTTTCGTCCGTGTAATCGGTATCGCAGATTCTTTCCTTATTCTCTTCAAAATATTTCTGATAGCCGTTCTGCAGCTCTAAAACTGCGTTCTTTACAGATTTTCTATTTGCCAGTTTTTTATTGTCATGAAAATAACCACTGTCTTCTTGTTCCCATATCGTTTCAAAATACTCTAACAACTGGTTAACTGAATTTTCTTTCTCAGGTTCATCGCAAACCACTAACACATCTCTGTCATAGTTCTTATGTCCCAGAAAATCACCCAGGAAATAATTGTATGTATTTCTTCCACCAAGAATATATGTCTTACCATCTGCAATCAAATATTTATCATGCATTCTCCCCATCATCTTCCATGGTTTCAACGGATTGGCCTTATTATACAGTTTAATTTCAACATTCTCATGGGAAGATAATCCATAGAAATACGGATTGCCTTCCATATCAACCCAGCTCTCCATTCCATCTACTAACAAACGAACATGCACACCTCTGTCTGCCGCATCATGCAGTGCTCCTAAGATCAATTTTCCACTTTCATCTGATTGAAATGCAAAAGTAGAAAGAATAATGTCTTCTTTTGCATTTCGGATCAAACGCACTCTTTGTAAAAGTGCTTCTGGATTTTTTTCTATGATCACTGCTCGTTCCATATTCTCGCTGCGTTCGTTCCACGAATCATTTTGTGTTTCTTTTTTGATGGTATTAGACACTTCCGGCTGTTTTTTATATGCAATACAGATTCCAAATAATTCATAAAAAGCCACACATAAAAAAATTGACAGTATAACAAAAACAATTTTACATATCTTACGTTTTCCCATCGCACATCACCTGACTTTTTTTCATCTTATGTCTATACAATACAAAGTCAACCTCAATTTTACCTCAACAGAATTAATTTTATCCATGTAAATTTCCTGTACCGGCAATCAGACATAACAAAAACGACCTCTCAAAATCAACTATTTTTTGAAAGGTCGTTTCACTAAATTCTTATAACAATCCAGCAAATAATCTCATAAATAATTGTCCCAGTCGCAAATATGCACTGCGCCCAGTACAATATTGGTCTGTTACATCACGACATTCTCCCATCGTTCTTATCAGATCATTTTTAATTTCCACAACTGCCTGACAATCTGCCATAAAACAGCCGTTTTCAAAATGATGATATAAGCTTCTATAATCCAGATTGATTGTTCCACAGGTTGCCATACAGTCATCCACTATACTCATTTTCGCATGGCAAAATCCTGGTGTCCATTCATAAACTCGCACTCCATGTTTAACCAATCCATGATAAAAAGAGCGAGTTATATTATAAATGAATTTTTTATCAGGAATTCCTGGTGTGATAATTCTTACGTCTACTCCTCGCTTAGCAGCCAGACATAACGCATGTGTCATTTCGTCTGTTATAATTAGATATGGTGTCATAAACCAACAGTAATTTTCGGCCTTATTTATCATACTGATATAAACTTCTTCTCCGACCTGCTCATTATCCATAGGACTGTCTGCATAAGGCTGAACAAAACCTGTTTGCTGTGCTTTATAATCGTAATGAATAATGTATTTACTAAAATCAGTATCATTCGTAGCTTTTTCACTAACAGCATTCCACATTTCTAAAAATGTCACTGTAAGCGACTGAACAGCATCTCCTTCTAAACGAATACCGGTATCTTTCCACTGCCCATACGGATGCGTATAATTAAAGTATTCATTTGCAAGATTATATCCACCTGTAAATCCAACTTTTCCATCAATTACTGTTATTTTTCTGTGATCACGATTGTTCAAAAATAGATTTAAGCCTGGCACAAATGGATTGAATACACGACAATGAATTCCTATACTCTCCATCTTTTTTACAAAATCTGTGTTAATAAAACCTATAGACCCCATATCATCATAGAATACCCTGACTTCCACACCGGCTTTTACTCTCTCTTCCAGAACATCTTGAATCTTATGCCAAGCTTCAGCATCTTCTATCGCATGATATTCCATGAAGATAAACTTTTGTGCTTTCGCAAGTTCTTCAAGCTGTGCCTCTAATCCCTTCACTGCTTCATCAAAATACTTGATATCCGTATTCTGATAGATTGGATACCACGAATTTCTTTGTATGTAACTTGCAATATTTCCTGCTTTCGGAATCTTTTCTTTTATTCTGCTTAAACACTCCTGATTGTCTGGAAGCATTGGTAACAATTTGCTATCAATTTCTGCATATCGCTCACGCATTTTATGCGTGCCACCATTCAAGCCAATCAATAAATACAGGCCTACACCCATAATTGGGAAAATCAGAATTAAAATGACCCAAGGCATTTTCATAGAAGATGTCTTATCTGACGCATACAATCTCAAAACTAAGATTCCACTTAAAATTCTGGTAAATAAATTTATGATTTCTGCATATTCATTCAAGCGCGTTACGATAGTAATAATAAAAATCACTTCAAGAAAAATACAGATTATGGAAAAGCACAATCGTTTTATTCCATTTTTTGTTTTTGCTTTTCCTTCTAAGGTATCTTGCTTCATATGTATTCCACCTCTTCTTTCTACGTCAGCTCTATATTCAAAATACTATTTATTTTGATAATTGATTCGTTCCCCTTGAATTACTGGATAACAAATCAATTTATTACTTTCCAGATCCTCTGCATGCATATCTACCGCACTGATCTGATGATTTTCATAAGTATTATAATAATAGATACCTTTAATAACATTACAACAAGATGTATACAATGTGATTTCATATTTTCCATCAGTCACTTCGCAACATCCACGTTGCTGATCCACAGATCCAAGAATGTGAAAGAACTGACTAACACTTTCTTCCTCAGATTCACCTGAAATTGCATTTACCTTTGTAAAAGCCACACGCACAAAACGAGAAGAAGATGAAAGATCTCCCGGAAGACCTAAACCTCCCATACCTCTACTATATGCATTAAGAGCCAAATTTCCTCCAAAAGTGTTTTTGGGTTGCTTTGGGGATAAATACATATAATTATTTAATTGAAACATCTGCTGTGGAAATGGCGGATTATTCGTAAGCACTCCTACAGGATTATCGTAAATATGTAGACCATCTGACATAGACTCTACAGTAATTGATTCATTTTCATCAGCGATAATCCAATGTAATTGTGCTAATGGCAATTGCTCACTGAAAGGAGTATTAACAATATTAATTCGATTAAGAAGCTTACGAACTTCTGCTAAAGAAGCACACTGACTTAAAATCCATGGAATAAATTCAAACTGTGCAATATTTTCCACATCTGGTTGAACCTCGGAATAAACAGCATTTCCGACAAAATTCAGACCTGCCATTGCCACTCCTTTTTCATTCATCGCATCATAATATAAAGGATAATCCTCTGCAACATGAGCCATTCCAATAATTGCATAATGATTTTTCATATCGCCAACATGACGGAAATGGAATGGATAGTTACGTGGTGTAATTACTATCTGATCACCGTAAGAGAATTCATAATCGAGGGTTCGTCCAAAGTAAAAATCTTTTGTCTTATAGGTTGCTGCTGTACACATGATTGTTTATCCTCCTAAATAATATGAACTATATCAATAAGTTTTTTGTTGAACTATTCCAGCATTTTTAATATAAAATTGACCTAACACTACATACAAAAGGTATTTACCTTAATTATAACTTTAAATATATCTTATGTACATTATTTTCCATTACAAAAAGTCCACCCACATCTGGATTTCTCCTAATGCCAGTAGACTCTGTTCTATTTCCATTATTATATTTTTATTCAGCTTTCAAGCTCTTCGCCAGACTCGTCAGCAACGCCGCCATCTCCGGATTTCCCAGAACCTTCATCAAAAGGTCCGCATCCACACCTTCCGGAACAGCTACCGTGTTTGCTGTCTGGCCATCTACTGCACCCTTCATCTGCGGATTGAGATTTTCCCTGTTATAAAACGCATCCTCCATTCTCTGTGCATTCTTTCGCCTGTCCTCGTCAATGATATGGCCATATACCTCTGTCACCATGTCCGCCTGTGCATGTCCGGAATCGCCCTGGACCGCTTTGATGTCTCCACCACTAAGCTTCAGCTTGTATGTGACACTTGTATGTCGGAGACTATGAAAAACCACATCCGGCAGTCCCTGTTCATCAATAACCTTCTGCATCTGATCACGTAGATAGCTGTCTCCAATCGGAAGACTAAAGGTCGTAGCCATGACCAGGTTGTAATCCTGATACTCACTGCCAAGGATATCCTTTAATTCATCCTGTTCTTTTTTGATATCGACCAGAATCTGTGCCACAAATTTAGGAATATATACCTTCCGTTCACTGGTATCCGTCTTAGGTGTTTTCAATACCCTGACGGTTTTGTTATTTTTTCTCTGGGAAGGAAAAATCAGGATTACTTCTTTGGAGTCCAGTTCATCGACAGCATTCCTGGATACACGTTCCACTTGCTTGTTAATAAAGATATAAGTCCGGTTTTCAGCAATGGCCTCCTCCGATACATCTACGCAATCCCAGGTAAGTCCCAGAAGCTCACCGAGACGGACAGTAGCCGCAAAAGCCAGATGAAATGCAACTTTTAGCCATTTGTTTTCACAGGCATCAATTGCCTGCATCAGCATTTCCGCTGTCCAGATTTCCCGTTCTTCTGCTTTGTACTTCGGAAGTGTTGCGTCTTTTGCCGGGTTCTTATCCATCATTTCCCATTTTACGGCCTGTCTGAAACAGCTCCTTACTCTGCCTCCTTTAATGCGCATGGAATACGCTGTGTGCCACTGCTCCTGTCTTAAACAGGGTAAATGCCAGAAGAATCGTAAATCCCATAACCCTCCATAGTGAAGCAATGATATCCGTGCCAAATGCTACTGATTGGATCAGGACTGCATTCTCTTCATACATTCATTATAGCTTTTATCATCCATTTTATTTGCCCCAAACAGCCGCTGCATTCGACCTTACAAGCAGTTCTTCCACAGGCAGACCAATCGGACAAATATCATGACAAGATAACGACTTCCCGCATCCCTCAAAATATTTCTTCTTATATTCAGCAGAAATCTCATTCAAATGAGTGCTTTCCTGTTCTTCATTCAGAATCCGAAATGCGTTGACTGCAGCAACAGCGCCTGCGAAAGTCCCATTTGCAGAGAAGTTAGGACACACTTCAAGGCAGCAGCCACACATCAGACAGCGTGCCGACTGGTATCTCGGTTCATGTGTCCACGGATTCATATAAGCTTCACTTTCAAGCCAAAGGTTCAGTTTTTTCAAATTTTCAAACAGAATTGACCGGTCAACGATCAAATCTCTTACAAGCGGAAATTTGCTTAAAGGTTCCAAGATGATTGTAGAACCTTTTAACGTATGTAGAAATGTAGAGCATGCCAACCTCGGACGTTCGTTAATCAGCATGGCGCAAGCCCCACATTTTCGCACCATACAGCTACATTCCCAGCTGATGGGGGTAACTATATTTCCTGAGTTATCTTTCAAAGGGGTTCTACTGTTCAATTCCTTTAGAACAGTGGCAACAGAGCTGTTTTTGCTTCCGTCATACTCAAATTCCTGCCAATAACTGTCTGATTTCTGACTCTCCTGCCGCCTGATTCTTATTTTATATACCAAGTGAATCACCGCCTTTCTGGAACAGGTACAAAGGAAATCTGTATCTGCTTTCCATCAAATCTGGCTACCGTTGTTTTAAGGTAATCATCGTCATTGCTCTTCGGATAATCCTCCCGCCAGTGTGCACCACGGCTTTCTTTTCTTGCAAGAGCACTCTTTAGAACTGCCATGCCAAGCAATGGAAGATTTCCTGTCAGCGCTTGTACCGTTTGAATCCCATTTAACAACGTATTCTCATTTCTGACAACGCCCATAGTCTCCTGCATCACTTTGTTTAATTGCTTTATTTCTGAAATTTGGGACGCTGGTGGAAAATCTATCTGTGTCGCACAAGATAGATCTACTACATCTGCCTGTTCGCATGCTGATTTTGCCGCAACACGTCCTCCGTATAACGCTCCTAACAGAGAATTTCCACCAAGACGGTTGGCACCATGATATTGGGCACAGCATTCTCCGGCAGCGTAAAGATTCTGAATCGGCGTTCTGTGCTGCTCATCCACCAGAATGCCTCCCATAAAATAGTGAATTCCCGGTAAAACAGACACCGGTTCCTTTCGTATATCTTTATGCAGATAGGTCATACAATCGTCTGCCAGACCAGATAGCTTATTTGAAATAATCTCGTCCGATATTTCCGTCATGTCAAGAAATACCTCTGATTCATGGCTGACCTTCCATATCTCTCTGGCGGTAATATCTCGTGGCATCAGATTTCCAAGCTCCGGGTATTTTTCCTCCATGAAATACCATTGTTTTCCATCTTTCATGGCAAACAACCTACCACCTTCCCCTCTGGCCGCCTCGCTGATGAGCATGCGTTTTCCACCACATTTCACAGTTGTCGGATGATACTGGATCATCTCACCATTTGCCAGAGGAACACCAAGCCGGAACAATTCTGCGGTGACTTCTCCTGTATTGCTCAGCGAACCCGTTGTATTTCCAAACAATCCGTGCATACCACCGGTGGCAACAATAACCGCATCCCCCGGTAATTCCACAGTCTCCTGACTGTATTCATCCCTGATTACGCAGCCACAACAAATATTGTCACACAGACGAAGTGTTAGGAAAGAATGATGGCTGAACCGTTCTACCATGCCTGATTCAGTTCTTTGAGCGTGGTTGGCTCAGAACCACCCAGGAAAATTCGGGAATCCATGTTGCCGATGATGGTATCGGCATTGTCTTTATAAATGGCTTTCAGCTGTGATTGTGCCTGGAGAACAAGGCAAGCCGATATTTCACGGCTTCGGATTGTCGCTACCAGTTTTTCCAGATTGGGAATCTGACCGATGTTTGCCATCTCATCAATCAAGCAGCGCACATGAACCGGCAGTCTGCCGCCGTACACATCATCTGCTTTCTCGCACAACAAGTTGAACAGCTGTGTGTAAATCATGGAGATCAAAAAATTAAACGTCGCATCCGTATCTGACATAATCAGAAAGAGCGCCGTTTTCTTATCTCCGAGAGTATCCAACTGCAACTCGTCATAGGCAGTCACATCTCTGACCTCCTGAATATCAAAAGGAGCCAGACGAGCGCCGCAGGAAATCAAAATCGACTTAGCGGTCTTGCCGGCAGCCAGCTTGTATTTTTTATACTGACGGACTGCAAAGTGATTCGGCTTTTTCTTTTCCAGGGCTTCAAACATCAGATCCACCGGGTTCTGGAACTCCTCATCATCTTCCCGCACCTCCATTGCGTTCAGGAACTCAATCAGGGTGGAGAAATTCTGTTCCTCAACCGGAGCTTCATAGTGGATATATCCGATCAAGGCACAGTAGAGCAGCGTTTCCGCCTTCGTCCAGAACTCATCACCGGCTTTTCCATCACCCTTTGTGTTGGCAATCAGCGTTGTCACCAGTTTCAGAATGTCTTTTTCTGAATGGATATAGGCAAATGGGTTATAGTGCATCGACTTCTGAAAGTTGATGGTGTTGAAAATCTTGATGGTGTAGCCATGCTTCAAAAGGGCGTTGCCGCACTCAATCACGATGCTGCCTTTCGGGTCAGTGACCACATAGGAACTGTGCATCTGGAGAAGGTTTGGCTTCAACCAAAAGCGAGTTTTACCGGAACCCGAACCGCCGATAATCAGAACATTCTTATTTCGGGCATTGGCAGGATTCTTCGGGCGATTGCTCATCATCAGCCGCTCCGTTTTCGTCAGGATCACATTGTCCTCGAACTTTGGTGCAATAAACGGCTCAATATCTTTTGCCGTTCCCCAACGAGCAGAACCGTACTCAACATTGTGTCGGTACTTCTTTGCGTTTTTGCCTTTTAGATAGACAGCCAGCCGAAGTCCTGCGCCGCAGAGAATACCAATCAGCAAATCCAACGGGTGAAAGCTGGGAAACGGATTGTTCAGGGCTATCGGAAGGGCATGAAAAAAGCTGAGGATTTTCGCAGATGAATCTGCCCCCTCAGCCAATCTCCATGCTTCTCCTAAATTCGTAGCGAACAACCCTACCAGAAAATACGGTAAATTCAGAATCAGGAGCTTTTTCATTTTTCTCTTATCCATCACAGATCACGCTCCTGTTTCTTCTCTCGAACCTTCTTCGGAATCGCTGCGACAATTTCCTTGAACTTCTTCAGCTGCGCCAGAACGCTCGGCTTTTCATTCTTGGTTAATGCCCTTGCCTGATGTTCCTTGCAGATTGCATCCAAAGCATCTGCATCTTTAGAACGGACAAAAACAAGAAACCGGGGAGGATCAACGGACTTATCTTTTCTTACGGCAAAGTCCACGCCATACTTCTTGGCGAGCTTTTCAAAATCACGGATACTCTCTTTGTCGATCTCAACATTCGTAGCACCCTGATTCTGTCCCAAAAGCTGTTTCACGGATTGCTTTCCATGAACGGCAGGGTCTCGTGCCTTTTTCATCTTCACTTTTTCCCGGTGCTGCAAATACTTGCGGATACCGGCAATGATAGTGCGCCCCGTCAGCTTGGTTGTGCTGATCGCCAGGTTTACTGTTCTGTTTTCAACTTCTTCCTGCATGATTCATCACCTCCTGCAAGCAGTAGAGTGAACAGATTATCGTGCCATATCTCTGTGGTCGTAATACAGATTGCCCTTGGCAACTGCGGCATGGCTGATAATCTTGATATTGCCAGCTTTCTGGTTATCCAGAGCCTTCTGATAACCCACATCGCTCAAATACAGGCGATTTCTTTCGCCTTTCCAACCGACAGGCGATTCATCGGTCAGCACATCGAAAATAATCATGTGCTTGGTGGCGTCATCAAATCGTGCCAAGTCCATATAGGTATGTCCCTGGTACTCCTTGGCACCATCCTGAATCCGCTTTCGCTCCATCAGCTCTCCAATCGTCGAATTTCTTTGCATAAGAACCTCCTTACAGAACATCTCGGTCAGGGTTACTTTTGTGGGGAACCGAATCAGCTTTGACAGGTGCATCTTCTTTCTTCACCATGTCATCCGGCAGGGGAAGCGCCATAATGCTGCGCCCCATGCGTACAAAAGTCTCAGGCTGATGAAAGTGTTCCTCAAACTGCTTCATCAGTTCCGGGGACAGAGAACAAAAATCATCCTCGCCCAATCCCACAACCAGAAAATCACCGGCGATAATGTCATAAATATCGCCGTCATCATCACGCAGCGCACGGTTCAGTTCTTTGCCTACGAGTTTACCTTCGTCGTGCATCACCAGTGCAACCGGCTCATTGAACGGATAAGTTGCCTCAATATCGCCACCTACGGCTTTCTGCAAATCCTCCAGCTCACAGCCGATCTGCACAGCCTGCGGATACATGAACGGCTTTACCAGCAACACATTCATGGTATCTGCCTGTTCTTTCTGAACCTCCCGTTCCTCGGTCGTGCCGAACGCAACACCGGTAAAGTTTTCGGAGTCCAGAATGTACTCCGAATTGTAATAAGCGGCTCTAACCTGTTCCTCTGCCGCATCGTGAGATTCTGCTTGCACCGTAACCGTTTTCTCCAAGGTTTCGGTGATCTTCACATCGTATTCTTTCAAGTTTCGATACCTCCGTTTCTTTGGAAATAAGAAAAGCGACCATCCATGAACCTGTTACAGTTCATAAATAGTCGCATCCACATCGGCTAAAAGCTCGAACAAGCAAATATCGTCCAGTTCGCAAATCAGGGAACCCATGTCGAAGAAAATATCGTCCTCGCATTCCACCGTAGTAACCACGCTGCGGTGTTCGTTAAGACAAATGGCTTCTTCCTTGTCCATCGTGATCGTAGACATACAGGACACCACATAGAATGTCATATCTTCTGCTAACCACAGCTCCTTGCTCTGAATCGTGCGAACTTTTTCATCGCCGCTCATATCTTCTACATAGGACAGAAGCCGCACGGCTCTGCTGTTCAGAAGTACCTTTCCCTGATAGTCGATACCCTCACCAGCAGAGGACAATACTCGATACTCGCTAATCATCTCGGCATTTTTCTGAAACGACTTTGCCAGAAGCGCAGGAGAAATATCATCGAACTCCTCACTGTAGTTTACGAGCATATCTACCATATAATCAGGATCGCAAAGGTCGTAGAGTTCTTCCAAAGCGCCCTGAATGTTTTTGGGTGTAAACATTTTTTACCTTACCTTTCCATTGATTTTTCTCTTTTTTTCTGCCATTGCTCCAAAAGCTGAATGATTTTATCCTCCATCTGCTTGTTGGTATAGGACTTCGGGAAGTATTTTCGCAACGAATCCGTTTTGAAGGTTACTCTGTCCAGCTCTCCCTTCTTGATTTCATTCATAATCTCGCACATCGCATCCAGCGTACACTCGCCCTCCTGTGCGAGCTTTTTAATTCGCTGTGCTTGCGAAAGGGAAGGAGCTGCTTGAGCATAATCCATTGCAGAAAGAAAATCCTTCTGTTCTTCACTTGCCAGATAGGAAAGCTCCACCGCAGGATTGAATTTGATCTGACCCGTATCTACCATATCCAGCAGTTCCGGAATCAGTTCGGTCAGACGGATATAACGGTGTACCTGATTTCTGCTTTCTCCTGCCTCCTGACCGACTATATCCATTGCCTGCAACTTCATCCCAACTTGGGATGAAGTTAAATCGGTGCGTTGACCTTGATGTTTAATCGCATCCAGCTTCATCTTATAAGCAAATGCTCTTTCACTCGGCAGGATACTCTCCCTCTGCAAATTCGCATCAACCATCAAAATAATGGCTGCATCATCGTCCAGGTCACGAACAATCGCAGGCATGGTTTCCTTACCCGCAAGCTCCGATGCCCGGTGCCGCCTGTGACCAGAAACGATTTCATAACCACCGTCGGGGTCAGGACGGACAATCGCAGGAGTGAGAACTCCGAAATCTCGGACGCTCTCTGCCGTTTTCATCATTTCTTCATCATCAACCACACGGAAGGGGTGTCCCTCAAAGGGGTGTAGCTCAGAAAGCGGAATTTCCTGCACACGCTCCTGCTGGGCTTCAGCTCTGGATTGATCGGTGGAGAAAATATCATCGTACCCCTTCAAGCTGATGTTTGCGCCTTTTTTCTGCATTGTTTAACACCTCCTTCGTCAGAATTTTATAGGCTTCGGCAACTTTGCCTTTGGGATCATGCTTGAAGATACTGGTTCCCTCTGCGCTGATTTCCTCTGCACGGACAGAGCGGGGAATGTCGGTCTTGTAAACCTTCAGCTTTCCGCCGTAGCTCTCCCGAATCAGATTGCTGATGTCTTTGGAGTAGTTGGTGCGGCTGTCCACCATCGTCAGAAGAATCCCTTCAATCCTCAGTTTCGGGTTGATTTGCCTCTTGACCTTGTTGATGGTTCCAAGCAGCTGTTCCAGACCCTTTGCAGGAAGGTATGCTGCCTGAACCGGTATCAGCACATTGTCGGCAGCTGCCAACGCATTGACGGTCAGCATACCCAAAGACGGCATACAGTCAAGAAGAATGTAATCATAATTCTGTTTGACTGTATCCAGGTATTGCCGGAGAATGGTTTCCCGGCTCATGGCATTGACCAGTGCTACCTCCATACCTGAGAGTTCGATGTTGGACGGCACCAAATCAACGCCCTCCGGATGATGAAGAATCCCTTCATCGGGAGTAATAGGGTTTTCCATCATAATCTTTCCCATCAGATCGGAAAGTGTCGGAGACAGATCATCCGGGCAGGGATTGCCCAAACTGACCGTCAGGGAAGCCTGGGGATCGGTGTCTACCAGAAGCACCTTTTTTCCTTCAAGAGCCAAGCCAACGCCCAGATTCTCGGTGGTGGTGGTCTTTCCAGTGCCTCCTTTCTGATTGACCACCGCAATGATGGTTGCTTTTTTCGACATTTATCGTCACTCTCCTTCCTCTCGCTTCATTTTCAATTTCTTAAATCCTCCTTCCAAATATCCGTGTGACATATCGTGCCGAACAAGAGCATCGTAGTAGGTGTCTATTGTCGTCGGCGCATTGTATATCGTAGTCAGCATATACTGACGGATATTTCTAATCTTTGTGGTGTTCTCCTTGAAGCAGTCCATAACATATCGAATGTGTTCGGCATTCAGTTTCATAAACCGACTGCGGACAATTTCTGCCGGACGCTCCTCTGCACCAATGCGAATCAACGGTCGCTTCGTGCAAACTGTTTCAACGATCAACTCCAGAATGTTATCCAGCATTTCGGAATCGTAAGGGTAATCCTTCTTCAACAAATCCATACTGAGCTGATCCGAGAAATAATCAAAGTATTCTTGATACCGGTCATTCTCGTCCATCATTCCACCATTTCCGGAAGGAAAGATAGAATCAGTATCACTAAATTCAGTATTTTTAATATCAGTATTATTACATTGTGATTTCGGAAGTTCTTGAGTTGTGATTTCCATTGTTCCAGAATTGTGATTTTCACAATTCAAGAGTTGTGAATCCACAGCAGAGATAAAGTTCTTCACATAGATCAGGTTGGGCTTTCCCAAACCCTGGCGCTTACGTTCAATCAATCCTGCTTTCTTCTCAAGTTCACTGAGCAGCTTGATAGCCTTTTGTTCAGCACAGTTCAGAGCCATCTTCGCTTCGTCGATTGTAAAAATGATATACACTCTACCGTTTTTATCTATCCAACCATTCTTGGCAGACAGGCTCATGCGGTCAAGCAAAATGCCATACAGCATCTTGGCATCGGCAGAAATATTCCAGAACCTCTCGTTCGTGAACAACACCTTCGGAACTCGATAGAATGTGAATAGATCGGATTGCTGACCGTAAAAATAATCAAAACTCACACGGCTTCACCACCTTCTTTCTGCGGAAAACTTTCTGTTGTCAGCGGAATGCTGCGGAAAGTCGTATCCGTCTTTTCGTAAGGACATCGGGCAAAATAGTAGAAGCGGTATTCCTGTTCATACACATCCATATCAACGAAGCCCCACTTCACGCATAACCTTCTTCGTACACCAACCAATGCACGGGTGATCTCGCCCATAGGGACAGCCATCACATTCCGACTTGGGTTTCGGCGGCAAAGAGATTAAGTAGTAGCAATTATTTCTACCCAGACGGCAGCCCTTTCTGCCATTCGTCCAGAAGTAGCAGTAATGACAGTCGCTCGGCTTGTCTGCGGTATAAACAGGCTTGCTCAAATAAAACACCTCCAATCTCTTGTATTTGCCCATGGGTTTGGGCATAAAAAAAGAGCGCCTATCCATCCCCAATGCGGGGCAAATAGACGCTCTATGTACATAACGATATTTAATTTTATCTGCTATAACTGCATGGTATTCAAAACATCCGCCTTTTTTGATTAGCTGGATTTTTGGCACGATTTTGGGGCTGATTAGCAGGAAGGGCATTTTCATTAGCAAGAACAGCCCGTTTTCTGCTAAAAATTAGCTGGCGATTTTGTCTTATAACAACCGTTCGATTCTGGAGGGGTTGTCAAAAATCAAATTTTGGAGTAGAATTTTATCTCATACAGTGAAAGAGCTTTTTCGTAGCTTTTTATATAAGAAAAGCCGAAAACCCTTGAAAACAAAGGCTTTCGGCGTTGTTCACTGGCGTCCATAAGAGGATTTGAACCTCCGACCCCACGCTTAGGAGGCGTGTGCTCTATCCAGCTGAGCTATATGGACGTGTCTGATATATGATTATAGCCCGATCAAAGTCGAACTGCAATCCCTTATTTAGTTTTTTTTGAGGTGGCCGTTGTAACGCAACCTTAGGAGGCGTGTGCTCTATCCAGCTGAGCTATATGGACGTGTCTGATATATGATTATAGCCCGACCAAAGTCGAACTGCAATCCCTTATTTAATTTTTTTGAGGTGACCGTTGTAACGCAACCTTAGGAGGCGCTTGTTATATCCATTTAACTATGAGAACATCGTACGCGAAATGTACTTATATAGAATAACAAAAATCTCGCAAAATAGCAAGTCCTACGATTCTGCAAATTTTGCCGTTCCCTGCATCCAGATCTGTCCCTTAAAGCGGCGTCCTACCTTTGGCTCGCCCATCAGATCCTTCTGGGCAATTCCTACATGGAAAAGCATATCGCTGCAGCTGATAGTCAGGTCATAAACCATTTCACCGCTTACCCGGTTTTCCCTGATCTCAATCCCGGTGATCTCACCGATAATAGAATACTGGTCACATTCGATGCCGCAGGGCATGAAGCTGGAGTCCACAATAGAGTACAGATCTTCCTTCATGGCACGTCTGGAAACCTGGGAGTACAGATCAATGTCCTCAATTGTCAGCGTTTCCATGGCATCTTCATCGCCTTTCTTCGCTGCCTCTAACAGGTTATTGCGGTCTCTTGCCGCCACCTTCGCCATCTCAATCTGCTTTCTGGTTTTGTGAAGTGGAAGCAGAACCTTCCCCTCAATAGCCAGACCGGTCAGATTCACAGATTCTGTCGTCCGAGGCATACGCTTTGCCTTGCGCTCACGGTACTCATAACAGTTTCCCAGATAGAAAATCAGAGAGATTCCAACACGGTATTCATCGAGCAATCCCGCGTAAGTCTCTTTTTCCGTATGCCGCTGAATCGAGCAGTCCGTTGTAGAAGAAACATCCGAGGAATTCAGATAAGGATAGTAATATTCGCACTGAAAGGCGCCCTCTTCATCCATCTCACCCATCATGACAATTCCCATACCAGGTGCCACCTCAGCCCGCAGTTCACAGAGATTGGTTTCTTCATCCAACTGGATCCGGCGCCATTTGGCAGATGGGATCAATGATGCCAGAAGCTTTTCGATATCACGCTTTTTTCTATATGTGCTAAAGCCAATGCTTCGCAGAAATTTATGCATATGCTCACCTTCTAAACCGTCTAATTTGAAAGGGCGAAGAAATTCTCCGCCCTTTCTTTACGCCTCATTATACATGATAGCAATGCAGTTTTCAATTATTACATACATAAATTACAGTATTTGAAAATTTCATGTTTTTCACATTTTCCATCCTGCCCAAATTCGCAATTGTTTTTTTATGCATTATGCTATATAGTAAAATCATTATCATACTCTGATGAAAACTGATAAGAGGAGGCACACAATTATGAATCAGCATATCCGCACCATCGCCATTCTGGGCGCAGGCGCAGTAGGTTCCTACCTGGTTATGGGACTTTCCGACAAGTATAAAGAAAATCTCTGGGTCATCGCAGATGGGGAACGAAAAGACCGTCTCGCCAAAAATGGCCTGAATATCAATGACAAAGTCTATTCTCTTCATATAAAAACACCGGCCGAAGCCCATGGTGTGGATCTTCTGTTTGTCTGTACAAAATACACCCAGCTTCGCGATTCTCTGCCGGATATCGAGACCATCACTGATAAACATACCATGGTGGTCAGCCTCCTAAACGGTGTCGACAGTGAGGAGCTCATTGGTCAGCGCATCGGCATGGAGCATATGATTTACTCTCTGATCCGCATTGCCTCCCATCGAATCGGAAATTCCATTCATTTTTCACTTCCAAAAGGCTACAACGGAATCTACATCGGAATTCCGAACCAGCCTGCCTGCCAGGATCCAAGGCTTGCTGCTATTGCGGAGATTTTTGCTGACACACCGGTTACTCTTCATTTAAGTGATGATATCCTGCTAGATATGTGGGATAAATTCGGCTTAAATGTTTCCCGCAATCTGCCTCAGGCCATTCTTGGTGTCGGCATCGGAGTTTATGATGACAGCATCTATGCAGATGCCATTATGCGCAGAATGCGCCATGAGGTTGTCCTGGTAGCCAATGCAAAGGGCATTCCCTTAACAGATGAATTTAAAGCCGCCAAATGGCTTCCGTCCCAGCGCTATTCCACCCTGCAGGATCTTGATGCACACCGACATACCGAGATTGATATGTTTTCCGGTGCCCTGATCCGCATGGGAAAAGAGGTTGGCGTGGAATGCCCTTATAATGAAATGACTTACAATCTGATCAAAGCACTGGAAGAAAAGAACGACGGAAAATTTGATTATTGATCTGTGTTTAATTCTTCCGGATATATCTGTTTTCCGAATTCAAAGGCTTTTTGCAGATAACCTGTGCGTTCAATCTTTGGTTCGCCGTTGGTGTTTCCGCAGCCGCCTGCTAACAGCATGCCTTTATCATGAAAACCTATATAATTCACCACCGCAAGACGATAGAAGGATACCGCCTGCTCAAAAGCCCAGCAGGAAAAAACACGTTACCAAATTCATAACAAAAGAAAATGAAGAGGAGAAGCCGCGTGTGTTTGCGGCCTTTCCTCTTCATCCTGATCCATAGCAACTATAACAAATGACTGTTATTGATGATGATCACACCATCTTCCATTTTTTCAATATTCGCTTTTCCGATGATGCCCCTCTGGATTTTCAGTATATCCGTCTAATACCACCATTCTCATAAGCCCAGAATCCCCATTTAATTCTACTCTGCAATTTTTCTCTTCAAATATTCGATACTGCAATCATACACCTGATTTTTCCATGATACCGAACTAAATTGATGATTGGATCCTGGAATAATCTCAAGTTTTACATGCTTTCCATACAGATCCAGATATGGTCCAATTGCATAAACCGGCACCTTTTCATCTAACTCTCCATGAACCAACAAAACTTCCTTTTCATATCCTGCAGCCCGCTTAACAATATCAAGCTTACGCATCTGGCTCAGGAACTCACTGGACATCATTAATCCTCCGATATCGTAAGTCTCTTTATAACTGCCCGGAATCGCATGCACTCTGCTGCTGATATCATAATATGCCACATTGCCAGGTGCCCACATAATTGCTCCCTTGGGCTGTAATTCCGGAATGATATTTGAAACAATTGCTCCGCCAAGGCTGTGTCCTACCGGATAAAGATTATCCGGATCACACCAGCTCTGTTCTTTTGTCCAATTATAAATTGCCTTTGCCTGCTCAATCTCATCCAGATAACGCATCTCAGAAAAATCGCCGTCACTCTCTCCACAACCGTAAAAATCAAATTTCACACAGGCAATTCCGTTTTCCACACACTTTCTTGCAAAAAGCTCATGTAGCCTCATAATACCAATCCGGTCCACGCAGAATCCATGGTAAAAACACACGGTTGGGAATGGCCCGTCTCCCTCTGGAGTTCTGACATCTCCGCGAATCAATTTTTCATCGACCATTAATTCTACATTCATAAACATATCGCACTCTCTCCTTTTTATCCGTTATATACATAGCCAAGCAGTTTCGGCAGGAACATGGTAATCTGTGGGAATATGATCAAAAGCGCAAGAAGCAGATATAATACCAGAATCATCGGAAGCGTATCCTTAAAAATTTCCTCAAAAGTTGTGTTGGAAACTCTCTGCGCTACAAACAGATTGCCTCCCATTGGCGGTGTGATCATGCCAATACAAAGGTTGATCACCATGATAATTCCAAAATGAAGCGGATCATAACCAATTGCAATCGCGATCGGTGCAAAAATCGGTCCAAATAATACAATGGAAGAAATCGTATCCAGAAACATACCAATAATCAGTAACGCAATATTGATCATCAGCATGATCAGTGCCTTTGAAGATGTTACAGAAAGCATCCACTGGGTCACCATAGTCGGCACGCTGTTCATAGTCAGAATACGGCCAAAGGTATTCGCCGCACCAAACAGTACCATAATGGTTGCTGAGGTAATTGTCGCGTCAAACATAGCCTGACAGAAACGCTTCCAGGTCAACTGATGATACACAAATACCGCTACAATAATTGAATAAACCACACCGATTACGGCAGATTCGGTCGGGGTAAACACACCGGAATAAATACCACCCAGAATAATGATCGGCATCAGAATTGCAGGGATCGCGTCTTTCAGCACTTTTGCTTTTTCCGCGGCGGTTTTTGCCTGCGTTTCTCTTCCCTTATATCCACGCTTCTTACTGGTAAAATAGTTATAGATCATCAATGCAACACCCATTAAAATACCAGGAATGATGCCGGCAATGAACATATAAGATACAGAAACGCCAATAGTGACACCATACATGATCATGGGAATGGACGGCGGGATAACCGGACCAATGGTACTGCCTGCCGCGATCAGTGCGCCGCTATAGCCTTTGGAGTAACCCTGGGATACCATAGCTCCGATCATAATACCGCCTATAGCTGCAGCTGTTGCCGGACCGGAACCGGAGATTGCAGCAAAGAACATAGAAGCAACAATCGCTGCCATACCAAGACCTCCAGGCATGTTTCCTGTCATCATTTCCGCTACATCAACCAGCTTTTTTGCGATTCCGCCATACTCCATCAAGCTTCCGACCAGCATAAAAAACGGAATTGCCATCAAAGAAAACGAATCCATACTGGTCACCATGGACTGGGCCAGCATCTGAATCATATTGCCTCCTCCGCCCAATACAAATGTAGCCACACAGCTCAATCCCAAACTCACCGCAATGGGAACAGTTCCGATCAGGCACACAAACAATACCCCTAACATTGTTCCTATCATACGTTTATCCTCCTATTCCTGTTCTGTACCTCGAAATTCCCCTACACGCCTCTGGATGATGCGAATACTCATTCCCGCCATGCCCAGCACTCCGGCAAGATACATAATCCACTTCGGTACTAGCGGAAGAGCGGATAATACCTGACCCTGGTTTTTCACCAATATCATGACACCAAAAATCTGCCAGGACAGATAAAAACCGTAAATCACTGCCACAATATCTCCAAGTAAATAAATAATTTCAAATATTTTGGGATTCTTCTTAAACGCAAGAGATAATGCCGTAACGCGCATATGTGCGTTAATCATGCCGGCCCAGCTAATCCCGGCAAAAGAAGTCCATACCAGAAGCAGCCTTGCAAGCTGTTCGCCCCAAGAAAGCGTAAAATTAAACACAAATCGCGTCACTACATTCAGCGCAATAATCACTGTCATTACAAGAAACATACTCACAATCATGTACTTTTCTATCTGATTATAAAAAGGTACTTTTTTTCTGTTTTCTTCCATTCTGTTCTCCTTATAACATAGGCTGCCGATCTCCGGTAACCCTGATTCCGACAGCCTGACTGATAAATTATTTTACATATTTCTGGTTGATCTCATTGACCTGGCTGATCAAATCTTCTCCAATTTCCGGACCATACTTATCATAAACCGGCTGTGCCGCGTCTTTGAATGCCTGACGTTCCTCATCAGTCAGTGTGATTACGACGTTCGTTCCGTTATTTCCGATCTTTTCTTCAAGTTCAGCCTCATTGCTTGCAGATAATTCACGTTCATAGGTTACCATCTCGTTGACACATTCCCGGATCAGCTTCTGATCAGACTCGCTGAGGGAATCCCACCATGTTTTGGATGCCAGAAGTGGGCTGGTATCGTAAATATGGCCGGTCTTGATGATGTATTTCTGTACTTCATACAGTCTGTTTCCGTCAATATTCGCAAATGGATTTTCCTGTGCGTCCATGGTTCCGTTCTGGAGAGCGGTGTAAAGCTCAGAGAATGCCATCGGAACAGCAGATGCGCCTAATGCATTAAAATGATCAATATGCATCTGGTTTTCCATAACACGAATCTTTAAGCCCTTCATGTCCTCCGGCTTATGGATCTCCTTGTTTGCTGTCACATGACGCCAGCCGGTTGCCAACCATGCCATTCCCTCAAATCCTGCCGGCTGCAGATTTTCAAAAATTGTCTGTCCAACATCTCCGTCCAGCACTTCTTCTGCTGCTTCGTTAGACTGGAACAGATACGGAAGATCCAAAAGCTTGGTTGTCTCTGTAAATGCTCCCAGAAATGCTACTGACGAAATAGCCATTTCCAGAGTTCCCATCTGAAGCTGCTCTAATAACTCCGTATTATTGCCAAGAGCAGATGCAGGAAATACATTTACCGTGATCCTGCCTCCGGTCTTTTCGTTCAGCATATCACCTAATTTTTTTGATGCCACATCAATCGGTACACCTTCCTGACTTACATGGGCAATTTTAATTGTAATCTTATCCCCCTGTGTGTAATCCGTACCATCTGACGTATCCTGTGAAGCAGCTGCATCAGTCGTTTCTTCTTTTGTTTCTGCAGCGGCCTGACTCTGTTCGCTTCCCTTCCCTGCATCTGCAGAAGTCTGAGAACTGCCGCCGCATCCTGCTACAGATAAAGCTGTCAGGG
The DNA here is from genome assembly GCF_003480315.1 of Clostridium sp. AM33-3. Lineage (GTDB taxonomy): Bacteria > Bacillota > Clostridia > Lachnospirales > Lachnospiraceae > Brotaphodocola. The sequence goes on along the minus strand of NZ_QUIV01000002.1, from coordinate 29,069 downwards.
ATACTGCTGATGTAAGCGCAATCAGTTTCTTAAATGTTTTCTTCATGTTGTAACCTCCCGTTTCTTACTGACCTTGTTTCCTGTTTCGAATGTGCCTTAAGTATAGCAATAGGCATATTTAAAAACAATATTGGTCAGATATAACAAGCTCTCTGCTTTTTTGTATTTTCAGCACACCATATTTATATGTGCTGAAAATTACTTCCGTATTCCAGGGTGATTTTTATGCTTTTTCAGCATTTTTCCAGTCTTTATGTGTTGATTCGATAATTTTTCTTTTTTAAGATTGTATCTCGTGCACATTTCCGATCTTTTCATTCAATGTTATACTTCCTGTATAAGGAGGTCATACCATGTACTTAAGTGATTTAAATCTCCAGTTTTTAATCAGCAACATTCAGACTGTATGCAATAAAACCATTTTGATTGCCAGTCCTTCCTGGCAGGCACTTAGCTGTACTCACACCGATGTTACTTCCTATACACAGGATGTTCTCACCTACTGTATCGCAACCAATGACCCAAACAAGGCCGCACAACACTTCGGAATCACCATTACACCTTTTTACGTGGAAGAAACCCTGGTCTGTTACTTTCTGATCTTTGACAAAAATAGTGTTCAGCTATCTGCTTATTTAAAAACGCTGACCAGCCTTCTTATTGCTCCGCAGATATCAGATCGGCACAGCCAAATGGCCAACACCCGAAGTATTCTGGTAAATCAGCTCTCCAACATCCACCAGGGAATCTCGGAAATTGAACCGATCATGAAGGATTTCGACTACCGCTATAACTGTCCACGCTGTGCCATCCTTCTTGAAATCGCACATCAGAACAAACATGCCTTCAGCTATAAATTTGATTCTTCCGAGACCGCAATAGAGAGCCTAATCACCAGTCACTCCCTCTATTCAAAAGATGATATTTTCGGATTTTTAAGTTCAGAACGATATGTGATCTACAAAGACACTCAGAACCTTTGTGAATCTGACCGGCCAGACATGCTTTCCGGCTATGCAGACTCCATTGTAAAAGATATGAAGAAACAGCAGGGAATCCTTTTGCATGCAGGAATCGGAAGTACTTATGAAGATCTTCCAAATTTAAGAAACAGCTATCTTGAGGCACTGTTTCTCATTACAAATTATGACTATCTCAATGCAGATGCCGCGCTGAGTCTCCAAATCAAAAACTATATATTTGAATTTCTGGCCAGCCGAATTTCCCCTGGTTACTGGAACAGCCGTTTTCATGTTCTATCCCAACAGCTTTCCACTCAGCCACTTTTACTGGAAACAGCTATTGAATTATCCAGGCATGATCAGAATCTTTCCCGAACTGCAGAAAGCCTGGGGCTGCATCGTAATACCATGCTACAGCGGGCCGCCAAATTAAAAAATGTAACCGGCTTAAATCCGGCACAAAATGATTTTGACCGCATGACACTCCGGGCATTTGCCCTGCATGTCAATCAGAAGATCACTCTGCAGGCTGGCATTGTCATTCAGCCGAATTCCGTGCTTCATCAGGGTATGCAGAAAATGGCGGATCTGGTCAGTAAAAATTCTGGAGGTGCAATCAATATCAACATCCACACACTCTCCATTTCCGGAAACAATGACCACCTGTTCGAGATTCTCCGCTCCGGCTCTATCGACTTTATCGTTGCAGCCACTGGTGTAATGAACCGTTTTACCAATAACCGCTCAAAGGTACTGGATTATCCATTTCTGTTCCATTCCAACTCAGAAGCGAAGTACCTCTTGAACAGCCTCATTCTGCAGGAAATCGAACCTTATCTGGACACCATCGGCGTAAAATGCCTGAACATCTGGTCCATGGGCTGGCGGTATCTGACCTCCAAAGAACCGATCCATACACCACAGGATCTGGCCGGTCGGAAAGTTCGGGTCATGTTTACGGAAGCCCTGGACGAATACTATCGCAGTATGGGAGCCATTCCCATTAAAATGAACTACAACGATGTTAAGGATGCCCTCCATGCCGGCATTATCGAATGTCAGGAAAATCCATACAGCAACACGCTCGGTATGAAATTTTACGAAGAGCAGACTTATATCACTCGCCTGAAATATTATCTGAGTACCGAGGCTCTCTATGTATCCAAAAACACTTGGAGTAAGCTGTCCACAGAACAGCAGAACGTAATCCAGTCAGCAGCCCTGGAAACCACAAACTGGATTTTTCAAGAACAGCAGGAGGTTATTAACCAGAACTGTAAGAGAATTCTTACCCAGGAAAAAGGCATGAAAATCATAGAAGTAACCCCAGAAGAGGCCAAACAATGGAAAGAATTTGCAAAAAACATGTATGACACCTTCCCGCATCAAGATCTGTTATCCAAAATCGCACAGCTTAGAAAGGAGTATTATGCAGGAAAATGAAATGCTGAAGCTTTTTCAGGCCATCCGTGAGATATTTCCAGAAAGCTTTCTTCAGCTTCTGGACAAAAATAACCACATAATCCAGGAGACGCCCCGATCGGAATATTACCCGGATGAACCGGTTTCCTACAGCGGGTTCAAAGAAATTGTATCATTAAAAAATGCCCAGGGAGAAGCTTTTTATAAGCTTACCTTTCCGATTGCTCCTATCTACATGCTGCGCCTGCTGATTCCTGCAGCCAAAACAGAAGATGTCTTTACCTCCGCTAAAATGACAGAATCCATTATCCAGCTATTTCAGGCCAAACCGGCCAGAAAAGCTCAAACCTCCCGCCAGAGCGACATGGCGCTTTTGCTGGATCATCTTCTTCATCCGACTTCCACCGAGGATCATACCTATACTGCATTGCTGGCTGCCGAACTGGATCTGGATATGTCACTCCCCCGGGCAGTCTGCCTTTTACAGTTTCAGGCCCCGGATGGTATGTCCCCCTCTGCCAAAGCGGCAGCAGCCCAGGCCTTTTTCCAGATGGTTCGGCACTTTATCTCCTCTGCCGGGAATCAGGATATTCTGGGAAACTTTGGTTCCAGCGAAATCATCCTGTGCCATGTGATGGCAGAAGAAGCCCCGATGCTTTTCTTTGATAATCTTTATGACTATCTGAAAAAGAATTCAGTGTTCCATTGTTCCATCGCGGTGGGACTGACAGTCAATAACCTGAATGATTACGCGTCCAGCTTTTCCTCCGCAAAATCGGCCTTCCGCTATGCATCCAGCCAGAGCGCCTCACAGAAAAACATTTATTTTGTAACGGCCTTTCTTGCAGAGCACCTGGTCTATCAGCTTCCGGAAACCCTGTTTGAGCACTTCTTCCAAGCAGAACTGTCCTACCTTGAAAGCAATGCGACAGCTGTAAAAACCATTCAGGCTCTGGTCAAAAACAACATGGATCTTGTATCCTCTGCGGAAGATCTCTTTATTCACAGAAATACCATGGTATTTCGTTTGAACCAGCTTAAAAAGTCTCTGAATCTCAATCCGCTTCACAAAGATAATGACCGTTTTAAACTGATTCTTCTGTATCATTATTATAGAAAAATACATTCTGCAAACACATCTGCAAAGGAGGCTTTATGAACAAACCCTACTCTTTTCCATATGGAAAAACAACTCAGACTGCCAGTCTTCCAGAAACCTGTATTCAAGCTGTCATCGAATCCGATCTGTCTTCTTACAGGCCACCTCTGGGACCGGAGGAAACCGTCAAATATGCACTGGCAAATCCACATGATACCACCGAGCTTTCTGTTCTCGCCAAGGGCTGCAAAACCGTTACGGTCATCACCTCTGACCACACCCGCCCCATGCCCAGCCAGATCACTATGCCGCTTCTTCTACAGGAAATCCGAAAGGGCAATCCGGATGCACAAATTACCATTCTGATTGCTACCGGCTGTCACAGAAAAACTACACAGAAAGAACTGACAGAACGATTTGGTGAGACCATCGTCAAGCAGGAACACATTGTCGTCCATAATTGTGATGAAGGCCCATTCTGCCAGATTGGTACCAGTCCTAGCGGCAACCATATCGAACTAAACCAAATTGCCTGTGAAGCAGATCTGCTGATTGCTGAGGGATTTATTGAGCCGCATTTCTTTGCAGGTTTCTCTGGCGGCCGAAAAAGCATCCTTCCTGGTGTTGCCTCCAGAAAAACCATTATGTACAATCATGCGGCCTGCAATATTCATGATCCTCATTCCATCTCAGGCATTCTGGAAGGAAATCCTGTTCATGAAGATATGCTCTTTGCTGCCAAAGCTTCTGGAATCCGCTTTATCCTGAATGTAATCCTGAACCAGAATAAGGAAATTATCGGCGCAGTAGCCGGTGACATTGATACAGCCCATAAAACCGGCGTTGCCTTTTTATCTTCTATGTGCCGCCGCAAACCAGTTTTCTCAGATATTGTAATCACTTCCAACGGCGGCTATCCTCTTGATCAGAATATCTACCAGAGTGTCAAGGGAATGACCACAGCTGCTGCCTCCTGCAAAAAAGGTGGTGTCATTATTATGCTTTCCAGCTGCTGTGACGGACATGGCGGTCAGGATTTCTTCCAGACCTTTGCCCGTGAGCCAGATACCAAGAAAATTCTCGATGACATACTTTCCCGCGCACAGACTGAAACGATTCCGGATCAGTGGCAGTCCCAGATTTTCTGTCAGATTCTTCTGGACCACACTGTAATTCTGGTAAGCGATGCTCCCAGAGAGGTGGTAGAAGCCCTGCACCTTATTTATAGCAATTCTCTTTCCGATGCCTTTTGTCAGGCCATCGAAATTTTGCATAAACCGGAACCTTCCATCACCCTGATTCCTGATGGCGTTTCTGTCATTTTAAGCTGATTATCTTTTTCCATCAAAGACCATTTCTAACTGAAATAAAAAATCCCACAGGATCTGGGCAGACTGCCCGGTCCTGTGGGATTTTTTATATCTTTGTTTTAACTCAAATCAGATTTTACACAATACCCTGTGCGATCATAGCATTTGCAACCTTTTCGAAGCCTGCAATGTTTGCGCCTGCCACATAGTTGCCCTCTGCGCCATAGCGTTTTGCAGCATCATCAACCTTTGCGAAAATGCCAACCATGATGTCATGCAGCTTTGCGTCAACCTCCTCAAAGGTCCAGGACAGTCTCATGCTGTTCTGGCTCTGCTCCAGACCGGATACTGCAACACCGCCTGCGTTTGCAGCCTTACCAGGCATGAAGAGGATCTTCTTCTCTACGAACAGGTCGGTAGCTTCTCTGGTGGACGGCATGTTTGCACCCTCTGCTACTGCGAAGCAGCCGTTTGCGATCAGAGCCTTTGCGTCATCCAGATTCAGCTCGTTCTGGGTTGCGCACGGAAGAGCGATGTCACACGGAATGGTCCAGATGCCCTTGCCCTCCGTATATTTTGCAGTCGGAACAGCGTCAACGTACTCTTTGATTCTGCCGCGACGACCTTCCTTGATCTCTTTTACAACATCCAGCTTGATGCCGTCCGGATCATATACATAGCCGTTGGAATCACTCATAGCAACAACCTTAGCACCAAGTGCCTGAGCCTTCTGTACTGCGTAGATTGCTACATTACCGGAACCGGATACCAGAACAGTCTTGCCGGCCAGCTCTTTGCCATTGTGCTTTAACATCTCATCCAGCATGTAGATCAGGCCGTAACCGGTTGCCTCAGTTCTTGCCAGGGAACCGCCGAAGGTCAGGCCTTTACCAGTCAGAACGCCCTCGTACAGACCGGTGATTCTCTTATACTGTCCGAACAGGAAGCCAACCTCTCTTGCGCCTACGCCGATATCACCAGCCGGGCAGTCAGTATCTTTGCCGATGTGACGGTACAGCTCAGTCATAAAGCTCTGGCAGAATGCCATAACCTCTCGGTCAGATTTGCCCTTCGGATCGAAGTTGGAACCACCTTTACCGCCGCCCATAGGAAGACCGGTCAGGGAGTTTTTCAAAGTCTGCTCGAAACCTAAGAATTTTAAGATGCTCTGGTTTACGGACGGATGGAGACGAAGACCTCCCTTGTACGGTCCGATTGCGCTGTTGAACTGTACACGATAGCCCTTGTTTACCTGTACATTGCCCTTATCATCTACCCACGGAACCTTGAAGGAGACAATTCTCTCCGGCTCTACAAAACGCTCCAGGATACCAGCCTTGCGGTATTTCTCCTCGTTTGCGTCAATAACCAGTTTTAAGGAATCCAGAACCTCTTTTACTGCCTGATGGAATTCCGGCTCGCCCGGGTTCTGGGCTACTACTCTCTCATAGATCTCATCTACATAAGACATAACTTTTCTCCTCCTTGAGTTATCATCTTTCTCTGAAAAAGACAATAGGGCACCGCCAATATCGGCGGAGCCCCTTTGCTCTTTACGTATCGTAGAAATTATAGCAAGTTAAATTGCTAAAGTCAATCCCTTCATTTTGAAACTTTTATTGCGAAAAATCATGGCAGATATGCACCTAATTCATATTTTGATTAAGTAGAAGCAGGAAAATTACGATTGTGCAGCGATTTTCTCAGCTAATTCCTGTAAGTACATCCACCGGTCCATCTTTTCTTCCAGCAGTGCTTCTTTCTCTGCCTTCTCTGTCATGAGCTGGTTCAGCCTGCCGTAATTGGTAGCGGACTCCGCGATCTGACCATCCAGTGTCTCGAGATCTGCTTCCAGACCTGCAATCTCGTCCTCGATAGTGTCCCACTCCCGCTGCTCCTTGAATGAAAATTTCAGTTTCTTCTGGTGAGCTCTGCCCTCCTGGGAAGATTTTTTTGCGGCACCGCCGCTTTCACTGTCCCCATCGGCAGCTCCTGCATTTCCAGTGCTGTCGCGCCCTGCTGCACCCTTGCCGCCAGCAGTTCCGCCAGACAGCTCCGGATGCTTCATCAAATATGCCGCCTGGTAATCCGTAAAGCCGCCCTCATACTGCACCACCTTTCCGTCACCCTCAAAGGCAAAGATCCGGCGCACCATGCGGTCCAGGAAATACCGGTCATGGGATACGGTGATAACAATGCCCTGGAAGCTGTCCAGATAATCCTCCAGGATCGTCAGGGTGCGGATATCCAGATCGTTGGTCGGCTCGTCTAAAAGCAGCACATTCGGCGCATCCATCAGGATCCGCAAGAGATACAGGCGTCGTTTCTCTCCGCCGGAGAGACGGCTGATCGTGGTATACTGCACACTGCCAGGAAACAGAAAACGCTCCAGCATCTGGGAAGCGCTGATACTTCCGTCCTTCGTCTGCACATACTCTGCCACGTTGCGGATGTAGTCGATGACCTTCAGGCTCTCATCCATCGCCTCATTCTCCTGCGAGAAATAGCCGATCTTGACCGTCTGTCCGATCTCGATGGTTCCGGAATCCGGCTGTACCCATCCGGCGATCATCTTCATGAGCGTAGATTTTCCGCTTCCGTTCGGACCGATGATACCGACACGGTCATTTTTCAGAAAGATGTAGGTAAAATCCTTTAACAGAACTTTATTCCCATATGCCTTGCAAAGATCCTTCACCTCTACCGTAGTACGGCCCAGACGGCTGGAGATGGACTCCATCTCCACCTCTTTGTCAAACTCCGGCGCGTCCATGTCCCGCAATGCCTCATAGCGCTGGATGTGAGCCTTCTGTTTGGTGGAGCGGGCTCTTGCGCCGCGCTGCATCCAGGCAAGCTCTGTCCGTAAAATGGTCTGGCGCTTACGCTCAGAGGCCACAGCCATATCCATGCGCTCAGCTTTTAACTTGACAAAGCCCTCATAATTGGTCTGATAGCTGTAAAGCTTTCCCTTATCCAGCTCTACAATGCGGTTGGTCACGCTGTCCAGGAAATACCGGTCATGAGTGATCATCAGCAGTGCTCCCCGGAATTTCTTTAAATACTCCTCCAGCCAGTCTGCCATCTCACTGTCCAGGTGGTTTGTCGGCTCGTCCAGGATCAGAAGATCTGCCGTGGAAAGCAGTACACTGGTCAGCGCCACACGCTTTCTCTGTCCTCCGGAAAGATGTTCCACCTTCTCGTCAAAATCATAGATTCCAAGCCGTGTCAGGATATTTTTTGCACTGGCCTCGATCTCCTCCCGGAAGGAAAAATGCGGCTCATCCCGGTTATCCCGCACAATGGCATCCAGCACGGTGTCTCCTGCGGTAAATGCCGGGATCTGCGGCAGATAGCGGATATAAAGATTCCTGCGGCGCACCACAGAGCCGTCATCCGGCTCTTCCAGCCCTGCTGCAATCTTAAGAAGCGTGGATTTACCAGTGCCGTTGATACCGATAAGACCCACCTTCTCACCCTCATTGATGCTGAACGCCGTATCATCAAACAGCAGGCGCTCCGTATAAGATTTTGTCAGATGTTCGATTGTAATTAAACTCATAAAACCTCCATAAGACGCAATTTCCTGTGAAATGAAAAAGGACGGTCCCCTTCGATCCCCTCCGGGTCGCTTAAAGGACTGCCCTTTGTTATCTTTTTAGTCTTCGTCTTTCTCCTCAACTGAGAATACAAAACGCTTTCTGGCCATCTCATCGCTCTCAAGGTACTCGTCGTAGGTAGTGATCTTATCGATCAGCTTGCCGTTTACGATCTCCATGATGCGGTTTGCGGTGGTCTGTACGATCTGATGGTCACGGGAAGAGAAGATCAGAACACCCGGGAATTTGATCAGACCGTTGTTCAGCGCAGTAATGGACTCCATATCCAGATGGTCAGTCGGCTCATCTAACATCAGCACATTGGCGCCGGAGATCATCAGCTTGGAAAGCATGCAGCGAACCTTCTCACCACCGGAAAGAACGCGGACCTTCTTCACGCCATCCTCACCTGCAAACAGCATACGGCCAAGGAAACCACGTACATAAGTTACATCCTTTTCCGGAGAATACTGGGTCAGCCAGTCTACGATGGTATCATCGCTGTCAAACTCAGCGGTGTTGTCCTTCGGGAAGTAGGACTGGGTAGTAGTCAGGCCCCACTTGTAGGAACCCTCATCCGGCTCCATCTGACCAGACAGGATCTGGAACAGAACGGTTTTTGCACGCTCATTCGGTCCTACCAGTGCAACCTTATTATCGCGAGTCAGGGTAAAGCTGATACCATCTAAAATCTTTTCACCGTCAATGGTCTTTGATAAGTTCTCAACGGTCAGAACCTCGTTTCCGATCTCACGGAACGGGCGGAAATCGATGTACGGATACTTACGGCTTGACGGACGGATGTCGTCTAACTCGATTTTCTCCAGAGCACGTTTTCTGGAGGTAGCCTGCTTGGATTTGGAAGCGTTTGCGGAGAATCGCTGGATAAACTCCTGCAGCTCTTTGATCTTCTCCTCTTTCTTGCGGTTTGCTTCCTTCATCTGTTTTACCATTAACTGGCTGGATTCATACCAGAAATCGTAGTTACCTGCGTACAGCTGGATTTTTCCGTAGTCGATATCTGCGATATTGGTGCAGACCTTATTCAGGAAGTAACGGTCATGGGATACCACGATAACGGTATTCTCAAAGTTGATCAAAAACTCCTCCAGCCATGCGATCGCATCCAGATCCAGATGGTTGGTCGGCTCGTCGAGAAGCAGGATATCCGGGTTGCCGAACAGTGCCTGCGCAAGCAGAACTTTGACCTTTAACGCACCGGTCAGGTCCTTCATAAGATTGTAGTGATACTCGGTATCAACTCCCAGGCCGTTTAACAGGTTGGCTGCGTCAGATTCAGCCTCCCAGCCATTCATCTCTGCAAACTCTCCCTCTAACTCTGCTGCCTTGATTCCGTCCTCATCAGAGAAATCCGGTTTCATATAGATAGCGTCCTTCTCTTTCATAACATCATACAGACGCTTGTTTCCCATGATAACGGTATCCAGTACGGTGTACTCGTCGTATTTAAAGTGGTCCTGCTGCAGGAAAGACAGACGCTGGCCCTGGGTGATCACAACATCACCGTTGGTCGGCTCTAACTGTCCGGATAAGATTTTTAAGAAGGTAGACTTTCCGGCTCCGTTCGCACCGATCAGGCCGTAGCAGTTTCCCTCGGTAAATTTGATATTTACATCTTCAAATAATGCCTTTTTCCCCACACGCAGGGTAACACCATTTGCACTAATCATTCTTTCTAACACCTTTCATAAAAAAGAGGGGCATTGTCATGTCCCTCGTCTTTTGCATCATCTCTATTTTACAGGAATTTCCGTATTTTGCAAGCGCTATTCAGCGTATTTTGCAGGAATTTTAAGGTTTTTTTCCTGCTTACGCACGCTTCCACTCAATGACGGCCGCAAGCAGTGCCTTCAGACGGAATTCCTCCCGTTTCACAAGCTCATCCTCCAGAAGTCCCCGGTTCTCATCAGAATGCTCCACCTCTCTGGAAAAGCAGTGCACCAGGTCCACAATCTTTTTCTCCGGGAGATCTTCCCGCAGCCACTCCGCCATCAGCAGCTCCTCCACCAGAATCGTTGCCGCCACAGCCAGCTTCAGCTTGCCGTATGGATTATCATTGTACACAGCTCCACAAAAGTAGCCGAACACAAAGTACACCATGATCTGCTCCCTGAGAAGCTCCATGCGTGTGCCGTTTGCCGTAAGAAAAGCCCGGCGATTTGACTCATACACTTCTTTTCCAGCTCCGTAGAGGATTTCATCCATGCCGTCCCGGCGCTCAGGCCATGCACTGTCAAGGGGTTCCATCTTTTCAAACACCGTATAAAGCTCACTTGCTGTCTCAAAGCGGCTGTACTGCTCCAGACCGGCTGAGGCCAGACGGCGGCAGAAGCGTGCCACAGTGTCCCCGGCTTTGGCCTGTACAGGCTGTCCGGCATCCGTTGCAGCGTCTGCTTTCTCCTGCGCTGTCCCACACATACTTCCAACAGAATACCGGGCCAGCAGCCCGTCCACCTCATACAGCTTCTCATCCCTTATCCGGCACTGCAGGTCATGCGCCAGAGCCAGGCACAAAGCCATACGAAGCTCGCTGGATAGTTCCCGGTTTTCCAGGATCTCAAACATTACATCACGCGTTTCTTCCAGCTTGGTATACAGGAAAAAATCAAACTCCTCATCCTCGCAGCTTTCTTCTTTTTCATTCTCGCTGGAAAGAAAGCGTACCGGCTCCTTTGTTCCAAGAATGATCCGCGCTGCCTCAATACAGGATAAGCACAGCGATACCTCCCGCACACCGTCGAACACCTCTATATGGCGCGGGTAAGTCCTGCAGGTCCAGCACAGACTGTCTGCGCCCATGCCTGCATAAAGATCGCAGAGATTTTCCTCGTTCAAAAAGGCACATCGATGTTCCCGCTGCTTAAAGCACTTCTGTTTCCAGTCCACAGACTCTCTCAGGCGCGCCTTCATTGGTCCTCTCGCATGACGGTACTTCTCAAGAGACTTCGGATCGATCGTGATCGCCCACCCCGCACAGCAGGTATCCTCACATTCCGAAGCAATACACTGGAATTTTTTATAATAATGTGGATATGTATACAGCATACTCATCACTCCTAAATAAATACAACAGGCCCGGAAAGCTGCTCAGGCGGCCTTCCAGGCACAATTTTCACAATCACAATATCTTTTATTTCAACATATCTCCGTATCGTCCCAGGAAACTTTTTGTCCGCTCATTCTCAGACGCAAATACCTGTGCCGGAGCTCCCTCTTCCACGATCACCCCGTCTGCCACAAAGATCACACGGTCAGAGATATCTCTCGCAAAGGCCATCTCATGCGTTACAATGACCATGGCGATATGCAGATCCGCAAGGGACTTGATCACCTTTAACACCTCACCGGTCAGCTCCGGATCCAGTGCAGAGGTCGGTTCATCGAAGAACAGGATTTTCGGATTTAACGCCAGTGCCCTGGCAATGGCTACACGCTGACACTGACCGCCGGATAACTGACACGGATAGGCATCGGCCTTGTCCGCCAGTCCCATCTTTTCCAAAAGCTCCATCGCTGTTTTCCGCACTTCTTCTTTATCACGTTTCTGCACAGCTACCGGCGCATCCATCACATTTCTCAGCACCGAATAATGTGGGAACAGGTTAAAATTCTGGAATACCAGGCCATAATTCTGCTGGATTTTCTTCAATTCAGCTTTAGATGCATAAACAGCCTTTCCATCCGCATCATTCCACGCTGCCCTCTCTCCCAGGTAAATCAGCTCGCCACTGTCCATCGTCTCTAACATGGTCGCACAGCGCAGCAGTGTAGATTTACCGGAACCGGAGGGTCCGATGATGGAGACGATCTCGCCCTCTCCTACATGCAGAGAAATATCCTGAATGACACCAAGGTCTCCAAATGATTTTTTTACATGATTCATTTCCAGTAAGTTCATGATATTCCTCCGGGTTTATTCATAATAGGACAGTTTCTTCTCGATCCATTCCATAACAACCGCTACCACAAGGTTGAAGATGTAGTAGAATAGTCCGGCTGCCACAAACGGAATCATACTGGTCTGAGCCGATGCCAGAGCCTTCGCCATGGAAAACATCTCCAGAACACTGATGGTAAATGCAAGAGAGGTATCCTTAACCAGCGTGATCACCTCATTGGTCACCGATGGCAGGATCCGCTTGATCACCTGCGGCAGAATGATGCGGAAAAAGGTCTGACCGCGACTGTAGCCAAGAAGCTTTGCAGCTTCATACTGGCCATTTGGCATAGACTGGATACCACTGCGGTAAATCTCCGCAAAATATGCCGCATAATTGATGACAAATCCGATCATCGCCGCGATCAGACGGTAATTATTGCTCTTGATCTTAATGCCAAACAGATAGAACGGTCCAAAATAAACAACCATCAGCTGCAGCATCAACGGGGTTCCGCGCATGATAGAGATATAGGTCTTCACAATTCCCTGCAGGACCTTATTCTTCGACATTCTGCCAAAAGCAATCAGAAGACCAAGGGGCAGGGAAAACACCAGCGTCACCACAAAAATCTCTGTGCTGACCAGCATTCCTCCCGATAACTGTGATATCATGGTATTAATCTGCATAACTCCTGCTCCTTCGCCTTCTGTTTCATTTTAACTGTTATTTTCCAATCGTGGTTACATCACGGCCAAACCATTTCTCAGAAATCTCTGCCATGGTACCGTCTGCTGCCATCTCGTCCAGCGCTCCCTGGACCTTATCTCTTAACTCCTCATTGCCCTTTTTAAAGCCAATGCCGTACTCCTCGGAAGAAAGGGTCTCGTCAAGGATCACGTACTTGTCGGACTCACCTCTCTGCTCGATCTGGTAACCGGCTACGATGACATCCATTGCGATGGCATCTACGGCACCCATCTCCAGATCCATGAATGCGGTGTTGTAATCCGGGGTGGTCTGAAGTGTTCCGAAGGTTGCGCTTAACTCTGCATTATCCTTTAAAGCCGCCTCTGCGGAAGAGTCAGTCTGAACCTCAACAACCTTGCCGGCCAGATCAGCCAGAGAACTGATGCCGGAATCTGCTGCTACAACAAATACCTGGCTATTGTCCATATAAGGAGTACTCCAGGTGTAATCATCCTCACGTCCGTTCATGGTAAAACCATTCCAGATACAGTCGATAGTGCCGGAACTCAGTTCCATATCTTTTGCATCCCATGCGATCGGCTGCGGAACAAACTCAAGACCCAGTCTGTCTGCAACCTCCTGTGCCAGTTCCAGATCAAAGCCGGTATACTGACCGTCATCTCCTACAAAGCCCATCGGCGGGAAATCCTGGTCAAAACCTACGGTAAAGGTACCACCCAGCTCGCCAGCCTCATCTGCTGCCTCTGCGGTAGTTTCTGCTGCAGTAGTTTCCTCGGCGGAAGTCTCTGCCTCAGTTGCTGCTGCGGTGGTCTCAGCCTGCTTGCTGCCTCCGCATGCAGTCATGGATACCACCATCATACCTGCCATTGCTGCGCTTAACATTCTCTTTCTCATAATTGCTTCCTCCTCATTGCTGTTCCACGATGCACGAACGATAATCCTTTCACCGCAATGCTTATTGTACACGTACGGCGTACACGTTATCATGGTAGCATAGTAAAGTGTTTCTGTCTACCCTTTTTTCATAAAACGCTGCAGTAAATCTGCATTTTTCAGATTTCCGCTTCCAAACTCCTGTACACTGCAGATCACTGTTCTGCATTTCTCCATCACCTGAAGTGCCTCTTCATAAGCCGCTTCCCCTATTGGTTCATACGGGCGCTCCGAAATAACCTGCACAGCCAGTGCCTTTGCCACCGGATAATCCAGATCGTTCTCATGCAGTACTCCTGCTGCAAAGGGAATTCCCTGACGCTGCAGCTTCCGGTAAACCGGAATTCCGCTTCCGTTTCCGCCAATGACAAAGACCTCCGGCACACCGGATACCGGCGTAAGCTCCACAGATCCGTATTCTGCCTGATAGCTCTCTGCCCGGATTCCAAACAGCGCCTCCATGTTTGCCGCAGTAAAAATTTCCTCCGGCATTCCGCATTTCCAGATTTTATTTTCCCCCACGCACACAATGTAATCCGACACCTTCTGGGCCAGATCCAGCTCGTGCATGGACATTAACACTGCCACCTGCTTCTTACGCACCAGCGTTTTTAAGATTGTCAGCAGTTCCATCTTATGGCGGATATCCAGAAACGAGGTCGGCTCATCCAGAAGAATGATCTGCGGCTGCTGGCAGATAGCCCTGGCCAGCAGGATCCGCTGTTTCTGACCATCACTGATCCGGGAAAACTCCCGGTCTTCCAGTTCTTCTGCGTGCACCATGGCAAGTGCCTCCCGCACAATAGCACGGTCCGTTTCCGACAGTATTCCGAAACGTCCGGTATGGGGATAACGCCCCATGGCCGCCACATCAAAGCAGGTCATAAGCTCTGGCTGCATCCGCTCCGTCATCATCACCGCCATCCGGCGGGCAATCTCCGTTTCCGGCCACTGTTCCATCATCCGGCCGTCCAGACTGACCACGCCCCCCACCGGCTTTAACTGTCCGGCAATGCTTTTTAAAATTGTGGACTTTCCCGCTCCATTCGGGCCGATCAGTGTCACAATTTCCCCTCGCGAAGCATGAATGCTGATCTCACGGATCCATGCCTTTCCATCATAGCCGGCCGCAAGATTTTCTGTTCTCAGATATGCCTCTTCCTGTCTCAACACTTCCATTCTCCTTTCCCTGCTGCTCATTTCCGGCTTCTGCCCCGGATCATAAGCCAGATCACCACCGGTGCTCCAAACACTGCGGTCACCGAACTGATAGAAAGCTCCGTGGGCGCAAACAGAGTCCGGGCGATCAGATCACTGAGCAGGCAGAAGACTGCGCCGCCCAGGAAGCAGCCTGGGAGCACTACAATGGGCTTTGCCGTTCCAAAGAGCCGCTTTACCAGCTGCGGCACAGCGATGCCCACAAAAGATACCGGTCCCGCAAAGGCCGTCACACAGGCCGAAAGGATGCTGGATAACAGGATCAGCTCTGCTCGAAACCGTTTTGCATTCACGCCAAGGCTCCTGGCATACTCCTCGCCCAGCTGATAAGCGCTGATGGGCTTTGCCATGCAAAATGACAACACGGATACAGGAAGCACCACCGCCGCCATGACCCGCACCTGATCCCAGGTCGTACCGGAAAAGCTGCCCATGGACCAGTTGTGTAAATTTACAATGTTGGCGTCGTCTGCAAAGGTCACCACGAAATCCGTGATTGCAGAACAGATATAGCTGATCATAACACCGCATACCACCAGCACAGGCATCTGCCTTACCCGCCGTGCGATCACCAGTACAAACCCCATGGAAAGCATGGATCCGGCAAACGCCGCCACGATCATGGACGCGGATCCCATAAAAAGACCCTTTCCCAGAAACAGGATCATGACGAAAGCCACCACCAGCTTGGCCCCAGAAGAAATCCCCAGAACAAAAGGTCCTGCAATAGGGTTTGCAAAAAAGGTCTGGAGCAAAAATCCAGACACGGAAAGAGCCCCGCCAAGCAGCGCGGCAGCAAAAAGGCGCGGCAAACGGATGTCCCACAGGATATGAAAGGCTGTACTTTCCCGGTCTGCTCCCGACAGAATCTCACACATATCCCGAAGGGACAGGGAAACACTGCCCACGCTGAAGCTGAGTGCTGCCAGAATGACAAACAAACCTGCCAGCAGCAAAAAGACCAGTCTGCAGCGCACTGTTCGATTTTTCACACTTCCTCTCCTCCTGTCTATTCTGTGGTCACTTCAGCCGGTGCAGATAATGGAGGCTGTTCTCATCCGGCGCAGCCTCCGAAAGTACTGCATGAAGATCTAAGATCATATCACCAAGTCCCATGGTTTCCTGGAACATATTTTTCCCAGTGCACCACACATTTCCGCTTTTCACTGCTTTAAAATCTTTCAGCAGCGGACTTTTCTGCAATAGCTCATCCATTGTTTGCAATTCCCCTTCTATGGTGCTGTTGTAGATCAGACAGTCTGCCTCCTTTGCTTCTGCATAAAAGGTTTCCATCTGCATATTCATGGTAGAAAGGGCATTCTCATCCGTATCAGCCGTCTTCGGTACATAGCTTCCGCCAGCCAGCTCGATCATTTTGGCCACGTAATCACCCGGTTTTCGTACATTCACCGCACCATTAGACGTAATATAGAAAAAAGCTGCGCTTTTTCCGACAGACTGTCCGGTCAGCACCGTATCAAGCTGCTGCACCTGCTCTTGAAACAACTGCTCCGCCGTCTCTTCCGCATCAAATAACACGCCATACAGCCGGATCCACTCCATTCTTCCCAGCGGATGCTCCTCATAGCTGGAACGCTCCACAAACACCGGGATCTTTAACTGCTCTAACTGTGCCTTCACATCTGGCACGTGATAGATCATCGTGGATTCCAGTGCCAGATCACAGCCGGAAGAAAGGATCTGCTCATAATCCGGTGCGCTGTATTTTCCCGCATAGGATAGTGTCCCATCTTCCATAGCCTGTCTGGCCGCATCCACATACCATCCGGACTCCTTCGTTCCGGACAGCGTGATCCGGTCCACACGGCCCAGGGCCGCGATCAGGTCCATAGCCGATGTCGCTGCCAGGTACACATGATCCAACGGTTTTTGCAAAACAGTAATCGAGGCTGGAAGCCCCTCCGGCACGGCAGCTCCTTCCGGCACCACCAGACAGGTACTGTCATCCTGCACCTGAATCAGATCGTAGCCGCCGTCATAATAATCCACCGAAAACTGCTTCGCATAGGAAAGCTCCATACTGCGCTCCGGCCTCATGTCCTTCCAGACCGGAGCAGAAGCCTTCTCCTGAGTTATTTCTGCTTTCTGACTCACTCCCGTCTCCTGCCCTGGCTTCGCCTTCCCACCGCAGGCCGAAATTTCCACAGCAAGAAGCACTGCAAGCACTCCGGTCAAGGCCCTGCGGTACAAGCACATATTCCCACATTTCCTCATATCTGCCCTCACTCTGTTACGGTTCGCACACTGTTCAATCTGCTTTCTCATTCTGTCTTGATACTCGCAGAATCAAACAGCAGCGTGTATTCAATCTCATGGGGCGTACTCATAGCCGTAGTATCGGCTGCTACCGCCATCTTCCGGTCAAACACCGTTACCGGGATTTCAAACACAGAAGTTTCTCCGCCCTGATTGACCGGAAGGAATTTTTCCTCTCCAACCTTCATATAATCGTAGTTCGGACTGCTCCACACAACCTCTGCAACCGCCTTCTGATCCTTTACGACCAGCTTCGCCGGAGATTCCACGCTCACCCTGCCGGATCCTCCCTCCATGGACACCTCCACAGTATAGCAGCCATCGGCCAGTCCCAGACTCTCTGCTGTCACCTGGGCCGCATCCGTCAGCGCATCAGCCGGAAGAGAATCCGCCCGAAATACCAGAACACGGTCATACCATTTTTCTTTCTTCTTGCTGAATGCGGCGCAGTCCAGCTCCTTATCCAATGCTTCCACCGGAACCGTGAAATGATGGCTCCCATCCGCAGCTTCCTCAAATGGGATCATCTTCTCCTCCGGCGCCTTTGCCGCTTCTTCCCCGGTTCCCATGTAAAGCTTCAGATAACCGGTACCTCCCATCTTCATATCGGCCGTCATACTGCCATCCTTCACAGTCAGTTCGCATGCCTCGATCCGAAACATGCTGGAGCTGGAATCCACCTGAATCTGGTACACTCCATCTCTTAATTCTGACGCCAAAACCGGTGTCATCCCTTCGGTCCCAACACTCTGCTGCTCTGCAGTCTCTTCCGTCGCTGCCACGGTCTCACTTACCTGTACCGACATTGTCTCGCTGCTCTGTGCCGGCAGTGTCTCTGCCTGATTTTTTCCACCGCAGCCTGCTGCCAGTACACTGCTTAAGCATACTGCTGCCATAATTCCGTATATATTTTTTCTCATATTTTCATCCCTATCAAAACGGGCGGCCGGAATTCCATCCGCCGCCCATTCTCTGTCTTATTTTTATACTATTTTGATTACTTCAGGCTGTCGATAGCTGCCTGCGCATGCTCTGTAAACAGCTGCTGGATCGGCTCTAACTCGCCTAAGCCACGAACCAGACAGGTTACATCGTAACCCGCTTTCTCAAACTCCTTCTTCCAGGAACCATCCTCATCGCCTGCCATATCGTTATTTGCATGGTCACCGGCAACGATCATGAGCGGCTCCAGAACAACCTTCTTGTACTCGCCCTCTTTCACTTTAGCGATAACATCTTCCAGGCTCGGCTCCGCCTCTACGGTACCTACATAGTAATGCTCATAACCCTCAGAAGCAAGCATATCCTGCATCTTTGCGTAAACAGCATTGGAGTCAGCCTCAGTACCGTGACCCATGAAGCAGATTGCGGTCTCACCGTCATCATACTCAGCGGTAGCCTCCGTAATTGCCTTGATCACTGTCTTGAAATCATCATCACTGGTTAACAGCGGCTGGCCGATGGCTACTTTATCAAATGCGTCAGAATACTGTGCCACTTCGTCTGCAAGATCGTTGTACTCCAGGCCGTTCATCAGATGGGTCGGCTGGATGACCAGGGTCTTTACTTTATTGTCAACGGCACGCTTTAATGCCTCATCTACGTTATCGATCGTTACATCATCTCTGGATTTCACATGATCAATGATGATCTGGCTGGTAAAGCCACGTCTTACAGAATAATCCGGAAATGCCTTTTCCATTGCGTTCTCGATCGCTCCGATGGTAAGACGGCGGCTGTCGTTGTAGCTGGTTCCGAAGCTTACTACCAACAGCTCCTGTTCTCCGATCTCATCCTGATTTCTTGTGTTGTCCATAGATGCATCTCCAGTATCGTAATTTTCTTCGTCTTCCTCCTCAGCCGGAGCTTCTTTCGTCTCAGCCTCGATAGTTTCCTCTGCCGCCTCAGTCGTGGTTTCCTCCGCTGTGGTTGCCGCTTCTTTCTCTGCCTTTCCCGCACAGCCTGCCATCATCGCAGCAGAAAGCGCAGTCACTGCAAATAATGCTGTCAGTGTTCTCTTTTTCATGATATGTCCTCCTCTAAAATGGTATGGTGTAAAACCATCCGTACTGACACTATCGATTTTGGAATACCCGGAACATACCACGAACAATGGCCTGAACAACCCTGAGAAAAATTCTGAAAAGATCCTGCGGCACGACCAAGTCCTCGTGGTCTGGAATGCTCCTGTACCAACAGCAGGCAGGTTTCCTGGCTCGCAGCTCCACACACTTCAGATTACCTTCCCAGTCTCCAAAAACCAGTGGCCGCCATGCCGTTTTGACATGCGCATAACCCGGTGCTCCCTGCTTACAGTGACGAGATCGCGCAGGTTTTCCACCTGCTTCCCTTTTACCCGAAATCCTTCTATCCGATTCCGGCACCTGCTGTCCTATTTTCGATATGTCCTCATCATACCATCCACACATGGAAAAGGCAATGAAAAAGCATTATTTTCTCTTTTATATCTCCTGCCCCCTGGCCAGTTTTCTGATATACGGAACGACCATTACCGCAGCGACCAACAGAGATATTATTTCAGCCACCGGAGTTGCTCAGGCCACACCGCGAATCCCGAATATATGGTTAAACAGAAGCATAAATGGTACATCCACCGTTCCCTTGCGCAGCACGGGCAGAATAATGGGCTGTCTCTTTTTTCCGGTGGCCTGAAACACAGTCAGTGCAAAAAATGTCATGGGGCTGGCAGAGCAGATAATCCGCAAAAATCTTCAGCCATACGCTACCGTCTCACGGTTATTGATGAACAGCCTGCTCACGGCAGACGCCTGTGTATACAGAAGCACCGCAATGGCCAGGGCCACGCCAAGGCTGAAGACACACAGAGTGCGGATCGCATCCAGCATACAAAACAGAAATCCCTGCGGCTGTCCAGATGCAGAATGCGCCGCAGCATGATGCCTTTTTGCGTTCTCCACCTCCCAAAAAGCGCGAGATCAGGCTCGCCCCTCCCACACCAAACAAATTCGCGAGCGCTGTCATAAACATAAACAGAGGCACAGCCAGCGTCAGAATTGCCTGTGGAACCGGCATGCTGCAAAACAGTTCCTCATTCTTTTTCCATGTTAAGAACACCTCTTTTCGCCCTGTTTCAGGCTTTCGATATAGCACTGCACCGCAAAATGAAAGCTGTCATCCACCGCCGCCGGATAGTGGGAGAAGAACCCCTGCTCCTCCTGCGCCACAAATCCATGGACTATGGCCCGAAATAAGCGCCGGTAATGAATGCTTTCCTCTTCTTTTAAATGAAAATCTTCCAGCATTTTTTTTAACGGGTCTGTAAACAGAACCGCCGCGTCATCCCGCACTCGCTTATCTTTTGCCGACATGGCCATGATCAGCCAGTATAGCTCCCGATGTTTTTTCGCAAAGTTTCTGTATGTGTCTGCCAGCTGGCGTACGGCATCTTCTCCATGCCTTCCCTCCATGGCCTGCATCTCCATCTCATTCTGAAGACACAGGCCATACCTGCAGACCTCTGCCAGAAGCATTTCCATATTATCCACATGATTGTAAAGTGAAGCCGTCTTTATCCCCAACTGCTCTGCCAGAAGCCGCATGGAAAATGCATCCCTTCCCTGCTGCTCAATCAATTCTGCCGCTGCCTTCACCACCACATCCAGATTCAATCCTTTGTGAGCCATGTTCTTTTCCCCTCCCACAAACTAATGATGTTAGTTTTTATTGTAGACTAATGTCATTAGTTATGTCAAGATTTTATTATACTTTCTCGCGGAGCGTTTTTATTTCATAGGAGGCAATTTTCTATATAATTAAAACAAAAACGCCCCGGACGCGTTTCACATATCGTCCGGGACGTTCCCATTTTTCTTATTTTATTTTCCGTAGTAAGCTCTTAAGTACATTTCTTTGATCTCACTCATCAGCGGGTATCTCGGGTTTGCGCCGGTGCACTGGTCATCAAATGCCTGTTCTACCATGGCATCCAGAGTATCCAGGAAGTATTTTTCATCTACACCATACTCAGCAATGGTCTTCTTCACGCCGACTGCTGCTTTCAGCTCCTCAATCTTCTCAATGAGCTTCTTCACTGCCTCTTCATCCGTCTTTGCCTGAATGCCAACGAAACGTGCACACTCTGCATAACGGGCCATGGTATGCGGATACTGGTACTGAGAGAAGGTTCCCATCTTTCTTGGGCACTCAGCAGAGTTATACTCTACAACCAGAGAAATCAGCAGTGCGTTAGCGATACCATGCGGCAGGTGATGGAACGCGCCCAGCTTGTGTGCCATAGAATGGCAGACACCTAAGAATGCGTTTGCAAATGCCATACCAGCCATGCAGGAAGCGTCAGCCATCTTGCTTCTTGCCTCTACGTTTCCGCCGTCATTGTATGCCGTCGGCAGATACTCAAATACGTTCTTCATAGCCTTTAATGCAAGGCCATCTGTGTAGTCTGTTGCCATAACAGAAGCATATGCCTCCAGTGCATGAGTCAGAACATCCACACCTGATGCACTGGTTAAGCCCTTCGGCTGGCTCATCATATTATCAGTATCTACGATGGACATGTTCGGAAGCAGCTGATAATCTGCTAACGGATACTTCACACCGGTCTCCTGATCGGTGATAACCGCAAATGGAGTTACTTCGGAACCAGTACCGGAAGAGGTCGGGATTGCCACAAAATAAGCTTTTTCTCCCATCTTCGGGAAGGTATAAACACGTTTCCGGATATCAATGAAGCGCATTGCCATGCCCTGGAAATCCACTTCCGGATGCTCATACATAACCCACATGATCTTACCTGCATCCATTGCGGAGCCACCGCCCAGTGCGATGATGACATCCGGCTGGAATGCAGTCATAGCCTTTGCACCTTCCATCGCATTTGCCAGGGTCGGGTCCGGCTGTACATTGGAGAAGCACTGGTAAACAATGCCCATCTCATCCAGTTTATCGGTAATCGGTTTTGTATAACCATTCATATAAAGGAAGGAGTCCGTTACAATAAATGCTCTCTTCTTGCCCATGACATCCTTCAGCTCACTTAAAGCTACCGGCATACAGCCTTTCTTGAAGTATACCTTCTCCGGTGCGCGGAACCACAGCATGTTTTCTCTCCTCTCAGCAACAGTCTTAATGTTCAGCAGATGTTTCACGCCTACGTTCTCAGAAACAGAGTTACCGCCCCAGGAACCACAGCCCAGTGTCAGGGATGGAAGCAGCTTGAAGTTATACAGATCGCCAATACCGCCCTGAGATGACGGGGTATTAACCAGGATACGGCAGGTCTTCATGGCAGCTGCATGTTTTGCCATCTTCTCTTTCTCGTTTACATTGACATAGAGGGAAGATGTGTGGCCATAACCGCCATCTGCAACCAGGCGCTCTGCCTTTGCAATCGCCTCATCAAAAGTCTGAGCCTTGTACATAGCCAGAACCGGTGAGAGTTTCTCGTGTGCAAACTCCTCACTGATATCTACAGACTCTACCTCTCCGATCAGGATCTTGGTATCCTCCGGCACCTCAACACCAGCCATCTTTGCGATCTTATATGCACTCTGACCTACGATCTTTGCATTTAAGGATCCGTTGATAAGAATGGTTTTTCTTACTTTCTCAATCTCGTCTGGTTTTAAGAAATAGCAGCCGCGGTATACAAACTCTTTTTTCACTGCCTCATAAACCGGTGCAAGAACCGTTACCGACTGCTCAGACGCACAAATCATACCATTATCAAAAGTCTTGGAATGGATGATGGAATTGACTGCCAGCTTGATATCAGCAGTATCATCAATGATTGCCGGGGTATTTCCTGCACCTACTCCCAGTGCCGGTTTTCCGGAAGAATATGCTGCCTTTACCATACCCGGACCACCGGTTGCCAGAATAATATCAGCATCCTTCATTACCGTGTTAGTCAGCTCCAGAGATGGAACATCGATCCATCCGATAATTCCCTCCGGTGCACCAGCTTTTACGGCTGCGTCCAGAACAACTTTCGCTGCTGCAATGGTGCAGGCTTTTGCACGCGGATGTGGGGAAATGATAATAGCATTTCTGGTCTTTAAACAGATCAGGGTTTTAAAAATTGCGGTGGAAGTCGGATTGGTTGTTGGGATAACGGCTGCAACCAGACCGATCGGCTCTGCAATCTTCTTGATACCGTATGCCTTATCTTCTTCGATCACGCCGCAGGTCTTCATATCTTTATATGCATTGTGAATATGCTCTGCTGCGTAGTTGTTCTTGATCACCTTATCCTCTACCACGCCCATACCAGTCTCTTCCACTGCCATCTTTGCCAATGGAATGCGCATCTGATTTGCTGCGATCGCAGCTGCGTGGAAAATCTTATCAACCTGCTCCTGAGTATAGGTTGCAAATACCTTCTGTGCATCACGCATAGCGGCCATCTTTGCTTCCAGTGCCTCTACGCTATCGATGATTTCCGGAACTGCTGTCATCTCTTTCTTTGCCATATTTTTATCCTCCAACGGTTTTTGAATGGGGTTTATAAACTTTCGTTAATTATATTGATATTTCTTTAACGATGAATTCTGTTAGTATTATACCACTCGTTAAATAGTTGTCAATATATTTATTTTTATTTTTATGATCTTTTTTTCATACATGTATTTGTATACAAAATGCATATTTGAAGACGGAGCTGCAACACTGCTGCAAGCCTCAATTAATACAAAAGCAAAAGACCAGGACCGGATAATAACTCTCATCTCAGTTCTGGTCTTTTGCTTTATACCTCTGGCTTTCTCTCCTTGTAACCAAGAGCCTGCTCCAATGCTTCCTTCTCCTCCGCACCAAGCAAAACCTCTGTTTCACCACGTTCCACATCCTTTAAATACAGATAGCAGCCCTCTCGACTGTGAACTGAATTCAATACAAATCCGGTATTGGTATAATCCAACATGGCCAAAGCAAAACTCAAATTTCCACCCATACCCTTGAATGCATTGTACTTCACAATTCCGATCTTCTGGAATGCGGCACGGCTATTTTTGTTAGCTGTTCGAATAGAATCCTTATTATAGCGGTCCTGGGACTGCAATTCAATAATTGCGTTCATCTGATCCACAATCATGTTTTCCATACTTTCCGCATCTTTTCCACGCATAAAAATATCATATCGGCGGTAAAGCTTTCTCATGTTAATCAGGCACAATATTGTCACAACCATTAAAATCAAGGTAAGAATTGCCGATGCGATCAACAGATACACCGGATCAAAACCCAGATCGTTTAAAATACTTTCTTCCATATTAATGCATTCCTGTCCTTCCGTTTTAGACTATACCGGCTGGATAGATTCGATCAGTTCTACAAGACGCTCCAGCTCAGCCTCGGAGTAATACTCAATTTCAATTTTTCCTTTGGATTTATCTTTACGACTGATGTTAACCTTAGTTCCCATAACCGTTTTCATACGATTTTCCATATCCTGGAATACCAGCTCAACAGCCTCATCTACCTGGGATTTTTTCTTTTCTTTCTTTTCTTTTCCCAACAGTTTTACAGCTTTTTCAACTTCACGGACACTCATTCGCTCCAGTTCAACTTTTTTTGCCAGTTCCAGCTGCTGATATGGATCTGCCACTGCCAGAAGCGCTCTTGCATGACCACTGGCAATCCGGCCCTCAATCAGCATCTGCTGAACTTCCGGAGCCAGATTTAACAGACGCATACAGTTGGTAATCGTCGTACGGTTCTTGGAAACTCGTTCCGCAATTTCTTCCTGTTTTAAGGAAAACTCCTGCATCAGACGTTGATAAGCCTGCGCTTCTTCGATCGGATTCAAATCCTCCCGCTGAACATTTTCAATTAACGCAATTTCCATAGCCTGCTGTGGGCTATACTCCCGGATAACAGCAGGAATCATCTTCAATCCAGCCAGTTTAGCAGCTCGCCATCTTCGCTCACCGGCAATGATCTCGTAACTTTCGCCCTTTTTCTGAACCAGAAGTGGCTGTAATACACCGTATTTTCGAATGGAATCTGCAAGCTCTTCCAACTGTTCCTCATCAAATGCCTTGCGCGGCTGATCTCGGTTCGGCTCAATTTCTGAAATTTTCAGTTCCAATTTCGCCTGAGTCTGCACCTCTTTTTCCTGTTCCTGCGGTGATATTTCTTGTACAACATTCAAAATTTCTTTTTCAGAAGTCTGCGCTTCTTTTTTCTCAGTTTTCTGTACGTTATTTCTTGCTACTGCATTTTTTTCAGCATTCTGCTTCTTATTGACTGTGTGATTTTCTGTTTTATTTTTCGTCTCACTCACTGCACTTTCATGTTTTCGTGCTGTAGCTTTTTCCTCTGAAATCACTTCTTCAACAGTATCTTCTCCAAATAATGCTCCAAGTCCTCTTCCTAATCCTCTTTTTGCTCCTGCCATCTCTATTCTTCCCCTCTGCTAATTACTTCGGCCGCCAGCATCCGGTAACTCTCCGCTCCGGTTGAGCGCGTATCATAAATATTAATCGGTTTGCCATGGCTTGGTGCCTCTGCCAGTCTCACGTTTCTCGGAATGATTGTTTTATAAATATTCTTATTTAAATGTGCTTTCACATTTTCAACCACCTGCAAGGACAAATTTGTTCTCGCATCGTACATGGTAAAAACAACGCCTTCCAGTTCCAGCTGTGGATTCAATTTCTTCTTTACCAACTCTACAGTCTGTATAATCTGACTCAAGCCCTCCAGCGCATAGTATTCACACTGAATCGGAACCAATACTGTATCTGCTGCTGTCAGTGCATTAATTGTTAAAAGGCTCAAAGATGGTGGGCAATCAATGATAACATAATCGTAATCATTCTTTATTTTTCCCAGTTCTGTTCTAAGCAAAGACTCCTTGTTCGGAACATCCAGAAGTTCAATCTCCGCTCCCGCAAGATTTACATCCGAAGGAAGTACGTCCAGATTTTCTTGAACTTCCTTAATAATGCACTCCTCCAGCGTACATTCTCCGACCAGCAACTCATATACTGTCTTGTCCATATAGCCTTTTTCAAAGCCCAGACCACTGGTCGCATTTCCCTGCGGATCAAAATCCACCGCCAGAACCTTTTGTCCCGCTTCTGCCAGACAAGCAGATAAATTAATAGCTGTTGTGGTTTTTCCCACGCCGCCCTTCTGATTTGCAATAGCAATTATTCTTCCCATAGTATCATCCTTATAATCTGTCATTCCATTTATTTTTTACAATAGAATTAGTATAGCACATTTTTGTTGCTTTTCCTATTCTTTGTCCTAAAATGTATTATTAAAAATGCATTATCCGTTCAGAAAATGCCCATCCGTGTACAATAACACTTTTGCTGCTGTATTTCATGCATTCCATAAGACTTTTTACGCTTCACTCATGTTTCACGTGAAACATCTTCTTGGCATTTCTTTCTTGTGTAATTTCGTTTTTCAATGTTTCACGTGAAACATTTGTTGCAGTTCACATATGTGTGTCCAGCAACGGGATTTTACCGATACCGCGCATTCTAAATCGGCAAAATCTGCTGCCAGAACTGTATCGTACGAAATTATCAGTTCAGAAAATCTCTACCTGTGAACAGTTGCAAACATTTCTCTTACTATAATCCGTATCTCCTAACGGATGTATTTTTCTTGCATCTTTTGCCAAATAATACTATACTAAATATATGCGAAACGCATGTTTTTGCAAGGCATAAAGGAGGAATCTATGAAAGCAAAAAACAAATTACTCACGCTCCTTATTCTTTCTGCCGGCGCTGCTGTCACCACCGCTGGAATCAACAAAGCAATCCAGTTTTCTGCCATTTCCAAAAATTTCCTGGCAGAACCGGAACCACTCTGTTTCAAATGGCGTCTCGGCAATGTTTATTATACAAAAGAAGGAACCGGTAAACCATTGCTGCTTATTCATGATCTGGACACCTGTACATCCGGATATGAGTGGAAACAGCTTATTCCTTTTTTAAGCAGCAAATATACTGTTTATACAATTGATCTGCTTGGATTTGGACGTTCCGAAAAAGCGAACATGACATATACCAATTTCCTGTATGTACAGCTGATTTCCGATTTTATAAAATCGGAAATTGGACACCGGACCAGTATCATCACATCTGGCGAGGCAGCTTCCATTCCACTAATGGCATGCGCTAATAATCCAGATCTTTTCGATCAGATTATGGCAATCAATCCTCTCAGTCTGCTTGATTTCAGTTCTATACCAGGCAAAACTGCCAAAATGTATAAATGTATGATTGAACTTCCAATTATTGGAACGCTCTTATATAACATAGCAAGCAGTAAAAAAATGATAATGGAAGAATTGGTAACTAAAAAGCTTTACAATCCTTATTCCGCGAAGTCAAGCTATGTGGATGCCTGCTATGAAGCCGCCCATCGCGGCGCTTCCCCAAAATCCACTTTCGCAAGCATCCGCTGTAACTACACAAAATGTAATCTGGTGAATGCACTGAAGAAAATTGATAACAGCATTTACCTGGTTGGTGGTGCAAATATAGATAATATAGAAGAGCGTTTGAATGAATACAAGAATTACAACTCTTCTATCGAAACTATTCTTGTCCCACAGACAAAAGAGCTTGCGCATTTTGAACATCCAGAAAAAATTGCTGAGCTTGTAAAAACATATTTTTGTTAAATAGCGAATGTAATTTATACCCATGTTTCACGTGAAACATGAAATCATTTTTACCAAGAAAAGGAGAAAGTTATGATTCAGTTCAATCACTTTAACTTCAACGTATTAAATCTGGAAAAAAGTCTGAAATTTTACAAAGATACCTTAAATCTGGAACCAGTTCGTGAAAAAGAGGCTGCTGATGGCTCCTTCAAGCTGCTCTATCTTGGTGACGGCACCAGTAACTTTTCTCTGGAGCTCACCTGGCTTCGCGACCGTACAGAACCGTACAATCTCGGCGAATGTGAATTTCATCTTGCCTTTGTTACCGATGAGTATGAAAAGCTTCATGAGCAGCATAAACAGCAGGGTGTGATCTGCTACGAAAATGAAGCCATGGGAATTTACTTTATCTCTGATCCCGACGGGTACTGGATTGAAATTGTACCAGCCAAATAAAAATATTGAGACGGAACCACTAAAAGGTCCGAAGTTCCGGAAACCGCGTACAGAAACGCAGAAACATTGGAATTTTGCGTTTTGTTCACTGCGCCGCCTATTGTCAGACCTGCGACCCAAACTCGCACGCGCTGCGTGCTCAAACAAGGGTCTCCGGTCTGACGCTATGCTCGCTCACAAAGCAAATTCCAATGTTTCTGCTTATTCTGTACGCGGTTTCCGGAACTTCTACC
>NZ_QUIV01000002.1:0-313 GCF_003480315.1 Clostridium sp. AM33-3 | reverse complement strand
AAATTCCAATGTTTCTGCTTATTCTGTACGCGGTTTCCGGAACTTCTACCTTATTGGCTCCGTTACGATAATTAAAACCGTGCAACCATAAGGATACTGACCAAGGTGGCAGTTACGTGCCGGCAGAGCCTCTTTGGATTGCTTGATTAGCCCATACCTGGAGAAAACGGACACGTCAAGGTCGCGTGAGCGCTTGTTATAACCTTGATATGTCCGTTTTTTTCAGGTATCCTATGGCAAGCAATCGTAAGAGTTTTAAACCAATACCTTGTGCTTGCGTGGTTTTTTATCTCTAGTGGAGCCAATGAAGATA
>NZ_QUIV01000019.1:470-53911 GCF_003480315.1 Clostridium sp. AM33-3 | reverse complement strand
ACTGAGTAATTTTATCTTACATCAGTTTGGAGGTTTACACAAACTTTGGGATACTCCCATATTTTAAGAAGGAGCCTTCGCTTATGCGACAGCTCCTTTTCTGCACACCTTACTTTTTCAGCTTTAAGCCATCTCGGAATGCTTCGCCCACACGCTCGGTGACTTTATAATAGCCGTGGGTGTAGGGGTCAAATGCGATGGCGTTGACCTTAGACATATCAATTTTTCCATCCACTATAACGCTTTCATCGGCAGTAACATTGACAACCTTGCCGATGACGCCGCATCCGTATTCATTGTTCTGATACTCGATGAACCTGCACTCTAGGCAGATCGGGAACTCGTTGATGACAGGGGCATCTACAGTTTCTGCTTTACTGGCTGTCAGACCGCTGCGGGCAAATTTATCGGCAACTTTATTGCCGGACTCTACGCCGAAATAGTCTGCTTCCACTATGTGGGCAGCATCGGCAATGCTGACGGTGAATGCTCCCCGTGCCTTGATGTTCTGTACGGTCTTGTGTGTCTCGGTGAGGTTCAGAACAACGGAGTCTCGCTCCTGCATGGTGCCCCATGCGGCATTCATGACATTGACGCTGCCGTCCTCGTTGTAAGTTGCAACCATCAGAACAGGCATGGGGAAAATGCCTTCGGTAATTTTCAGTTTTGTTCTCATGATAACTCCTCCTTGTGATCATATTGACAGGACTGTTCATCCTGCTTATAATTATATCCACGCAAATTGTAAATTCAAGTACTGGTAATTATAACAGGTACTATCTTAGGAGAAAGTGAATGATACAGAACTATATTGAGAACGCCAATTTCGAAGATACCGGCTTTGCCTACACGTTGTCGCTGATCTCCGGCAAGCACAAGATGGTCATTCTTTACTGCCTGATGGAGTTTGAGACGGTGCGATTCAATGAGTTGAAACGGTATCTGAAAACCATTTCCGACAAAACTCTCAGCATGAATCTCAAGGAGCTGGAAGCGGATAAACTGATCGTCCGCACCGAGTATCCGCAGATCCCGCCGAAGGTGGAATATACGCTTTCGGAACGAGGAAAAACGCTGATGACTGTGCTGGATCAGCTCTGTGTCTGGGGCGAGGAGAATCGACTGACAGAGTGACAACTTCCAGATTGTATAATTTTAAAATTTGAAAAAGGAGGAATGTTAAGATAATTGTTGCTTTGAGAGCAATTCTAATTAACAAATTCCGGAATTTTTCATTACAGTGTTTTGCTAAAGGAATCCGATGGAGCTATACCCTGGATTTTTCTGTATTCTCTGGGTGACATTTTGACGATAGACTGAAAAGCGCTTGAAAACTTTCCCTGGGTTTGGTAGCCTACCTGGGAAGCAATATCCGCGATAGTGTCATTTGTTTCCCGCAATAATTTCATAGCCTGACGCGCTCGAAATTCCTTCATATAGGTGGCGATAGGCTGGCCGTAGACTGCCTTGAATATTTCCTTTAGAGTGGAGGTATTTATCAAATACTGTTTGGAAAGTTCTGCAATCGTAAATCGTTGATCCAAGTGCTCTGTCAACTGTTGATGAATTTCTTTTATCAATTCGGTTTGCTGGGAGAAGTATTGAGTCAATTCTTTATGCTCCGATTTCATGTTGCTCAAATAAATCAAAATTTCCAGCACCTTCAATTTCAAGAGGGAAATTCGAACGGACACAGGAGCAGAAAAGAGTGGGGCAAAAATGTGCTCTAAATCGGAACAGGACGGGATTGCGGATGGCTTTCCGGAGCAAAATCGATCCCGTAACTGGTCTGCCTCCACACCGGCATTCTTTAAAACTTCCGGGCAAATGGAAGAGAGCTGTTTCAAATCCACGGAAATAGAAATCCCCTCTGAATATCCTAGGGGAAGCATCATGGCGGAATCTGCGCAGCAGGCCATGCTGTGCGCAGTCACATCACCTGCACCTAAATAGACGGCAGTACCGCCTTGCATATTCCAACCCACGCGACCACTGCGACAATAGTAAATTTCTAAAACAGAATCCGAAGCATCGTGCCGAAACTTGACCTCTGAAGCAAGAAAAATATTGAAGGATACCTCTATTCCAGGAAAAGTTTCATATGTCTCCATACACCCTTTTCCAGCGGTAACCGCTCGAAACTGTTCTCCAAAGAGTGTGGTACCCGTTTCACCAGCCCGGCAATGCTTCAAGGCGAGGGTGCCGTTTGGAATCTTTTGAAGTTTTTGAGCGATAACTTTGGATTCTTCTTTTTTCATGGCGTTCCTTTTTGTTTTTCTACTTGCGACGGACAGGCGATTTTTACAAGCCACTCAATCATGTGATGAAAATTTCGGGCCTGCTCGGTATCAGCCGCCTTATAATAGACCTCTTTTCCGTCCCGGCGGCTAACGATCAGACCTGCTGATTTCAACTGCTTGAGATGGTGAGAAACTGCAGGACTGCTCATATCTACCATGGCTGAAAGATTGATAACACATTCCTCACAGTGGCAAAGCAACCAAAAAATGCGAATACGGCTGCCATCCCCCAGCTGCTTGAAAATATCAGCTACGGTTTGAAAGTTTTCTACACTGGGCATATGTTCCAGTTCCTGCTCGATAGTTTGTCCGTGGTCGTGGGGTAAGTGGTTCTGAATCATTTAGTACTCCTCCTTGAAGTCTATCTTATCATAGACCGGAGAGAAAAGAAACTTTACTTCTGAGATGTTTCTGGTTTGAAAATTTCAAAAGTAATGAAAGTATTTCAACTCTCTACGATGTGCTGTAAAATAGTTTGCAAGAAGCTACACTACAAAGCACGGGAGGAGAAGTTGTAATAACTTCCTTCGCTTTGGACAGCATATTAATCAGTGTAAGTTCTGCCTTTTCAAGCACAAATAAGTGGTATTACGAATCCGTACATTAAGAATTGTTTAAGCACCTTAGTTTAATTGTGTGGCAGTTCAGTCAATGGCTTCTCGACAATAATTGTCATGATGTCTGTATGGAATCCACGGGGTATAGGTTTCTCCGGTTCTCAGTATAGTCCCGCAAGGAGGTTCTGTATTTCCCGTTCAGAAGAATTTTTGTCCCCAATGGAAGAGTTTCTGAAAATCAATCCGTCATAAACGCTGCAAGAGCGTCCCTTCTAACTTCATGTGATATTGTTCCAGTACATCTTTCAGCGTGATTTCCTGCATTTTTTGTTCCGCTGTTTTTTGAATGTCCAAGTAAAAATCCCGCAGCACCAGTTGGATATTTACACCCACGCCACAAGCGGGGTTGGTGTGGATGTCCTGATGGAGCAGGGGCTTGTTGCCCTCTACTGCCCGATAGGCATCCAGCAGAGTGATTTTCTCCGGCTCACGTGCCAGAGCGGGTCGGGGATGTCCCTTCACGCTGACCAGCAGTCCTCCCTTCCGCAAGGCGGACATGAGCTGGCGCACATAGGCAGGATTCGTCTGAACGCTCTCTGCCAGCTTGTTACTGGTCAGGTCGCAGTCTGGGTACAGAGCGATAAAAGCCAGAATATGAACAGCATCGCTAAGGCGGGTGGGATATTTCATGGCCTGATCTCCTTTTTGTTTTGATGTTATTTTTATTATAACAGCATATTGACAGTGATGCAAGAGGATGTTAATATGATTTGAAGTAAGAATAAAAATAACACCAACTCGAAAGGAATGGTGACAATGAACTTCTATGATGATTTGGTCATGCAGACCCAGATGAATTACTCCAAGTACTATCATATCTATGCTTCCGGCAGTACGCCTTATCAGCTGACTGACAAAAAGCCGCTGCCGTATAGCGAACAGATCCATCGTTTGGTACAGGAGATAAAGGAAGCTGACTGTGTGGTAGTGGGCGGGGCCTCCGGCCTGTCCGCTGCCGGTGGCGGAGATTTTTACTACGAGGACAACGACTCCTACCGCAAATACTTCCGGCCTTTTGCCGAGAAATACCACTTCAAAGGTGCTTTTGCAGGGATGATGCACCCCTGGAAGACAAGGGAGGAGTATTGGGGGTATCTCGCCACCTTCCTTCACACCACCCAGACCGCACCTGTGCGTCATTCCTATTTGGATTTAGACGCTTTGCTGAAAGGCAAGGACTTCTTTATCCTCACCACTAACCAGGATACCCAGTTTGTCAAACTCTACCCGGAGGAGAAGGTGGCGGAGATCCAGGGGGATCACCGCTTCTTCCAGTGTGCCGCCTGTTGTACCGATGACACCTGGGATGCGGTAAAGCCAGTGGTTGATATGGTAGCCGCTATGGGGGATGGCACGAAGATTCCCACGGATCTCATTCCCCGGTGCCCTCACTGCGGCGGTGAGGCATTCCCCTGGGTGCGAGGATATGGGAATTTCCTGCAAGGAAAGAAATATGAAGAACAGTACGAAAAAATTTCTCGCTATGTTCTGGAACACAAAGACAGCAAGATTCTATTTCTGGAGCTGGGCGTTGGCCGAATGACTCCCATGTTTATCCAGGAGCCTTTCTGGAACCTGACTCTCAGATTTCCCCATGCTCGATATATTGCTGTCAACAACAAGTATAGCTTCCTGCCCAAGCAGTTGGAGGACAAGGGCATGACCATTGTGGCCGACATTGCTCAAGTGCTACGGGATGCACGGGACACCGTGAACAGCGGAGATAACGATCAATGAGGGTTGGAAACCAAGCGGTGATTCAGGAACTTGCCGAGCGTATTGATCAAGCAGATGCCGTTGTGATCGGAGGCGGCTCCGGTCTGTCAAGCGCAGCCGGATACGACCACTACCATTGGTCCCCGGCACTTTCGGAGGCATTGGCTCCCTTTCGCGAACAGTATGGCTTTACCTCTCCGCTGGCTGGATTCTACCATTGCTTTTCCAGCTATGGGGAACAGTGGGGGTATTACAGCCAATATATCCGCTTCCTGTGGGAAGCCCCTACTGGGAAGCCCTATCTGGACCTGCAGGCGCTTGTTGCGGACAAACCTGCCTTTGTTCTGACCACCAATGTGGATCAGCAGTTTTTTCGGGTATTTCCCCAGAAACAAATTTGCGCCTTTCAGGGAGACTTTAGCTACTGCCAATGCAGTCAGCCCTGCCGGGATGATATTTGGGAAAACCGCGAGCTAGTGAAGGAGCTGACTGGTTGCTTGGCAGGCGTTCGCCTGCCGGAGGAGGCTGTTCCTCGTTGCCCGGATTGCGGGCGGGTGCTGGTGCCCTGGGTACGAGATGATACCTTTCTGGAGGGAACCTTCTGGCAGGATAGCCTAGACCGCTACCATGCTTTCCTCCGGCGCTGGCTGCTGGAGCAGACGAAAAAAAATATTTTGCTATTGGAGCTGGGCGTGGGGGAGATGACACCCAGTATCATCAAACTACCCTTCTGGGAACTTACTGCTAAAAACGAAAACGTTTTTTATGCATGTCTTAATCGAGAGGCAGCTCATAGGCCAGAGCATCTGCGGGGATGCAGCCTGTATCTGCAAGGAGATTTGGCGGAAACTCTAGCTGCCCTCCGACAGGAGCGATCCATCGCAGCAACCATAAAATAGAAAAGGAGCGAACGAATATGATTGATTGGAACCCTATTGCGGAAAAATTCAGAGAAGCGGACGCTATCCTGATCGGGGCCAGTAACGGCCTGTCCATCACCGAAGGACTGCATTTGTTTGCAGACAATGCAGCCTTTGATGAATTGTTTGGAGATTTCAAACAAAAATACGGCTTACATTGTATTTTGCAGGGTATGATGGCCGGATGGTCCAGCGAGGAGGAAAAGTGGGCCTTCTGGGCTCGGCTCATCCATCATTACTGCGGGCAGTACCAGCCTACGCCGGTGATGAACGATTTGAAGGCCATTGTAGGAGAAAAAGATTACTTTGTCGTCACATCAAACGGAGAAGGTCACTTTGAACTGTGCGGCTTCGATCCGACGAAAATCTATGAGATTGAGGGTAACTGGTTTACGATGCAGTGTGCCCGTCCCTGCCACAACACCCTCTATTCAAGTTTAGAGGTGGCCGAAAAATTATCCGCTGCCGAACAGGGCGGCCATGTACCTACAGAATTGGTGCCGCATTGTCCCAAGTGCGGAGGTCCCATGGACATCCACATGGGTGCGGGTCAGAGAATGATTCCGGATACCGCTGCCCAGGCACGGTTCCAAAACTTTCTGAAAACCTACCACGGGAAGAAACTGGTGGTTCTGGAGCTGGGCATTGGCTGGCGTAATCAGCTGATCAAGGCTCCGATGATGCGCCTGGTGGCCGGCGAGCCAAATGCTACTTATGTGACCATCAATCTGGGGGAGATCTACATTGTGGACAATATCAAAGAGAAGTCCTTCGGGCTGGACGGACGGCTGGATGAGCTGCTGCCTGCTCTCCGGGAGGCGTGCGAGGCATGACGATTTCGGAGCAGGTTCAAAATGACTATACAAATGCATAAAAAGGTTAAAATCACCGTGCTGCGGACGGAATATGATCAGGAACTGGCAGAACAGTATGCGATTCCCAATTTGGGAAAGTGTCCTTTTCACCAGAAAGGTCAAGTGCTGTACAGCGATGGCATCAATCCACCGGATGGGATGTGTGGCGTTGCTTGGCAGGTGATTGCTCCCATGGCGCGTCAGTTATCCTTGGGGGAACTGGTTCAGCCGTCTGGCACTTGGCTGAATGATGATACGATTGGTGTGTTCGCCTGTCCAGACGGCATCCGGCCTGTTATTTTTCTCTTGGAGGCGGAGTAAGGAATGCAGTGGGCAGATGGAAAGATTCGATGTCATTGGGTGAACCCGGCTAATACCACTTATCTGCGATACCATGACGAGGAATGGGGCAGACCGGTTCACGATGACCATATGCTGTTTGAAATATTCGCAACCGGCTGAAAATACGAGCCGCAGTGGTCAAGGCACAAGTGTTTCAAAAGATACAGCAAGAGTGGGGCAGTTTTGACCGATACTTATGGCATTGGACAGATGAAAAGATCATCCAAGAAGTAGACAAAGTCAGCTCACCATTATCGGATGCCATCTCAAAAGATTTGAAAAAGCGGGACATGAAGTTTGTGGGGACCATAATCATCTATGCCTATTTGCAGGCGGTGGGAGTTATCAACTCTCATGAATCAGGTTGCTTCCTGAATCTTTTGCAGCAGTAGAGAATGCATAAAAAAGCCGGGAAGTTGACTCAAATTGTCAATGCCTCACGGCTATTATCATACAGATATTAATATAGTTAGAATCATGGTATATATTTCATTCCCCATTGGGAAATGGCGTAAAAGACCGGCAGCAGATCCCGTCCTTTCTCGGTGAGGGAGTACTCCACGCGCAGAGGCATTTCATTATATTGGATACGCTGAACCAATTCGTCCGCTTCCAGCTCCTTCAGGGCGTTGGTCAGAGCTGTATTGGTAATGGGTTTGAGAACTTTTTTCAGTTCCCCAAACCGCATGGGGCACTTGATGCACAGTTCATAGAGAATTTGGAGTTTCCACTTGCCTTGCAGCATTTGAACCACCGGCGTGACCGGGCAGTTTCCCTCGCCGGTTAGAATGACACTGCCAACCTTTTCTTTGAATTCTTCGTAAGTCATAATTGGATCTTTCCTCGTCTTTTTGCAGTATATTTTTTGATACCAGGTACAAATAATTTGCGTACTTGAACAAAAATTGCTATCAGATATAATAAATATATCACTGGTTGACCATGCAGTCAACGACTGAAATTTCTTAGAAAGGTCTGAATTTTATGAAAGAACTGAACATTATGGAGGCTACTGTTCTGACCTCCCCCAATCCACTGACGCTGATCTGCTCTAAAAAGGAGGATGGTTCTACGAACCTGGCTCCCATTTGCTTTGTGTCTTACCTCTCCTTCAATCCGCCTATGGTGGGCTTCGCCACTGGCAAACAGTCTCATACCGGTAAGCAGGTACGGGAGACCGGCAAAGTCATCGTCACTGTTCCCGGTGAGAGTCTGGCTGGCGCAGTAATGGCCTGCGGAGCGTCTACCGGCGCCAAGACCGACAAGGTGGCCGACAACAACATCGAGATGATGGCTGTGGAGGGCAGTGACATCCAGATTCCGGTGGATACCCGTCTGGCGATGGTGGCCACCCTGCAGCAGTCGGTGGAGGTGGGCGACCATATCCTGCACATCTGTCAGGTGGACAAGTTCCTGGGCGATGAGGACAAGAATGGGCTGTATGCCTGGAACGGCTTCGGGAAAGTTGCGCCTGCGGTAGAAGGCTAAATTTTAAAACGGAAAGGAGGCGTCAGCAGTGGCTGTTTGTATTAAAGACTGTATTCAGAACATGAATCTGGTGATCGGCTGTACGATTGGTTGCAGCTACTGCTACGCCAGAAACAATGTCCGCCGGTTTCACATGATCGACGACTTTGAAAAGCCGGAGTTTTTTCCCAATAAGCTGCGGCTGATGGAGAAAAAGCGCCCACAGAATTTTCTGCTCACCGGCATGAGCGATTTTTCCTACTGGAAGACAGAGTGGCGGGAACAGATATTTGCCAAGATGACTGAAAATCCGCAGCATCAATATCTGTTTTTGACTAAGCGACCGGAGGATATTGTGTTTTCCACTACCCTGGAGAATGCGTGGTTTGGTGTAACTGTTACCTCCAGTAAAGAGAAAAACCGTATCCAGACTTTGCGGGAGCATATCCATGGCGGACACTATCATGTGACCTTTGAACCTATGTTTGATGATGTTGGCATGGTGGACCTTACCGGAATTGAGTGGATCGTCATTGGGACTGAGACCGGACATAGGAAGGGCAAAGTCGTATCGAAACCGGAATGGGTGTGGAATCTGACACATCAGGCCCATGCGCTTGGCATCCCTGTATTTATGAAGGAAGATCTGCTTCCTATCATGGGAGAGGCACAGATGGTACAAGAATTTCCCCCGGCTTTTTACCGGGTATTGGAGGAACAGAAGACATGGCAGAAGTGAAAGAGAGCAGCATTCTGATTCAGGATATAGAAACCAAAAATATTATGACAAAATCCACCTTGCCGGTGGGCGGCTATTCCGTCAATCCTTATGTGGGCTGTACCCATGGCTGCAAATACTGCTACGCCTCGTTTATGAAGCGATTTACCGGGCACACCGAACCGTGGGGTACATTCCTGGATGTGAAACATTGGCCAGCAATCAAAAATCCCCGGAAATACGCCGGACAGCGCGTAGTCATCGGCTCGGTGACTGATGGCTATCTGCCCCAGGAGGCTCAGTTTCAGAACACCCGAAAGCTTCTTGAACAGCTCCGGGGCAGCGAGGCAGAAATTCTCATCTGTACCAAGTCAGACTTGGTAATCCGTGACATCGACCTCCTGAAAGAACTGGGAAAGGTCACGGTTTCCTGGTCGATCAATACGCTGGACGAGGATTTCAAAAACGATATGGACAATGCCGTCAGCATTAAGCGACGGCTGGATGCCATGAAGCAGATCTATGATGCGGGCATTCGCACTGTCTGTTTTATCGCTCCGGTTTTTCCCGGTATCACGGATTTCGAGGCTATCTTCCATCAGGTCAGAAATCAGTGCGACCTGATATGGTTAGAAAATCTAAACCTGCGAGGCGGATTCAAAAAAGACATCCTTGACTATATACGTAAAAAACATCCTGACTTGGTTCCGCTGTACGACGCTATCTACAACAAGAGAGACAGAAGCTACTTCCGTGGTTTGGAGGATCAAGCGGAACGGCTGGCGAAAGAAAACAGCTGTCCCTTCGTGGACAACGAGCTGCCCTACGGACGAGCAGAGCCTGGGCACCCGGTCATTGTGGATTATTTTTACCATGAGGAAGTGCGTGGCTCGGAAAACACCGGGCGACGCAACCCCCAAAAATAATTTGTGAAATAAATGGGTTCTGACATGGAGCTGTGCTTCCATGTCAGAACCTTTTTTAGCATTGTTTACCCATTCAGAAGTTCTCTTATCCCTCTTGGAAGGACTTGTACTCCGTCCATTGCCTTTCGATTTTCCCCGCTCTACAATGCAGACGGAACGATTAAATGTTGCCCTTATCAAGGCACTGGAATGTGCCGATAAAAGCTGCATTTTGCCCAAACAGAAGAACCATTTTCCCAAATAGCAGGATATGGGTTCAAACCGTTGACGGGGACGGTTTTCCTGCGTATGATGAAGATACGATTAAATAAGGATTTAATTGTTTGGCACAAAGTTAATACTCAGAGAGGAGATTTTCAAAATGAAAAAGACTTACAAAATCGATGTGGATTGCGCTAACTGCGCCAACCTGATGGAGGATGCCACCCGCAAGACCAACGGCGTACAGAGCGCTACGGTGAACTTTATGACCCTCAAGATGAACGTGGAGTTCGAGGAAGGTCAGGACCCCAAGGTCGTTATGCAGGAGGTTCGCAAAGCCTGCAAGAAGGTGGAACCCGACTGCGAGATCTTTCTGTAAGCCAGCAAAACGAAATGCCCTGTTGAGCGGCAGCTTGCAGGGCATTCTTTCTCTTAGACAAATAAACGAATAAGCAATCGTGAAAGAGGTAAAACGAAATGCAGGAGTATATCATTAACGGTCTGCTGATCGTGGTGGCTCTGCTGGCCGTGATCCTTCAGATCATCGGCACGCGGCCCTCCGCCGGTATGACCAAAAAACAAAAAGTGATGTTGTGGCGGATTTTGACTGCTGCGGTTCTACTGTTAATTTTGCAGGTCCTGGGCGCAGGCGCATTTGAAGTGTTTGGCGCGGCAGGCCGCTGGATACGTCTGGCTGTGTTCATGCTGGATTATCTGGTCATTGGCTACGACATTCTGGAAAAAGCCGGAAAAGGTATCCGCAACGGTCAGGTGTTCGATGAGCACTTTCTGATGGCGGTGGCTACGCTGGGTGCGCTTGCCCTGGCCATATATGAAAACGGCGACTATCTGGAGGCCATCGCGGTGATGCTGTTCTACCAGGTGGGCGAATGGTTCCAGTCCTACGCCGTGGGAAAGAGCCGCCGGAACATCAGTGATCTGATGGACATCCGTCCTGATTATGCCAATATCGAACGGGAGGGAAAACTGGAACAGGTGGACCCGGACGAAGTGGGGATCGGCACCATTATTGTGGTACAGCCTGGCGAAAAAGTTCCTATTGACGGTATGGTGGTTCAAGGTGAATCGACGTTGAACACTGCCGCGCTCACAGGCGAGAGCTTGCCCCGCGAGGTCAAAACCGGGGATGAGATCATCTCTGGCTGTATCAATATGACAGGCTTGCTCCATATCCAGACCACCAAGGAATTTGGCGAGTCCACTGTCTCCAAGATTCTGGATCTGGTGGAGAATGCTTCCTCCCGGAAGTCCAAGTCGGAGGACTTTATCTCTCGCTTCGCAAAAATTTACACCCCTGCGGTATGTTATGCCGCACTGGCCTTGGCAATTCTGCCTCCTTTGGTGCGAATGTTCGGTATGGGACTGGATGCAGACTGGGAGACCTGGATCTATCGGGCGCTGACCTTCCTCGTTGCCAGCTGTCCTTGTGCTCTGGTCATCTCTATTCCTCTGTCCTTCTTTGCAGGAATTGGCGGAGCCAGTAAGGCGGGCGTTCTGGTGAAGGGGTCCAACTATCTGGAGACCCTGTCGCAGGCTAAGATCGTGGTCTTTGACAAGACCGGCACACTGACTCAGGGCGTATTTGAGGTGAATGCGATCCATCACAATGAGATGGATGAGCACAAGCTGGTGGAATACGCCGCTCTGGCAGAGAGCGCTTCCAGCCATCCCATCAGCAAGAGCTTACAGAAAGCCTACGGTATGGAAATCGACCGCAGCCGGGTGACTGACATTCAGGAACTTAGCGGCAACGGTGTCATCGCTACGGTGGACGGTCATCAGGTGGCAGCTGGTAACGACAAGCTCATGAATCGTCTGGGGGTCCAGGCTATTCCGTGCCACAGCGTAGGCACCATTATTCACATGGCGATTGACGGGAAATATGCCGGACATATTGTTATTTCCGACATCGTGAAGCCTCACTCCAAGGAAGCCATCCAGGCATTAAAGTCGGCTGGGGTTCGCAAGACTGTGATGCTTACTGGTGACGCCAAGAAGGTGGCTGACAGTGTGGCCTCCGCTTTGGAGTTGGATGAGGTTTACAGTGAACTGCTTCCTGCTGACAAGGTGGAGAAAGTGGAGCAGTTGATTCAGAACAAACCAGAGAAAGAAAAACTGGCTTTTGTGGGAGATGGCATCAACGACGCCCCAGTGCTTCGCCGGGCAGATATCGGCATCGCTATGGGTGCCATGGGTTCTGACGCCGCCATTGAGGCTGCTGATGTGGTCCTAATGGATGATGACCCCTTGCAGATCTCCAAAGCAATCAAAATCTCCAGCAAGTGCCTTGGCATCGTTTATCAGAACATCGTGGTGGCCATCGGCGTAAAACTGGCCTGCCTCGTGCTGGTCGCTCTGGGCTTCGCCAATATGTGGCTGGCCGTGTTTGCTGATGTGGGCGTGATGATTATAGCCGTCCTCAACGCTATCCGGGCACTGTTTGTGAAAAATCTTTAAAGATCAGAAATAAACGAAAACAGAAAGAGGGACTCTTTCCGCATGAAGGTTTTAACTCAAATATTGTATCTTAACTCAAAAAGAGTTATAACACAGAAAAAGAGTTAAGATTGCAGGTGATGACATGGAATATCTCGATAAAGTTCTGGGAGTCAAGGTTATCTATGATGATGTAGAGTTTAAGCATTTCTTCTTTGCTGGCGACACATATTGATCGCTTTATTGCCAAGGTTGAGTCTGATTACAGAAAGAAGGGGAGAACAACATGAAAGATGGCGAAGAAGAAAAGCGCTGCGTCCTTTTTTGAAGGAGCGGAGATTGTCTATCTGGGCTGGATCATGGCAGGTTTGGTCAAGGGCTATGCAGTGGCTGCGAAGCGCTATCGGGTGTGCGCTATGCTGACGACCCGGAGGGGGTTGAATAGTTTGAAGTCACTTTTCCAGCAAAAGAAATGCTGTTAGTGGATGAGGTTGATAGCAAAGCGTTTTTTATGAAACTGTTTGAGGCAATGTACGATGAATTGCTCTTACCAAAACAAAAATGAAAGAACAACGAAGCGCGGTAGAAACCACATTCATGGGAAAAGGGAAAGTAAAACTGAGAGCATTGGAGGAATAACGGATGAAATATATTCGGATCACAAAAGAAAATATTGACAAGGAACATATCTGCTGCGCCATGTCCGGCAGGCAGAGTGTTGCAAAAAAGGAATGGCTGAGACAACGCTTTGATGATGGACTTGTTTTTTATCGCAGCGAAGAACGCGGCAAATGTTTTATCGAATACATTCCGGCTGAAAATGCCTGGGTTCCTATTGCGGCAGATGGTTATCTTTACATTAACTGCCTATGGGTATCCGGTTCTATGAAGGGACACGGATACTCGAATGATCTGCTGGAGGCGTGTATCCGTGATGCTAAGGAGCAGGGAAAGAAAGGTATTTGTATTCTGTGTGCGGAGGGCCGGAAGCGGGAATTCCTCGCTGACCCGAAATTCCTTACTTATAAGGGGTTTTGTACGGCAGACATATCCGACTGCGGGATCAATCTCATGTATCTTCCAATTGAATCGGGCACACAGCCGCCGCATTTCAAGGAATGTGCGAAACATCCGGTGATTAAGGAAGCAGGTTTTGTTCTCTATTACACCGATCAGTGTCCATATACCTATTATTGGGTGCCAAGGGTGCAGGAGGCGGCGAAGGAGCATGGTATCCCGTTCAAGGCTACCCATATTACTGACAAAGAATCTGCACAGAATGTACCTGCACCGGTCACGACCTATGCCCTGTTTCGGGACGGTCAGTTTCTAACACAGAGTGTCCAGTCAGATAAAAAATTCCTGGCGCTGGCAGGTTTGTAAAATTGAGTTTACTCCGCTATTTGTTGCGTATGGAAGGAGTATAAGTGAAATTATGAAACAAATTTATAATATTATGCCAATTATTGCGGGAATCTGTTTTGGCTCAGCCGGAATTTTTGTACGCGAATTAAGTGAGAATATGAACAGCACCTCGATTATTTCATCCCGAGTGCATACGATCTGATTTCTGTATATAAGCCAAGGCTGAAGTGGGTGAATATAGACAGCCTGGCACCGAATATGCTGATGAAACAGCAGTTAATGAGCCTGAACTACGATCTTGTGAAACCGGAATATACTTACGGAGAATCCAGAATTGATTTTTACATGGAAAGTAATGGCGAAAGATTTCTGACTGAAGTGAAGGGCTGCACGCTGGCAGATGATTTGCATCCGGGGACCGGATTGTTTCCGGACGCACCGACGGAGCGAGGCGTGAAGCACTTACAGGAACTGACAAAGGCGGCAAAGGAAGGCTACCATTGCTCAATTGCTTTTGTGATTCAGATGAATGGCATTCATTGTGTGCTGCCAAACGAGGGGGCGCAACCGGAATTTAAGGAGGCACTTGTGAAGGCTGCCAGGGCAGGTGTCCAAATTGTCTGCTACAGCTGCCATGTCGAAGTCGACAGCATAAAAATCACGGGCGTAGTGGGAGATACTTCGAGATTCGTAAATATGTAGGA
The DNA here is from genome assembly GCF_003480315.1 of Clostridium sp. AM33-3. Classification (GTDB taxonomy): domain Bacteria; phylum Bacillota; class Clostridia; order Lachnospirales; family Lachnospiraceae; genus Brotaphodocola. Next base: position 39,324 of record NZ_QUIV01000019.1, on the reverse strand, counting down.
CCTGTTATTTTGCTATGCCTGAGAAATCTGGGAGGTGTTGACATGGGGAAAGACAAAAAACCGGACAAAATAGAAGTCAGAGGCGCAAGAGTCCATAATCTGAAAAATATCAGCGTTGATATTCCGCTGAATGAGATTGTCGGGATTGCCGGAGTATCCGGCTCCGGTAAAAGCTCTCTTGCGCTGGGGGTGCTGTATGCCGAAGGATCGAGACGTTATCTGGAATCTCTTTCTACATACACGCGCCGGCGGATGACGCAGGCATCGAGAGCGGATGTGGATGAGGTGCTGTATGTTCCGGCGGCGTTGGCATTGCATCAGAGACCGGCGGTTCCTGGCATCCGTTCGACTTTCGGGACAGCAACAGAGCTGCTCAACAGCCTGCGGCTGATGTTCTCCCGCCTTGCCAGCCATCGCTGTCCGAATGGCCACTACCTGAAGCCCAGCATCAATGTTGCCGCGATGAATGGAGAATTAGTCTGCCCGGAGTGCGGGGAGCATTTTTATGCCCCGGGGGCAGAAGAGCTTGCCTTTAATTCCACCGGGGCGTGCAAATGCTGCAGCGGCACGGGAATGGTGCGGACTGTTGACCGTGCAACACTGATTCCGGATGAAAATAAAACCATTGATGAGGGAGCCGTTGCGCCATGGAATTCTCTGATGTGGTCTTTGATGACAGATGTCTGCCGGGAGATGTGGGTGCGCACGAATGTTCCGTTCAAAGACCTGACAGAGCGGGAAAAGGAGATCGTCTATGATGGTCCGATGGAGAAGAAGCATATCTTCTATGTCCCGAAGAATAAGAATAGCGCTGCGGTCGGGGAACTGGATATGACCTATTACAGTGCCACGGCAACTGTCCTCAATGCACTGAATAAGGTAAAGGACGAAAAGGGCATGAAAAGGGTTGAGAAATTCCTGCGGGAGGATATTTGTCCGGAATGTCATGGGACAAGACTTTCAGAAGAGGCCAGGGCGCCGAGACTGATGGGGATTTCGCTGGCAGATGCCTGCAGGATGACCCTGAAAGAGTCTGTTGCCTGGGTGAAGCGTGTACCGGAAGCTCTGCCGGAGGAGATGCGGAATATGGCGGAAGCTGTTTGTGAGTCGTATCTGGAAGCAGCTGTTCGACTCATGGATTTAGGGCTTGGCTATCTGACACTGGATCAGGCATCTTCCACGCTCTCCACGGGGGAACGGCAGCGGATGCAGCTTGCAAGGGCTGTGCGCAACCGCACAACAGGCGTTCTATATGTTCTGGACGAGCCTTCCATTGGTTTGCATCCGGCAAATATTGTGGGGTTGAACGGTGTGATGCATGATCTTGTCCGGGACGGCAATTCAGTCCTGCTGGTAGATCATGATACACAGATCCTGCAGGAAGCGGACTGGCTGGTGGAAATGGGACGCGGTGCCGGAGCGGACGGAGGAACGGTGATCGCCAAAGGAACGATCGGTGACATCGGAAAAAACCCGGATTCGGTCATCGGACCGTATCTCTCCGGTGCAGAGACTGCCGGAAAAAAGACAAAGCACAAAGCTGATTTTTCCGATGGAGTCATCCACATGGAAACCGGATCGATCCATACGGTAAAGCCGCTGACAGTGGATATTCCAAAGCACCGGCTGACTGTGATCACCGGAGTATCCGGTTCTGGAAAGACAACGCTGGTTCTGGAAAGCCTGGTTCCCGCATTGGAGGCAGTCTGTTACGGAAAACGTATGCCGGAGCATATCCGGAAGATCGATGCAAATGGAATTCATCAGATCAAGCTGATCGATGCAACACCGATCGGCGTGAATGTGCGTTCAACGGTTGCCACCTATGCGAATGTGCATGATGAGCTGCGAAAGATTTACGGCAGGACAGCGGAGGCAAAACGGCTTGGATATAAAGCCGGAGATTTTTCCTACAACACGGGAAGTCTGCGGTGTCCGGTCTGTGATGGTACCGGTATGATCTCACTGGATGTCCAGTTTTTGCCCGATGTGGATATTCCATGTCCGGAGTGTCGTGGTTCACGCTATGGAAAACAGGCGAAGCGGATCCGTTATACAAACAAGGATGGAGAAGAACGGTCATTGCCGGAACTGATGAATATGGATGTCAACGCTGCCGCGCAGTACTGCCGGCACATGAATTCAGTCAGACCGAAGCTGGAAATCCTGCGTGATCTGGGACTTGGGTATCTGACCCTTGGGGAGGAAACACCGTCACTTTCCGGTGGAGAGGCACAGCGCTTAAAGCTGGCAAGCGAAATGGACCGGAAACAGACGGATTCGGTTTTTGTTTTTGATGAGCCGACCATTGGTCTGCATCCGAAAGACGTAGAAACCCTGCTTCAGGTCTTTGCAACCCTGATCGATAATGGTGCAACGGTGATTGTCATAGAGCATGATCTGGATGTGATCCGCACCGCAGACTATCTTGTGGATATGGGGCCGGACGGCGGTGAGGACGGCGGCAGGATCGTTGCCTGCGGCTCACAGGACGATATCGTAAACTGCAGGGAAAGCGTAACCGGAAGATTTATCTGACAACAGACGAGCCGGTTGCTGCAAACTTTTGTGATTGCGGATGGCCGGCATTCCGATGCCGGTTGTTTTGCAGGATTGAAATTCCCGTTACTTAATGATAGAATCAGTATACCTGTCAGCATGAACAGAGTTTAACACCAGAAAGGGATTTGTTTTTATAATGAAAGAGAGGGATGGTTTTAAAAGCCGGACCGGTTTTGTGCTTGCGTGCATCGGTTCGGCGGTTGGTATGGGAAATATCTGGCGTTTTCCATACATTGTTTCAGACTGGGGTGGCATGACATTTCTGCTTCCCTATTTGATGTTTGTGGTTTTGATCGCTTCTACCGGCGTGATCGAGGAGATGGCGCTGGGACGTGCGGCCAAGAGCGGCCCCATCAAGGCATTTGGAATGTGCACAGAGCTTCGGACCGGAAAGAAACGGGCGGGAGAGCTGATCGGCATGATCCCGGTTCTGGGCTCCATGGCGCTGGCAATCGGTTATACAGTAGTAGTCGGCTGGATTTTCAAGTATGCGTTTCTGGCGCTTAGCGGAAATCTGTATACACTGGGACAGGATATGGGGGCCATTGGTGGTCTGTTCGATGGTACTGCTTCCGGATTTGGAAATAACAGCTGGCTTGTCATCACAGTTCTGGTAACTGCAGTCATCATGGCTTTTGGTATTGCCGGTGGAATTGAAAAAGCCAATAAGGTAATGATGCCGCTGCTATTTGTGCTGTTTCTGGGACTTGGCGCATACATTTTTACCCTGCCTGGTTCTGAGAACGGCTATCATTATATTTTTACCATTGATCCGGCAGGCTTAAAGGATGTACGCCTTTGGATCTATGCGTTTGGCCAGGCATTTTTTTCTCTGTCTATTGCCGGAAATGGAACAGTTATTTACGGTTCCTACTTAAGTGATTCCGAGGATATTCCTGGTTCGGCAAGAAATGTGGCATTTTTTGACACACTGGCGGCGCTGCTGGCTGCTTTTGTGATCATTCCCGGCATGGCGGCAGGCGGGGCGGAGTTGTCCTCCGGAGGCCCGGGTCTGATGTTTATTTATCTGCTAAACGTATTTAACGGCATGCCGGGCGGCAGAATCTGCGGCATGGTATTTTATGTCTGTGTCCTGTTTGCCGGCATGAGTTCCCTGGTCAATCTGTACGAGGCTCCGGTGGAAACCCTGCAGGAGCGCTGCGGTCTGAAACGCCCGGCAGCGGTTGCAGTGATCGCGGTGCTCGGCTGCGGTGTGGCACTGTTTATTCAGGGGATCGTATCAGGCTGGATGGATGTGGTATCCATCTATATTTGTCCGTTAGGGGCTATGCTTGCGGGTATCATGTTCTTCTGGGTGGCAGGAAAAGAATTTGCCTTGGAGGCAGTCAACCGCGGCGCAAAGCGTGAGATTGGTGTCTGGTTTGTACCGCTTGGAAAGTATGTGCTGGTACCGGCGGCCTTTGTGGCACTGGTGGCCGGCGCGCTGATGGGCGGTATCGGCTGATAATAAAGGACAGGAAGGAGACTGGGATCATGAGAGAAAAACTGACAAAATCAGACGTGGAAAAGATTCAGGCAGAGATTGAGCATCGGAAACTGGAGGTGCGTCCTAAGTGCCTGGAAGCAGTCAAGGAAGCGCGTGCCCACGGAGATCTGAGTGAGAACTTTGAATATCATGCGGCAAAGAAGGATAAAAATCAGAACGAAAGCCGCATCCGTTATCTGGAGAATATGCTGAAAAACGCAATTGTGATCTCCGATGAGTCAAGATCCGATGAGGTCGGTCTGAATAAGGCGGTTACCCTCTATATGGAGGATGACGATGAAGAGGAGACCTACAAGCTGGTCACCAGCATCCGCGGCAACTCCATGCACAATATGGTCAGCATTGAGTCACCTCTTGGCAAAGCTATTCTGCGCCACAAGGTGGGGGACCGGGTAGAGATTACCACGGACAACGGTTACAGCTATTTTGCGGAGATCAGGAAAATTGAAGATATTGGAGATGAGGATGATACGATCCGAAAATTCTGATATTTCTGAGATATCAGAACTCCCGGATTGGAGGATCAGTATCTTGATCTGGTGTAAAAATTGATCACAAACTCCATAAAATGATGCACATAAGGCTTTAAGATAAAATTCTTATGGTAAACCAGATACAGGCTGCGGCTGTCTGCAACCATCGGAAGATCAAAAACAAGAAGTTTCTGATCCGATCCGGGGCTGCAGGCGGCCGCTTTTGATATGACAGAAATTCCCAGACCGTTAGCAACGAGATTTTTGATGGATTCCTGGTCGTTCAGGCGGGCGGTGACCTGCAGGGAGCTTTCTGGAATGTTCAGCTTTTCCAGCAGTTCGCAGACAAATTTGCGGCTTCCGCTGCCTTCCTCCCGCAGGATCAGGTCCTCGGTCTGCAGAATCTGCTCTATGGGAAGGCAGTTGTCCTTAAGCTTCTGGAAATAGTGGTTTTTCTGTGTGATAAGCATCATCTGGTCCTGGTAGAAGGGTTCAAAGCAGAACCGGTCATCTTCGCTGATCATGCCAACCAGACCCAGGTTAAAGCTGCCTTCCAGAATTTTGTCCAGAATGCCCTGGCTGTCACTTTGATGGATATTGAAATAGGTTTCCGGACACAGCTTTTTGTAGGCAGGAAGAAGCTCCGGCAGCAGATAGGTGGACGGAATCGTGGAGGCACCCATGTGGATCACGTTCCGGCTTTCGTAAAGCTGCCATAATCGACGACAGCGACGAATGATTGCAGTTGCTTGAATTCCATATGTCTCCTTTGTATCAGATCCAGCCGCCGTCCAGGCCGATCACCTGGCCGGTCAGATAAGAACCCTTGTAACCAAGGTGATAGACAAAGTCTGCTACCTCCTCCGCGCGCCCAAGGCGTCCTGCCGGAATTTCCTCGACAAGCTGGATCAGCTCGTCTTCCTCCATCCACTGGTTCATTTCTGTGTCAATGGCGCCGCAGGCCACTGCGTTTACCTGAATATTACTGGGAGCCAGTTCCTTGGCCAGCGCTTTTGTGAAGGCGTTGATGCCGCCCTTGGTTGCGGAATAGGCAACTTCACAGGAGGCACCTACACAGCCCCAGACAGAAGAAATATTGACGATCTTTCCGTGTCTGGCCGGAAGCATCAGCGGGATAGCCAGCTTGCAGCAGTTAAAGACGGAAGTCAGATTGGTGCGCAGGATGCGGTCCCAGTCTTCCGAAGACATGTCCTGAAGAAGGCCGATGTAATCGATCCCGGCATTGTTGACAAGTACATCCAGAGAGCCAAATTGCTTACGGATCATGGAAAACATCTGCTCACAGACGGACATATCCCCCATGTCTCCGAGAAATGCGGTACAGGTTACCTGATAGCTTTCGATTTCTTTTTTAGTCTGCATCAGCTCCTGTTCGCGGTGCGCGCAGTTGATAATAACGTTGTAGCCTTTCTTGGCGAATTTTACGGCAATGGCCTTTCCGATCCCACGGGAAGCGCCGGTCACAAGCACAACTTTCTTTGCCATAAAGATCACTCCTTTCTTTGGCTCTATTCTACCATAAAAATGAAATATTTGCCCTGTAGTTTCTGAAATGATTGAGACATTTTACAATTCAATTACAATTTTGCGAACGCTCTGTAACTTTTAAGATAGTTATGCTATACTGGAGGACAGATTACAGTGGAAACAGGACAATGGCTGTGGCTTCACAGCTGGAAAGGCAAATACGCATGAATATATGGAAGAAAGTACTGGCAGTGAGCTGTCTCTGCGCAGCGACATCCAGCCCGTTTGCCGCTTATGCGGATGCATCAAAGTCTGTTCATGAGGCAACACTTGTGGCAGCACCTGCAGATTATGAGAATATTGCGGTATCGCAGGTATCAGATTATGTAAACATTCGGGAACAGGCAACTACAAACAGTAAGATTGTCGGTAAAATCTATAATAACTGCGCGGCTACCATTCTGGAGACGGTGGAAGGAGAGGGCGGAAGCTGGTACCGCATCCAGTCCGGAACAGTTAATGGTTTTATCAAATCTCAGTATTTTATCACCGGACAGGAGGCAGAGACTCTGGCGCAGTCGATCGGGCGGGAGTTTGTCACTGTCAGTGCGGATAACTTGCGCCTGCGAGAGGAACCGAACCTCACCAGCAATGTCCTGACTATGGTTTCCAGCGGTTCCCGCTACGTGGTCCAGGGAGATGAAGGTGATTTTTATAAGGTTGAGGTCGATGCAGACCTGATCGGCTACATTGCCAAGTCATATTGTCAGGTAGAAGTGGAATTTGATCAGGCAGTATCCCTGGAGGAAGAACGCCAGAAGCTGGAAGAAGAAGCGCAGAGAAAGCGTGATGCCCAGACAGCTATCGCAAACCTGGAGCAGACCATCAAGATGGAAGAAAATAAGGATGTCATCATTGCGGCCAATCCATCCCAGAGCGATGATTCCGCAATGACAAGTGCTCCGACGGCGAATAATGCGCAGAGCAGTCAGTCCAAGAGTCCGTCAGCAGGACAGAGCAGTTCGGGCAGCCAGCCGGCGGCCTCGGCTCCGGGAAAGACAGATTCTTCGCAGAACAGTTCCTCTCAGAGCGGCTCCAGCCAGATCGGATCTTCCGGTCCGTCTGCCGGTACGGTATCTTCACCGGTTGCCGGTCCCGGAAGTCCTGCAGCAGTCGTATCTGCGACCAGAACAGCTATCGTGGCTTATGCGAAACAGTTTTTGGGCAATCCATATGTTTACGGAGGCACCAGCCTGACAAATGGCGCAGACTGCTCCGGCTTTACCCAGTCAGTTTTTGCTCACTTTGGTATTACGACAGGAAGAAGCTCAAGAGATCAGGCGGCAAAGGGAAAAGAAATTTCCATGTCAGCCATTCAGCCGGGCGATCTGCTGTTCTATGCCAGCGGTAATTATATCAACCATGTGGCTATTTACATAGGCGATGGAAAAATCATCCACTCCAGCAATCCGACTACGGGTATCACCATCACCAAATACAACTACCGTACGCCGTGCAAGGCGGTGACATTCCTGAATTAGGAGTGAGCGGGCTATGAATGAAAAAAAACAATACTGCGGCCTGGATCTGCTGAAATTTATCATGGCAGTCCTGGTGGCCGCGCGGCATATGATCCAGGTATTTTATCCGGCAGAGAGCCGCTGGCGTCTGGTGATCGGCAGCTGGCTTTCTAACCTGGCAGTTCCGGTGTTCTTCATCATTGCCGGTTTTCTGCTGTTTCGCAAGATCCCGGATACCGGCAAAAAGAGCGGATGGCCGGTGGCAGGACGTTATGCCTGGCGCATTGTGAAGCTATATCTGCTCTGGTGCGTGATCTACTGGCCCATTGATATCTTCAACTGGTATCATGGTACAGCCGGCATTGCGGAGACCGTGAAGGCATATATCCATTCCTTCTTTTTCTCGAGCACCATTGCCCAGCTGTGGTATCTTCCGGCGCTGGCAGTGGCGGTCCTTCTGGTCTGGACCGGTTACCGGGCAGGGCTGGGCGTGCGGCAGCTGCTGGTGCTGACCGGTGCGCTGTTTGTGTTTGGATGCATCTGCGACAACTGGTATTTTACCGAGCGGGCGCCTATGAAGATCCAGGAGTTCGTCTGGTGGTACGCACCAAAGTTTGTCACCATGCGAAACGGTCTGTTTTATGGCAGCTTCTACCTGACACTCGGACTCTGGTTTTCCAGAAAGACCTGGCGCATGCCGGTACTGCTTTCTCTTGGGGGCAGTGTGGTGTTTCTGATTCTCATGTACAAAGAGGTGTCCACCTGCTTCAATACCAATATGGTATTCACCGCGGCTCCGGCGGCAGTCTGCCTGACAGAGCTTTTTATGGGCTTTGCGGGAGCGTATTCCCGTTTTTTTGTGATCCTGCGGGAAATGAGTGAATGGATATACTTTTCTCATTTTTATTTCTTCTATTTCTTTTCGTGGACAGTAAAGTGGAATCCACTTCCGCTCACCAAACAGAATATTACGCTGTGTATTTTTGTGCCGATGCTGTTGTTTGCGCTTTTGGTATCACTTTTATCCCATCGGGAAAAAGGAAAGTGGCTTCGGAAATTTATTTGAATGAACGTCAAAACGCCTCCGGGAAATCATATTCCCGAAGGCGTTTTGTGTATGAAAGTACTCTGATCCTCGTATGGAATTGTTTAGAACTCCGGTTCGATCAGTCCGTAGGTCTGTCCTTTTCTCTTATAAACAACGTTGACTTCCTCAGTCTCTGCATTTAAGAATACGTAGAAGTTATGTCCTAACAGCTCCATCTGTACGCAGGCTTCTTCCGGATCCATGGGTTTCATGGCGAAACGTTTGGTCTTCACGATCTGGATCTCATCCTCATCCTCGACCTCTTCACTGATGAACAGATCGGAGAAGGCCTGTGCGGACTGTTTCTGGTCAATGAGTTTGTTTTTGTACTTACGAAGCTGGCGTTCGATAATCTCCTCTACCAGGTCAATAGATACGTACATATCACTGCTGGATTCTTCGGCACGGATAATGCTACCCTTAACCGGGATGGTAACCTCGATCTTCTGTTTGTCTTTCTGTACGCTGAGCGTTACGATGATTTCTGTATCCGGAAGGAAGTAACGTTCCAGTTTTCCGATTTTTTCCTCAATGGCGGCGCGAAGCCCCGGAGTCACATCAATATTTCTGCCTGTAATTGTATAACGCATAAGTCATCAGCTCCTTCTTTTGAGATGTCCTAAGTATAACATATAAAACCGAAAATTTCAACCAAAACGAGGAAATTGTTGAGACAATTATTGAGAATGAAATATAAAAACGCATACTTTATCCACAAAAAATAAATTGCATTTCTACCTGCATGTCAGCGGAAAAGTCAAGCGCTTTTAGTGTATTTTTTGGCGTAAAACGCGGATTTATAAGATATGAACAAAGAAAACCGCGGAGTTTCCGAAAGTGGAAGAACTGGAAAATGTGGGAAATTTATGTGGATAATGTGGATAACTTGGTGTATAACTCATTTTTGGCTGAAAAACAGGGGGAAGAAATGTGGATGCAGATTTCGTGGATAATGTGGATAACGTGGATAAGTTGTGAATCGAACATAGTTTTTGTGCAACCTGACAAGTTTACCATAATTTCACAATTATGTCATCTTTGTATCGAGGAAATTAATTTTTTGTGAACAAAGGGCCTAAAACTTGAATAAATCAGGGGATGGTGGTACAATATCAAAGATTGACTTATAATAGTAGAAATGTGACAGACGAAACAAAGAAAATTTAGGAGAAAGAACTATATGAATCTCATAGAAAAAGTATTTGGCACCCACAGTGAGCGGGAACTGAAGATGATCTATCCGATCGTGGATAAGATCGAGGCGCTGCGCCCGACCATGCAGGCAAAGACCGATGAGGAGCTGCGCGACAATACCCGCATCTTCAAGGAGCGCCTGGCCAATGGCGAGACTCTGGACGATATTCTTCCGGAGGCATTTGCCACCGTACGTGAGGCCGCAAAGCGTGTGCTGAACATGGAACATTACCCGGTACAGCTCATTGGTGGTATCGTCCTGCATCAGGGCCGTATCGCTGAGATGAGAACCGGTGAAGGTAAGACCCTGGTTTCTACTTCCCCGGCATATTTGAACGCACTGGCCGGTAAAGGCGTTCATATCGTAACGGTCAACGACTATCTGGCAAAGCGAGATGCAGAGTGGATGGGACAGGTTCACCGTTTCCTGGGTCTGACCGTCGGCGTGGTATTAAATCCGATGACCTCTGAGGAGCGTAAGGCTGCATACAACTGCGATATTACCTACGTTACCAACAATGAGCTGGGCTTTGATTACCTGCGTGATAACATGGCCATCTACAAAGATCAGATGGTTCTGCGCAATCTGGATTACGCCATCATCGATGAGGTCGATTCCGTCCTGATCGATGAAGCAAGAACTCCGCTGATCATTTCCGGACAGAGCGGTAAATCCACCAAGCTGTACGAGGTCTGCGATGTGCTGGCGCATCAGCTGGTACGCGGTGAGGCCTCCGGTGAGTTCACCAAGATGAATGCCATCATGGGTGAGGACATTGAAGAAACCGGAGATTTCATTGTAAACGAGAAGGATAAAGTCGTTAACCTGACTGAGGAAGGCGTTAAGAAGGTAGAGCAGTTCTTCCATATTGAGAACCTGGCAGATCCGGAGAATCTGGAGATCCAGCACAACATCATTCTGGCACTGCGCGCAAACTACCTGATGTTCCGTGATAAGGACTATGTGGTAAAAGATGATGAGGTACTGATCGTCGATGAATTTACCGGACGTATCATGCCGGGCCGCCGTTACTCAGATGGCCTGCATCAGGCAATTGAGGCGAAGGAGCATGTGAATGTGCGTCGTGAGAGCAAGACTCTGGCAACCATCACCTTCCAGAACTTCTTCAACAAATTCCGCAAAAAATCCGGTATGACAGGTACTGCGCTGACTGAGGAGAAAGAGTTCCGAAACACTTATGGCATGGACGCGATCGCAATCCCGACCAACCGTCCGGTAGCGCGTATCGATCATGAGGATGCCGTATACAAGACGAAAAAAGAAAAATTTGAGGCTGTTGTCAACGATGTTGTAGCTTCTCATGAGAAGGGACAGCCGGTGCTGGTTGGTACCATTACCATTGAGACTTCCGAGCTTTTAAGCAAGATGCTGAACAAACGCGGCATCCAGCATAAGGTCCTGAACGCGAAGTTCCATGAGCTGGAGGCTGAGATCGTAGCAGATGCAGGTATTCATGGAGCCGTAACTATCGCAACCAACATGGCAGGCCGTGGTACCGATATCAAGCTGGATGATGAGGCAAAGGCAGCAGGCGGTTTAAAGGTTATCGGTACCGAGCGTCACGAGTCCCGCCGAATCGATAACCAGTTGCGCGGCCGTTCCGGACGTCAGGGAGACCCGGGTGAATCCCGTTTCTATATTTCCCTGGAAGATGACCTGATGCGTCTGTTCGGTTCTGAGCGTCTCATGGCTATGTTCGAAGCTCTGGGTGTTCCGGAGGGCGAGCAGATCGAGCACAAGATGCTTTCCAGTGCCATTGAGAAGGCACAGATGAAGATCGAGAACAACAACTACGGTATCCGTGAAAACCTGTTAAAATACGACGAGGTCAACAACGAGCAGCGTGAGATCATCTACGCAGAGCGCCGCAAGGTTCTGGATGGAGATAACATGCGCGACCTCATCTTAAAGATGATCACCGATATCGTGGAGAACTCCGTAGATCTGTCCATTTCTGATGAGCAGGCATCCTCTGATTGGGATCTGAAGGAGCTGAACAGTCTTCTGCTCCCGATCATTCCGCTTGAGACGATTACGGCAGAGAATCATCCGGTGACCAAGAAAAATGAGTTAAAGCACATGCTGAAGGAAGAAGCCATCAAGCTGTATGAGGCGAAGGAGGCTGAATTCCAGGATGCAGAGCAGATCCGTGAGCTGGAGCGTGTGGTACTTCTGAAGGTGATCGACAACAAGTGGATGAGCCATATCGATGACATGGACCAGCTGCGTCAGGGTATCGGCCTGCAGGCTTACGGCCAGAGAGATCCGGTTGTTGAGTATAAGATGAATGCCTACGAGATGTTCGAGGCCATGACGGCTGCCATCACCGAGGAGACAGTCCGTATTCTGTTCCACATTCGCGTAGAGCAGAAGGTTGAACGAGAGCCGGCAGCGAAGGTAACCGGGACCAACCGTGACACCTCTGCGCCGCAGGCACCGAAGGTACGCCAGGTGCAGAAGATTTACCCGAATGATCCGTGTCCGTGCGGAAGCGGTAAAAAGTTCAAACAGTGCCATGGCCGCGATCTGATGCCAAGATAAGATTCAGAAATATAATTATGAAAGAAGGTGACACAATGGTAGAATTAGATCAGTTCAAGTACACATTATCGACCTTTGAAAAACCATTAGTGGAAGTGAGGGATTCACTTTGACCTGGATAACAAGGTCAGACGAATCGATGAGTTAGATAAATCCATGGAGGAGCCAGGCTTCTGGGACAATGCCGACCGTGCCACCAAACTGGTGCAGGAGGCAAAGAACCTGAAGGATACCGTAGATCTTTACCGTGGTCTGGAACAGCAGTACGAAGACATCCAGGTGATGATCGAGATGGGCTATGAGGAGGAAGATCCTGCCCTGATACCGGAGATCCAGGAGATGCTGGATGAGTTCGAGCGCAATCTGGAGAAACTGCGCATGGAGACGCTGCTGTCCGGAGAGTATGACAAATACAATGCTATCCTGCGTCTGAATGCAGGCGCAGGCGGTACCGAATCCTGTGACTGGTGCAGCATGCTTTACCGTATGTACTGCAGATGGGCGGACAAGATGGGCTATAAGACTGAGGTCCTGGACTACCTGGACGGCGATGAAGCAGGCATTAAGTCTGTTACCATCCAGATCAATGGTGAAAATGCATTCGGCTACTTAAAGTCCGAACGCGGTGTGCACCGCCTGGTGCGGATCTCTCCGTTCAATGCGGCAGGAAAGCGTCAGACGTCCTTTGTATCCTGTGATGTTATGCCGGATATTGAAGAAGATCTGGATGTGGAGATCAACCCGGATGACCTGCGGATCGATACCTATCGTTCCAGCGGTGCCGGTGGTCAGCATATCAACAAGACCTCCTCTGCGATCCGTATCACCCATATTCCGACCGGAATCGTGGTACAGTGCCAGAATGAGCGTTCCCAGTTCCAGAACAAGGATAAGGCCATGCAGATGTTAAAGGCAAAGCTGTATATGTTAAAGCAGCAGGAGAATGCAGAGAAGCTTTCTGACATCCGGGGCGATGTGAAAGAGATCGGCTGGGGAAACCAGATCCGCTCTTATGTCCTGCAGCCGTATACCATGGTCAAGGATCTGCGCACCGGAGAGGAAACCGGAAATGTGGCCAATGTGCTGGATGGCGGGCTTGATCCGTTTATCAGCGCTTACCTGCGCTGGCTGAGTCTGGGCTGTCCGGACCGCAAGGCATCCGCAGAAGATTAATTTGAAATTCTTTATAAAAGCAGAGTGTATGCAAGAAAAAGCTTGCACTCTGCTTTTTTTTGTGCTAATATCTCTCACATGAGCACAAATGTTCATGATAGACGAACATGAAATGTGCCGGGAGGATTGATTATGCCAGAGGAAAAAACAAAATACTTTGTGGTAAAACAGAAAGCGGTACCGGAAGTATTACTGAAGGTGGTAGAGGCGAAAAAGCTTCTGGAGTCGGAACGTGTGCTGACCGTGCAGGAGGCAACAGACCGTGTAGGTATCAGCCGCAGTTCTTTTTATAAATATAAAGAGGATATTTTCCCGTTTTACGACAATACCAAGGGCAAAACGGTTACCTTTGTGGTACAGATGGATGATGAACAGGGCCTTCTTTCGGACCTGCTCCATATTGTAGCGATTTATAAGGCAAATATTCTGACGATCCACCAGAGTATTCCGGTCAACGGCGTGGCAACCCTGACCTTGTCCGTAGAAGTAAAGGACAACACCGGCAATATTTCCAAGATGGTGGAAGAAATCGAAGAACAGGATGGTATCCATTATGTAAAGATTGTTTCCAGGGAGTAGCACCGGAGTTCGCAGATATTGGGGAGTTTATACGAATAAATGAATCGATAACAGAGAGAAAAGTGAGGAAAGAGCAATGGTACAGGTAGCAATCATGGGATATGGCACAATTGGTTCCGGAGTAGCGGAGATTTTGGCCAGGAACGCAGAGCAGATCAAAAATGGCTGTGGTCAGGATGTGGCTCTTAAGTATGTTCTGGATCTTCGGGACTTTCCGGAAAGCCCGGTGGAAGACAAGATCGTACATGATTTTTCCGTGATCGAGCAGGATCCGGAGGTCAGCGTGGTGGTAGAGACCATGGGCGGACTGAACCCGTCGTATCCGTTTGTAAAAGCAAGCCTGTTAGCCGGCAAGCATGTGGTAACCTCCAACAAGGCGCTGGTGGCAGCCTATGGAACGGAGCTTCTTGCCATTGCGAGGGAAAAGAACGTAAACTTCTTTTTTGAGGCCAGTGTGGGCGGCGGTATCCCGATCATCCGTCCGCTGTACCGCTGCTTAAAGGGAGAGAAAATCCTGGAGATTACCGGTATCTTAAACGGAACCACCAACTTCATCCTGACTAAGATGGATAAGGAGGGTGCTTCCTTTGAGACTGTATTGAAAGAGGCACAGGATTTAGGCTATGCAGAACGCAATCCGGAGGCAGATGTAGAGGGCTATGATACCTGCAGAAAGATCGCGATCCTTACAGCAATGGCAACCGGAAAAGAAGTAAACTATGAGGATATCTGTACTGAGGGCATCACGAAGATTACCGATGTGGATTTCAAGTATGCAGATAAGCTTGGAACTTCCGTGAAGCTGTTTGGAACTAGCCGCATGGACGGCAATGAGGTTCACGCATGGGTCGCACCGGTCATGATCGGAAAGGATCATCCGCTGTATGCCGTAAATGATGTATTTAACGGCATTCTGGTAAAGGGCAACATGCTGGGCACTTCCATGTTCTACGGAAGCGGAGCCGGAAAGCTCCCGACCGCAAGCGCTGTCATTGCGGATATTATGGAAGCGGTTGAGAATGCGGACCATAACGTTCCGTTCGGCTGGAGCGGTGAGCGTCTGACGATCGCAAACCAGAAAACTTCCGTACACCGCTATTTTGTGCGTGTGGAGGGAAATGGGGCAGAGCTGGAGCAGGCCGCAGCCGCTGCATTTGGAGGTGGCCGGATTGTAAAGCTTGAAAATCTGACCGATGAATTCGCGCTTCTGACCGGTGAAATGAGTGAAGCAGCATACGCAGACTGCGCTGCTGCCTTTGAGAAAACCGCAAAGATCCGCCAGAGAATCCGCGCAGAGTTATAAAATGAAATATGAGGAAAGCATAGAAAATGCCAGGCAGCATCCTTTGATGCTGTCTGGCATTTTGCCTGAAATACGGTTGCTGACAGCTTACTGCGCTGTCGTTCCCATGCGGTTTAGAATTTCCTGAGCCTGGTGATATACCTGACGGATCAGGTCGGCATTGGCTGGATCCCGGGCTACTTCGTAGACCAGCATATACTGGAAAAAGATAAAAAAGCTCAGCAGGATGCAGAAGATTCCAATAACAAATCCAGCAATTCCGGCACCGGTAAAATGGTGCTCTTTCCGGGAAAACCATGCGCTCAAAGCCGCAGAAGCTCCGAGTATGATCTGAACCGGCGGATAAAACCAGCTGAAGATAGCGAAGATGCTGAGAAAAAGGCTGGTCCGCGCGAGTCTGTTGGGGGAGGGGCGTTTGGCGCCGGTGTTTTGTTCCATGTAAATTCCTCCGTAGGTAGAGATAAAATAACATTCTTAATCATAACACGAAAACAAAAAAGCCTCAAGGGAGAATCTTGAATGGCTTGCGCCGCATCTGGTTATGGATTATAATGAAAGATACAGCTTAAAGAAAGACAAAAGGAGTTTTACACCAGATGGATATTTTTAAAATATTGCAGGAAGAACTGCAGATTGGATATAAGCAGGTGGAGGCAGCGGTCCAGCTGATCGATGAAGGAAACACCATTCCGTTCATTGCCCGTTACCGCAAAGAGGCAACCGGCTCTTTGAACGATGAGGTACTCCGAAATCTGGACGAGCGTCTGCGTTACCTGCGCAACCTGGACGAAAAGAAGGAACAGGTGCTTTCTACCATCCGGGATCAGGAAAAGCTGACACCGGAGCTGGAAAAACAGATTCAGGCGGCCATGACCATGGTAGCTCTGGAAGATCTCTATCGTCCATACCGTCCAAAGCGCCGAACCCGCGCCATGATCGCGAAGGAACGTGGCCTGGAGCCATTGGCGGATCTGATCCTTGCGCAGCAGGCGGAGGAACCGTTAGAGAAGCTTGCAGAAGGCTATGTGTCGGAAGCCAGGGAGGTGCCGACGGCGGCTGATGCCATTGCCGGAGCAAAGGATATCATTGCGGAGCGCATTTCCGACCAGGCAGATTACCGCACTTATATCCGAAAGGTTACCACAGAGCAGGGCATGCTCCGTTCCCAGGCCAGAGATGAAAAGGCAGAGTCTGTTTATGAGATGTATTACCAGTACGAGGAACCGGTGAAAAAATGCGCCGGTCACCGTGTCCTGGCTTTAAACCGCGGTGAAAAAGAAAAGGTGCTGACCGTGAAGGTAGAGGCTCCGGAGGAGAATATCCTGCGCTATCTGGAAAAACAGATCGTCACTCAGGACAACCCATATACCGCACCGGTTTTAAGAGAGGTAGCTGCAGACAGCTACCGCCGTCTGATTGCGCCGGCGATTGAGCGTGAGATCCGCAGTGCTCTGACTGAGACTGCAGAGGCCGGAGCAATTAAGGTATTCGGCAAGAATTTAAAGCAGCTTCTGATGCAGCCGCCGGTTGCAGGCCGTGTTGTGCTGGGCTGGGATCCGGCATTCCGTACCGGCTGTAAGCTGGCTGTTGTGGATGTAACAGGTAAGGTGCTTGATACCACCGTTATTTACCCGACTGCACCGCAGAATAAGGTAGAGGAATCCAAGAAAATCGTAAAAGATCTGATCAAAAAATATGATATTTCGCTGATCTCAATCGGAAATGGCACAGCCTCGCGTGAGTCTGAGATGATCATCGTGGAGCTGCTCAAAGAGATCCCGCAGCAGGTTCAGTACGTGATTGTCAACGAGGCAGGAGCCTCTGTGTATTCTGCCAGCAAGCTGGCTACCGAGGAGTTCCCAAACTTTGATGTAGGGCAGCGAAGCGCAGCTTCTATCGCAAGAAGACTGCAGGATCCGCTGGCAGAGCTTGTCAAGATTGATCCGAAATCCATCGGCGTGGGGCAGTATCAGCATGATATGAACCAGAAAAACTTAAGTGAAACCCTGCAGGGCGTCGTGGAGGATTGCGTAAACCGTGTGGGCGTGGATTTAAACACCGCTTCCGCCTCCCTGCTTGAGTACATTTCCGGTGTCTCCAAGGCCATTGCGAAGAACATTGTGGCATATCGCGAGGAGAACGGCGTATTTACAAACCGCAGACAGCTTTTAAAGGTAGCAAAGCTTGGCCCGAAGGCATTCGAGCAGTGTGCCGGCTTCATGCGCATCAAAGGCGGGGACAATCCGCTGGATATGACTTCCGTGCATCCGGAAAGCTATGAGGCAGTACAGAAGCTTCTGGAAAAGGTAAGCTGCAGGCCGCAAGATATTGCCGCAGGCGGCTTAAAGGAACTTGGCAGAAAGGTACGCAGCTGCAAAGGTCTTGCAGAGGAGCTTGGCATCGGTGAGATCACGTTAAAGGACATTGTAAAGGAGTTGGAAAAACCGGCCAGAGATCCCCGTGAGGAGATGCAAAAACCGATCCTGCGTACCGATGTCCTTGAGATGAAGGACCTGACACCGGGCATGGTACTGAAGGGAACCGTGCGCAATGTCATCGACTTTGGTGCCTTTGTGGATATCGGTGTGCATCAGGATGGCCTGGTCCATATTTCACAGATGACAGACCGCTATATCAAGCATCCGCTTGAGGCAGTCAGCGTTGGTGATATCGTAGAGGTGAAGGTATTAAGCGTAGATCTGAACAAGAAGCGCATTGGCCTGACTATGAAGCTGTAAGATTGAAAATGAAACAAAGGATTCTGCGAGGATGCCTTAGACGGCGGTCTGAAGCAGTGTTTGGAAAGGAACGGTGAATGCGATGGCAAACGAGAAACATGCGGCAAGTGAAGTCAATGAGACTGCCTGCACCGGCAAAACGGTAGATGTGACTTTGCATATTACGGCGAAGGATCTGTGGGCATTTTCCATGTATCATGCGAATGCCGGATTTATGGGAATTTTTAATGGGCTCTTTTCCCTGGCAGCGCTGTATCTTCTGATCTTCCGCTGGAATACCACTACGGTTCCATATAGGTGCCTGCTTGTGGTCTGTGCATTGATCTTTACCGTCTGGCAGCCATGTCTGCTCTGGCTCAAGGCAAGCAAACAGGCAAAGCGTCCGGCTGTAAAAAATCCAATGCGGCTGATGTTCGATCAGGAGAAGCTGACGGTTAGTCAGGAGGACAATTCCGCAGATTTTACCTGGGAACAGATGGGACGGCTGGATGCGAAGCCATCCATGTACATTCTTTATATGGACCGGGTTCATGCCTATCTGATTCCGAAAACGGCTTTGGGCGATCAGGAAGAAGCGTTCCGGGAATTGGTGACGGCACATCTCCCGAAAGAAAAACGGAGGAAAATCTGATGGAATATACAAGCAACAGCCCACAGGAAACCTTTGCCCTGGGGAAACGCCTGGGGGAACAGGCAAAGCCGGGAGAGGTGTATTGCCTGGACGGCGATCTGGGAGTGGGCAAGACTATTTTTACCCAGGGCTTTGCAGCCGGACTCGGAATTGATGAGCCGGTGAACAGTCCGACCTTTACGATTGTACAGCAGTACGACAGCGGACGGATTCCCCTGTACCATTTTGATGTGTATCGCATCGGCGATATCAGCGAGATGGACGAGATCGGCTATGAGGACTGCTTTTACGGAGAGGGCGTCTGTCTGATCGAGTGGTCCCAGCTCATTTTGGAGATCCTGCCGGATAAGGTTGTCCACATTTGCATTGAAAAAGACCTGGAGCAGGGATTTGATTACCGCAAGATAACGGTGGAGGGATTATCATGAAGATACTTGGAATAGAAAGTGCGTCACTGGTGGCTTCTGTGGCCGTGGTGAGCGATGGCCTGGTGACAGCAGAATATACCGTGGATTTTAAAAAGACCCATTCCCAGACGCTGCTTCCCATGATTGATGAGGTGACCCGCATGCTGGAGCTGGATCTTCATGAGGTCGATGCGATCGCGGTGTCAGGCGGTCCGGGCTCCTACACGGGCCTGCGCATCGGATCTGCTACGGCAAAGGGTCTTGGACTTGCGCTGGAGAAGCCGCTGGTCCATGTTCCGACCATGGATGCCATGGCTTATAATTTATATGGAACATCTGCACTCATCTGCCCGGTCATGGATGCAAGAAGAGGTCAGGTCTATACCGGACTCTACCATTATGAAGAGGCTTTTGAGGTTGTAAAGCCGCAGTGCGGCATGGATATCCACGAACTGATCAGGGAGCTGAATGCGCGCGGAGAGCGCGTGATCTTTCTGGGAGATGGTGTGCCGGTCAATGAGAAGATCATCCGTGAGGAGATGACGGTATCGTTTTCCTTTGCTCCAGCCCAGGTAAACCGCCAGCGCGGCGCCAGTGTGGCTGCCCTTGGAAGCGTATATTTTGCGGAAGGCAGGACTGTGTCAGCCATGGATCACGCGCCGGATTATCTGCGCAAAGCCCAGGCGGAGCGCGAACTGGAAGAAGCAAAACGCCAGGGGAAGACGGACGAGCTGGCAGCAGGACACAGTGTCGGTACAGGAGACTCACAGTGATCCGCCGCATGGAAGAACGGGATATTCCGGAGGTGGCAGAGCTGGAGCGCATCTGCTTTTCGGAATGCTGGTCTGCCCGCATACTGGAATCCGGGATCCACAGTCCGTATGATGTCTATTATGTGTTTGAACAGGATGAAAGGATCCTTGGCTACTGCAACCTGCGGGTCCTTGCCGGAGAAGGTGAGGTTCAGCGGATTGCCGTGCGTCCTGACAGTCGTCGCTATGGTGTCGGCAGAAAAATGATGGATGCTATGGTAGAATATGCTGTCCGGGAAGGCGCCTGTGCCATGAGTCTGGAGGTGCGCGAAGGAAACACGGCAGCCAGAAATCTGTATGAATCCTACGGTTTTATACAGGAGGCAGTGCGGAAATCCTATTATCATAACCCGACAGAGGATGCACTCATCATGTGGAAGCGAGATCTGCCGGAAAGAATTACCACTTAAAATCGTGAATATTTCTGTTTATAATGTAGGAGATAAGGCAGCAGTGCCGTATCTCCTGTTTTGTTTCACGCCTATGCTTTGAAGTGTGAATCATGGCGCCGGAACAGGAAGAATAAGTGAAAAGAAAAGGTGAGGGACCAACATGAGAAAATATCAGGAAAGCGGAAAACTGGAAACTGTGATCTGCAATGGATGTGGAAAGAAACTGGTGGTAGAGCGGGGGATTCTGCGGGAGGGCGGATTTTCCGTGAATTATCCCTGGGATTATTTTTCGGAAAAAGATGGGGAGGTTCACCACTGGGATCTGTGCGAGGCGTGCTATGACCGGCTGATCCGGCAGTTTCGGATCGCACCGGAAATCGAGGAAGCGGTTGAATTCATTTAAACGCTATGCTATGATATCAGCATCAAATGAAATGAGGTTAATCGATTTATGTTAGATATCTGTTTACTGGGAACCGGCGGTATGATGCCGCTTCCGTATCGCTGGCTGACTGCAATGATGGCGCGCTGTGACGGCAGTAGCCTTCTGATTGACTGCGGAGAAGGAACGCAGGTAGCGTTGAAAGAAAAAGGATGGAGCCCGAAGCCCATTGATGTGATCTGTTTTACCCATTATCATGCAGATCACATCAGCGGACTTCCAGGGCTTCTTCTCACGATGGGCAACGCAGAGCGGACGGAACCGGTGACATTGATCGGACCGAAGGGACTCGAGCGTGTGGTGAACGCGCTGCGCACCATTGCGCCGGAGCTCCCTTTCCAGTTAAAATTCATCGAATTGGAAGAAAACAGACATCAGTTTCATATCGGACCTTATGTGATCGATGCCTACCGGGTGAACCACAATGTGGTCTGCTACGGCTATTCCATCTCCATCCCGCGGGCAGGCCGCTTTGATGTGGAGCGTGCCAGGGCTCAAAATGTGCCGATGAAGGCCTGGAGCCGTCTTCAGAAGGGCGAGACGCTGGAGCTTGACGGTGTGACCTATACACCGGATATGGTGCTGGGACCGGACCGTAAGGGACTGAAGGTCACCTACTGTACCGATACCAGGCCGGTTCCGGTCATTGCGGAGTATGCTGAACATGCGGATCTCTTTATCTGCGAGGGCATGTATGGTGAGGACGGCAAGGAGGCCAAGGCCAGGGAGTACAAACACATGACCATGTACGAGGCTGCAAATCTGGCAAAAAAAGCGCAGCCGGCAGAGATGTGGCTGACGCATTACAGCCCGTCCTTAAACCGGCCGGATGAGTTTATTGACAAAGTACGGGAAATCTTTCCGGGAGCGAAGACGGCGCGGGACGGCTGGACCCGTGAGCTGACCTTCGATGAGGAGTAAGAGAAATGATGGATACAGAAAAGAAGACAACAGAAATAAATGAGAAGAAAGATACACTGATCCTGGCTATTGAGAGCTCCTGTGATGAAACAGCTGCTTCTGTGGTAAAGAATGGCCGTGAGGTCCTTTCCAACGTGATCTCGTCCCAGATCGCGCTGCATACCCAGTTTGGCGGTGTGGTTCCGGAGATCGCCTCAAGAAAACATATTGAGAAGATCAACCAGGTTGTAACCCAGGCCCTAGAGGATGCCGGGGTAACTCTGACAGATGTGGATGCCATTGGCGTGACCTACGGCCCGGGGCTTGTGGGGGCTCTTCTGGTTGGTGTGGCTGAGGCAAAAGCCATTGCTTTTGCGGCGAAAAAGCCACTGGTGGGTGTCCATCACATTGAGGGACATGTGTCTGCAAACTACATTGAGAACCCGGATCTGGAACCGCCGTTTGTGTGCCTGATCGTGTCTGGCGGACATACCCATCTGGTTATTGTAAAGGATTACGGAGAGTTTGAAATCATTGGCCGCACTCGAGATGACGCAGCAGGCGAGGCATTTGATAAGGTGGCCCGTGCCGTTGGACTCGGCTATCCGGGAGGTCCGAAGGTAGATAAGACTGCAAAAGAGGGAAATCCGCATGCCATTGAGTTCCCACGGGCAAAGGTGGAAGGCTCACCATATGATTTTAGCTTCAGCGGCCTGAAGTCTGCTGTGCTGAATTACATTAATAAAGCCCATATGACCGGCGAAGAGATCCGGGTGCCGGATCTGGTGGCATCGTTCCAGAATGCAGTGGTGGAGGCTCTGGTAAGCCGTGCAGTTCTCGCTGCAAAAGAATATGGCTATGACAAGCTGGCTATTGCCGGCGGCGTGGCATCCAATTCCGCGCTCCGGGCAGCCATGCAGGAGGCCTGTGATAAGGCACACATCCGGTTCTATCATCCGTCTCCGATCTTCTGCACAGACAATGCAGCCATGATCGGCTGTGCTGCCTACTATGAATATAAAAAGGGCACACGTCATGGCTGGGATCTGAATGCGATTCCGAATCTGAAGCTTGGTGAACGGTAACATAAAATAGAAACAGGATTGAGAAAGAAGAAATATTATGATTGATACATTTCGGATCGGTGCGGTCATCCTGGCAGGCGGCCGGGGCAGCAGGATGCACAGTGCCATTCAAAAACAGTACATGCTTTTAAATGGCAGGCCGCTGATTTCGTACGCACTGGAAGCCTTTGAGCAAAGCTGCGCGGATGAGCTGGTGCTGGTGACCGGTGCCGGAGAAGAATCCTATGTGAGAGAGGAAATCCTGCCTGCCCTGGGCCTTACCAAGCTGCGCGCTGTTGTGACCGGAGGAAAAGAACGATATCATTCGGTATATGAAGGACTGAAAGCACTGCAGCATTGTGATTATGTGCTGATCCATGACGGTGCAAGGCCTCTTGTGACGGATGGGATCATTTCCCGTGCGGCACAGGCTGCTGTTTCGGATGAAGCCTGTGTAGTGGGGATGCCGGTGAAAGATACCATCAAGGTAGCAGATGCAGGTGGCTTTGCGGAATCCACGCCGGACCGTTCCCGGCTGTGGCAGGTACAGACTCCGCAGGCATTTTCCTATCCCCTGGTGCGCGGTGCCTATGACCGCCTGATGGCAGATGAGACACAGCAGAAGGGCATCACGGATGATGCCATGGTGGTAGAGCATTTAAGCGGCACAAAGGTGCGCCTGGTGGAGGGAAGCTACGAAAATTTAAAGGTGACCACACCGGAGGATCTGGTACTGGCAGAGGCTTTATTAAAAAAACGCATGAATCCGTAAATGGCGGGGAAAACTTTATTTTCCAAACTAGGATTATGGAAAATGCTGAAAAATGCGGAAAACAGCTAAAGAAAGTTAACAAAATAACGAAGAATTATCGCGGAAAATGCTTGTATATTTTGAAAAATGATGCTATACTCTGTAATAGCTGATAAATAAATATACACATTGCATAGAGAGAATAGAGCAGCGCAGGTGTGTAGGACATTTCTTTTAGAGTCCATGTGGAACGTAAGGTGTCGTACGACTGCGCTATTTTTGCGCTTAAAAGCAGTGTATATTTCTTATCTATGAAAACGTCCGGTTAACACAGGCTGGACGATTATAAGAAAACGGAGGAAATGTGTATGAAGAAAAAAATCGCATTGCTGCTCAGCGTTGCCATGCTGACAGCATCCCTGGCAGGCTGCGGCGGAAAGTCCGGTTCCACATCGGCCCCGTCCGGTGACTCTGGTTCCGCAACAACAGAGGCAGGAGGCACTGCGGCAGGCGGTCACAAAGACACCCTGGTTATCGGTACCGATGCTGACATCAACAATTTGGATCTGCAGCAGCAGCAGGATCAGATCAACAACATTATTTTAAAGAATACGCATCAGACCCTGGTATTTTTCAACAATGGTTCCCAGGGAGATGAGCGTTTCGGTCCTTGTCTGGCTACCTCCTGGGAGTTTAAGGATGACACCCACATTGAGATGAAGCTGCGTGATGACGTTCACTTCAACGACGATGACAAGACGCCGATGACCGCAGAGGATGTAAAATTCACTCTGGATATGGCAACCGGCAACATGGTAGCCTCCATTCTGGCTGGCTATGTTGGCTGTACCGTAGTTGATGATTACACCATCGAGATTGAAATTGAAAAATACAACAATGAGTTCATCCAGTCTCTGGCATCCGTTCCGTTATCCATTCAGTCCAAGAAGGCTTATGATGACGGCGTAGAGGATCCGTACTACATTGGTACCGGCCCGTACAAATTTGATGAGTGGGTAGAAGGTGAGTACTGCCGCCTGGTTAAGGTTGATGATTACTGGGGCAACGATCTCCCTGCAGACGACAACCTGGCTCCTGGCGTAGCTGAGACCATCGAGTTCCGTCCGTACATCGAGGCATCCTCCCGTGTTATGGCATTGCAGGCCGGCGAGATTGATGTTTGTGTAAATCCGCCGATCAATGAGCTGCAGTACTTAGAGGATGATGACAATATCACCGTTTACGAGCAGACCGGTACCCGTCTTTTCTACTTTGCATTTAATGTAGAGAAGGAGCCGTGGAACAATCAGACCTTAAGACAGGCTGTTGCATGCGCGATCGACCGTGACGCGGTTCTTGAGGCAGCTGTATATGGCAAGGGCACACTGCAGACCACCATCTTAAACCGCGGTCTGTGGGGCTTCTATGATGACATGGAAGGCTTTGACTACGATGTGGACAGAGCAAAATCCTTAATGGCAGAGGCCGGCTATCCGGATGGCGGTATCAGCACAACCTTAACCTATGCATCCGGTGCTCCGTATGAGCAGATCGCAACCATCGTTCAGGCAAATCTGGCAGACATCGGCATCGACGTAACTCTGGAGCCGATGGAGACTGCAACCTTAAAATCTACCTGTGTAGACGGCAAGCAGGAGCTCTTCTTGTGGAGATGGAATGAGGACTCCAAGGTTGACTTTGTATACCGTGACCTGTTCTACACCGGTTCCGGTTCCAACTATCATCACTACTCGGATTCTAAGGCAGATGAGATGATTGATATCGTAGCAACTGAGAAAGATCAGGATAAACGTCTTGAGACAGCAAAAGAGCTGCAGACCTATCTGGTAGATGCATGCCCGCAGGTTCCGTTATACATTGCAAATCTGGTTGTTGCATACAACAAGAACCTTCAGGGACAGTACTTCTACGGCGGCGGCAACCACGACTGGCGTCATGCATACATCGCAGAGTAAAGAGAAACAAAGACATAATGGCTGAAAAGACTTGCGGGTGCTTCAAAAGCCCCGCAAGTTTCCATATGAGTCACTGAACATAAAAAAAGGAGCGACAGGCAAATGCTGAAATACATTGGGAAAAGACTTATCATGCTGATCCCGGTTATTCTGGTAACCTCATTTCTGATCTTCTGGGCCATGAGCCTGACCGGCGGCGACCCAGCGTTAATGCTTGCGGGTGATAACGCAAAGCCGGAACAGATTGAGCAGATCCGTGAAGACCTTGGACTGAATGATCCGTTTATTGTACGTTATGGAAACTATATGAAAGGCATGTTGACTGGTGATATGGGTAAGTCCTATGTGACCAAGCGGGATGTATTTAAGACCTTCATGGAGCGTCTTCCGAATACCCTGCTGCTGGGCGGAGCCGCCGTGCTCATCGCTGTAGTGGTATCCCTGCCGCTCGGTATTTACACTGCGATACATCAAAATACATGGAAGGATACAGCGGGTATGATATTTGCCCTATTCGGCACGTCCATGCCAAACTTCTGGCTGGGACTTATGCTGATCATCATATTTTCGCTGAAGCTGGGCCTGTTTCCAACGGGCGGTAAAGGCGGGCTGGACAGCCTGGTGCTGCCGGCAGTAACAGTAGGCTTCGGACTGGCTGCACTCATTACCAGAA
This sequence comes from Clostridium sp. AM33-3, assembly GCF_003480315.1. GTDB lineage: Bacteria > Bacillota > Clostridia > Lachnospirales > Lachnospiraceae > Brotaphodocola. The sequence goes on along the minus strand of NZ_QUIV01000019.1, from coordinate 13,089 downwards.
CGACACGCTCATCCATGCTGGATGTACTCCGTCAGGATTACATGACCACCGCGCGGGCAAAGGGCTGTTCAGAGAAGCAGGTCATCACCGTACACGGTTTAAAGAACGCGCTGATCCCGATCATCACTGCGATCGGTCTGCAGATGTCTCTGGTTATTACCGGCTCCGTTCTGGCAGAGACGGTATTCTCCTGGCCGGGAATCGGACGTCTGGTATATGACTCCATCTCCAAGCGTGATACCCCGATGGTTACAGGAGCGATCATTATGTGCTCCATCCTTATGTGTATCATTAACCTGGTGGTAGACCTGATCTACGCATTCTTTGATCCGAGAATCAAAGCTCAGTACAGTAAGAAGGGGTGATAACATGGCACAGGCAAGCGAAATCAAAAAACAGTATAAAAAAAGGACGCTGTTTCAGGAAACCTGGCGGCGCCTGACCAAGAACCGCGGTGCCATGCTGGGACTGGCCTTTCTGGTCCTTCTGGTACTGGCAGCGGCGCTCAGCCCGGTTATTTTCAATTACGAGAAAGACGTGATCGGCCAGAATATGAAAGACCGTCTGATGGGACCGTGCGCGGCTCATTGGTTTGGTACGGATGAGTATGGCCGTGACTTATTTGCACGTATCGTCTACGGTGCCCGTTATTCCCTGATCATCGGTGTCGGCTCCGTTTTGCTGGGACTTCTCGTCGGAACCATCCTGGGTTCCCAGGCAGGCTTCAAGGGCGGAATTACCGATTCCATCATCATGCGCGGCATTGATATTTTCTATTCCATTCCGAACATCATGACAGCGGTAGTTATTGTATCTCTGTTAGGACCGAGCACGGTGAACCTGATGATCGCGCTGGCCTTCTCCTGCGCCAGCAGTTTTGCGCGTATCGTGCGCGCTTCCGTTATGACCATTCGTGATCAGGAGTATGTGGAATCCTCCTACGCCATGGGACTGCCGACCTGGAAGATCATCGTAAAGCACATTCTTCCAAACTGCCTTTCCCCGATCATCGTGCAGATCACGCTGCTGATCGGTACTACCATCATCTCGGCTTCTTCCTTAAGCTTCCTTGGAATCGGTGTTCCGGCACCGGCACCGGAATGGGGTGCACTGCTTTCAGCAGGCCGCAGCCACATCCGTGACGCAAGCTATATGTGTATCATTCCGGGTCTTGCCATTATGTTCACGGTTCTTGCATTGAACCTTCTGGGTGATGGCTTGCGAGATGCGCTGGATCCGAAGCTGAAAAAGTAGGTAATACATAAGATTTAGGAGGAATAGGGTATGGCTGACGAGTTAGTACTTGATATAAAAAACCTGGTAGTCCATTATGAGACCGAAGATGCCGATGTCCATGCAGTCAATGGCATTGACCTCTCCATCGCCAAGAAACGGACTCTGGGTCTGGTGGGCGAGACCGGCGCGGGCAAGACTACCACGGCACTTTCGATTTTGAATCTGGTTCCGAATCCGCCGGGGGTTATCAAAGACGGCGAGATTAAACTGGATGGAAAAGATGTATTGAAAATGACACCGGAGGAACTGGAAAAGATGCGCGGCAATGAGGTTGCCATGATCTTCCAGGATCCCATGACTGCGCTGAATCCGGTTATGACGGTTGGTGACCAGATCGGTGAGAGTATTGCGATCCACCAGAATATTTCCAAGAAGGAAGCCTTCGAGAAAGCAAAAGAAATGTTAAAGATGGTAGGTATCGCGGAATCCCGCGCTTACGATTACCCACATCAGTTTTCCGGCGGAATGAAGCAGCGTGTTGTCATTGCGATTGCGCTGGCCTGCAGTCCGCAGCTTCTGATCGCGGATGAGCCGACCACTGCGCTGGATGTAACCATCCAGGCACAGGTTCTGGAACTCATGAAACAGCTGATCCGTGACAAGGAAATGTCCATGCTCATGATCACGCATGACCTTGGAGTTGTGGCAGAGGTCTGTGAGGATGTCGCAGTCATGTATGCAGGCCGTATCGTGGAGAAAGGAACTGCAGACGATGTGTTCAATCACATGCGCCACCCATACACGGAGGGACTGTTCGATTCTCTTCCGAACTTAAAGCAGCGTGGTGAGGAACTGGTTCCGATAAAGGGCCTGATGCCGGATCCGTCTGATCTGCCGCCGGGATGCGCGTTTGCACCGAGATGTCCGTATGCGACAGAGGCATGCACGAAGGCTGTTCCGGAGCTGACATCTGTAGAGGGCAGCGCAACTCACTTTGTTGCCTGCAGTGCCTACAAGGATCCAGAATTCAGATTAGGGGAGAACAAAGATGGCAGGTAAGACAATTCTTGAGGTCCAGAACCTCACAAAATTTTTCAATACTCCGGGTGGACAGCTTCATGCGGTCGATGGCGTGAGCTTCAAGATCGAAGAGGGCAGGACACTTGGTATTGTAGGTGAATCCGGATGCGGAAAGTCCACGACCGGACGTACCATTTTAAAACTGTTAGAGCCGACGGGAGGCAAGATCCTGTTTGACGGTAAGGACATCACAAACTACAGCCGCAAGCAGATGCGTCCGCTGCGTCAGGAGATGCAGATGGTATTCCAGGATCCGTTCTCGTCCCTGGATCCGAGACAGACTGTGATGCAGCTCATCAGTGAGCCGATCATTGAACACAAGCTGTTAAAATCCAAGAGCGATATTGAAGAGAGAACCCTGGAGCTGATGCGTACGGTAGGCCTGGCGGAGCGTTATATGAACGTATACCCGCATGAACTTGACGGCGGACGCCGTCAGCGTATCGGCATTGCGCGTGCGCTGGCTGTAAGACCGAAACTGATCGTCTGTGATGAGCCGGTATCGGCTCTGGACGTATCCATTCAGGCGCAGATCTTAAATTTGTTAAAGAAGCTGCAGGCAGATCTGGGACTGACCTACATCTTTATTACCCACGACCTGTCGGTAGTTAAATATTTCTCCGATGATATTGCAGTTATGTATCTGGGCCAGATGGTCGAGAAAGCACCGGCTGATGTGCTGTTCCAGAATCCGGTCCATCCATATACCAGAGCATTGTTGTCTGCAATTCCCCTTCCGATCGTGGGAAAGGAAAAGCCGGTGCGCCAGTTGATCCGCGGCGAGATCACCTCTCCGGTCAATCTGCCGGACGAGTGCCGGTTTATGAAACGGTGCGACTGCGCGGCAGAATGCTGCAAGAATGGCAACCCGCAGCTGCGTGAGATTGAACCGGGCCATTTTGTTGCCTGCACCAGAGTAGGTGAATTTTAAAGATCACACTATGACAACTGAATCCATACACGCGAGAGAATAAGAGGAAGCGTAACCATAAGAGCACAGAACCGATCTGTGTTTCTTGGGGTACGCTTCTTTTGTTTTCTGTATGGAGGATAAAAGGATGCGCAATGCATGAACAGCAGCGAGAAAGGAAAAGGGGGTATCTGGAATGCTGAAGCTTTGGCCGGTACTGGCACAGTTTACAGCTCCGGAGCTTTGGGTTCAGGTAGAATACCTGGTGCGCATTTTTGTGGCGGCGTGTCTGGGACTCCTGATCGGAAGTGAGAGGAAAAATCGAAATAAATCGGCGGGCATTCGTACCCATGTGATCGTGGCGTTGGGAGCAGCTCTTATTATGGTAGTATCGAAATATGGGTTTATGGATGTGGAAAAGGCAGATGCCGCCCGTGTGGCAGCGCAGGTTGTCAGCGGTATCGGCTTTCTGGGTGCCGGGGTCATCTTTGTACGAAACAATCTGGTAAACGGGCTGACCACGGCAGCCGGAATCTGGGCCACCGCGGGCGTGGGTCTGGCTCTCGGGGCTGGTATGTATGTGGTAGGGATCAGCAGCGCCCTGCTGGTTCTGCTCATTCAGTTTGTTATGCACCGCGTTGCTTATTTTGCGGATGTGGCATCCGGTGGACTTATTCGTATGACTCTGGTAAAACGGGAAGGCATTGTGCAGTCCATGGAGGATTATCTCCAGAGAGAGAAGCTCAGTGTGATTTCCGTAAAAATCAACAAGACCAAGAAAGACGAAGTGAAACTGGAGTTTGATGTGGTTTTTCCGCCTGGATATAAAAAAACAAAACTGTTGGCCAGACTGGTAGAGATGGATGATGTGCTGGCAGTCAGCGAGTAAAAAGAATTTTGTTTGCGCCATACGCGGGCGAAAACAGATGAAGGTCCGGTAATGGACCGGGAATAGAGGAGACAGGAGTATGAACAGTATGAAATACGATGTAGTGGTCATTGGCGGCGGTGTGATTGGCTGCGCGGTTGCCAGAGAGCTTTCCAGATATCAGTTAAAGACCTGTGTTGTGGAAAGGGAAGAGGACGTATGTTCCGGAACCTCAAAAGCCAACAGTGCGATCGTGCATGGAGGCTTTGATGCGGAACCGGGGAGTTTAAAGGCAAAATTCAACATTCAGGGAAGCAGGATGATGGAAGAGCTCTCTGAAGAACTGGATTTTGAATACAAGCGCAATGGTTCCCTGGTGCTGTGCTTTGCGGAAGAAGACAAACCGGCGCTGCAGGCACTTTATGAAAAAGGCATGCAGAATGGCGTGGAAGGTATGTCTGTCATCAGCGGAGATGAGGCGCGTAAAATGGAACCGAATATTGAGGATACCGTGGTTGCCGCGCTGAATGTACCAAGCGGCGGCATTGTCTGCCCGTTTGGCCTGACGATTGCCCTGGCAGAGAATGCCTGCGACAACGGTGTGGAATTCTGCTTTCTGACTGAGGTAGAGCACATTGAGAAAACAGCAGAGGGATATCGGATCAAGACAAACCAGGGGAATATCGAAGCAGCCTGTGTGGTAAACGCGGCAGGCGTATATGCGGATACGATCCACAATGAAGTAAGTGAAAAGAAGCTTCACATTACTGCCAGAAAAGGCGATTACTGTCTGCTTGATAAAGAGGCGGGAAATCTGGTCAGCCATACCATTTTCCAGCTTCCGACCAGGATGGGAAAGGGTGTTCTGGTCAGCCCGACCGTACACGGTAATCTGTTGACAGGACCAACCGCAACGGATATCGATGATAAGGAGCAGACCGCAACAGCGGCAGAGGAGCTGGAATCCCTCATGAGCCGTGCTGTATTGAGCGTCAAAGGCATTCCGTTCCGTCAGGTCATAACATCCTTTGCAGGACTGCGTGCCCATGAGGATGGGGATGATTTCGTGATTGGTGAGGCAGAGGATGCTCCGGGCTTTTTTGACGCAGCAGGCATTGAGTCTCCGGGACTTTCGAGTGCCCCGGCTATTGGCCGGTGGCTGGCTGAAAAAGTGGCAGAGAAATTGCATGCGGCAAAGAAGGAAGACTGGAACGGCAGAAGAAAAGGCATCGTACGCCCGGAGCTTTTAAGTAAGGAGGAACGGGCAGAGCTGATCCGCAGGAATCCGTCCTACGGCACGATCATCTGCCGCTGTGAGAACGTCAGTGAGGGCGAGATTGTGGACGCCATCAACAGAACCCTGGGCGCAAAGTCCTTAGATGGTATCAAGCGCCGCGTGCGTCAGGGCATGGGACGCTGTCAGGCTGGCTTCTGCACACCGCGAACCATGGAAATTCTTTCAAGAGAACTTGGAATCAGCATGGAAGAGGTCTGCAAGAATGCACCGGGATCTGAAATGCTGAAGGGTCATAAATAAGGGGGGAGCAATCATGAAACATGACATTGTAATCATCGGAGGCGGACCGGCAGGCCTGGCAGCGGCAGTGGCAGCAAGAAAAGCCGGTATTCAGGATATTCTTATTCTTGAGCGTGACAGCAGCCTTGGCGGAATTTTAAATCAGTGCATCCATAATGGTTTTGGCCTTCACACTTTTAAGGAAGAGCTGACCGGACCGGAGTATGCAGCGCGTTATATTGCCATGGCAGAGGAGGCGAAAATCCCATACCGTTTAAATACCATGGTCATTGATATCAACGAGAAGCGAGAAGTAACGGTCATCAGCCGTGACCACGGCATGGAGACCATCGAGGCAGGTGCGGTGATCCTGGCTATGGGCTGCCGGGAGCGTCCGAGAGGCGCCTTAAACATTCCCGGATATCGTCCTGCAGGCATTTATTCCGCAGGAACCGCGCAGCGTCTGATGAATATTGAGGGCTACAGCGTCGGCAAGGAGGTTGTGATCCTTGGCTCCGGTGATATCGGCCTGATCATGGCCCGGCGTATGACCTTAGAGGGGGCTAAAGTTAAGGTTGTGGCAGAGCTGATGCCGTATTCCGGCGGTTTAAAGAGAAACATCGTCCAGTGTCTGGATGACTACGGCATTCCGTTAAAGCTGAGTCATACGGTGGTGGATATTCAGGGCAAGGAACGTGTGACCGGCATTACCCTGGCTGAAGTGGGACCGGACAGAAAACCGATTCCGGGAACGGAGGAGCATTACAGCTGTGATACACTGCTGTTGTCCGTAGGTCTGATTCCGGAGAATGAACTGACTAAAGAGGCAGGTGTGGAGATGAACCGTGTGACCTCCGGACCGAACGTCAATGACCAGTTAGAGACCAGTGTGGAGGGAGTATTTGCCTGCGGAAACGTACTGCATGTGCACGATCTGGTTGATTACGTATCTGAGGAGGCCACTCTTGCAGGAACCAATGCGGCAGCTTATGTGAGATCACAGAACGGAGAGACAGAAGCAAAGGCAGAGTCTCATACAGTGACTTTGAAGGCAGAAAACGGTGTGCGCTATACCGTTCCGCAGACCATTGACGTCAACAATATGAGAGACCAGGTCGTTGTGCGTTTCCGTGTGGCAGACGTATACCGCGACCGCAGTATCAGTGTATATCTGGATGGAGTACGCGTACAGGCAAGGAAGAAAAAGGTTCTGGCGCCGGGGGAGATGGAGCAGGTGATCTTAAAGAAAGAAGATCTGCAGAAGTATCCAGACTTAAAAGAAATCGTGATTTGTACGGAGGTGGAATAAGATGGAGAAGAGAGAACTGATCTGTATCGGATGTCCGCTGGGATGCCCTCTGACTGTGACGATGGAAGGTGAGCAGATCACGGTAGCCGGAAATACCTGTAAGCGTGGTGAAATCTATGCAAAGAAGGAAGTTACCAATCCGACCCGTGTGGTGACCTCCTCGGTTCATGTAAAGAATGGCGAGATTGCTATGGTTTCTGTAAAGACAAAGAATGACATTCCGAAAGATAAGATTTTTGCGTGCATGAAAGAAATCAGTACAGTTTCTGTTCCTGCTCCGGTCCATATCGGAGATGTTGTGATCGAAAACTGCGCGGGAACCGGAGTGCCGGTCATTGCGACTAAGAACGTAGAGAAAGCATAAGGGAAATATAAAGAACCTATAAAGAAAATACAGATATCGCAGTGTATGCGGTTGTGATGGCCCTGCCCGTATAGACATGCGGGCGGGGCTGTGTTATGATACAAGATGATGACAGGAGGACAGGAAGATGAAAGTATATGCACATAGAGGTTACAGTGGAAGATATCCGGAAAATACCATGCTGGCCTTCAAAGAGGCAGAAAAGACCGGCTGCTACGGCATTGAGCTGGATGTGCAGCTCACAAAGGACGGTGAGGTCGTGATCATCCATGATGAGCGGGTGGACCGGACAACGGACGGAACCGGCTGGGTGAGAGATTTTACCCTTGAGGAGTTAAAGAAGCTGAACGCGGCAGCAGTATGGAACGGGAAGTATGGTTTTGAACCGATCCCGACTCTGGAAGAATACTGCAGGTGGGTGAAGGATACGGACATGGTGACCAATATTGAAATCAAATCCGGTGTGTACTACTATGAAGAACTGGAAGAGAAAACCCTGGCACTGGTGAAGAAATACAGTCTGGAAAAGAGAATTGTATTCTCATCCTTCCTGCATTCCTCCATTACCCTGCTTCGCAAACTGGCACCCGAGATTCCATGCGGCGCGCTGGTGGAGTATAATGACCTGGGAAATCCCGGCTACTATTGTGAAAAGTTTGATTTTCAGTACTATCATCCGGGCGTGAAGGCTTTGACAGAGGAGATGGTAAAGAGCTGTAAGGAACATGGGATCCCGTTAAATGTCTGGACGATCAACGATATGGGCGCCCTGGAGCAGATGTATGAGTGGGGCGTAGAAGGCGTGATCAGCAATTACCCGGGTGTATGCAAAGGATGGATTGACAGTAAAAAATGATAAAAGCGATTGATTTGTTGGAAATGTCACCGGTGATCGCAGCGATTAAAGATGATGCCGGTCTGAAAAGATGCCTGGATACGGAATGCCAGGTGGTGTTTATTCTGTATGGAAATATCTGTAATATCAAGGACATTGTCGCAGAGCTGAAGGCACACGGAAAATGTGCCATGGTACATGCGGATCTGGTCCAGGGACTCGGATCCAAGGAAGTGGCAATTGACTTTATAAAGGAGCAGACCGGGGCAGACGGTATTATCAGCACCAAGCCAATGCTGGTGCGCAGGGCCCAGGAACTGAAAATGTTCGGGATTCTTCGCGCTTTTATCATTGACTCTATGGCAGTAGCCAATACCCAGAAGATGCTGGATACTTTTCGGCCGGACATGATCGAGATCATGCCGGGTGTGATACCAAAAATCATAAAGAACCTTCGTGGCATCACCGATATCCCTCTGATCGCAGGAGGACTGATCTCGGAGAAGAAAGAGGTTCTGGAGCTGTTTGCAGCAGGAGCTGACGCAATCTCTACAACCAGACAGGAACTCTGGTATATTTAAAAAGTGATTGACATTTTCCATGAAACTGCATACAATAACAAAACAGACAGTTCGTTTGTACCATCCTGTCTATAAACAAAACCAGGGCTAAAGATTGCAGGACCATTTTAAGAAACAAGGGCAGACTCTGGCATGGGTCTGCTTTTTTGTTTTATAAAGCAATTCAAGTTTATCTATAAATCTTTTTCTGGTTTTATTACCCAAATAAAAAATACAACTTCAGAAAGGAAACTCAGATATGTACCAGTTAAAAACGGTTGCAGATTTTGATTCGGCACATTTTCTTTCGGGATATCAGGGAAAATGCGCCAATATCCACGGTCACAGATGGCATGTGGAGATAGAAATTCAGGCGGAATATTTGGAAATGCAAGGCCAGATGAGAGGAATGCTCGTTGATTTTGGGAATCTTAAGCGGGATCTGAAAAAGCTGGCGGATGAGTTTGATCACACGCTGATTTATGAAAGCGGGACACTCAGGGAAAAGACGGTTGAGGCACTTCTGGAAGAAGGCTTTCGGCTGACCAAAGTAGACTTCCGGCCGACTGCGGAGAATTTTTCCAGGTATTTCTTTGACAGGATGTGCAGATCCGGATATCCGGTATCCTGTGCAACGGTTTACGAGACTCCGAATAACTGCGCCGTCTATCGCAGGGATCCGTAAAAATACAGGCTCAGACAACGTGAGGGTGAGAAAATACGGAAAAGGAAATAGCAACGATGGAAAATCAGAAGAGCGCTCCTGTTTATCAGGTTGTGGAAAAATTTGTCAGTATCAATGGAGAAGGCCGGCGTGCAGGGGAACTTGCAGTATTTATCCGAATGAAAGGGTGTAATCTTCACTGCAGCTACTGTGATACGTATTGGGCAAATGAGTCAGATTGCGAGAGCACGGAGATGACTGCAGACGAGATCATTTCTTATATTGAAGAGAGCGGGATCAGAAATATAACGCTGACCGGAGGGGAACCACTTCTGCGTGAGGGAATGGCACAGCTGATCTGTGCGATTTTGCAGGATCCGCAGCGGCGCGTGGAGATTGAGACAAACGGAAGCATTGATCTCACACCTTACTGCAATCTTGAAAGAAGGCCGTCATTTACGATGGATTACAAGATGCCGGAGAGCGGGATGGAGCATGCGATGCTTCTGGCTAATATGGAAAAATTATCGAATGAAGATACTGTAAAATTTGTGGTCAGCAGCAGGTCGGATATGGAACGGGCTGTTGAAATCATGGAGGAATATCGTCTGCGGGAGCGGACCGCAGTCTATCTCAGCCCGGTATTTGGTAAAATTGAGCCGGTGGAAATGGTAGATTTTCTGATAGAGAAAAAACTCAATGATGTGAAGCTTCAGCTGCAGCTGCACAAGATCATCTGGGACCCGCAAAAGCGCGGGGTATAGAAGGAACAGGAAACGGATAACGAGATGAAGAATGAGGAAATGAGACAGGAGCAGACTGGTTCCGTGTGCAAACTCGCGCAGAATAATCGGAGAAAGATTGATACAGAGGCGATCAAGCTACATATTCGGGGAATCCTCCAGGCACTTGGTGATGACCCGGATCGAGAGGGACTCAAAGAGACGCCGGAGCGTGTCGCAAAAATGTATGAGGAAGTTTTTGAAGGAATGTGCTATTCCAATCAGGAGATTGCCGATATGTTCCGGAAAAATTTTGTTCAGGACAGTACAGAGAATTCGCAGGATATGGTGCTTGTGAAAAATATTGAGATTTTCAGTTATTGCGAACATCATCTTGCGTTGATGTATGACATGAAAGTCAGCGTTGCTTATATTCCAAGGGGAAATGTTCTTGGCCTGAGTAAAATTGCGAGGATTGCAGATATGGTTGGAAAACGTCTCCAGCTTCAGGAACGGATTGGAAGTGATATTGCAGAGATCATGGAGCTGGTGACAGATTCTCACGATGTGGCGGTGATGATTGAGGGCTGCCACAGCTGTATGACGGCTCGCGGGATCAGGAAGACAAATGCGGTCACGACAACAACGACACTCCGCGGCCAATTCAGGACGGATCCAATGCTGCAGATGAATTTGTTTCAGCAGCTTCGGGCAGGCCGATAAAGCACAGAAAAGAAAACAAAGAAGGAATTGAACAATGGAGAAAAATAAAGAGATAAAAAAAGCCATGGTATTATCGAGTGGTGGCGTGGATTCTACAACCTGTCTTGGAATGGCAGTTGAAAAATACGGGAAAGATCAGGTGCTTGCGCTGTCAATTTCTTACGGACAGAAACACCAGAAGGAGATAGAGGCATCCAGAAAGGTGGCAGAGTACTATGGGGTTGAGCATTTGTATCTGGATCTTGCTCCTATTTTTCAGTACAGCAATTGTTCGCTCCTGAAACATTCAGACAGCGAGATCCCACATGAAAGCTATGCCAAACAGCTGGAGAAAACAAATGGAATACCGGTATCGACTTATGTTCCGTTCCGAAATGGCCTTTTTCTCTCATCAGCAGCGAGTATTGCACTCTCAAAAGGATGCAGTGTGATCTACTACGGTGCCCATGCGGATGATTCAGCAGGAAATGCATATCCGGATTGCAGCCGTGCTTTTCACGAGGCGATGAATCAGGCAATTTATGAAGGAAGTGGGAAACAGCTCCGGATCGAGGCACCGTTTGTCAGTTGGACAAAGGCACAGGTTGTCAGGAAAGGTCTCGAACTGAATGTTCCTTATGAGATGACCTGGAGCTGCTATGAAGGCGGAAGTGTGCCATGCGGAGTTTGCGGAACCTGCGTGGACCGTATGGAAGCGTTTCGGCTGAATGGAGTGGAAGATCCGGTAAATAGGATCAGATATGGAGGAAAAAGATAATGAGCAGAGAAGCAGAGCTTGAAAAAGAGGGCATCAGCCTGTTGGGAAATCAGAATGTGAAGTATCCGGATCAGTATGCTCCGGAGATTCTGGAAACATTTTTAAATAAGCATCCGGAAAATGATTATTTTGTAAAATTCAATTGTCCGGAGTTTACGAGTCTTTGTCCGATCACCGGACAGCCGGATTTTGCAACAATCACAATATCATATGTTCCGGGGGAGAGAATGGTGGAGAGTAAGTCCCTGAAACTCTATCTGTTCAGTTTCAGAAATCATGGTGATTTCCACGAGGATTGTATGAATGTTATCATGAAAGATCTGATCCGTCTGATGGATCCGAAATATATCGAGGTCTGGGGCAAATTCACTCCGCGCGGAGGCATTTCCATTGATCCGTATTGTAATTATGGAAAACCTGGAACACGTTGGGAAGCAGTTGCATGGCAGAGACTGTCACAGCACGATATATATCCGGAAAAAGTGGATAACCGCTGATCTGGATGAAAGTAAGCGGCAGCCATCGCCGGGATAACTGTGGTTTTCAAGTCTGCGGACCATTCTTAGCGATGCGCTGCCATTTGCTTGTTGTGGCAGGAATGAAAAAAAATAAAAAATGTAAAAAATAGGGTTGACATCGGAAATGAACTGTGCTAAAATTCATCAATGTCGCGTGTGACGAACGAAAAGCTTCAAAACATACGATGAAAAAACTTCAAAAAAGTTCTTGACAAAAACAAAAAGCTTTGATAAAATAGCAAAGCACGTTTGAGGAGAGATATCGAAGTGGTCATAACGAGGCGGTCTTGAAAACCGTTTGTCCGCAAGGGCGCGTGGGTTCGAATCCCACTCTCTCCGTTGGACAAGCAAAAGGCTTGCCGATGACAATATAATATTTACTGATGTTCAGGCATCGGGACTTTGCAGAAGTACCCAAGAGGCTGAAGGGACACCCCTGGAAAGGGTGCAGGTCGTTAATAGCGGCGCGAGGGTTCAAATCCCTCCTTCTGCGCTTCATCTTGAAAAAAGATGAAAAAAGTTGTTGACAAAGCGAAAACAACGTGATAAAATATCGG
>NZ_QUIV01000019.1:0-460 GCF_003480315.1 Clostridium sp. AM33-3 | reverse complement strand
ACCAAGACGGTTTAGGTAAGAAAAACGGATGAAATTCAATATGTGGTTTTGAGGGTATATACCCTTTTGAAGATTGGAAAACCTTCCAGTCTTTTTTTTACCGCAAGAAATATTGTGCTAATTGCTCAAACAATTTGAAATGAATAAAAAATTCAAAAAAATTGTTGACAAACATGAAACCTTGTGGTAAGATATAACACGTTGCTGCTGACGCGGCAACAACATGAACCTTGAAAATGAAAGATTGAACAGTGTTTAAAACCCTGAAAATTCTAATAAAAAGAGTCCTGGTTGGACATCTTTGAAATGAGATTTCAGAACATTCGCGATACAAGGCGAACACAGAACTGCTTGCAGGATTGGGTGAGCCGAACGCGATGAGCAGAACGAAGTTCTGCGAGAACAAACCAAACAACAGTAGAACGGTTTAAAATTAGCTAGTAGCGATTTTTGAACCGGG
>NZ_QUIV01000018.1:9526-58789 GCF_003480315.1 Clostridium sp. AM33-3 | reverse complement strand
TGTACGCGGTTTCCGGAACTTCGGACCTTTTAGTGGTTCCGTCTCAATATTTTTATTTCCGCACTTTCTGAATTTCCTCCCCAAGCTCTTTCGCGCTCTCTATCAGCCTGTCGAACGCGCCGTACTGGTACAGGTTCATCACAAAGATTCCAATCGGCACTGCGAGGATCATACCGGATATCCCGTGAATTTTAAAACCGATATACAAAAATACCAGTGTCCACAGCGGCGGTAGTCCCATAGAATCTCCTACGATTTTAGGCTGGATGACCTGGCGGGTGACCTGTGTCAGTACATAGAGAAGTGCCAATCCCGCAGCCAACGCATAATCTGCGGATAAAAGCTTGAAGACGGCCCATGGAATCAATATCGTTCCGGTTCCAAACAGAGGCAGGAAATCAAGGATTGCCACCAACACACCGATCAGGAACGCGTACCTGATCCCAAGTATCAGAAAACCAACGATCAGAATAACCGCTACCACAAACATGATACGAAACTGTGCCAGAAAATATCCGCCGATCAGCTTCTTTACATCCGTTTTCAGATAATGCACATAGCCTTTTATACTGTCCGGCAAATGTTTTCTCCAGAAGGCCATGATCTTATCCTGCTCCGCAATAAAAAAGTAAGACGAAAGAATTGTCACAACTACATTGACCAGTGCGTTCGGGATTCCTTTTGCTACATTTCCGGCTACTTCTACCGTCGGAGATGCAATTTTCTGTACAAGAAGGCTGGCTGCATGACCAATGTTTCCTGCCAGTTCCTGCCAGTTTGTCTGCACCTGTTCCGGCAGTCTGGAAAATAAACTGGCAAAGCGGATGGAAATTTCCCGCAGATCTGCTGAAACAATGTCGTACAATACCGGAAGATCTTTTGTCAGCTCCATAGCCTGTAAAATCAGCCTGGAGACGAGAAAATAACTGAGTCCGATAATTAAAGCCAGCACTGCCACAACAATCAGCACGGAGCTGTGTTTGCGTACCAGTTTCACCCGGCTTTCCAGAAAACGTACCAGCGGGTTGGCGATCATGGCAATGATCCAGCCGATCACAAAGGGCATGAAAAACTTTAAAAGCTTGGGTCCCAGTAGGCAGAGCAGCAGAATCTCCACCATCGGGATCACAATATTCAAAATCAAACGGGCATAACGTCTGTCCATACAATCACCTTCTTATTTCGTCCGTGACTGCTCTGCATTTTCATAATCACGGGCCAAAATCATGTCACACCGACTTTGTCGATGAGCTGATCGCTTTCATACTTTTCCCCGATATTTCCATTTTCATACCCAAAGATTGATCTACTCCGCCAGATATTTCTCCAGGAACGCAAACAGTGCTTCCATCTCCTCCCGCGTGCCAATGCTGATACGAAGATAATTAGAAAGCCTTGGCTGGTCAAAATAGCGCACATAAATCTGCTGCTGTTTCAGCGCCTCAAACAGCTCCTTTGCCGGAACCCGGTTATGAGAGGCAAAAATGAAGTTGGACATGGAGTCCGGGAAGGTAAATCCAAGCTCTGTCAGGCGGGTCTTTGACCATTCTCTGGTGTCGATAATCTTTTGGACCGTCTCCCGAAAATACGCGTCATCCTTCACGGTCTCCGTTCCCAGGATCAGAGACGGCATATTCATGGTGTAGGAGTTATAGGAATATTTGACATCATTCAGCGCCTTGATCAGATCTGGATGACCGATGGCAAAGCCGATGCGCATACCGGCCATGGAGCGGGATTTACTGAAGGTCTGTACCACCAGCAGGTTCTCGTACTTTGCAGTCAGTTCCAGAGCGGATTTTCCGCCAAAATCAATATATGCTTCATCTACGATCACCACCACGTCCTGATTATGACGGATGATATCCTCCACATTCTCTAACGATAACAGAAGGCCGGTCGGTGCGTTCGGATTCGGAAAGATCACACCGCCATTTTCACGGTAATAGTCTTCCGGACGAATACAGAACTGTTCATCCAGAGCCGGAGTCTCATAAGGAATGGCAAACAGGTCTGCCCAGACCTTGTAGAAGGAATAGCTCACATCCGGGAATAACACAGGTTTATCGGAGTTAAAGAAGGTCAGAAAGCTCATGGCAATGACATCATCGGATCCAACTCCGACAAACACCTGATCATCGCCCACACCGTAATACTCTGCCAACGCATGTACCAGATCGGATGCAGCCGGATCCGGATACTTGCGAAAGCGGTCAATATCCATATGTTTTAATGCCTCAGCCACCCCCGGCGCCGGCGGATATGGATTTTCATTGGTATTCAATTTGATCAGCCGGTCACCCTTCGGCTGCTCCCCCGGTACATAAGGAACTACTTTACGAATATTACTCTCCCATGCTCTCATCTTCGTGTCCTCCTGTCTGTCGTTTTTCGTTCTTTAAAATCCGATTGTTTCATCAGTCCATACTCTTTTGCCAACGCCTCAAATGCCGGCATGGAGCGCTCGATCTGCTCATATGATACGCAATAAGCAATACGAACGTAGCCCGGGCATGCAAAGGAGCTTCCCGGTACCAGAAGCAGATTGTGTTTCTGAGCCTGTGCACAGAACGCTTTATCATCCGCAACCGGAGCCTTCACAAACAGATAGAAAGCACCTTCCGGTCTGATACATTCAAAACCGTATTTCTTTAAGCTGTTATATAACAGATTCCTGTTTTTGTCATAAGCATCCAGATTCACAGCGGCCCCTTTCTCGATGCAGCGTTTGATCACCCGCTGGATCAGGGACGGAGCATTGACGCATCCGATCACCCGGTTTGCGATGGTTGCCGCAGTAAAGACATCTCTGCTCTCTGTCAGCTCATCCGGGATGACCAGATAACCGATACGCTCGCCCGGAAGGGATAAAGACTTACTGTAAGAATAGCATACCACAGTGTTTGCGTAGTATTTTGTCACATATGGCACCACTGCCCCATCATAAGCCAGTTCCCGGTAAGGCTCATCGGAAATCAGCACGATCTCGGTTCCAAACTCCGCACTTTTTTCCCGAAGGATGTCTGCCAGTCTGGTCAGGGTTGCATCCGAATAAATAACACCGGTCGGATTATTTGGAGTATTGATGATGACAGCCTTGGTACGTGCGGTAATCTTCCGGGCGAATTCTTCCAGATTCGGCTGGAAGTCCACCGTATTCGGAGATACCACAACCAGCTTTCCATCATAATTGCGCACGTAGTTTCCATACTCAACAAAGTATGGAGCAAAGGTCATGACCTCATCTTCCGGATCCAGGATGGTCTTTAAGATAATATTCAGACCACTGGCAGCACCTACGGTCATCAGGATATTTCCCTGATGAAATTTTGTACCAAAACGTCGGTTTAAATCGCAGGCGATGGTCTCGCGCACGTCTTCATAACCGGAATTGCTCATATAACCGTGGATGAAGGTGGATTCCTCTTCCTTCAGTGTTTCGAGAATGGAATCTTCCACCTCCTGCGGCGCCGGTACGTTTGGGTTTCCAAGACTGAAATCATAAACATTTTCCGCACCGTAAATGACTGCCAGGCGTTTTCCCTCTTCAAACATTACCCGGATCACAGAGTTATTCTGGACCAGCGGATTCATTTTTTTTGAAATCATTTCCATATCCTCCTCATCGCAGTATTTCATTTATATTACCAGCGGCTTGCCCGCAGATGGTAAAACAAAGCCATGATCCCGGTCAGGATCAGATAAAACCAGGTGGTCGTATTGGAAAACCAGGTGGTAAAAAAGGATAGCATCAGATATGCCGCAAACTGCGCATACAAAAGATATCCCAGTGGATTTCGCATCTCCCGGAGCTTCACGACCAGAACATAGGCAACAGCTCCCAGAATGCAGGAAAAAAGCAGCACTCCGATCCATCCAAAATCATAATAGGAATCATAAAACAGAGTCAGAGTGGTCAGCTCGGTCTTATCCACATAAATCGGGAAATTGATCAGCTGCGGAAAGAAAAACTTCAGTCCGGACAATGCCCACAGCGGAAACAGTCCCTTCAGCCCAAAGCTGTGCCCGGGAAGTGCTTCTACCATGCAATTGAAATTGTCATAGTTGTTTGCAATATAAATATATGGCTGACTGATAAAGATCGGCATGGATGCTCTCTTCATCTCAAAAATCCCGTTCAGATATTCAATATTATGGCTTCTTGCCACAGTCAGGATCAGATAAAACGGAAGCAGCACCACGAAAAGTCCCAGAAGCCATCCCGGATGAAACAGTTTCTGCAGGGAAATATAGGTAAACGCCGCCAGCAGCACTGCAAATACCAGCTGAAAACGGGATACGCAGAGGATCGGGATCAGCAGGGAAATGCCCGTCATGACCAGTGCAGCGATGAGAAGCTTCTCACTGCCCCGTCCGTTTCGCATATGAATATAGAGAACCGTCAGAGACGGGACCAGCACACAGGAGACTGTGAAATAATGAATTCCCGTGAGATGGAATTCCGAATAGGCATGCGGAACTCCACGTAAAAGCAGCGGTACATAGCCCAGCACGACCGACTCTGTAATAAAGCAGACAAGTGAGACTGCAGTAAGAGCGCAGATCATGGTAAATACCGGCCTTGGATCTCCGGAGAAGCTTCTCCAGCGGCCATAACCATCGTATCCGGATCCATACGCCTGGACCAGAGCTTCAAACACCAGCCAGAAGCCTATGTACGCCAGGAACAGGCAGAACCAGGTCATGCCTGACCAGTCCGTCTGCAAATTGCTCAGTTTCAGGCAGGCCAGTCCCTCGCCGCCTACCCAGAACAGAGAGAACAGACCACGCAGATGAATCAGATTCTTATATTTCCGGTAGTCCTCCATATAAAGCCAGATAGCCGCTGCCAGAAGCAGGACGCCGGATACCAGATAGTGGTCAAACCGGGCAAGTATATAAGATGCCAGATAACAGATAAGATAAACTGCCATGATCGTCTCTCCTCATGTAAATGTGTTTTCTTCTTTTTATAAATGGCTGCCGCCCGCAATGCAGGTGACAGCCAGTAATTCTGATTTATGCCTGACCAGCCGCAAAGGCTTTCATGTATGCCTCAACCTCCGCTGCGGTTGCAAAGCTCATGGCCTTGTCTGCCACAGCCTGAAGCTCCTCAACGCTGTACCCGGTGATCAGCTTTCTGGAAAACAGGATTGCAGATGCACTCATGCTGAACTCATTCAGGCCAAAAGCCAGAAGCAGCGGAATCATCAGCGGATCACTTGCCGCTTCTCCGCACATGCCTACCATGATGCCGGCTTCTCGTCCGCAGGTGATAATGCGTTTGATGCTGCGCAGCACAGCCGGATTAAACGTGGAATACAGATAAGACACTTTATCATTTCCGCGATCCACGGACATGGTGTACTGGGTCAGGTCATTGGTTCCGATGCTGAAGAATGCTGCTTCCTTTGCAAATACATCTGCCATCAGGGATGCAGCCGCTGTCTCCACCATGATACCAACTTCTATATCTTTTTTATAAGGGATGTTCTTTTCATCCAGTTCTTTCTTGATTTCTTCGATCAGAGCCTTTGCCTCGCGAAGCTCTTCGATACAGGTCACCATCGGCACCATGATCTTGATATTGCCATAAGCGCTGGCACGCAGCAGTGCGCGCAGCTGAGGTCTGTATACATCATCTTTGCGATCCAGGCAGAAACGGATTGCACGGTAGCCCAGGAACGGATTCTCATCCCGGGTAAGACCCATATACGGAATTTCCTTGTCACCGCCGATGTCCAGCGTGCGGATGATAACCGGTTTTCCTTTCAGTCCTTCTGCCACCGCTTTATATGCCTCAAACTGCTCTTCCTCCGTTGGCATAGCCGTGCGGTCCATAAACAGAAATTCTGTACGGAACAGGCCTACACCCTCGCCGTCATACTGAAGAACCTTTTCCAGATCCTCCGGCTTTCCGATGTTGGCAACCAGCTCAATGTGCACACCGTCCTTAGTCACGGTCGGCTTTCCAATGTACTGCTCCAGCTCCTTTTTCTCTTTCAGGAATTTTTCACGTTTGGCGGAAAACTCATCTACCACAGCCTGGTCCGGATCTACATAAACGATACCTTCACTTCCATCTAATACGATCACATGACCATTCTCGACCTGGCTCATCAGATCTGGTACTGCCACTACTGCAGGAATCTCCAGCGCCCGGGCCAGGATCGCACTGTGGGAGGTCTTGCCCCCAAGTTCTGTGACAATGCCGGCTACATTTTCCGGTCTGATCCCTGCTGTCATGGACGGGGTAAGATCCTTCGCAACCAGGATGGTGCCTGCCGGAAGTGCTGCGATATCCACGCTCTCCAGGCCAAGCAGTTCCCGCTGCATACGCTCCTTGATATCACGCATGTCGGTTGCTCTCTGCTGCATCAGCTCGTCATCCATGGATGCAAACATATCAGCATAGGTGGTGCAGACCTGCTCGATCGCATATTCTGCGCAGATGCTTTCTCCGGTAATGGCCGTCTCAATCTCTCCGGTCAGCATCGGATCCATCAGAAGCATCATATGGCCCTGCATGATCTCTGCTTCCTTCTCCCCTACTCTGGTCGCAAGATCTGCCGCAAGCTCCTCGGTTTTCTTAAGCGTAGTGTCTAGCGCTCCCTTAAAACGCTCCACCTCGGCTGCTGCATCTGCTACAGCCTCCCGTCTGATCACCAGCTCTTTTTCTTCTACGATCACGGCCTTCCCAATGCCGATTCCAGAAGAAACATTTGTACCTTTTAACATGATACATCCTCCTTATTAATCATTTATTTATATATGGAACCGCAGAACCAAATCTGCGGATCGCATCATTCTGATGGCCTTTTACTCCCCAAGGCCGCTTTCGATCACACCAATGACCCCATCCAGGGCTTCCTGTTCATCCGGTCCGTCACAAATGAACTCCACCTCATCGCCGCACTTGATGCAGGCACCCAGCACGCTGAGCACACTTTTCGCGTTAGATGTGGTGTTACCAGAATGAAATTTGATCGATGATTTGTACTTGATGGCTTCATTACATAACACCCCGGTCGGGCGAAGATGAAGTCCTGATACATTTTTGATAACAATTTTTCTGCTAACCATGTTATCCCTCTTTCTGTCAGCCGGCGTTTGCGCCGCTCGTCTCTGTGTCTTGTATTTTTGTATTGCTGTTTTCTGCAGAAGAATCTTCCTCATCTGCCTCTTCCTCATCTGCCGTTGTCTGATCCAGCTGGGCTGCAGGACCTCCCGCTGTCACTTCCACGCTGAATGCAGAAACCGACAGCAATTTAAAGTTCTTGCCGAGGCCACCCATATTCAGGGTGCCGGTATAGGTTCCCAGCTGCATGCCGGACAAATTCACCGTTGCCTTTAAGTCTGCCGGCTTGAGTGTGTTCAGATCTTCCTTCAATCCCTGAAGCTTCACTTCGATCCGCGCCGGAGACAGATGGTAATGATAATAATCTGCACCATTCTCCATAGAAATATCCGGCTCTCCCAGAGTTATGATCCTGGTGGTAAGCTGTTCGACCTTCAAGCGAATGGTCACATTTGCATCATCTGTATTGGCCAGACTTACATCCTCCGGAAGATAATCATTTAAATTAACGGTCACCACCTTATCCTGCATTGCCCCTGCTACACTGAGTACCGAAGACGGTATCGTGATCTTATTAACGGATGCCAGGCTGTTCTTAAGCCCCAGAACGGAAATACTCTTGATGCTGCACTCCACACCCGTATACTGATAACCGGAAGCTGCTGTTCCCGTTACCTCGAAATCAAGTGGCAGATTTTTCACCTTGCTGACCTCCAGGCTGTACTGGATCTCTGCCGGACTTACGTGTACCCGGTCACTGACTGTAATTTCATTGCCGTTGGCATCATAAAATACCGGCTCAGCTGTTCCGTCTGTTCCACTTTCCAGTCCATTCACATTCAATTCAATACCGACATGATTGATCAGGCCTATCTGAGAGGTTGGTCCCTCCACCATAACATGATCCGGAGTCAGGATTGCCTTATTGATCGCGTAATCCTCTGCCAGATTTCCGTAGGTATTCATGATCAGCGAAAACTGTTTGCTCTGCAGCTCTTCTGTCTGAATACGCACTACGCCCGGACGGCTCTCTGCGTTAGATATCAGTTCCTTGTTATTCAGTACTTCGATTTTGACCTGTACCGATCCGGTCACATCGTAAAGCTCAGCCAGATCTACATAGGCACGGAAATCGGAGGAACGGATCTTATATGCATCTTTGACGCGAACATCAAAATATACGGTCACCGTGTCTTTTCCGCCCAGTTCATAGGTTCTTCCTGCTTTGGTCAGCACCTGCTCGTTCACAATCTCCAGCGGGACCTCCTTGCTTCCGGTCACCTCCGGGTTTGAGACATTTACAACGATCAGCCACATAAAAAACGCCAGAAAACAGGAAAGAATCTTCAGTCCAAGATTATTTATCAGCTTTTCTTTCATTTCTGCGCTTTCCCTTCCAGATCTTTAACAGTGTTCCATTGGTTTCTTCCTGAGCTTCAGCCACTGCCAGTGCTTTTCGCAGCTCGTCTGCTGTCGCAACCTTTCTCAGTCCACCCTTTTCCACTACGGAAACTCGTCCGGTCTCCTCCGAAACTACTACAGTGATGCTGTCTGTCACCTCGCTGATACCGACTGCTGCACGGTGTCTGGTTCCCAGATCTTTGCTGATGGTCATATTGTCGGACAATGGCAGATAACAGGTTGCTGCCGTCACGCGGTTGCCGCGAATCACGACCGCACCGTCATGAAGAGGAGTGTTATGTTCAAAAATATTGATCAGAAGCTGGCTGCTTACCAGTCCATTGATCTCAATGCCGGTACGTTCAATCTCTTTTAAGGAAACATTGCGCTCAATCACCATCAGGGCCCCCGTCTTTACCTTGGCCATCTCAAAGGTAGCCTTGACGATCTCATTGACCGTGCGGTCAGAAAAGCCCTGATTTTCCCGGTTATCATCAAACGAAAACAGCTCAGAAATCAGATTCCGGCTTCCAAGCTGCTCCAGCGCCTTGCGCAGCTCCGGCTGGAATATGATCACCAGCGCCGTTACCGCGATACCGCCGGTTCTTCCAAGGATCCAGAGGATCGTGTCCCAGTGAAAGATTGCTGCCGCCACTGCAAACGCCATGATCATGGCAATGCCGCGCAGCAGATACCAGGCCTTGGTACTCTTGATCCATAAAAGCGCATAATAAACCAGGATCGTCAGGATGATGATCTCGGTAACATTTGAAAATGTAATTCTTGGCAAAAAGGAAATCCAGGAGCGCATGCCCTGAAAAACCATCTCCAAATCCTGGAAAATGCCAGTCATACCTGGTCCTCTCTTTCTTAACTATATCCTCATCGTGTTCTGCCCACGACTCTGCGACAGTCCGCTGCGGCACTGCTGTAAGCCGCCTGCCTACCTGCGCTCCTTGTAGTTTTCTGTTCCCCGGTCATGTCTGCCGCGCACGGGGTTGTTGATGCGCTGAACTTTTACATCTGTACGCGTAACTGCTACCTTGGGAACTGCTTTTACATAGTATACGTAATCATCATCCTCATATTGTACGTATTCTGTACGCGTGTAATCTACTGTGAATACAAAGAAATGATACAGCAGTGCCACCGCCATGGAAAACAGTGCTCCGATCAGAAGCTGCAGTACCGGCATGGATACATGAAACAGGAAATCACCCACAAAGACCGCTGCCAGCTGCGCAATGGTTCCGGTCACAATAGCAATCTCCCATGCGTAATCCAGTGACATGTTGTGAAGCAGATACACGCAGAGGATGCCGACTGCGCACACCATGACCATGAGCATCATTTCCGGATTCAGCAGAAGATTCCGGATGATCTGCACAAATTTCTGGGTAATATCCACCGAGGTGTCATTTGTCAGCAGGCCGGCATTCTGCTTGACATAGGAAATGATGAAGGCGATCACCACTCCGCTTCCTACCGGTATCACGGTAAGAAGGCTTCCGGACAATCCTGCCAGAAGAGGCACTGCGAATGGGATTTTCAGTAAAAATGCCATAGGCGTCAGCACCAGCCAGAAGCTGTCCCCAGGCTGGAATCCGTAATACAGCAGGATCAGAATGATCAGGATGACTGCCGTAATGAGCGCAGTCTCCATAGATACTGCATAGATGTGTGCCAGCATGACTGCTCCCAACAGGCACCCGATCGTGCCATAAGGAAGAAACGCACTGAAAAGTGCCACCACTGCCATGGCCACAGGACCGGTAAGCTCTGTTTGGTAACCAATATTGCCATTCAGCAATGCCATAGCCACGAAGCTGTATATAAATTTGATAACACCGTTGACCGGTGTCGCGTATTTTCCGTAAAATGATTTCAGCCGTTCTTTAAGTACGAGAAACATCATCATAGCGGCTGCCCTCCTTTGTCAGTTCTCTGGTACGGTTCTGAACATCGTACCGTTTTTCCAGTCTTTTCAGCTTTGCGATATAAACCCGCATGCTGCGCCGTGCATATTCATAGCGCCTGCTGCTGACAAACCAGGTTATGATCAGATACAGGATCAGACCTGTCACATACAAAACAGCGCCGGTTCTGGCTGCAGCGATCACTGCATCCAATTCCATCACATTCAGAAGCTGTTCCATGTTGGAAAGCACCCACATCATGGCACATAAAATGAAGCAGACCGTATAGGCAAAAAATGAGCGGAGCATCCGGCCACTGATATAATCACTGCGGAAATAGCGGCTTGCCGGAAAGATATGTTTCCTCTCATGTTTTTCAAACATGGCAATGCTTGTCATCAGTCTGATCTTGTCTTCATTCAGCATAAAGTCATTCTCCATCTTCTATCAAAACATAGTAACTTAGATTTTACCATAATTTTTCTGTCAATGCCACCATTCCATCTAGTTTTTTTCTGTATTTTCAGTATAACACAAAAATACCGCCATGTAAAACACGGCGGTATTCTGGTTCTTTATCTTGACTTGTAATTAACGATTTTATTCATCCACACTGTAGTTCGGAGCCTCTTTGGTGATGTGGATGTCATGCGGATGGCTCTCTTTCAGGGATGCTGCGGAAATCTTTACGAAACGTCCGGTCTCCTGTAAGGTCGGGATGTCTTTTGCTCCACAGTAGCCCATACCGGAACGGAGTCCACCAAGCATCTGGAATACGGTATCCTCTACCATGCCCTTGTATGCAACACGGCCCTCAACGCCTTCCGGAACCAGCTTCTTTGCATCAGACTGGAAATAGCGGTCCTTGCTGCCGTTCTCCATTGCTGCAATAGAGCCCATGCCACGGTATACTTTGTACTTTCTGCCCTGATACAGCTCGAAAGTTCCCGGGCTCTCGTCACATCCGGCAAACATGCTTCCCATCATGCAGACATTACCTCCAGCCGCAATGGCCTTTGTGATATCTCCGGAGTACTTAATACCGCCATCTGCGATGATCGGAATACCGTGCTCTTTTGCGACTGCATAACAGTCCATAACTGCAGTGATCTGCGGAACACCAATACCTGCAACCACACGGGTAGTACAGATTGAGCCAGGTCCGATACCAACCTTGACAGCATCCACGCCAGCCTCGATGAGAGCTTTGGTTGCTTCGCCGGTTGCTACATTACCTGCGATAACCTGCAGATCCGGATAAGCCTCCTTGATCATTCTGACACAGCGCAGTACATTCTCAGAATGTCCGTGAGCAGAATCGAGAACAACCACATCCACATGAGCCTTAACCAGTGCGCTGACACGTTCTAAAACATTTGCAGTAATACCAACGGCCGCGCCGCAGAGCAGGCGTCCCTGTTCGTCCTTTGCAGACAGCGGATATTTGATCTGTTTCTCGATATCCTTGATGGTGATAAGTCCCTTTAAATTGAAATCATCATCTACGATCGGAAGCTTCTCGACTCTTGCCTTTGCAAGAATGCGTTTTGCTTCGGTAAGGGTGATTCCCTCTTTCGCGGTAACCAGATGCTCAGAAGTCATACACTCCTTGATCTTTTTCGAGAAATCCTCCTCGAATTTCAAGTCACGGTTCGTGATAATACCAACCAGCTTGCGTCCCTCTGTGATCGGCACACCGGAGATGCGGAACTTTGCCATAAGCTCGTCTGCGTCTTTTAAGGTATGCTCCGGGGAGAGGAAAAACGGATCTGTGATGACACCATTCTCTGAACGTTTTACCTTATCTACTTCCTCTGCCTGTGCTTCAATTGACATGTTCTTGTGAATGATACCAATACCGCCCTGACGCGCCATGGCAATTGCCATACGGTGTTCTGTAACGGTATCCATACCCGCACTCATAAGTGGAATGTTCAGTTTGATTTTCTTGGTCAGATAGGTGGTTAAATCTACCTGATTCGGAATAACCTGTGAATAAGCCGGCACCAGGAGCACATCGTCAAACGTAATGCCCTCACCAATAATTGTACCCATTATTCGTTTCCTCTCTTTCTTTAGTTTTATGTTCATAAAGATTCCATGGCAATCGCATTTTTATTATTAGCGCAGCTAATATTTCATTGCCGTGGAATCTATTTGACTTATTAATTGCATATTGTAGCAAATTTCTGTCCGCTTGTCAAATACTTCTGCGAGGAAATTGTCCGCGTATATTTTTAGGCAAAAAAAGCAGGCGAAACCAACTCGATTGGAGTGATTTCGCCTGTGCGTTTGTTGGATATTTCTTACCAAAGATCCACTCGTGAACCCCGCGCTGACGCGCTCCATGTCTGCTGACGCAGACGGTTCACTCGTTAGTGGCGCATGAAAAATAAATGTCTGCTTCGCAGCCGCTTATTTTTCCTTTGCGCTCACTACATCATTCCGCCCATACCGCCGCCTGCCGGCATAGCCGGAGTCTCTTCCTTAATGTTAGCTACTACAGACTCAGTAGTCAGAAGGGTGGATGCCACGCTGGTTGCGTTCTGCAGTGCGCTTCTGGTTACCTTAGCAGGATCAAGGATACCGGCCTTTATCATGTCTACATACTCTTCCTTGTACGCATCAAAGCCAAAACCTACCGGAGACTCTTTTACCTTGTTAATGATAACAGAGCCCTCAAGACCTGCGTTTGCGGAGATATGGAACAGCGGAGCTTCCAGAGCTTTCAGGATAATCTTACCGCCGGTCTTCTCATCGCCCTCAAGAGCGTCTACTACAGACTTGATCTCCTGGGTTACATGTACATATGCAGAACCGCCGCCTGCGATGATACCTTCCTCAACTGCTGCTCTTGCTGCAGACAGCGCATCCTCCATACGGAGCTTTGCTTCCTTCATCTCAGTCTCGGTTGCAGCGCCAACGCGGATAACAGCTACACCGCCTGCCAGCTTTGCAAGACGCTCCTGCAGTTTTTCTTTATCGAACTCAGAAGTGGTCTCTGCGATCTGAGCACGGATCTGGGCAACTCTTGCAGCAATCTCTTCCTTGTTGCCGCAGCCGTCAACGATGATGGTGTTCTCCTTCTGTACTTTAACAGATTTCGCACGACCAAGCTGTTCCATGGTGGTATCTTTCAGTTCCAGACCAAGCTCCTCGGAGATAACAGTACCGCCGGTCAGGATAGCCAGGTCTTTTAACATCTCTTTTCTTCTGTCGCCATAGCCCGGTGCTTTCACACCCACAACAGTAAAGGTTCCTCTTAACTTGTTGACGATCAGGGTAGTCAGAGCCTCGCCCTCGATATCCTCTGCCACGATCAGCAGCTTGGAACCGGACTGTACAATCTGCTCCAGAACCGGAAGGATCTCCTGAATGTTGGAAATCTTCTTATCGGTAATCAGGATGTACGGGTCATCCAGATTTGCTTCCATCTTGTCCATATCGGTGCACATATAAGCGGACACATAACCACGGTCGAACTGCATACCTTCTACGAGGTCAAGCTCAGTCTTCATGGTCTTGGACTCCTCAATGGTGATAACGCCGTCCTTGGAAACCTTCTCCATAGCGTCTGCTACCATCTCGCCGACTTCATCGTCTGCTGCGGAAATAGATGCAACACGCGCGATGCTATCACGGCCGGAGATTGGCTGGCTCATCTTTGCGATTGCCTCAACAGCAGCCTCGGTTGCTTTCTTCATGCCCTTTCTTAATACGATCGGGTTAGCGCCTGCTGCCAAGTTCTTCATGCCTTCGTTGATCATAGCCTGAGCCAGAACGGTTGCGGTCGTGGTACCATCACCAGCTACATCGTTGGTCTTGGTAGCTACCTCCTTTACCAGCTGTGCACCCATGTTTTCAAATGGGTCTTCCAGCTCGATCTCTTTCGCGATGGTCACACCATCATTGGTGATGAGCGGAGCACCGAAAGACTTGTCAAGAACTACGTTTCTTCCTTTCGGTCCAAGGGTCACACGAACAGTATCTGCTAACTGATTTACGCCTGCTTCCAGAGCTTTTCTGGCTTCAACGCCATATTTAATCTGCTTTGCCATGATTCAAAATCCTCCAGTTTCTATCAATAATATATAGATATATCTTACTCGATTACTGCCAGAATATCATTCTGCTTTACAACAACGTACTTCTCATCATCAACCTCTACTTCGGTTCCGGAGTACTTGGAGTAGATAACCTTGTCACCTGCTTTTACCTGCATGGTGATCTCTTTTCCGTCAACCACACCGCCAGGTCCTACTGCTACAACTTCTGCCTGCTGCGGTTTCTCTTTTGCCTGGCCCGGAAGCACGATACCAGATTTGGTAGTCTCCTCTGCCACAAGCTGTTTTAATACAACCCGATCAAATAACGGTACTAATTTCATGGATAACTCCTCCTTACATCGAATCTATTTTTGTTGCGATCCACATGTTGTGAACGAACGCTTTTCTTTTCGGGGACTCTTAAAACCCCTCTCTGATGTACATTACCATTTATAGCACGTGTTGTTAGCACTGTCAATAGTCGAGTGCTAATTTTATCGAATTTTTATAACTTTCCCCTTTCTTTTTTATTCTCTTCGTATTAGAATTACTTTTATAAAGAATATTCGTAACTGCAAAGAAATGGAACCGGAACGAATGTTCAAAGAAAGGAGTACAGGGGTATGGCAAAAAAAGCTTTTGGAAAACTGGCAGCCCTCTTAACCATTGCAGGAGCTGCTGCAGCCGGCATTTCTTACCTGACGAAATACCGGTCTTTTAACAAGGAGCTGGATGAAGATTTCCACGATTTTGAGGATGAGGACGAGACCGAAGTGCCGGACAGTACCATGAGCCGCAACTATGTTTCCCTCCATGCAGATAAGGACGAGTTTCTGGTAGCCGCAGGCGACATGATGAACGCCGCCAAGGATGCTGCCAGTGCTGCAAAAAATATGGTAAAGGATGCTGCTGCTATCGTGGCCGATAACACCCGCGAGGCCGTGAGTGTTGCCAGAGACGGTGCGCAGAAAGCTGCCGCTTCAGCAGAAGATACCGTAGAAAAGGCTGAAAGCGCTGCTGAGGACGCTGTGATCAAAACTGCAGACGCCATGGAAAGTGCGGTGGAAACCGTCTCCGATACCATGGAAGAAACCGCTGCAAAGCTGGAAGCTGCTGCTGATCAGGCAGAAGAGATTACTGTTGATGAGGAACCGGCTGAGAAACAGCCTGTTTCCGGCGAAGAGGTCTCTGCCACAACAGTCAGCGAAGACACAGAGGCATAACATCATGTATAACGCAGAAAGCAGGACATGGAGTTTTCTTACTCTCCATATCCTGCTTCTTTATTTCATAAGAAATTGCATCCTACGAAGCAAAAAAGCACTCCGCAGGAATGCGCCAAGGTACATTCTTTTTCATGTTTCTGAAAAATCTGCGTTCTGAATCCCCCAGCATGTTTTGAGAAGGTGTATGCCGTCTACGATCTGCTCCTCGCTCAGGCTTGCATACCCAAGCACCACAGTCGACGGGCGGTGGTTGTGTTCCGGGTGAATGAAATAGCTGTTCAGACCATAGACCCTAACTCCTGCTTCTGCCGCTTTCCGGATCAGTGCTTTCTCCGGCACGCCGTTTCTGGATGTCAGCAGAATATGAAGACCTGCATGCTCTCCACGTATCTCAAACTGTTTTCGCAGCGGTTCCACCTGCTCCAGCAAAAGATCATGCTTGGTTTTGTAGATCGCACGCATCCGGTTTAAATGCCGTTCAAAATGTCCTCCTGATAAAAACTGATACAAAATGTTCTGATCAATGCGTGACACCGTAGAAGCATAGAAAGAAGTCTGGCTGCGGTAACGGACTAAAAGTGAAAGCGGCAGTACCAGATAGCTGACACGGATAGCCGGCGCAATGCATTTGGAAAACGTGCCAAGATAAATCACCCTGCCATTCCGGTCCATGCCCTGAAGCGCCGGAATCGGCTTTCCGCGATACCGGAATTCACTGTCGTAATCATCCTCTATAATATAACGGTCCGGCGCCTCCTGGGCCCACTTTAAGAGCTCCTGTCTCCGCCCGACCGGCATAACGATTCCCGTCGGGAACTGATGAGATGGCATCACATAGGCCACATTTGCCCCGCATTCAGCCAAAAGCTCCGGCTCCATGCCATTTGCGTCCATCTCCACCGGGCAGACCTCATAGCCCAGGCTCTGGAAGACCCGGTAGGCCTGTTTGTAGGTCGGGTTTTCCATGGCGATCACGTGTCTTCCTTCGAGGATCTGGGACAGCAGCATCAGCAGATACTCACTTCCCGCACCTACAATGATCTGCTCCGGGCTGCAGTTGACACCGCGTGCCGAATGCAGATAGCTGCGTATTGCCTCCCGAAAGCCAGGTTCTCCCTGGTGATTTCCGGAATGAAACATCTCTTTGTTGTCATCTACCAGAGTATTCCGGCTCAGCTTTCTCCACACATGGTATGGAAAGCTGTCCAGGTCAATGCCCCGCGGCGAAAAATCGACGCGCCAACCGGCATCCGGCTCTACGGTAGTCTCCATCTCGCCGGTGCCGGTTGCTCCGGTCTCCACCAGTTCCTCCAGATGACTGACAAAATAGCCGCGGCACGGCCGGGCTTCCATGTATCCCTCGGCAAGCAGCTGGTCATAGGCCATCTGCGTTGTGCTGCGGCTGACTTTCAAATGCTCCGCCAGCACCCGCGTGGATGGAAGCCGTTCCCCTGCTTTTAAGGAACCGTTTCGGATCTCCGCGCGGATGTGGGAGTATATCTGTTCATACAGTGGTTTTTTTGACCGGGAATCAAGCGGAATCAACAGTTCCATAATCCTATCCCCTAATCCAATCGATTATTTCTGAATCTTAAAGGAGCTCTTTAAGGAAACGATACGGTTAAACACCGGCTCGCCCGGCTTGCTGTCCTTGCAGTCCGCACAGAAGAAGCCATTGCGGACAAACTGGAAACTGTCATAAGCCTTTGCCTCTGCAAGAGCCGGCTCAACATAACAATTCTTTAAGATAGTCAGAGAGTTCGGGTTTAAGTTGAGGCTTCCATCCTCGTTTAACTTGCCCTTTTCCTCATCTACAATATTCTCATACAGGCGGACCTCAACCTGCTTTGCAGTCTCGGCTGCAACCCAGTGGATGGTGCCCTTTACCTTACGCTCACAGAAGCCGGAACCGCTCTTGGTAGCCGGATCGTAGGTTGCGTGTACGACCGTGATATTGCCGTTCTCATCCTTCTCAAAGCCTGTACAGGTTACAAAGTACGCACTCATAAGACGAACCTCATTGCCCGGGAACAGACGGAAGTATTTGCGCGGCGGTTCCTCCATAAAGTCCTCACGCTCAATATAGAGCTCTCTGCCGAACGGAACCATGCGGGAGCCAAGCTCCGGATTCTCCAGATTGTTCGGAACCTCGAGCATCTCTGTCTGGCCTTCCGGATAGTTGTCAATGACCAGCTTCACCGGATCCAGGATTGCCATCATGCGGGCCTTCTTTAATTTCAGATCCTCACGGATACAGTACTCAAGCATAGCATAGTCAACTGAGCTGTTTGCCTTGGATACGCCAACCAGGTCTACAAATTTGCGGATCGCTTCCGGAGTGTAGCCCCGTCTGCGCAGCGCAGCAATGGAAACCAGACGCGGATCATCCCAGCCGTCTACAATGCCGTCTTCAACAAGCTTCTTGATGTAACGCTTACCGGTGATCACGTTTGTCAGGTACAGCTTTGCAAACTCAATCTGACGCGGCGGATTCTCAAACTCACACTCGCGTACCACCCAGTCATACAGCGGACGGTGGTCCTCAAACTCCAGGGTACAGATGGAATGGGTAATATGCTCAATGGCATCCTCGATCGGATGGGCAAAGTCATACATCGGGTAAATGCACCATGCATCGCCGGTGTTGTGGTGTGTCATACGGGCTACACGGTAGATGACCGGGTCTCTCATGTTGATATTCGGAGAAGCCATATCAATCTTGGCACGAAGCACCTTCTCACCATCCTGATACTTGCCCTCTTTCATTTCCTCAAAAAGCTTTAAGTTCTCCTCGATGCTGCGGTTGCGGTACGGGCTTTCCTTACCCGGGGTGGTGAAATCACCGCGATATTCCCGGATCTGATCCGCAGTCAGGTCACAGACGAAGGCTTTTCCTTTCTTTATAAGAAGAACCGCGCACTCGTACATCTGCTGGAAGTAGTTGGATGCGAAGAACAGTCTGTCTTCAAAGTCTGCGCCCAGCCACTTGACATCCGCCATGATAGACTCGACAAACTCGGTTTTTTCCTTGGTCGGGTTGGTATCATCAAATCTTAAGTTGAACTTGCCGCCGTATTTCTGGGCAAGACCGTAGTTTAATAAAATGGACTTTGCATGTCCGATATGCAGGTAACCGTTCGGCTCCGGCGGGAAACGGGTCTGAACGTGATCGTAAACACCCTCCGCCAGATCTTTATCGATCTCCTGCTCAATAAAGTTCTTGGAAACAACATCTTTCTCTTCCGCTGTCTCTAAAACTTCTTTTTCTTTTTCCATCGTGAAGTCCTCCATACTGTTTGCGGGCGTCTTGCTTTATGCCGCATGATAATAACTTATCATAACACATTTCCCTGAAATGGGAAAGGGGGTAAATGGGTTCCAAATTTTTTTCATTTTTTTCAAAAATACTGTTGACATTCCGCAAATCCCATGCTATATTATACGAGGTTCGCTGCTGTGGCTCAGTCGGTAGAGCGTCGCATTGGTAGTGCGGAGGTCACGGGTCCGATTCCCGTCAGCAGCTTTCATAAAGCCGAAGATCTTTGAAGTCAAAGATTTTCGGCTTTTTTGTTTTTTAAAAAAAAGGCTCTTATGCTGATTTTTATAAAATCTTTTTGCATAAGAGCCTTTTTCTCTTCCTATTCCAGAATCTCATCCATCGTGAGAATCTCCATATCCGATTTTCCCTTTAACTTAATACTGGTTCCAAGGGATGTTGTTTTGATGCGTCCTTCCAGGCAGTCTGCTACCTCGCGGGATATAAAAATCGTGCGGGCCGGGGCATTTGCCTCCAGACGTGCCGAGGTATTGACCGTATCTCCGATGGCCGTGTAATCCATGCGCTGCGGAGAACCGATATTTCCAACCACCGCATCTCCTACATGAACCCCGATGCCAAAGGATACGGTTCGCCCGTATTTTTCCATCAGGACTTTGGAAAGCTCATCGGAGCCCTGGCGCATATCTTCTGCCGCCCGGACAGCCTTCATCACATAGTCTTCCTGCGGAAGCGGAGCTCCCCAGAATGCCATGGCTGCATCGCCGATGAATTTGTCCAGCGTGCCTCCGTTTCGCATAATACAGTCCGCAATCAGAGTCAGGTACTGGTTTAAGATCTCTACCACCTCGGAAGGTGTTAGTTTCTCAGACATGGTCGTAAAGCCGCGGATATCTACAAATAACACGGCAATGTTTACGACTCTCCCGCCTACCATCAGAGCCTCCGGATTGCCGCTGTCTAAAATCTCCTGCACGATCTGAGGTGCCACATACTTTTTGAACGTACTGGTCACCCGGTGCTTTTCGAGAGCTGCTGTGATATAGCTACAAGTTTTCTATTTTTTTCGCGACAGATAATCCTCTATCTGCCCAACTATTGATATTAGCATAAAACAGCTGTAACATCAAATTATATTTTTCATTTTAAGTAACACTATCAGTCCTTTTCCCAACAGCGGCTTTTCCTAAACAGCCGGGTCAGCTCCGGATCCAGCTTTCCTTCTTTGTCTGCCATAATATCCAGGATTCCAAGTGCCTTTTCCACGGGCATGCCCGGCTTGTACGGCCGGTCATCTGCCACCAGCGCATCAAATATATCCAGGATTGTGATGATGCGCACCTCCATCGGGATCTGCTCTGCCATCAGATGCTCTGGATAACCGCTTCCGTTTAAAAGCTCGTGATGACTGGCCGCCCATTCCCTTACATGGGACAGCTCTTTGGAGAAACGGATCTCAGAAAGCAGCTTGTCGGTGATGACCACATGACTTTCCAT
Organism: Clostridium sp. AM33-3; assembly: GCF_003480315.1. Taxonomy (GTDB): domain Bacteria; phylum Bacillota; class Clostridia; order Lachnospirales; family Lachnospiraceae; genus Brotaphodocola. The sequence goes on along the minus strand of NZ_QUIV01000018.1, from coordinate 38,348 downwards.
GACAGCACGTTCTTTCTCCGACAAAGTTCCCTTGCGGATCATAAGCATCTGAAATTCTTCCTCCTCAAGCCACGGCTTTTCGCTGCCATCCTCTTCCGTATAGGTTTTCTCACGGATTCGGCAGATCTCCTCCCGCAGATCGTCCGGGCAAAATCCGGCTGTATTGGCACGAAGAATGGTGTCCCCGTCCTGTTTTAATTCTTCCAGCCGCTTTTCCAGGGCTTCCCCGGAAATAGCTCCTTTTAAGCATGCAATCTGTGCCAGCAGGCGCATCTTCTCAAAGCGGTGCAGGATTTCGGACTTCTGCTCCGGCAGCAGTCTCGCCTCTTTATTCATGACCTCCAGCGGGATCACGAGCTTTCCGATATCGTGCAGCCAGACACTCATAAGAAGCTCGTGCCTGTGTTCCGCGTCAAACCATGGTTCCCTGCCCTCTGCTTTCGCCGTTTCATTGAGATAATCAATAAAATGACGTCCGTATTCCACCATATGGCGTGTATGACTTGCATTGTAAGGGGTTCTTTCGTCAACCGCGGAGGACATGACGCGTACGAAAGACTCGAACAGTTCCTTGATATTCTCAATATAAAGAACATTCTGAATGGTAATGGCTGCCTGAGAAGCTACAGATTCCACCGCCGGAATGATATCTGCCGGAAAAGCGCAGATATTCCCTGCTGCATCCATAGCGTTGATGAGCTGGATCACACCAAGGCGCTCTCCCTGCCGGTTATGCATGGGAACTACCAACATGGACTGAGTGTGATATCCGGTCATGGCATCATAACGGACCGGACCGGAGAAATCGTACTCCGTTGAAGTCCGCACATTTTCAATGCATACAGTCCTGTTTTCCAGATAACACATGGCACAGACATTTTCCCTGCTCATCCTGACCGGAGGAAGATTTGGTTCCTTTCCATCTCCTCCCTCACAGGTGTGCATGGTATTGTTGCACATAATTTTGAATCGCAGCAAATCCCCGTCTGCCAGATAAAGAGTTCCGGCATCGGCGTGAGTCAGTTCCATGATCCGGTTTAAGATCATCTCCAGCAGCCGGTTATAATCCTTTTCCGAAGAAATGGCTGTGCCGATCTCAAGAATGCTTTGCATTTCCTTTTGCGTCATAAGTAACTCCTCCAGATTTTCAGTTCAGGCTATTCTCCAAACCGTATTTTTGTCTTTCTGTTGGCAGTCATCCTTGCCCATGTACTTTGAGAGCCATACCCTCCCGCGCAAACAGACAGGCCGGATCCTGCGCCAGTGATATTTTCTCCTGCTCTCGCAGAAACGTATCCTGATAGCCCCGTTCATAATGCATGAAAAGCGCCTGCTGCGCTCCGCTTGCCTGCCGCAGCTTCCGGCACCGTTCGATGGAACCATGTCCCCATCCCTGCCTGAGCAAAAGCTCCGCCTCCGTATAACAGGCATCACAGATCAGCAGGCCACAGGCTCCGGCAAACTCTTTCAGTTTCTGAAACATCGCATCGGTCAGCTCGCAGTCAAGCCCGTACACGATGCTGGCTGGCTCAGACCCTTGCGTTGCCTCCTCCAGCCGGTATAAAATGCTTCCGCCCGGATGTTCGCCGCTAAGTGTTTGCACCCGGATCTGATCCTCCAGCAAAAACACATCTCCCGCCTGAATCTCATGAAACCGGATAAGGGCCGGAAGCTGATCTAACGGAAGCGGCCAGTAAGGCGGTCCAAACATCTGGCACAGGCATTCCTTCAGACTTTTTTCTCCCGGACGCTCCCCATAAATATGGACTTCCATCTGCGGATCAAAAAGAAAGGAACTACCGTACAGTCCCATCAGATGATCCATATGGAAATGACTGAGCAGAAGATCCAGACGTCTGCGCTTTCCATCCATCTGCCGCTTAAAGCTCCGACAAAAATTTCCAATCCCGGTTCCGGCATCCAGGATCACCGTTTTGTCTTTTGTATGGACGGTCACGCAGGAGGTATTTCCCCCATATTCCTGATATTCCGGACCACATTCCGGCCCGGACCCGCGAACTCCCCAGACTCTCACCTGAAGTCCCATATCCATTCTCCCTTCTGCCTTCCATACCGGCTTTCCATCCATATTGTTTCATTATAATCCATGATCTGTCCCAATGGAAGCCCGAAAACTTTATATTTTCCGGCACCGTGCGGCCTGTCGTTTCATACAGTACAGTAAAAAGCAATGAGGCGCAATATGGCTGAAAATGATACACATTACAATGGAACTTCTGATATAAGTGACAACGATGCAGCGGCTCCGCTCCCGGAGCTGGAAGAAGAAAAGGCAGTCTATCCGGACGATGCAGCAAACATCCCTGTGGCTCCGCTGCCGGACCCCGGCGAGGGCGGACCGGTCTATCCGGGAAACAGCACAAGCGGAGCCATCGGCGGAAACTGGGACTGGGGCATTAACAGCAACAACCACTGGGGACATCATGGAAACAGCTGGGGCAACAGCTTCCTGCCTCTTACTCCCACGAACCCCGCAATTTCCCCGCGTTATTACGGACAGGTGCGGTTCTTAAATGCCTCCACCAACAGCTTTGCCGTCAACATCACCATTGATGGCACTGCGTATGCCATCAATTCCCGCTTTGGCACCATTTCGAACTATGACTGGATCTCGGATGGTTTCCATACGGTTACCGTCCGCCGTGCCTCCGGCATGCGTTCCGTGCTTTTTCGGCAGAACTTTCCGTTTACCGCCAGCAAAAAGGTAACTATGGTTCTGGTAGATTCTGCCTCCGGCGGTCTGGAAATGGTTCAGATTTCCGACACCGGCTGTAATACCCGCGCCTATAATACCGGCTGCTACCGCTTTGCCAACATGACCTACAGCGGCTCCAGATATGATCTGCTGCTTTACGGCGGTGAAACCATATTCCGGAACGTGGCCTTCCAGACCGTCACCCCATATAAGCAGGCTATGGCCGGTACCTACCAGTTCTACGTAACAAGCTCAGGCAATTACTCCTTCCTGCGCGAGATTCCGATCATAGTCATTGGCTTTGGCGGCTCCGGCACCATTACCGGAAACAATCAGGCAGAGGCACTGCTCTCCGCACAGATTGAAATTGCAGCCGGCCAGAATTATACCTCTTATCTGATCGGGAACACCTGGTCCGATATCGGTCTGCGGCTGCTGACCGTAGAGGATTCCTGATTTTGTTCACAAAAGAATGTGCCTTGGCACATCCTCGCGGAGCGTTTTTATATGATAGGACGTAATTTCCTATCATATGAAAAAGGCGCTCTGGCAGCAAATCACACTGCCAGAACGCCTTTTTCGCATTCTGTCTTCTATTATAGCCTTGCCAGCTTCTTTTCCATCAGCTCACCGTTGCTGCTGTAAATAACAGCATTTTCCCTGCTGATCTTTCCATCCTTAAACAGCTTTATGAGGCTGTTGTCCATGGTGATCATGCCTTCCTCCTGGGAGGTAGCGATGATATTGTCGATCTGGTGGATCTTGGACTCACGGATCAGGTTTCGGATCGCATTGTTAAAGAACATAACCTCAAAGGCAGGGACCACACCGCCCTCCACCTTCGGGATCAGCTGCTGGGAAACCACGGCCTGCATGACCATGGAGAGCTGTGCCCGCACCTGTTCCTGCTGTGCCGGCGGGAAACTGTCAATGATTCGGTCTATGGTGTTGGCCGCGCCGACTGTGTGCAGGGTAGAAATGACCAGATGACCGGTCTCTGCCGCAGTCAGTGCTGTCTTGATCGTTTCTTCATCGCGCATCTCACCAACCAGAATAACATCCGGTGCCTGACGGAGCGCTGCGCGAAGACCCGTCACGTAGCTTTCGGTATCCAGGCCGATCTCTCGCTGGGTAACAACACTCTGATTATGCCGGTGCAGGTACTCGATCGGATCCTCCAGCGTGATCACATGCACGTTGCGTGTCTTATTGATCTGGTCAATGATACAGGCCAACGTGGTACTCTTACCGCTTCCCGCAGGTCCCGTTACCAGAACAAAGCCCTTCGTCATACGGGAAATATCGATCACCACCTGAGGGATGTTCAGATTGCGAAAATCCGGCAAGTCAAATGTGATCACACGGATGATTGCAGCCAGAGAACCTCTCTGACGGAATACATTGACACGGAAACGAGAAACGCCCGGAAGTGCCATTGCAAAGTCATCGTCACCGCATTCCACAACATGATCCATGCTGCGGTTATTTGCCAGTGCGTAAATTTCCCGCACCATCTCTTCAATTTCTTTCGGAAAAATCTTTTCGTCACTCTGATACATGATCTTTCCGCCCACCTTCCAGGAAAGCGGCATGCCTGGGATCAGGAATATATCTGCCGCACCCTGTTCTACTGCATTGCGCAGTACATCTTCTGTAAACAAAGGCACTCCCTCCTGCTTTAATTGCCACTCCATACCGGAATGGACTGATCGATCTCATAGTCTTCCTGGTGATATAGCTTCCAGGAAAGCACCTGATACGTTTTCTGTTCCCAGTCCAGCGCCAGTTCTACCCGGAGCGCCTGGCCTGCATTCATGGCCACATCGGTACAATAGGTGCCGGAAGCACTCTGCAGATATGGCATAAGACTGTCTTTGTCGCCCTTTAAGAGCGCCTGGTCTGCCAGCTGTAAAAATGCCTCTCCCGCTGCATCCGCGCGGTAGTATTTCTGCACCGAATCTGCGCTTCTGCGGGAAAGTGCATCCTCCCGCTTTGCGTTGCCAAGGGACAATACACTGAATGTCACCAGGCAAAGCACAATAAAGATCAGGATCAGACTGGAGCTTCCGATATTCGCTTTTCTTCTGATTTCCTGTTTTGCCATCTGTCTCATCCTCCGGATGTTTCCTGTGATCCTCCGCCTGCTGTCCGGCCCGGTTCCTGTTTTTTTCATTTGACAGGATCCGTCCGCCGGGCTATGGTCTCACATATTTCGCTGCTTCCAGCACAAACAGTTCTTCGCCGCGTTCTCCGGCTTCCCGGATCACAATCTTAAGCTTTTGCATGCCGGTATCCTGCACGGACTCTGTCAGGACACCCGTATAGACCGCCGCAGCAGGGTCTTGTGTCTCTTCCCAGTCTGCATTCCAGTAGCGGTCCTGCTTCCCATCCATGCGCTCATCGGAAAGCTTCCAGAGCTCTGTCTCCGACTGTGCCGCGCTGACAGCATGGTCACGCTCCCAGGCCAGACGGCTCATCCGGTCTGATTTTGCAAATGCAAGAATGCAGGTAGATGCGCAGAGCATAAAGAAAAATACGACTACCATCATTTCCATCAGGAAAATGCCGGAGCCGGAAGCACTTCGTCTGTTCATTGCCCTGTCACCATCCTTCCGCTGCGCAGTGACAGCGTCAGGCTTGCGCCCCCTGTCCCAAGCGTTGTCACATGAAGCAGCCTGCCCTCCTGCGTTATCGTAAGGCCATCGCACTCGAGGATCTCAAGTCCGTCCGCCAGCCCAAGCCCGCTGTCTTCACAGGTAAACAGTTCCCGGATACTGCCTTCATAATAGTAGATCCAGGTAATGTAATCACCGCCCTCTATGGTTTCACGGATTTCAAGAACCGACTGTCCGTCTTCCGTTTTTACAGCCACTGCCTTATCCGCATCACCCTGGCGTACTTTGTTGGCCACATACTGGAGTGCTACACTGCCCGTGTAGGTCTGATCCATGCGGCTGCTGATATTTTCGTATACCTTGCTGCCTGCAAGCACCGTAAACAGCGCACACATAATGAAGACCAGAAACAGCAGCATGGTAAAGAGCACACTCATGGTCTGCCCGTCATTCCGATTACGGCTGCCATTCACTGTCTTCACCTCCTTTAGCAGGGATCACGGTGATATCCGGCATGATATTGGAAGCAAAACCACTGTAGAACACATTGTAGCGTTCCCGGTCGATCTGGATTCCATAATGCTCCTCCAGGTATTCCACGCTCGGCGGATAACGTCCTTCAATCGCATAACACTGTACAGAAGCCTGGCGGATCGCCTTGATCAGGGTATCAGAGCCCTCTGACCTTGCACGGCCCAGGAAGGAAAACACGCCGTTCACAAACAGGCCCATGACCGCGCCGAACACAATCACCGAGGCAATGCATCCGGCCAGGAACCGCTTATCCCATTTTTTTTTCATGTTCATCCCTCCGTCAGTCTCAGCCTACCCCCGCCAGGATTCCTGCCAGCGGAAGCATAACAGAAAGAAGGATCAGCCCGACTGCCACTGCCAGGACTGCCACCAGAGTAGGTTCCAGTCTTGCCACCATAGCATCAATGGAAGCATCTGCCTGCTGTTCATAGTCATCTGAAATTTCCTGCAGCACTTCGTCCATCTTACCGCTTCGCACACCTACTTTGATAAGCTGGATATGAAAGCTGCTGAACAGTCCGGATTCCTTCATGGCCTCATAATAGCCCTCACCCAGCTGCAGCTTTTCGCTGCAGACATCGATTTTTTCTGCCACCTTGCCATTGTCTACCAGCTCTCTTGCCAGCTCCATACCTTTATCCAGTTCCATACCGCTGCGAATGGTCAGTGCAAGCACTGCGGTGAAACGGCGGCCTGCAGCTGCCAGCGCTGTCTTGCTGTTTCGTTTCAGCCGTTCCATAAGCTTGTGGGCAATCGTCAGTTCTTTTCCTGCGCCGGCCGCGATTGCCGCGATCAGGACTGCCACTGCCAGAAGTACAAACACCACCAGAGCTGCACCGCTTAAAATACCGCCAAGCCTGGAGGCCGCCTGGGAAAGCGGAGACATCTGTACACCAAGCTGTGCGTATACCTGCTCAAAAACCGGCATCACACGGGTGAACAGGACAAACAGTACAATCAGAAGCATGCCGACCATCATCACCGGATAGGTAATGGCATTGCGGATATTTTTCATCATGTAATATTCTTTTTCATAATAATCTGCCAGGGACTCCATCATCTGGTCCAGGGTACCACTCTGCTGTCCCAGCTTTGCCATGCGCACCACGTAGGGCGGAAATGCGCCGGTACGTTCCAGGGATTCAAAGAACGGATCCCCCAGCTCCACATCCTCACCCATGGTGTGAAGAAGCTTCTTTTCCTCTTCCGTCGGGGCATCCTCTGCCATCAGATAGAGCCCCTCATCTAACGGGACTGCGGCCTTCAGCAGAATAGATATCTGAAGACAGAATGCCGACAGTTCCCGTCCGGAATAAACTTTCGCTGCCATCGTTCACTCCCCCTCTGTGTATCTTAATAGGTATATTTCGCCTGATAATTGGATCCGTTTCCAATGTACTGCCGGATAGACTCACTCTGTCCTCCTGAGGAAGCAAAGGTCGGGTCCATCAGAGACCAGTTGTGTCCGTCAAAGTAAATGAAGTTATCGACCCAGCCGATATTATCGATGTAAACATTGACCCATGCGTGATACAGCCCGCCGCTGTAGCCGATAACCAGTTTCGTCGGGATATCCTGAGAACGCAGCATTGCTGTCATCAGAGCTGCATAGTCAAAGCATATGCCTGTTTTCTGCGCCAGCACCTGGTCCACATTCGGAAGATAACCACTCTGTACCGAAGCAGCCTTGGCAGTGTCGTAGGTAATGTTGTTGATCACATAATTGTATACATTGGTGACCACGCCGATCGCATCTGCCGCAGAAGCCGCCAGCTCCGCGCCCTTGTTTACCGCAGCGCTTCCGTTTGAAAAGTTTACATACTGGTTCGGAGTTAAGAACGGTGCGAACTCATCCGCCAGACTGACCGATATATCCTGACTCATGACCTGGGCGTACTGGTTTCCGCTGACATTCTCAAAAATCTTGATCCTGTAGGTTCCGTTACCCTCTGTGAACGGGAACACCTCATAAGCATCCCGGGCATTCAGATCATAAGTATATGTGGTAGACTTGGCAATCTGGATCTTGATGCGGCTCTGTCCGCCGGTATACTTGATCATGACATAGCCATTGGAGGTATTGGAAGCATCGATCGTGGCACGGCCATTGCCATATGTCACACTGCCGCTTGCCACCGGAGTACGAACATCACTGCCGGCCGGCTTCTGATAAAGCGGTACTGCCTCGTCCTCAATGACTGCCAGTGTCTCTGCCGAATCCTCCACTCCCAAAGTTTCTGCTGCTTCCGAAGCGGAAGTTTCCTGCACCTTATCAGAATGCTCTGTGCCTGCCGGGGCACTGTTTCCTGCGCACCCGTAAAGCACTGCCGCAGTCAGAAGCACTGCAGTGCTGGTCCTGATGCTTTTTTTCTTCATCACAAACGCCTTCCTTTCCGGACTCCGTTTCTCAGTTCAGGCGCTGTCTCACAATCTCGTAAGCCAGCACACCGGCTGCCACCGAAGCATTTAAGGAGTCAATATCGCCTTTCATCGGAATGGATGCGATCATGTCACATTTTTCCCGGATCAGTTTGCCAACTCCGTTTCCTTCATTTCCAATGACCAGACCGATCGGTCCCTTCAGATTCAGACGGTACATGACTTCACCGCCCATATCCGCGCAGACAAACCAGAGGCCGCGTTTCTTTAAATCTTCCATGGTCTTGACCAGGTTCGTAACCTTTGCCACAGGTGTATAATTCAAAGCACCTGCGGAGGTCTTTGCTACTGTAGCGGTAAGACCTGCTGCCCGATGCTTCGGGATGATGACACCATGTGCGCCTGCCAGGTTCGCCGTACGGATGATCGCCCCAAGGTTATGCGGATCCTCAATGCCATCCAGCAGGAAGATAAACGGCGGTTCGCCCTTCTCCTCTGCTGCCTTTAAGATATCCTCCACCTCTGCGTACTCATAAGCTGCGGCATGGGCAATGACACCCTGATGCTTTCCGGTCTCGGACATCTGGTCCAGACGCTCTCTCGGCACAAAGCTGATGATGGTGTCTGCTTTTCTTGCTTCGCGGACAATGCTCTGGATGGGGCCATCCTTGCAGCCGTCCTGCACAAACAGCTTGTCAATGGTCTTTCCGGAACGGAATGCCTCCAGTACGGCATTCCTTCCTTCTATAGTCAGTTCTTCATATCTCATGAAAGTTCTCCAATCTTTTCGAGTCCGTCCCGGATCAGCTCCAGAAGACGGTTATGCTGTGCCTGCAGGTACAGATACCCTATCAGAGCTTCAAAGCCGGTAGCCATGCGGTAATCGATCATGGTAGCATGCTTGGCTGTAGTCGCGGACTTTGCGTTTCTTCCGCGTTTGTATACAGCCAGTTCCTCCTCCGTCAGATCATCCTGGATTGCTTTGATGATGTTGGCCTGGGTCTCTGCTTTTACCAGACTGGCACTTTTTTTATGCATCTTGTTGACCTGCATGCTGCCGTGGTTGATGACCTTCGTACGGATCAGCAGCTCATAGACTGCGTCTCCGATGTAGGCAAGTACTAACGGCGAGTAGGTCCGCGGATCCACCGTTTCCAGCTTCAGTGCCTTTGCGATGGCCTCCTCGATTTTTATGCTCTCTTCCATTTTACACCCTCTCTGGTATCTTCCAGCACGATGCCCATATCCAGAAGTTTCTGGCGGATCTCGTCGGCCAGGGCAAAATTCTTTTCTTTTCTCGCCTGCTGTCTTGCAGCGATCAGCTCCTCAACCTCGCTGTCAAGCACCTCCGCCTTGCGCTCTGTGATGATACCAAGAACATCGGAAAGCTTTGCGATGGTTCCGGCAAGCAGCTCCACATAGGCCTTGCTGCTCTCCTCGTTTGCGGTGCTGTTAGCCAGCTTTACCAGCTCGAAGATCGCGGAAACAGCATCTGCGGTATTGAAGTCATCATCCATAGCTGCCTCGAATTTTGCAACCAGCTCGTCCACGCTCTTCTTATTCTCCTGCTCTTCCTCAGTCAGTGTGTCGCCGGATACCTTGCCCAGAAGCTCTTTTAAGCGTTCTGCACAGGTGATGATGCGCTCCAGTCCGTTTTTGGAAGCCTCCATAAGCTCTGCGCTGAAGTTGATCGGGCTGCGGTAATGTGCGCTCAGCATAAAGAAGCGCAGCACCTGCAGATCGTATTTCTCACCGATTTCACGGACGGTAAAGAAATTTCCGAGGGATTTGGACATCTTCTTGTTATCGATATTTAAGAAACCGTTGTGCATCCAGTAATTTGCAAAAGTCTTGCCGTTGGCTGCCTCAGACTGTGCGATCTCATTCTCGTGATGCGGGAAGATAAGATCCTCACCGCCTGCATGGATATCGATCTGCTCACCCAGGTACTTCTTGGACATGACAGAGCACTCAATATGCCAGCCCGGACGACCCTGGCACCATGGGGACTCCCAGTACGGCTCGCCTTCTTTTTTCGGCTTCCAGAGAACAAAATCGGACGGATCCTCCTTGTTTTCCTCACCGGTTACCTTCAGTTCACGAAAGCCTGACATCATTTCATCCAGGTTCTTATGGGAAAGCTTACCATAGCCCTTGAAGGATTTTGTGCGGAAATATACCGTACCGTCTGCTGCCACATAAGCATGCCCCTTGTCGATGAGGGTCTGGATCATCTCCAGCATGCCGCCGATCTCCTGGGTTGCCTGTGGATGGGTGGTAGCCGGTTTTACGTTCATGTCAGCCATATCTTTTTTGCACTCTGCGATGTAGCGCTGGGAAATGGTGTCTGCATCTACCCCTTCCTCGATGGCTTTCTTGATGATCTTGTCATCCACGTCGGTGAAGTTGGAAACGTAATTAACATCGTAGCCTTTGTACTCAAAGTAACGGCGAACTGTATCAAAAATGATCATCGGACGCGCGTTTCCGATATGGATGAAGTTGTACACAGTCGGGCCGCATACATACATCTTTACCTTTCCCGGCTCTAACGGCACAAATTCTTCTTTTCTTCTGGTCAGTGTATTAAAAATCTTCATGTTATTCCTCCTTGTATTCCCCCGTTCAGGGCTGTTTTCTTTCCTTTATGATTCTGCGTTTTTGCTGCCGCAACACCCCGGGCAGCCGCCGCAGCCGCCGCTGTAGGCGTCATCCCGGTACACCATGCGGTCATCTGCCGCAAAGTCGCGCATATGGGAAAGCAGGGTGATGGCCTGGGAAGAAATACCTTCCCCGCTCCCGGTGAAGCCCAGCCCCTCCTCTGTAGTTGCCTTGACACTCACCTGATTTAACTCTAGGTGCAGCGCCTTCGCAATATTTTCTGCCATCTGCGGCCGGTATGCCGCAAGTTTTGGCCGCTGGGCAATGATCGTGGCATCAATATTCTCGATAACATAACCCTCTGCCTCCAGAAGTGCTCCGACTTCCTTTAAGAGGGCTATGCTGGATATTCCTTTATATTTTGGATCGGTATCCGGAAAATGCTGGCCGATATCTCCCAGCGCGGCTGCTCCCAGAAGGGCGTCCATAACTGCATGAACTAATACATCCGCGTCGGAATGCCCCAGAAGGCCCTTCTCATAAGGGACGGTAACTCCACCCAGGATCAGATCACGTCCTTCTACCAGCTTATGGACATCGTATCCCTGTCCGATTCGCATAGTTGTTCTCTCCTTTATTAAGATCATTGCAGGATCATGCGGAGCTTTTTCTTAACACAGCGTACCCGCACTTCCTCCTGACAAAAACAGTTTTCTCCGTCCGCATGGACCGGCATCGGCTGGTCCACATGGATCACAGCCTCTTTGCAGCGATAAAAATGCACACCGCGCCGTCTGCCAAGATGTCCCCTGTAGGCATCAAACAAAACAGGGAACAGCCGAAGCTTGGAAGCTGTATGTGCCACGCAAAGTTCCAGTTCTCCATCATCACACACCGCCCTGGGAGCAAACAGGAAACCTCCGCCCTCACTGCCGTGATTATGCACGGAAACAAAATAAATATGGTTAAATTCTATACGCTGGACTCCGTCCAGGATCAGGTACCCACGCGAGGCCTTTGCGGTTACAAGCTGTTTGAGTCCCGCCAGGACATAGCGTCCTCTTCCAGGGATCTGTCGCAGACCTCCTCTTCCGTTCTTATCCAGAAGACGGTGGCAGACTGCAGCGTCAAACCCAATACCACTGCTGACCATAAAGCGGCTGTAAACCGGTTCCTCGTCCTCATAAGAAAGGATACCGTAATCCACCCTGCAAATCTCCGCAGGATTCAGGATGCGTTTCAGACACTTTCCGGGCTTTCCCGACAGCTTCAGCCCACGGGCCAGGTCATTGCCGTAACCAGTAGGAATATAGCCAAACGTCAGACGTTCACTGATGGCAAGGCCGTTTAAGACTTCATTCACGGTGCCGTCTCCCCCCACTGCCACGATCGTTGCCGGCTCCTGCATGTCTGCAGTCAGCGCAGCCGCTATACGTCTGGCATCGCCGGGTTCTTCCGTCTGGTAGGCCTCATACCGGATTCCGGATCTGATGATCTGGCGTTCCAGTTTTCTCCATATTTTTTCTCCCCGCCCGCCATGGGCGTTCGGGTTTACGATAAAATAGTACATGGGCACCTCCCGCATTTGTAACTGCAAAGCAGTTACCCATACATTATTACCTATAAGTATATCATAAAACCCAAAAATCTCCTACGGAATTTTGTATAAAAATAGATTCAATTCCGACAATCAAAAAAGAATGTGCCTTGGCACATTCTTTTTCATTTATTTTTTAACCGGTAACCTTCTGTCTTTCCGCTCTATGGCTAAGTACATAGGCATTGCCATATACAAACTGATACATAACGTAAGCCAGTACCATGGCACCGGTGACATCGACCACCGAGTGCTGTTTCAAAAATACAGTGGACATGCAGATAGCCACCATGATGATAAATGAGCTCCGGCGGACCCATTTGTGATTTCTCAGGCGTTCGCTGTTCATAACACTGATATGGACCCCTAACGAATTATATACATGAATGCTTGGAAATACATTGGCCGGTGTATCACTGTTATGGATCATCTGTACCAGATAGCAGAAAACATTCTTGTTCGGATCCACCTCCACACGCAGGTCTGTGCCATTCGGATAGAAGGTGCAGATCATCATGCTGATGGTCATACCGATAAACAGGAAGGTACACAACCGGAAATAATCCTGCTTATCTGTAAAAAAGAAATACAGAACTGCGCCGGAAACATAAAAAAACCAGATCATGTAAGGAACGATAAAGTACTCACTAAACGGAATCACATCGTCCAATGCCACATGCATGATCTTGTAATTGTCCGTGATCACGCTCTCCAGCCAGAAGAAATATGGAAGATACAAAAGAATGTAGCCGCAGACCCAGATATGTCCGTATTTTTTTAACAGTTTCTTCACTTGACTTTCCTTTCAAAACGTTTCATTCAGCTTTTTCGGATTATAACACACTCATTTTCAGGTTACAAGGGATTTTAGAAAAATTTAGTATATAAAAACAGATTCAGGAAAACAAAAAGAAGTTCCGGAAAATCCAGAACTTCAGTTAAAGTAGCGGAAGGGAGATTTGAACTCTCGACACCACGGGTATGAACCGTGTGCTCTAGCCAACTGAGCTATTCCCCCATATTCGGTTTATATGGGGCCTAGAGGGCATCGAACCTATGACCCTCTGCTTGTAAGGCAGATGCTCTCCCAGCTGAGCTAAGACCCCATATTACGTCTCAAGATGTCTCACTTGCGACTGCTCCGATAGTTTACCTTGTTTTTTCCGATATGTCAAGCATTATTTTACATTTCTTTCTATTTTTTGCTTATATCATGGCGCGGTATTCACTTTTCCAGGTTTCCACCAGTTTCCGGGCAGCCTTTTCTCCATCCTCTTCCCCATTGCAAAACCAGGTTTCCACCTGCTTTACCTGGTCAGACTGTGCCGCTTTTTCCCTGGCAGCCAGGAACTGCTCCTCCCACGCATTCCGCTCCTCCTGCGTGATGACTGCACGGAAGCGCTCTCCTAACGCGATGCGGCTGTCCAGCTTTTCAATCCAGTAAAGGCTCCTCAAGCACTCCCGGCTGCCGCTCCGGTTATAAGCCTTTTCATAGGCTTCAGCAGCTCTGGCAAACAGGAACATGCGGCCGTAGCAGGCACCCAGATTATTCCAGACAGCGGCAGCCAGCTCATCCGATCCCGTCTCCTCCTGCAGATCATCCAGGATTTCCTGATACAGCCGGACTGCCTTTCCATACTGGCGCATACCAAACAGCGCGTCTGCCTTAAGCTTTTTCATCTCCGCAGGCGGCTGTTTCCGGTAGCCGCTTAAGGTCTGCCTGTATTCCGAAATCTCGTTCTGGGAATAATAATCACTTTCCTGAAGGAGAAAGATCAGCATTTCATCCGGATCTTCCCCGCTTTTTTTCCAGTTTTCCAGCTTCAGGGCCAGAAATCCCATATTCAGTTCCTCCCGCAAAAAGTCCAGCAGGCGTTCATCGACCAGACAGTCCATTACCAGAAGCGGATAATGGTAGATCACATAGGCCAGCTCCTGGGAAGAATACAGATGCATTCCCAGAAAACTCACGTAATATGGATTTTTCACTTTTTCCGATCTGCATAATCTCAAACTCATAGCATAACCTCTTGTACAACTTTAGCTCCCGTAGCCGGGAACAATTCCCCGAAACCAAGATCGGTCAGAACGATCCGCATCGTCTTTTCATCCAGGAAGGAAATCTCCACCCGTACCCTCGTAGTCTTTTCCGGGCGTTTCGGAAAATTCTCCAGTATCAGCGTGACCGTCCTCTTCTTTTTGGAATCAAACGGCGTGATTTCGAGCTCCACTGCATTCTGCTTTTCCGGGATCACCTCCAGCATGCCTCCGCTCTCTCTCCAGCTGTCTCCGGCAGCTGCCAGCGTTACCGCAGTGTCCTGGCCCTTATGCAGTACCTGCATGGTAACAGAAGCTTTCAGGTGTCCCTCACAGATCATCGCATACGGGTAGGAAGTCTGTGGGCGGAGACGGTCTGCGGCGCACAGAGCTGCACCCTTGGCAAACACGGCTGTCTCCATATAGACACGGCGTTTTGTGCAGAGCAGCTTCATGAAATCTTCGGCCCACTCCCGCTTTTCAAACCCTTTTCCCATCAGAAAGACCGCAGAATACAGTTTCCGCTGCATCAGCCGTTCCGCACAGGTACAGAGAATCTTATCTCCCAGCTTTGCCCCGGACGGAGTTTCCAGGATATCCAGGCTGAAGCTTTCCTCTATCCGCTCAAACTCAGCTAAAACCGCATTCTGCTTCAACCCCCGCTGTACTTTCATTTCATAGTAGCGCAGCTCCTGCTCGGACAGATCAAACAACCCGACGTTTCCGCTCCAGATTTCTTTTTTCTGGCTGAGCATATAGTAGATCAGACCTTCCGTATGCCCGATGATGCGTATACGGGCCCGGTCCACACCAAGCTTTTCTCCACAGGAATACAGCGCCTCTGTCAGGCGTTCATCCAGGCTGCGCACGGTAAACACCAGCTCCTGAAAGCCGGCTTCCGTGCCCAGATTTTTCTGAACCTGCCAAAGTACCCGTTCCAGGAACCGTTCCAGAAGCTCCACAGCGGTATAGCGGATGCCTTCCAGTGTCGCAGTGCCTTCTTTTAAAACCAGCTTTACCAGTTTATCCGTCAGGCTTCCTTCGCCTCTTAAGGTCTGGGCATAAGCATCTTCCCCTACCGACCAGGTGCCGGAAACCTTGTGACGGCAGAGTACCGTGGGAAAGGTCCATGTTTTCTCTTCATCATTGCAGTTTACCTGCGTATATTCATCGCACAGGTCTATGCCTGCTACCAATTCATTCATATCGTTCCTCTATGTTAATGTAAACAGAGACTCCATGGCAGCATGATCCGTCATGTACTTCTCCATCTTTTCTTTAAGCTTCTGCCCATCTTTTTCAGCAAGACAGCGGCTCATGTCGTTAAGCGCCGCAAACCGGCTCAGCTGGCTGTTTGTCTGGGAACCGTCGTAGGAAAGCCGTCCCTCATCCGTCTTCTTTCCTCCGTCTGTTCCGTTTTCATATACCTCATATTCCAGCACCTCTCCCTCAAACAGAACATGCTGATGGATGTAAATGCCGGGATATACCTTCACAAACTCCGCGTTGTGGCTTGCCTCCTCTCCCGGAAGCACCCGGATTTTCAGCTGAGGCCTTATCTCCCTGCTGCCCCGGTACTCAATGGTGATCTGGTCCATCACGGAATCCGGCATCGGAATATGGCGTCCAAGCTGGTGAAAATATGCAAAGATCCGGCCTTCCTCCAGAAGCTCCTCCACCATGTCAGCGGCCAGTTCTTTTTGTTTTCCGGTCAGCGCCTCCTGCTGACTGTACCACAGGGTCAGCGCAAGCAGATAAATGGTAGGGATCCGTTTTTTATCCGTAGTTTCCTGAACTGCGTCTTCCAGATAGGTAAATACCAGATCCTTTGTCGGACGGTTTTTCAGGAAATAATCGCAGGACTTCATAGTGAAATACGCCCTGGACACCAGGTCACTGACCTGCTTTCCGCTCCTGTAGCAGTCATACACCGGATCCAGATATTCTGTCTCACCGCTAAACATCATCTGTGCCAGAAGACGCTCCGGAAGATCGTAAAGCTCCACATGCTCTGCCTCACTCTGCATGAGAAGTCTGTACATCTGCTCCGAAGTTCCGTTAAAGTGCTCGCACAGATAGTCCAGCACAGCTCCATCCCACTGATTCTCTGTAAAAAGCTCCCAGGAGAGCTTTAACAGGGTATCGTCCGATTCCGGCTGATGTTTTAAGATCATCTGACTGCACAGCTCCAGAAGCTCCTGTTCCTTTGCACCGCTCCAGCCAAATTCCTTTACTATGGAAAAGGCTTCCGGAACGTTTCCCGAAAGGATCAGCATACGGATCAGCTTTCCCCGTTTCTCCCGCGACAGCTTTTCCGGCTTCAGCTGGTTCCGGTAATCCAAAACAGCTGCTGTATTCTCCTCCACGTTCTGACGCCGGCTGTCATAATCCAGCAGGCTTTCCAGCAGCTTTTCCCGGAATAAAGGATGCAATTTCAGTTCCGTCAGTCCCCGCCTTAAAACACGGCGGTCTGTCATGCTCTGCGGGTCATCCTTCACGATTGCGCTGCAGCGTTCCAGAAGAAGCATAGGCTGCTCCGGAGAGATATCGTAGCAGCGTTCCTCCAGTTCTTTGCTGTTTTCCATCATAGCCTGCTGCTTCCGGTAGGAAACATCTGTATAACGATTTCCGTATTCATCCTGGAACAAAAGAACCGGATGACTGGAAAAAAGCGGTGCATAAGCCACGCCGTCCCTGACCGCGAACATATCCTCACGGTCCAGTTCCTCATAGCACACCACAACATAACGGATTCTTTTGTCAGATACCGTAATCCGATAAGATTTTAGGATAGCCGGAAGCACGCGGGCCACCTGCTCATCGATCATTTCTTTATATAATACATGCTGATACAGCGTCACCAGACGGCTGTTCACCCGGGAACGCAGAAGCTGTTCCATGGTAAACTGTTCGATGTCCCGCTCATATTGCCGGTACAGCGTAGATTCCGGGTTCATAAATCTCACAATATTGCCGTACAGCACCTCACGGTTAGCCGTGTCCATGGATTTCTCGTAGGAGAAATATAAAAGCACCTCTTTCGGGAGCAGATACGGATAATCCTCAGGAAGCGCATACAGGTAATATTCGTACAGGCGGGTCAGGCTGATGCCCTCCTCCAGTGCTTTTTTATACCAGTGAAAATATTTTTTATCGCGGCAGTCCGCCTTGATCAGGATGCTGCAGACTGCGTTCAGGATCTCCGGTTCCGGATACTGCTGATACAGCATCATAAAGAATCGCAGTAGCAGCTTTCCTCCATACTTTTTTGAGGGGGCAAATCCTGCAGTCCTGCAGGCAAAAGCTTGATCCATCAGCTTCCGCTTCGCAGCAAACATCAGCACCTGCACTTCAAAATCAGAAAGTCCTGTGAGAAGCTCCGGACACTGCTGATACAGTTTCCACACCCTGACATACAGGTACGGACTACGGCTTCCGTTCTCAAATTCCAAACGGAGCTCTGCCAGATCCCCGTCCTCTTTTTCAGACTCCGCGTTCTGGTCTTCTTCACTCAGCTGGTTCAGCAGATAACGGTGAAGCTGCTCATATTCCGGGCGGTATTTCCGCACCGCTGCCGCCTCTTCCTGACTGCTTTTAAGGAGCTCCTTTGCGCCTTCTGCATCTCCCTCCAGAATCAGAAGATCTGCCTGATACAGACTCACCGCGAGGCTCTCGCCATACTGGCTGCGGATGACTTCCAGCTGTTGCTTCAGCTGATTCAGCATCAGTGCCTCCCCGTATAGTCCAAGCTCGTATTCCAGACGCAGCTCCAGATATTTGCCGACAGCTTCGCGCCGGCCATATCCCGCGCGGTTTTTCAGCTCTTCACCTGTCAGGACCTCCACCGGAACACAGATTTTCTGACGCATGGACGTGATCCAGACTGCTCCGAGATTTCGACCCTGATGAAGATGCATTCCGTCAATGCGGTAAAGGATCTCACAATGGTCATCCTGAAAATCTGCTTCTGTAAATACCGTCTGCGGCAGATTGATAAAATCTCCGTCCGCATGCACCTCAAACCGCACATGTCCCCAGGTACTGCGATCCACGCGGATAACACCGCCCGTGCCTGTCTGTGGGTTTTCCAGGCTGCGCACCGCGGTGTCTGTCTTTAATTCCACCGGTTTTTTCACGTTCATGCCGATCAGAAACTCTTCCAGTTCACACTGACGGTCCGGCCTTCCCTTTAAACCATCATACAAAGCCCGGACATGAAGATCCTGTAAAAACGGCGCTTCCGTAAAATCCCGGTACTCAAACAGACGTTTTGCAAACTCTCCGTCAGCCTGCACCAGCCTTGCAAAATCTTCCGGCTGCTTTAGACCTGCCAGGATCTTTCCTACCGGATCCGGCTCCACGGCAAAAGAATATGGCAGCTTTTTTTCGCCGCCATTGGTCACCAGCTCAAATACTCCCTCGATTTTATCTCCGTCTGACAAGGTACGGCAGTCCACCTCATAAAAGATACGGTTCCGGTTTCCCCCGAAAGAATTTCCCAGCACCCGCACACACGGATGGGAGGAATATACCAGCCCTTTCACAAAGCAGCCATAATGGTCTGCCACATAAAGTTCTTTTCTGCATACCTGGCCGGCTGTCACCGTACCATCGCAGGTTTCCGGAAGGATAAGGACCTCCGGAACTTCCGCATCCACGATGCCTTTTGCCAGTCGGTTAATTTTTTCTCTCATAGTACCCTCTTATTTTTTGTCATACATGGCATTAGTTTAGCATAATTTCACTTGATTTAAAAGGTTTAAATTGGTATGATTAATAAAAACTTGTAGAATGAAAGAGGTCCGTTTCCATGTTGTCTGAACCGATGACACTGTACAAACTGATGAATTTATATATGCTCAAAAAAGTGAATTTCCCGCTGACCAACGCACAGCTGACAGATTTTTTCCTGCAGCATGAATATGCCAGCTACTTTACGCTCCAGCAGGCTCTTGGGGAGCTGAAGGATTCCGGACTCATTCACGCCGAGTCCACCCACAGCACCACCCGCTATGAGATCACCAGGGAGGGTGAGGAAACCTTAACCTTTTTTGAGAACAACATTTCCCCGGCCATCATCGAGGATATGGATACCTATTTAAAAGAAAACCGTCTCCGGCTGCGCAACGAGGTCAGCCTGGTTTCCGACTACTACAAGTCCACCAGCCAGGATTACATCGTTCACTGCGAGGTGCGGGAAGGCCGTTCGCCTCTCATTGAGCTGAACTTATCGGTTCCGGACCGTGAACAGGCCGCTGCCATGAGCTCCCGATGGGAACATAAAAGCAAAGAAATCTATTCCTTTATTATGAAATCTTTAATGAGCGAAGAGGAGACCTGACCGGTCTCCTCTTCTTTGTTTTTTGTTTTGATTATTTCTCATCATATCCGTTCGGATTGTTCTTCTGCCATCTCCAGGAATCCTCACACATCTCCCGGATACCGTATTTTGCCTTCCAGCCAAGCTCCCTCTCTGCCTTAGAGGAATCTGCGTAACACTGCGGCACATCGCCTGCGCGGCGCTCCTTAAAGACATAGTTGATCTTTAAGTTGTTGGCCTCCTCAAAGGCATTGATGACATCTAACACGCTATAGCCAACACCGGTTCCCAGATTGTAGATCCAGACTCCGCCCTGCTCCTTTGAGAGCTTGTCCAGTGCCTTTACATGACCGTCTGCCAGGTCTACAACGTGGATGTAATCGCGGACGCAGGTTCCGTCCGGAGTGTCGTAGTCATTGCCAAAGACACCAAGACATACCAGCTTGCCCACAGCCACCTGCGTGATATACGGGAGCAGATTGTTCGGGATACCCTTCGGGTTCTCTCCGATACGGCCGGATTTATGAGCTCCGATCGGGTTAAAGTAACGTAAGAGCATCACCTTCCATTCCGGATCTGCAGTATGAAGGTCAGTCAGGATCTGCTCGAGCATGCCCTTGGTGCGTCCGTAAGGATTGGTGATCTCACCCTTCGGACATTCCTCGGTGATCGGCACAAATGCCGGATTGCCGTATACGGTTGCGGAAGAACTGAACACAATGCTCTTGCAGCCGTGACGGCGCATCACATCGCAGAGAATCAGGGTTCCGGTAATGTTGTTGTGATAATATTCCAATGGCTTGTATACAGACTCACCAACAGCCTTTAAGCCTGCAAAATGAATGACCGCGTCTATTTTTTCATTCTGGAACACAGAATCCAGGGCCGGCTCGTCCAGAAGATCTACCTCGTAAAAGGTCAGCTTCTTTCCGGTGATCTCCTCCACACGGTTTAAGGATTCCCGGCAGGAATTGCAGAGGTTGTCCACGACAACCACATCGTAGCCGGCATTTAAAAGTTCAACACAGGTGTGGCTTCCGATATAGCCGGCACCGCCTGTAACTAAAATTGTAGACATAATAACGCCCTCCTTTGGCTGATGGTTCTTCTTTCACAGGTCCGCTGCCTGTAAAACCAAATGCTTTCCCATACATTATATATGGGAAAGCACCTGAACACAATGCAATTTTCTTGCGATTTATGTGATTATTATTTCATTCTGTGCTGTTTCCAAATGCTCACCCAGTTTTTTCAGTGCCCGCTTCTCAATCCTGGATACATAGGATCGGGAAATACCAAGCTGCCCGGCGATTTCTCTCTGGGTACAGGGCTTCACCCCGAAAAGGCCATAACGCAGCTTCACCACCGACTGTTCCTGGGGCTTTAAGCAGCATGAAAAGGCTTCGTACAGCTCCCGGATATCCTGATCCAGGATCAGATTTTCCAGCACCTCTTTTGTCTCCAGCTCAATGACATCTACCAGGCTGACCGATTCCCCGTCTTTGTCCACTCCGATCGGCTCAAACAACGACACCTCCCGGCTGTATTTCTTTCCGGCACGGAACATCATGAGGATTTCATTCTCGATGCATTTTGCCGCATAGGTAGCCAGGCGGCTTCCCCGTTCCGGGTGAAAGGTATTCACCGCCTTGATCAAACCAATGGTCCCCACCGAAAGCAGATCATCCTGTTCATAATCCGCTCCCTGATATTTCTTGGCCACATGTGCCACCAGCCTCAAATTCCGTTCGATCAGGATATCACGTGCCTCGCGGTCCCCCTCCTGTAAGCGTTCCAGGCAGGCCCGTTCCTCTCCAGGTGTCAACGGCTTTGGAAATGTCTGCAAAGAAAAAGCCACCCTGAAGCTTTCTTATGATAGTTTATGCTTCGGTAGCTTTTCCAGTGCGCAGGTGGCGCGTCCGAGTTTATCCTGTTCTAAAATATATCCAGATCCAGTCCGTTCACTACCGGACCCTCATATCCGGCATGTTTGATCTCCTGTAAGATAGCTTCGTTTCTGCGGGTCATCTCAGCCTCCACGTCCACGGTATTATCCTGGATTTCCATATGGTAAATCCGATGATAGGTAACGAGAAGCTTTGGCTGTGCCTTGCTGGCAATCTTCGCCAGATCAACACTTAAGGTATGAACCTCCCGATGGTATTTCTGCCACTTCGGCTCCCTTGCGGAAAGACCGGCAGTATACTCCACCTCATGCAGAAGAATGTCACAGTCCTTTGCCTTCTCTGCTACGATTTCCAGAGGCGCGGTATCCCCGCTGATAACGATGACCTTATCCGGTGTGGTAAACTTAAAGCCATAGCTTTCCAGGGTGCCATGGCTGACCGGAAATGCCTCTACAGTGACACGATCATCCTGATAAATGATGCCAGGCTGAATTTCCTTTGCATCTACTTTATAGCCCTCTTCATTGGCCTTCTCAAAACCATTGATCCGAAAATCAATATCTACCGCATAGGCTTTCTCAATATAGTCCGTCATCTCACAGATGCCTTTTGGGCCAAAGACCCTTAGCGGTTCTTTTCGTTCCAGCACCCATGGGGTGAAGATCAGGTCAGCATAACCTGCCGTGTGATCGGTATGCAGATGGCTACAGAAGGCCACAGTCAGACGGTCCGGACGCAGCGCGTCAATCCCCTTCTGATATGCCTTTGCCGCCTGGCGCACCACGCCTGGTCCAAAATCCACAAGATATGAACGGTCTCCCACCACGACGGCCGTGGACGGACCGCTGGCATTCGGACACGCATTCGGAGTGCCCGTGCCGAGAAGTACAAGTTTTGTTTCCATCATGATAATACTCTCCAATCCTGATTTTCTTAATTTTCCTCCACGTGCTTAATGGAGATTCCGCTGAATCCGTAAAAAACACTGAACAGCGGAGTTAAATACAGCAGGAACAGATACGGAAAGAACACGGACCATGCCACTCCCAGAGTTCCTGCCATGTATACACAATAGCCATGCCAGGGGATCATAGGACCGGACAGGGTTCCTGCGTCCTCTAAGGTTCTGGATAAGATCTCCGGTGCAACCTTTCTCGCCCTGAACAGCGGTTTCATCATATTTCCGGTCAGCACATGAGACATCGGCTGGGAGCAGCTGATGAGGCTGGTCACATAACCAACCAGAAGACTGGCAAGGATCAGACTTCCATCACTGTTGATGCGTCCGGTAATAGCATTTAAGATATTGCCCAGAACGCCCAGACGGTCTAACATGCCGCCCATGCCGACTGCGAAGCAGATGATGGCCACATACTGCAGCATGCTGCTCATACCGCCGCGGTTTAAGATGGTCTTTAAGATTGCTTCCTCAATCTGGGTGCTGTAGCCGTTATAAGCTACGCGGATGATGCTTTGCAGGGCCGCCCCCTGATAAAAGAAGGATACCGCGCCTGCGCAGACTGCGGAAAGGCCCAGGGAAACGATCGCATTGACTTTCAAAAGCAGCAGCACAATGATCACAGCAGCCGGAAGCATCGTCAGAAAGCCAAGTTTAAACTCACTCTGGAGCGCATCGATATACACCAGCAGATTGCCTTCCTCATAACCACCGGAGGTCTGGCTGATACCAAGGATCGTAAACAGCACAAGGCTGATGGCAAAGGTCGGCAGCGTGGTCCAGAGCATGGAACGGACGTGGTCATTTAATTTTGCACCAGCCACAGCCGGAGCCAGGTTCGTGGTGTCAGACAGCGGGCTCAGTTTATCGCCAAACATGGCACCGCAGATGACTGCTCCGGCTACCATGCCCGGATGAATGCCCATGGCGTTGCCGATCGCCATCATGGCAACACCGGCGCTTCCCACAGAACCGTAGGAGGTTCCGGTCACCAGGCTCAATACTGCACAGAAAATCAAAGTCAGCGGCAAAAGCCAGGTTGGATCGATCAGCTTTAAGCCGCCTACAATAATGGATGCTATGGTCCCACTCTGCAGCCAGGTTCCGATCATGACACCAATGGACATTAACAGACACAGCGTTGGCACGACTACGCGGATGGCGTCATAAGCTCCGCCAACCACATGATCGTAATCAATCTTTAATACTTTACAGAACAGATAGATGATGATCCAGCTGAAAAACAGGCCGATCATCGGCCCTCCCGTTTTCAGCCGGATGCAGACTGCTACAGATCCGATGATCAGCAGCAGCAGTAAAAGTGACTGCGGCATATTCAGTTGCTTTTCTTCACTCATGATAACAGCTCCCCCTCTTCCCTGCTTCTTTCTATATTTTGCGATTCCGTTATATTGTTCAGATACCGCGCGTTTTTCAGCAATTCAACGCGTTA
The DNA here is from genome assembly GCF_003480315.1 of Clostridium sp. AM33-3. GTDB lineage: Bacteria > Bacillota > Clostridia > Lachnospirales > Lachnospiraceae > Brotaphodocola. The sequence goes on along the minus strand of NZ_QUIV01000018.1, from coordinate 14,231 downwards.
AATTGCTGATATTGTTTCATTATACAGAATTTCCAGGAAAATTGCAAGTGTTGTTGCTGTGACAAAAAAGACAAAAAAGCCGATATCGATTCTTCTGGAAATCCGGCACATTCTATGATATCCTGTACTTAATGAGAATCATTTTGCATTCCGACACTAAGGGGATTTTCTCCTGCGTGAAAGGTCCGCTTCTATATTCCGTATTCTGCCGTGCGCTTTTGCGCCCGCATGCCTGCGCATATGCCGCAGTCTGCCAGATCACAGAACTTTAAGCCGTGCCTTTTCGGGGTGCGGCTTTTTCTCTTAATACACAGTTACAGGAGGACTTATGGAAACACGCGTTGCTGTTATGAGTATCATTGTGGAAAATCCGGATTCCGTAGAAAAGCTGAATGCCATGCTGCATGAGTATGGTCCGTATATTATCGGAAGAATGGGTATTCCTTACCGTCCGAAGCACATCAGCATCGTATCCATCGCCATGGACGCGCCGCAGGATACGATCTCCGCTCTGGCCGGAAAGCTTGGGAATCTGGACGGAGTCAGCGTCAAGACCGCCTACTCCAATGTGATCGGATGACGGACTTGTTTGCCCTCGTTGACCTTCTGGCGGAGCGTCACGCCCTGACGCACGAAGAATACCGTGCGCTTGTGAAAGGTCAGACACCGGAACTGGCGGCCTATGCCGCCAAAAAGGCTGATTCCCTGCGCCGCGAAATCTACGGAACTGATATCTACGTCCGCGGGCTCATTGAAATCGGAAACTACTGCAAAAATGACTGCATCTACTGCGGTATCCGCAAATCCAACACCAATTGTGACCGATATCAGCTTACCCGGGAGCAGATTCTGGAATGCTGTGAGGAAGGCTGGGATTTAGGCTTTCGCACCTTTGTGCTCCAGGGCGGGGAAGGCATTGTGCCGATTCATGAGGTCTGTGAGCTTGTTGGTGAGATCAAGTCACGCTACCCGAACTGCGCCGTCACCTTATCCTTAGGAGAATACTCCCGGGCAGATTATCAGGATATGTTCGATGCCGGAGCCGACCGTTATCTGCTCCGCCATGAGACGGCCGACAAGGCCCATTACGAACAGCTGCATCCTTCTTTCATGTCCTTTGACAACCGGATGCGCTGCCTGCGGGACTTAAAAGAGATCGGCTACCAGGTTGGCTGCGGCTTTATGGTCGGCTCCCCTTACCAGACCCCGGACTGTATCGCCACAGATCTGAAATTTATTGAAGACTTCGATCCGGAGATGTGCGGCATTGGCCCGTTCATTCCCCAGAAGGATACCCCGTTCCGGGATATGCCGGCGGGAACCGCAGACCAGACCATCTATCTGCTCTCCCTCATCCGGCTCATCAAACCAAATATCCTGCTTCCTGCCACCACAGCCCTGGGGACGATTGACCCTCTCGGCAGGGAAAAAGGAATTCAGGCGGGTGCCAACGTCGTCATGCCGAACCGCTCTCCAGTGTCGGAACGTAAAAAATACGCCCTCTACGACAACAAGATCTGCACCGGAGACGAATCCGCCCAGTGCCGCTCCTGCCTGAACCGCCGCATGGAATCCATCGGCTACTCCATTGTCACCTCCCGGGGTGACATTATAAAATAGGAATTTACAATCTGACGGAAGGTTGCAGTAACCTGCTTCCGACTGCAAAGAAAGGAAAACAATACTATGGCTATCTACAATCCAAAATCCTTAAAGGCAGAGGAATTCATCAACCATGAGGAAATCCTCGACACCATCCGCTACGCGGAGGAAAACAAACACAACCTGACCCTGATCGACGAAATCCTGGCAAAAGCAAGACCGGTCAAAAGTGCCGACGGCACCCAGACCCACTGTGCCGGACTCTCCCACCGGGAGGCATCGGTGCTGCTGGCCTGCGACATTCCGGAAAAGGTTGCAGAGATGTACGAGCTGGCTGAGGAGATCAAGCAGGCCTTCTACGGCAACCGCATCGTCATGTTTGCCCCGCTCTATCTCTCCAACTACTGCGTCAACGGCTGTGTGTACTGCCCGTATCATATGAAAAACAAACACATTGCCCGCATCAAGCTTACCCAGGAAGAGATCAGACGCGAGGTCGTTGCCCTGCAGGATATGGGTCACAAGCGCCTGGCCATTGAAGCCGGGGAGGACCCGGTCAATAACCCGATCGAGTACATTCTGGAATCCATCAAAACAATCTATTCCATCCATCATAAAAACGGTGACATCCGCCGCGTGAACGTCAACATTGCCGCGACCACCGTGGAAAACTACCGTAAATTGAAGGAAGCCGGAATCGGCACCTACATCCTGTTCCAGGAGACCTACAACAAAAAGAGCTATCTGGAGCTGCATCCGACCGGACCGAAGCACGACTACGATTACCACACCGAGGCCATGGACCGCGCCATGGAGGGCGGCATTGACGATGTGGGTCTGGGCGTTTTATTCGGACTGGAGGGCTACCAGTATGAGTTTGCCGGACTGATGATGCATGCGGAGCACCTGGAAGCCGTGCACGGCGTCGGCCCGCACACCATCAGTGTTCCGCGCGTAAAACATGCCGATGACATTGACCCGGATGCCTTTGACAACAGCCTGGCCGATGATATTTTTGAGAAGATCGCGGCCTGCATCCGCATTGCCGTTCCCTACACCGGCATGATCATCTCCACCCGCGAGAGCCAGGAGGTCCGTGAGAAAATGCTGCAGCTGGGTGTCTCCCAGATCAGCGGCGCTTCCAGAACTTCCGTGGGCGGCTACTGTGAGGAGGAGCGCCCGCATGATTCTGAGCAGTTCGATGTATCTGACCAGCGCTCCCTGGATGAGGTGGTGGACTGGCTGATGCAGCTTGGCTTCATTCCGTCCTTCTGCACCGCATGTTACCGCGAAGGCCGCACCGGAGACCGGTTCATGAGCCTGTGCAAGAATGGACAGATTTTAAACTGCTGCCATCCGAACGCCCTGATGACCCTGACGGAATACCTGGTAGATTACGCCAGTGAGGAGACAAAAAAGCACGGATTTGAACTGATTGAAAAGGAGCTGAACAAGATTCCGAAGGAAAAGGTGCGCGAGATCGCACGGAAAAATATTGAGGACATCAAGGCATCCAACCGCCGGGATTTCCGGTTCTGAATTAAGAAAAGAGGTCACAACTATGGGATTGAATGATAAGGTATCCGCCGAGCGGGTTCACATCGGCTTCTTCGGCCTGCGAAACGCCGGGAAATCCAGCGTGGTAAACGCTGTAACCGGCCAGAGCCTATCCCTCGTCTCTGAGACCAAGGGAACAACCACCGATCCGGTGCAGAAGGCCATGGAACTTCTGCCCATTGGCCCGGTAGTCATCATCGACACCCCGGGAATTGACGATGTGGGAACCCTGGGCGAAATGCGCGTGAAGCGCGCCCTGCAGGTTCTTGACAAAACCGACATTGCCATTCTGGTGGTGGATGCTGAAAAAGGACTCCTGCAGGCCGACCAGGAGCTGCTAACACTTTTTGCAGAAAAGAAAATTCCACATATTACCGTGTACAACAAATCTGACCTGCTTGCCACTGTGCCGTCCCGGCCGGAAAAGCAGCAGGAAAAGAATCATGCTATCTATGTCAGTGCAAAAAATGGAGATCAGATCTGCGAACTGAAGGAACGAATCGGCGCACTGGCGACAGCTGTGTCTGCAAAAGCCGATGAAAAACGCATCCTGGCAGACCTGATCCAGCCGGAGGATGTGGTGGTCCTGGTAGTCCCGATTGACTCCGCGGCACCAAAAGGGCGTCTGATCCTGCCCCAGCAGCAGACCATCCGCGATGTGCTGGAATCCGGCGCCATCTCGGTAGTTACCAGAGAAACCGAACTGCCGCAAACCCTGCGGGCTCTTGGAAAGAAACCGGCCCTGGTCATCACCGATTCCCAGGCCTTCCAAAAAGTAAACGCAGATACTCCGGCAGATGTACCGCTCACCTCCTTCTCCATCCTCTTTGCACGCTACAAGGGTGATTTGAAGGAAGCTGTGCACGGGGCCGCCCAGCTTGACAAGCTGCAAAACGGTGATACGGTACTGATTTCCGAAGGCTGCACCCATCACCGTCAGTGCGGCGATATCGGAACCGTAAAGCTGCCGAACTGGATCCGGAACTATACCGGAAAGGAGTTAAGCTTCGAATTCACTTCCGGAGGGGAATTTCCGGAAGATCTGTCACCCTATGCGCTGGTGGTGCACTGCGGCGGTTGTATGCTAAATGATCGGGAAATGAAGGCACGGATCGCCCGCGCAGTCGCACAAAATGTGCCGATCACCAACTACGGGATCTGCATCGCGCAGGTGCACGGGATACTGAAACGGTCCGTGGAGCTGTTTAGCGATGTGGCAGCAGAATTACAATAAAAATTTAAATGAATAGCTAATAAGGTCCGAAGTTCCGGTGCAGTCATGCAGAACCGCAGACACTGAGTGGAATTTTGTACTTCGTGCGCTCCGCCGCCGGTTGTCTCCCCTGCGACCTAAACTCGCACGCCTTGCGTGCTCAGACAAAGGTCTCCGGGGAGTCGCTATGCTCGCGCACGAAGAAAATTCCAATGTGTCTGCTTGTTCTGCATGACTGCACCAGAACTTCTGCTTTACTGGCTATGCCAGGATAATAAATAACGCAGTCAGAATGCTGCTGATAAAAAACCTGTAAGTCTGGCTTTTTATAGT
>NZ_QUIV01000018.1:968-9516 GCF_003480315.1 Clostridium sp. AM33-3 | reverse complement strand
CTACTATCAGATAAAAGCCGGATTACAGGCTTTCGTCAGCAACGTTCTGGCTGCGTTTATTATTATCGTAGAATAACCAATACAGTAGAAGGTTCGGTCAGGCCCTACAGAATAAGCAGATGCGTTGGAATTTTCTTGCATTGCATATCAAGAACGCGCCAGTGACGCGTTCGCAGATTCATGAGCGAGCATAGCGCCAGACCGGAGAGCATTGTCTGAGCGTGCAGCGCACGCGAGTTTTGCTCGCAGGTCTGGCAATAGGCGGCGGAGCGAATGAAGTACAAAATTTCACAGCATCTGCTGATTCTGTAGGGTCTGACCAAACCTTCGGACCTTATTGGTTATTCTCTAAATTGCAATTTTAATATCCGTAGAACACCTGCGTGATCGGGGAACTTTTATCCAGGATCAAGGTGTTGTTTCCGTTCTTTAAGGATGCTTTTGCTGCATCGAGGGAACGGACAAAATTATAAAAATCTGCCTTACTGGCGTCGTTATAAGCATTGGAGAGGATCTGCATGTACTGGGCCTCGCCCTCGGCTTTGATCTTCTCAGCCTCGGCATTGGCCTCTGACTTCATGACAGAGACCTCTTTTGTGGTATCATTCTTAATTTTCTGAGCGGAGGAATTACCCTGGGCTGTGTAGGATGCCGCAATGTTGTTGCGCTCTGAAATCATGCGGTCGTACACGGACTGCTTGTTATCGTCCGGCATATCCAGGGACTTGGTCTCTACGGCAAGAACCGCAATGCCGTAGCCATCCAGGGAACCGCCGATATTGTCTTTGATATCTTCTGCCAGCTTTCCGTCACGGTTCTCGATGATTTCCGTCTGATCCATATTGGAAATGACGGACTTCATGGAAGAAAAGACCGATGCCGCGATGCGGGACTGGGCCTGGGCCACCTGGCCGTTTAAGTGACGGGTAAACAGTACCGGGTCTGAAATCTTCCAGAGAACGAACGCATCCGCGATCATGCTCTTTTTGTCTTTGGTAATAACATCTGATTTCGGGATATCATAAATCTGAAGTGCTTTCGGAATTGGTGCACTTGTCTGTATAAATGGAATTTTTACAGATACTCCGGGAGTTTCCACTACACGGACGATCTCACCAAACTGGCGCACGATCATATACTCATCCGGATAGGTAATAACCAGGGAATTTCCCAAAACAAACAATGCTGCAATGAGAATCAGGCCGCTGAAGGCTTTTGCTATTTTTTTCATGACGAACTTCCTCCTTCCGTTTCCTACTGCGCATTCGCAGCGCCAGTCTCTCCGGCATGACCGGCACTGCCGCCGCCCGCCTGGCTGGCACTGTTTCCGTCTGTGTTTGCATTGCTGCTTCCAGTTCCTGCCGCTCCGTTTCCTGCTGCTCCTCTGTCTGCGGACTGCATCGCGGAAGTAAAGCTGTCAAGGGGCAGCATCTTCTGGGTGCCGCTCTCATCCACAATGTAAACCTTCATGGACGGAAGCACATCCTCCATGGTCTCGTAGAACATACGCTGCTTCGTGATCAGCGGATACTTGCTGTACTCCGTATACATCTGCTCAAAACGCGCCACCTGGCCCTGGGCCTCGTTGATGCGGGCTTCCTTTTCCGCCTCCGCATTCTTGATGATCTGGTCGCACTCTGCCTCTGCCTGCGGGATCTTCTCATTACGGTCCTTGTTGGCGTTGTTGATGGCCGTCTCCTTTCCCTGCTTCGCGTTTTCTACATTTTTAAACGCACTTAAGACTTCCTCCGTTGGCGGGAAAGCATCCTGAATGGTAATGTTAACCACAGAAAGCCCGATATCTTCTGAGATCATGCGGTTAGTCAGCTTTTCCTTGATTTCTGACTGGATCAGCGCTTTTCCGGTGGTAATGACATCGTCTACATTGTAAATGCCGACTGTATCACGGATATAGGACTGCGCCAGCATCTTCAGGGTAGCCTCCGGATCCGAAGACGCGTACAGATATTTTACCGGATCATTCACCATGTATTCCAGATAAAAATCCGTATTCACAAAGTTGAAATCCTTGGTGATCATGATGGATTCCTCATCCACCGACTCGCCGGTTTCCTGTACATAGCCGATCGGCATGCCCTTGATGCCCTTGGAAACCATGGTTACGTTCTGGATAAACGGAATCTTAAAATGCAGTCCTGCCTGGGATTCCGCCTGGGGACTTCCAAGAGTTGTCACCACCGCATAGTTTTCCTCGTCCAGAACATAATAGCTGTTAATGCCCGCAACAGCCAGAGCCACCACCGCAACAGCCACTCCGGTATTGCGGAACAGGCGGAGCTTCTTCTTTTTATTTTTTACCGGATTGCCGTCGGAATCAAACCGCTCCGGCTCATGATTCTGCGAGCCACCCTCATTGCCATTTTGCCGGTTCTGGTTTTCGCCACCGGACTGCTGCTTCTGCCACTGGTTCTTCTGCTGCTTCTGTCTCAGCTGTTCTTCCATCTGCCTGCGCAGATGCTCAAACAGATCCTGACCTCCAAATGGATTCTGATTCATGAAATACCCCCTTACATTGTATCAGTTCTGTATTAGAATGATGTTTTTTCTTGTCAGTTTATTAACAAGTATAGCATAGAATTTTTCATATGGATACCAAATATGTGATTTCCAATAAAATACAGATGAAAAAGTCCGGGACTTTCTAATCCCAGACTTTTCATTTTTTGCTTTATTCCGTTTTCACAGCATCCTCTACCCACACACCGTTTTCATCCATATAATAATATTTTCCCGGCTCTGTCATGACCCAGCCGGTCTGCATCACGCCACTTTTGTCGGCGTAGTACCAGTTGTCGTTCCAGACGAACCAGCCGGTGGCCAGCTCGCCGGTTTCACCCAGGTAATAGCGGTTTCCGTCCCGCTCCTGCCAGCCGGTGAGGCGGTAGCCCTGGTCATCGAGCAGGTACCAGTTGGCTTCGATGCGCTGCCAGCCTGCACCGAGGTAACTGCCGTCCTCAGACTGGTAGCGGCTTCCTTCCAGATAGTTTCGCCACTTGCCATCGGTATAGCCGATCACCTGTGCCGCGCGGTAATCTGCATCCGGTGAACCTACCCAGGAACCGGCTTTCACATAGGCCTGTTCGCTGACCTTTGGAGTAGCCCTCACCACAAAAAAGTAGGTGTGCAGGTCATCCATGTAGGCGCTGAAATCACAGGAGGTTTCCCCGGTACGCTTTGTCATGACACACTCGGATTCTTCCATGCTTTCATCGTCAAAATCCACCTTACGCCAGTTCTCCTCATCCCGGTCCACATTATCTGCTATGTACAATTTTACCTGATACTCATGGGTTTTTGCGACAGAGGACCATTTGCCGGTGGTATCGGTCTCCCACCAGACATGAGCCGGGGTGCCAAGATATACGGTTTCTACAGCTTTGTCAGATGCGCAGGACGGAAACTGCGGTGTGGTCGCCAGAAGAACAGCGGCGGCAGCCACAATCCATCGTTTAAAAACCTTTTTCATACATTCACGCTCCTTCCTCTACTCACTCCGCAGCGCATCGATCGGGTTCAGCTTTGCAGCGCGGCTTGCCGGCATATACCCAAACAGCAGGCCGATTCCCACCGATACACTAAAGGACACGATCACGGCCATCGGGGTTGGCGTCGCGGTTAGCCCGGCCAGTGCTCCAATGGTGGAGGTGGCAATGCTTCCCAGCAGAATTCCGATCACGCCGCCCAGGGAACTGGTCACCGCCGCTTCGATCACAAACTGCTGCATGATGACGCTCCGCTTTGCTCCCAGTGCCTTGCGGATGCCAATTTCTCTTGTCCGCTCCGTGACGGACACCAGCATGATGTTCATAACGCCCACGCCTGCCACCAGCAGGGAGATTCCGGCAATGCCGCCCAGGCCTGCCGATACCATAGCAATCATGCTGTTTAACGAATCCAGCATCTCACTCATAGCCGTGACTGTATACAAATCTTCATTTTTGAATTTTTCATAAAGGAAATTCTCGATCAGGGTCTTGCCTTCCGTTGCCGCGGACAGATCACGGATTGTAAAGGTATAGTTGTTGATGCTGGCATTGCGGGCCATCTTGATCGCGCAGCTGTAGGGCATGAACAGAAAATCATCCGTGCCGCCCTCTTCCAGGGGATCGTCCTGCTGTTCCACCACACCCACAATCTGAAACGCATATCCGTTTACCTTGATGGTCTCGCCGTAAGCCTTCTCTGCACTTCCGTAAAGCTCATCTGCCACATAAGCACCGATCACGCAAACCTTGTGCCGCGCGGTAATATCAGCATACTGGATGTTGCGCCCATAAACCAGCGTCCAGTCCTTGATGCCGAGATAATCCTCACTGACGCCGCTCACTGATGTAGAGGTCATAGAGTCCGTACCTTTTTTCACGGTAGCACTGATGCCCACCATGGGCGTCATATGGTCAAAGCTTTCGGTATTTTCATCGTAAAACGCATACATCTCATCCACCGCTACTGACCGGGACGGAAGATTGACCATGTTGACGGTGATCTGATTGGTGCCGAGACTTGCAAAGCTTTCTGTCATGTAGGACATGTAGGCGTTCACCAGACTTACCAGAATGATAACCGAAGCCACGCCGATGATAATGCCCAGCATGGTCAGAAAGGAGCGCATCTTGTTGCTCCAGATACTCTTGATGGCCAGCTTAAATGATTGTAGCATAGTCTTTCACATCTCCGTTAAAATTGATCTTTCCATCGTGGATCCGTACCACATGCTTTGCCTCCAGGGCAATGGAATTGTCGTGGGTAATCATGACGATGGTGTTTCCTTCTTCGTTGAGTTCCTTCAGAAAATTTAATACTTCGCGACTGGTTTTGGAGTCCAGCGCACCAGTCGGCTCATCCGCCAGGATCAGGGACGGATCTCCCGCCAGCGCTCTCGCAATGGACACACGCTGCTGCTGGCCGCCAGATAACTGGTTCGGCATGTTTTTCCATTTTTCTGCCAGTCCGACCCGTTCCAAGGAACGCATGGCGCGCTCCCGCCGCTCCTCTGCCGGAATCTTCGCGTACAGAAGCGGAAGCTCCACATTTTCCAGAAGGTTGGACTTCGGGAGCAGGTTGTACTGCTGGAAGATGAAGCCGATCATCCGGTTGCGGATGTCTGCCAGCTGATCATCACTCATCTGGTCCACATCCTCGCCGCCCAGCAGATAACTGCCGGAGGTGGGCACATCCAACGCGCCGATGATGTTCATGAGGGTGGATTTTCCGCTGCCGGACTTTCCAACGATCGCCACGAACTCACCGCGTTTGATGGTAAGAGAGATGCCATCGTTGGCACAGACTTGCTCATCTCCCATATGATATATTTTGTATATGTCTTTTAATTCAATCAGAGGTTCTGCCATCTGTACTCTCCTTTACGGCATTCCGCCGCCACCGCGGTTTCCGCCATTTCCACTACCGCGGTTGCCTCCGTTTCCTTTCTGCCAGCCATTTCCGCCGTCAGGGGCGCCTCCCATACCGTCAGGACCGCCCATGCCGCTCATCTGGAACATATCGGTGCTGGTATTGCCGGACGCGGAATCCACATAGATCTCATCGCCTTCGGAAAGACCGCTTGTGATCTGCACATAATCATCATTGCTGATTCCGGTCTCCACTTCCACTGCCTTAAATCCGGCCGGTACATTGCCCTGCTGCCCGGTCACGCTGTAATCCTTCACATACACGCGGTTGCCACGCATCAGGGAATCCACCGGAATCATCAGCGCATTGTCTACCTGATCCAGGATGATAGTTCCATCCACATTCATGCCCGGAAGCAGGTCTCCCACCTCATCCAGGGTCACAGTGACCGGATAGTTGGTAACGCCGTTTGACTGGGAACTCTCCAGACTGATGTTGGTGACCTTTCCGGTGAAGGTCTTTCCCTCAATGGCATCCGCCGTAATGTTGACTGTCTGGCCCACCTTCACACGGCCCACATCCAGCTCATCCACAGACATCTCGAAGGTCACCTCAGACAGATCGTAGATGACTGCCAGAGTCGAAGTCGAGCTGCTGGAGCTTCGGTCAATCTTATCTCCTGCCTTCACATTCTTGGTGATGACCTGGCCGGATATTGGCGCGGTAATGGTGTAATTATCGTAGGTTTCCTGCTTATTGTCCGCATTGCTCTGGGCCGACTCGATTTTCTCCTGGGCCTGGTCCACAGCATCCTGATAGGAATCCAGAATGTTTTTCACATCCTTGCTCTTAATGCAAAACAGTGGCGTGCCGGAGGTCACATAATCACCCTCATGCACCAGAAGCTCTTCAACCTCCAAACTACCGTTTCCTGTGACAGAAGCCTTCATGGTGGTATCGGTCATGGCCTCAAAAGTCCCCTCACTGCAGCAGACAAATTCACCGATAGTAACGGTGGCACTGTGGGATGTGGTCAGACCGCCCGGGTTTTCCACCTCCATGGTCACGTAGCGGACGATGCGCCCGCCATCCAGCACCTCATCCATGTTGCTGACAGCGGTAACCACGCCCATAAGCTGCTCCTCGGTGTCGGTCAGTGTAACCATGGCCTGACTTCCCGCCGGGACGACCGCCGCTTCCCCTGCCAGAAACGGAACCTTCAGCTTCATAGTCTGATCATTGTAAAGCTCCGCCAGATCCGTGTTGGAGCCCACCTTGTCCCCCACCTCGATATTTAGTTTTTTAATAAATCCGGTGCGAGTAGACTTATAAGTATTGCCACTGTAATCGCTGACCGCCTCCTGATAATCCTCCAACGCCTGCTGATAGCTCTTGTTGGCACGGGCCAGGGAATTTTCTGAGGATTTCAGATCTGACTCTACAGAGGAAGCATCGATCTGATAAAGCACCTGCCCTTCCGTTACCTGATCTCCCTCCTCAAAATCAGCCGTCAGCACAGTTCCCTCCACCAAAGAAGTAATGGTATAGGTATCTTTTTGGGAAATGGTGCCAGAGGAAGTCAGTTCCGAAGTCAGGGTTCCCAGAGTAGCGGCAGCTGTCTTCTGCTCTCCCGCTTTTGCGCTGGCCATTTTCACCTTTGCGCTTTGGCTGTGCCAGAACAGACCGCCGGCCGCAAGGACTGCCACTCCTGCGGCGATCAGCAGCGCACGCTTCTTTCTATTTTTACCACTGAGCTGTTTTCCCTTTTTTCCAGATGCTTTTCCTGTATTTCCAGAACCACTCGCTCCGCCTGTTTTGTTTTCTCCTTCATAGTCCGTTGCAGATGGTGCCTTCGCGAATTTCTCAGATAATTTTTCAAGCATGTCCGACCTCCCTTAATCTTCCACATAATCCACAACGGTGTAGGTCACATCGCCGTTGGAATTCTCACTTTTCTCACAGATCAGCGTTACCCGGTCTCCCACACGAATGGAACCGTAGACAGAGAAGGCAAACTGCATCTCGGAACTGCTCAGCTTGTATTCCTGCCCGTCGTCCAGTGTGACGGAGGTCGGCGTCATAACATCACTGGAGCTGTAATAAATGTTCTCCACGGTTCCGCGCACAGCGCAGCGGCCAGACTGAACATCCTCATCCGCAATATAAGCCCATATGGTCTTTGCCGTCTGGTTATAGTAAATCACCACATAACTGCTGGAAACATAGCTTTTCAGAGCTTCGTAGCTGGAAGCATCGCCGTTTACAAAAATGCTGGCCTCCTGCACATTGAAGGGAACATAATCGCCAATCTGGGAACCTTTCGTTACCAGTTTCGGTCCCTTCAGATTCGTATCCGCAAGCCCCAGCGGGTTCACCTCGCCGTCGGAGTTCAACTCACATCCAAGCACGGTCGCATAGGCCTTACCTGTGGTCTTGGAATCGGTCTTTAACAGGTTATAAAACAGGTTAATACAGTCAGAACGGTTTAACACCTCGTTCGGCTGCCGGTCAAGATTCTCATTTAATTCCAGAGTGTAAAACTTTGCCATGCGGGCACTGGAAAGACTGCTGCCGAAATCTTCACTGGTATAACCGAGAAGCGCCAGAATACCACGGGCCGCCTCCTGCAGCGTAATGGACTGATCCGGCTTATATAGGCCACCCAGATAACCGGTTATCCAGTTCTGTTCTGCCGCAATCCGGATGCTGGACGCATACCGGGCTGTGGCCGGAACATCTGCATAAACGGACACGCTGCTGGTGGCTGGCAGATAATCCCGATAGGTGGAGGCCTTTACCAGCATATTGGCAAACTCCGCCCGGGTCACCGGATCGTTCAGGCCAGTACTGGTATTGTTCATAATGCCGGCAATGCCGACTACCTTTCTCCGGTAATCCATATTATTATCTGCCGCGAGTACGGTCATGTTCGGCACGACTGCCATGCCAAATGTCACTCCCGCCATCACGGCCGCAAGCTCTCTCATCCTCATAATTTGCTCCTCTCTGAATCGTTTTCCGTCTGTTCGTTTTTATAAGCATAACGGGCGAATGTGTTGATTTTGTGAGAAAAGAATGGGAAGTTTGTGAGGAAATTGCAATTATAAGACGGAACGAATAAAGGTCCGGAAGAGAATGAGACCGCCTTCCTCTATTTTCACATATCGTTGTTTGC
>NZ_QUIV01000018.1:0-958 GCF_003480315.1 Clostridium sp. AM33-3 | reverse complement strand
AAGGTCCGGAAGTGAATGAGACCGCTTTCCTTTATTTTCACATATCGTTGTTTGCTTGCTCTCACAACACGCGTTCGCCTGCATCGGACTACATCCGCTGCATTCGTACACGTGTGTTCAAGATGCAAACACCTGATATGCTGAAAATCCCGGAAAGCGGTCTCATTCACTTCCTGCTGTATCGGCTCCGCCACAAAAATAACAATGACTGCGTTATTTATTATCTCAGAACAGCCAGTACAGCAGAAATTCCGGAAAATGCTTGCAGCGCCTTTGCAAACATGATATGTTATAGACAAAGCAGAAATATTCTTTTAAACCGCATTGGTCATGGTGCATTTGGTTACAGCCTGCGGTTCTCTCATTTCTATGGCGATGCCATTCTGAATTATCTACTGGAATTTTTCTTTGCTTGAACACCCAACTATCAACACAAAGGAATTCCAGAATGATAAAGAAAAGCAGAATGGGATTCCGGCATAAGGAAGGAGATTGCCTATGGCAAAAAACACATTGACCACTGCATTTGATCAGACCGAAAAGGATCTAAAATACCCCATTCCGGTACGCGCCTACAAAGACCGGATCTTTCGGATGATCTTTAAGGAAAAGCGGGCGCTTCTGGCACTTTATAATGCAATGAACGACACCGCATATCAGGATCCGGAAGAGCTGGTCATCACGACACTGGAAAACGCCATTTATCTTGGTATGAAAAACGATGTATCCTTTATGATCTGCGACCGGCTGTTTCTGTATGAACACCAGTCCACGAAAAATCCAAATATGCCGCTGCGAAATCTGTTGTATGTGGCAGATCTTTACTCGGTGCTGACAAAAGACATGTTTTTGTATGGGGAACTTCCGGTAGCAATCCCGGAGCCTCGTTTTGTGGTATTTTACAACGGAGAACAGAAAATGGAGGAACGAGCCATCCTTCGTCTGTCTGATCTTTATC
>NZ_QUIV01000017.1:61777-62200 GCF_003480315.1 Clostridium sp. AM33-3 | reverse complement strand
TGACTGTCACTAATAGGTCGAGGGCTTAACCAAGACGGTTTAGGTAAGAAAACGGATGATATTCAATATGTGGTTTTGAGGGTATATACCTTCCTATTTAGATATATTCCTCGATAGCTCAGTCGGTAGAGCACGCGGCTGTTAACCGCGCTGTCGTAGGTTCAAGTCCTACTCGGGGAGCTGGTCTGAAAGGACCTCAAGGTTTCGGACCTTTAGCTCAGTTGGTTAGAGCAACCGGCTCATAACCGGTCGGTCCTGGGTTCGAGTCCCTGAAGGTCCATTTTCAATTCCAACTTTATTTTATATTTTGGCCTGGTGGCTCAGCTGGTTAGAGCGCCGCCCTGTCACGGCGGAGGTCGTGGGTTCGAACCCCATCCGGGTCGCTGATCTGTATTCAGATCATTACAATTTTATATTGTAAAA
>NZ_QUIV01000017.1:0-61767 GCF_003480315.1 Clostridium sp. AM33-3 | reverse complement strand
GTCGCTGATCTGTATTCAGATCATTACAATTTTATATTGTAAAAGGGGTCTTAGCTCAGCTGGGAGAGCATCTGCCTTACAAGCAGAGGGTCATAGGTTCGAGCCCTATAGGCCCCATTTGGCGAGTCAGCCATAGATGCCGCAGTGGCGGAACTGGCAGACGCACAGGACTTAAAATCCTGCGGGACTAATCTCCCGTGCCGGTTCGATTCCGGCCTGCGGCATTTACGTGAAAAAGGTATTTCTGTATTTACAGAGATACCTTTTTTTGTTACGCTGTATACATAAGATAAGAAATGAAAACAGAATAATAAATAGGAGATGAAGAAAACATGATCAGAAAAGCAGGACATGAATTGGTCCTTTATTATAATCCGGAAGTCTCATCCAAGGTGATGAAATTAAAAGGAGTTCTGGTACGCATGGGAGTGCGTATCCGTAATGTGGCACCGGAGCAGGTGCTTCAGCCGGTGGGAACGCTTGCCGGGATTTCCGGTTATGAGCGTCCAGAGAATGGGGCTGTGCAGGAAACAGAGCTTCCGGCTATTCCGGATGAGATGCTGGTGATGCATGGCTTTACCGGCCGCAGGATCGATGAGCTTTTACTTGGGCTGCGAAAAGCGGGAGTGCCGAAGGTGGAACTGAAGGCTGTTGTGACAGAAAGTAATGCCGGCTGGACTTTTTATCATCTGTATGAAGAAATCAAAGAAGAGCATGAGCGTATGAAGCAGAGAGAAGATGAACAGGGAAAGGCATAACATGGGAAAGTGTGGCTGGGAAGGACATAAGCAGAACATGACGGAAGGAAACAGAGCAGAAGACCCGGAAAATGTGAGACAGAAAGATGGAAGGAGCATTATAAGACAGGCTGTGCTGGCTCTTCTTCTATGCGGTGTGGCAGCTCTGGTGGCCTGTGCGCCTGTTAAAGAACCCGAACGGAAGGAAAAGACAGTTCTGCAGCTCTGGCATTATTGGGACCGGGAAGAATCCAGGCAGTGTCTGGCAAAACTGGTTCAGAAATTTAATGACACGCATCAGGACGTTGAAATTCAGATTAACTATATTGCAGATGAGGATTTTAAGAAACGTCTGGTTCTGGCAGCTGCCGATGGGGAACAGCCGGATCTGGCCATTGTAGATTCTTCCGATATCCAGTACTATGATAAAGCTGGAATCCTTAAGGATCTGTCATCAGAAATGAAAGCAGAGAACTATCTTTCCAGGGCGCTTATCAGCTGCCGCACGAAGGATGGCCGTCTGGTTGGGCTGCCATTGGGTCTCAACTGCCTGATATTTTATTACAATAAAGATATTTTGAAGCAGGCTGGAGTCGGAGTGCCCACAACTCTGGAGGAGTTTGTGACAGCTGCGGAAGCGGTTACCTCAGACCAGGTGTCCGGCTGCGCATTTCCGGCATTGCAGAGTGAGGAGAGCAGTTTCTGTTTTTTGCCTATTCTCTGGAATTATGGCGGAAGCCTGGCACAGATCGATTCTCCGGCAGGCAGACAGGCCTTTGGATTTTTAAAGCAGCTGGCGGAGAACAGGGCCCTCAGTGAGGATAATGTGAATATGACAATTTCGGATATTGCGTGGGAGTTTGCAAACGGAAATATTGCCATGGCATTTATGACATCCGGTTACGAGAATGAGATCCGGAAAGAAAATCCGGATTTGCATTTTGCCACGACAAAGCTGCCGTGTGGAGAAAATTCCGTTACGATCAGCGGAGGCGAAGTACTCACAGTGACCTGTGCGGAGCACGAAAAAGCAGCAAGAGAGTTTGTAAGGTTTATGGAACAGCCAGAGCAGACAGAGCTATATCTGGACAGTGCGGGATATCTGGCAGCCCGCAGGGATCTTTTAAAAAAGCAGGTCCAGACCGATCCGGCAAAGAAGGCTTACTGGAGTTATCTGAAGCAGGCGAAGCTTAGGGAAATAGAGCCCTACTGGCCTTCCCTGTCCATGGAAGTCGCGGAGAGCATTAACCGGGTCATTTTGGGCGAAGATACCCAGGATGAGTTAGAGCAGCTTTCAGAGCGTATCAGCCGCATCAGGAGGGCGAAATATGAAAAAGAATAGAAGCCTCCGGTCTATGATTTTTTTCCTGGCTGTAGTGTTGATTATTCCAATTCTGTGCTTTACGCTTTATCTACAGGTTCAGACCTGGATGACGATGAAGCATAATCTGCAGAGGGAGCTGGAAGGAGAACTGAATACTGCCAATCACACGCTGGAGATGGTCATAGATAAGTATGATATGGTGCTTTACGATTTCTGTACGGATGATGAGATCATAAAGCTGGTGGAGCAGATCAATGAGTCAGAAAAGCCTTCGGATGCGGTAAAATATCAGATCCGCCGCAACCTGGTCCATATCTGCAACCGGAATGTCGGAGTGGAGGGGATTACCCTGATCACGGAATCCGGTACGGTCTGTTTTTATGATAAGGAAGCATCCTCCTTTGTCTCCACAAAATGGGCAAACAAGATTCCGAAGGTTGATATGCAGGATCAGATGGCTGTGTATCAGGGAAGCTCTTATGTGCTTGGAACAGAAAACCAGCCGGTTCATATGCTTCAGCTGACCAGGCGTCTGGCAGATTACAGAAACATCAACCGTCAGATCGGTATAGTGGTTCTCAGTGTAAATCAATCTGTGCTGTGGGATGATATCCAGGTCAGTGACAAATCTACAGTTTATATCTGTGAATCAGACCAGATTATCGCGGCGGCGGACCCTGACCAGATCGGAAAAAGTATTGCTGTAAAGTCGCAGCGCGGTTATCGTGTGCTGAAGACAAAGAATGATAAAACAGGCTGGAATGTATACCATTTTTATTCTAAGGTACAGTATGACCAGCAGATCAAGGCTAATATCTGCATAGGTCTGGGATCGATGGTGGCTCTGATGCTGTTGTCAACGGTGCTGCTTACATTTATGATGAGGCCGGTGCTGGATCTGGTGGGACAGCTGGTGTATGCCATGTCGGAAATTGAAAACGGTAATTTTGATGTTCAGATACCCAGTGTAGAGCATCCGACCAACGAAGTGGAACGTATTGTGGCCGGTTTTAATGAGATGTCCGGTCAGTTAAAGCAGCTGGTCGAGAAGGTAAAGCAGTCTACAGTGGATCAGAAAAACGCAGAGCTTCAGGCTATGGAGGCCCAGATTGATCCGCATTTTCTGTATAATACACTGGATACCATCAACTGGAAGGCGCTGGAGCACGATGATTTTGAGGTCAGCAATATGGTGGGGGCGCTGGCGGATATCCTGCGCTATTCCATCCGCAATCCGGGGGATATGGTGAGCATCGGGCAGGAGCTTTCCTGGCTGGAACGTTACACGATGCTGCAGAAGGAAAAGCTGGACCAGCCGCTCATGATAAAAACAGAAGTGCCGGAGAAACTGATGGGGTACCGGATCCACAAGCTGCTTTTGCAGCCTTTTGTTGAGAATGCCATCAATCATGGATTTCGGCGGATGACAAAGCCATGCTGCATTGAGATAACCATGAAGCTTTTCGGTGCGCAGCTTTATATCCGGATCCGTGATAACGGCTGCGGCCTGCCGCAAGAGCTTGTAAATGAGCTGAATAATAAAAACAGCAGTGATGGAAATCATGTAGGTGTGGCGAATGTAAGAAAGCGGCTGGAGCTCTATTATGGGGAAGAGCATGAGATGTATTTTGAGAGCCGGGAAGGAGAAGGAACCAGTGTGCATCTGTTTATCTGCGCAGAAGGGGGGAGACGAGCAGAATGAAGATTATCATAGTGGAGGATGAAAAATCGATCCGGAATGGTCTGGTAAAAATGCTGCCGAAATTGGATCCGGAATATGAGGTCATTGGTTCAGCCAAGGATGGATCGGAAGGATACCAGCGCATCCTGGCTGAACAGCCGGATCTTGTGATCATGGATATTGAAATGCCGGAGATGGACGGCCTGACTATGCTGGAAAAGCTGAGAAAAGAAGGGTTTACAGGGAAAGCTGTGGTACTGACGGCTTATTCCGATTTTTCCTATGCGAAGCGGGCCATTGAGCTAGGCATTGAAAACTACCTGTTAAAGCCGATCAAGCTTGAGGAACTGAAAAAAACGCTGGAGACTGCCAGTACCTCCTTAAGGCAGGAAGCAGATACACGCAAGATTCAGGAAAAGCTGTTGTCACTGGAACAGATCTTTCGTTCAGCACTTCTGGCGGAGCTTACCGTGGATGAGGAACTGGAGGTCTATGCAGAAACTACCTACGGCATTGACAGCCACGGTACCTTTGCCATTCTGACGGCATATTTAAGTGACTACTATGATGACTATTATGAGCCTGCAGAGCGGTTTCTGGAGCCGTATCTGACAGCAGGAAGCGAGTATTCCGTCTGTATGCTGACTACAGTACACCACAGATCCATCGTGATAGTCTTTTATAATATGAAGGATCCGGAAAAAATCCGCAGCTGGTGCGAAAAGCTGGTGATCCCATCGGCCTACAGCAATCTGAAGCACCCGCCGATCTTTGGCTGGACAGTCTGCCAGGGCCTGACGGAGTTTGCCTCTGCTCTTGAGAGGATGGAGCAGGTCCGTATGTGGAAGCTTTGCTTTCCGGAAGGAAAGCTGATGACGGAAAAACAGATCAGTGCCGTCCAGACAGTGCCGCTCAAATATTCCCTGGATCTGGAGTCTCAGTTAAAGCAGGCGGTGGTGAAGCGGGACCGGGCTGCCTATGACCGCATACTGGAGCAGATCATGGCATACTGTGTAGAGGAACCGCATCACCCGGATGAGATCCGCGAAGCCTGGGCGAGGCTTGTGGTGGCTATGATCGCAGTCGCGGATTCCATGGGCCGGGTGACAGATCACATTTCCATGCGTCATATTGTGGGGGAACTATCTCAGGCAATTTCCTGGCAGCGTATCCGTGAGCTGATGCAAAACTTTTATGATGCGATTACCGGCGGACAGGATCAGCCGGAGAGCGTCAGCCTGCTGGTAAAGCGTGCCCTGTCCATGATCGAGACCTATTACAGCCAGGGCATCACGCTGGAGGAGCTGGCAGAGCGGCTGTGTGTGACCGATGAGTATTTAAGCACGCTGATCAAAAAAGAAACCGGCATATCCTTTACGGAGACCGTGCGGAAAATGCGCATCGAGCGCATCAAGGAGCTGCTTTTGCATTCCAGCCTGAAATTAAACCAGATCGCGGAAATGGTAGGCTATTCCGATCCAAAGTACATGAGTAAGGTATTTAAGGAAGAAGTGGGCATGCTTCCGGCACAGTTTCGGAAACAGAATCATTGACAAAGGAATAACACCTTAAATAGTTACTCCTTTTTAAAAAATTTCCTCTTTGCATTTCTGACGAAAATGGTAGAATAATGTCAACATGAAAAACAAGACATTATATTCATTGACTATATTTGATTTTATTCAATTTTAGAAGGAGTGACCATTATGAGAGAGATGAATCTGACTTTCCGTAATCCGGATGAGGTACTTGATTTTGTTAAGACTGTAGAGCAGTATCCGTTTGACATGGATCTTTGCCGCGGCAGTGTTGTCGTTGACGCGAAATCCTTACTTGGCATCATGAATCTGGGGTTCAACCAGATCGTGAGCTTAAAAATCTACAGCAACGACTGCAATGAGCTTTTCCAGAACATCGAAAAGTACAAAGCAGCATAACCCAGCAGATTTTCAATTTATTTGTTCCCCCATACCAGACAGAATAGCTTCGGCTGTTCTGTCTTTCATTTTATAAAAAATTGTGGTAGAATCCATATAATTATTATTTATAAAGAAGAAAGACAAGGAGAGAAAGATGTACAAGATCGTTTCGCGGTTACTCATTTACGGTGATATGCCGAAGGATACCATTCTGATGGAACTGGCCGACATCATCCGGAAGACAGACGACAAGAGCCAGACCAAGGAGGAACTGGTTACCAGAACCTTTACCCAGATCAAGCACCTGCTTCAGGTGGCGACAGATTATGCTTTCGATAAAAACCTGTGGCAGAATTATCTGACCTTTCTGCTGATTACCAATGAAAATCCCTTCAGCATCACCTGTGAGAAGGTGGGCGCGAATGAGGGAAGTGTTAATTACTTTGCCAAAAGTGACTTCAGGGCATTTATGGAGCTGTTCCATTATGATTTCAGCGCGCTGGAGGAGTACCTGGGCATTGACTGCTTTACCCGCCTGTCAAACTATAAGGCCATTGGCAAGAAGGAACTGATGTACAATAAGAACGTCAGCGAGAAGGTACGGATGTTAAGCGAAAAGCTGGCGGCAGCAGCAGATGAGAATGAATTCTTTGATGCGGTGACTGGTTTTTACAAGGCGTATGGCGTCGGCATGTTCGGCCTCAACAAGGCATTCCGCATCCAGTCCAGAGAGGATGGCGGCGTGAACTTCTGTGCCATCAACAATATGGATGCTGTCATGCTGGATGACCTGATCGGCTATGAGATCCAGAAGAAAAAGCTGGTTGACAATACCCTGGCCTTCGTAGAGGGGAAAAAGGCAAACAACGTGCTGCTGTTCGGTGACAGCGGTACCGGCAAGTCAACCAGTATCAAAGCAATTGTCAATGAGTTTTACGATCAGGGACTGCGCATGATCGAGATTTACAAGCACCAGTTCAAGGATCTCTCTGCTGTCATCGCCCAGATCAAGAACCGCAATTACCGTTTCATCATTTATATGGATGATCTGTCCTTCGAGGAATTTGAAATCGAGTACAAGTTCTTAAAGGCAGTGATTGAGGGCGGCGTGGAGACCAAGCCGGACAACATCCTGATCTATGCAACCTCCAACCGCAGACATCTTATTAAGGAAAACTGGAGCGACCGCGACGATGTGGAGAGCCAGAACGGCATGCACCGTTCCGATACCATGGAGGAGAAGCTGTCCCTGGTAAACCGTTTCGGCGTGACCATCAATTACTCCAAGCCATCCCAGAAGGAGTACTTCAATATCGTGGTAGAGCTGGCACACAGGGCAGGTCTTACCATGTCAGATGACGAACTCCGCGCGGAAGCCAACAAATGGGAGTTAAGCCATGGCGGAATTTCCGGACGTACCGCGCAGCAGTTTATCAATTATCTGCTGGGAACGGTATAAAAGCATGCTGTCATAAATGGAATACATGGCCGGAGAATGGCGTATTTAAGCCATTTTTCGGCCATCTGCAAAATTTGCAAAAATTTTTGCGAAAAAGTTTTTAAAAAGTGTTGACAAAACGGCAAACCTGCGGTATCATATACATCGTTGCAGCGAACAAGAGCTCAACAAACTAAATAATATGTGTGCGTAGCTCAGCTGGATAGAGCACTTGGCTACGGACCAAGGTGTCGGGAGTTCGAATCTTCTCGCGCACGTATTGAAAGGCATTCTCATAAGAGAATGCCTTTTTCCTTTTATAAATTCTATTTTTCTGCGGCTTTCTGTCTTCGGTAAAGCGTTGTCCGGTGGATTCCAAGAGCCTGTGCTGCTTCGCTGAGCTTTCCGTTGTGGCGGGCAATCACGTGTGCAGTTGTATTCGTAATTGCCCGATCATTACCGTAGCTTTAATGCTTCTGATCATCGTGGCAACCGGTCAGACTTATCTCCCGGTATAAGCTGCATGCAGATCCAGACACCCTTTTGCGACAGAACCGCGGAAGGGTGTTCTGTTTTCCAGGAATCTATGTAATCTGAAAGGAGAATCAGTATGAGCTTTAAGTATATTTTATTGGAGAAAAAAGACGGGATCGCAACCATCACATTTCACCGTCCGGAGGCGTTGAATGCGCTCAATAGTGAGGTGCTGGCAGATCTTGACGCTGTAGTAGACGATGTGATCGCAGATGATGAGGTTCGTGTGGTCGTCTTTACCGGAGAGGGCAAGTCTTTTATTGCCGGTGCGGACATTAAGGAGATGGACGGAGACACGGCGCTGGAGGCAATTCGCTATTCCAGAAAGGGATCTGCCGTATTCCGTAAGATTGAACTGATGGATAAGCCAACCATTGCGGCCGTGAATGGCTATGCTTTTGGAGGAGGCTTTGAGTTCGTTCTTTGCACGGATATCCGCTTTGCCTGCAGCAAGGCGAAATTCCGTCTTCCGGAGGTAACCCTTGGTATTGTTCCGGGATTCAATGGTACACAGCGTCTTCCGAAATGCATTGGCATGAACAAGGCAAAAGAAATTCTGTTTACCGGCAAAATGCTGACAGCTGCAGATGCGCTGGAGCTTGGGATCCTGAATCATGTAACGGAACCGGAACAGCTGATGGATGAGGTCTATGCGATGGCAGGCCAGATCGCGGATAATTCCGCATCGGCTATCTCCCTGGTGAAGGCGGCAGTCAACGCCGGGGCCGATATGGATATCGATATCGGAAAGAATATTGAGCTTGGCTATATGGCCGCATGCTTCGGTACACCGGACCAGATTGAGGGCTTTGCTTCCTTTAAGGAGAAGAGAGCAGCAAAGTTCCGCTAATGATGTGATGACAGAATAGGAAAAGTGTGCTCATACCTCCTTCGTTTCTGTCCGTTATTCCGGGTTGCTAAAAAAACGGAATTCCTTTATAATTGTGGTAGAAATGACAGAATATTTGCCTATATGAACCTGAAACCAGGAAAATAAGCAAGAGGGGAAGGCGAATTATGATACCACAGGAAACCATGAGCAGCGACGAAATTTATGAGGAGCTGTGTAATAAAATAGAGAAACTGGTCTATCTGCCGGGAGACAAGATCAGTGAAAATGAGCTTTGCAGGCAGTACGGAGTCTCCCGCCACATCATCCGGACTGTCATCAGCCGGTTAAAGGAGCGTATGCTTCTGACCGTGTATCCGCAGAGAGGTACGTTTGTAAGTCTGATCGACATGAAGAGCGTGGAGCTGATCCTGTTTATCCGGGAGTCGGTGGAGCAGGAGGCAATCCGTCTGCTGCAGTTTGAAAAGCAGGAGGTCCGTGACCGGATGAGCGAAGCCATGAAGGCCTGTATCGAGCGCCAGAGAACAGCCATTTCTGAGAATATCGACATGGATGCGTTCTATCTCCTGGACAATGAATTTCACGGCTGTCTTCTGGAAGCTGTTGGAAAGAAGGATGTCATGGAAATCATCCGGGAGGATTATATCCATTTCCGGCGCTGGAGAAACTTCTATGTAGTCAGGAGCGGAAGGCAGAGAGAAATCATAGAGGAGCACACTGCACTGATGCATGCTCTGGTAAAGAATGAAACCAAGGAGGCCCATGAGATCCTGCACATGCATCTGAATACCGAAAACCGTCTGCGCCATATCCGCGAGAAAGTGTCACCGGAATATTTTATCTACCACTAAAATAGACAAAAGCGGAAAATGAAAATCAGCAGTATTGCCGAAAGTTCGGAAATCTGAAAATAATGTTTGCAAATGAATCGGAAAGGTGTTAAGTTATTAACAGAAAAAACTTGTCGACAAGTACGCAAGAAAAAAGCGCAGCATGAAAGCCGCGCTTTTTCTGCGGCGAAAGAATGCTTGAACAGAGGAGTTGTTTGTTATGAGGCTGATTAAAAAGACCATTGCGGAATGTCTCAGAAGCCGGGTCAGGGAAAGCGCGGACCGCATTGCGCTGGAGGCAGATAAGCAGCAGTATACCTGGAAAGATATTGACACGCTCAGTGACTATATGGTAGGAAGAATGCTTTCCTGCGGAATAAAAAAGGGTACGCACGTTGCCATCTGGAGCACGAATTCCCCAAACTGGATCATTGTATTTCTGGCCCTGAGCAAAATTGGCACGGTTCCTGTGCTTCTGAATACCTGCTACAGTACAGAAGAGCTGGAGAAGGTGATCCGCTATGCAGATGCAGAGTTTGTCTATTACGGGGAGGGCTACAAAAAGCTGGTATATGAGGATATGGTGGCACACCTTTCCGTGAAGCTGGAGGGGACTGTAAAGCGCTGGATCTATATTGGCCGCGATACAGAAAGACACTGGATGACAGAGAAGAGCTTTGTGTTTGCTGAGCGCATGAAAAAGGCAACGAAGGAGATCGGAGGATATATCCGGCAGGTAAAACCGGAGGATACGGCGGCTATTCTCTTTACCTCAGGAACTACGGCTATGCCGAAGGGGGTTATGCTGAGTCACTACAACCTGGTCAACAGCGCGTTGGAGCTGTGCAGCCATATGGGGTGGGCGGCAGAAGATAAAATGCTGATCGCAGTGCCGCTGTTTCACTGCTTTGGCCTGACTGCAAGCCTTCTGGCCAGTATCCATGCGGGATGCTGTATGCATACGATCGAATACTACAAGACCCTGACTGTGTTAAAGACTGTGCAGGAACATCGCTGCACGCTGTTAAACGGAGTGCCGTCCATGTTTCTGGCTATCATCCGCAATCCGGTCCATACGGAATACGATCTGAGCAGCTTAAGAAACGGAATTATTGCCGGATCCCCGGTCAGTGAAGAAGAATATTATGCGATCCGCCGGGAAATTCCGGGACTAATCCTCCATGCTTCCTATGGACAGACAGAAACGTCACCATGCGTCAGCATCAGTGATGCGGCGGATTCGGAAAAGGAACGTGCCACAACGGCAGGACGGGTGCTGCGTCACTGCGAGGTCCGTATTGCCGGGCCGGATGGAAGCTGGCTTTCATCCGATCAGGACGGAGAAATCTGTGTGCGCGGTTATAATGTCATGCAGGGATATTACCGGCTTCCGGAGGAAACGGCAAAGGTGATCGATGCGGAAGGATGGCTGCATACGGGAGACCTGGGACACCTGGACGCGCGGAATTTTCTGTATATTACAGGCCGGATGAAGGAAATGATCATCCGCGGGGGAGAAAACATTTCTCCGCGTGAGATTGAACAGGTGGTGCAGAGCTATCCGGGAATCCGGGAGGTAAAGGTGATCGGACTGCCGGCTGAGGTTCTGCAGGAGATGATCGTGGTATGTATCATTCCGGAGGAGGGACTTACTATCAGCAATGCCGGCCTCATGACTCATATGGAAAACCATCTGGCTTATTACAAGCTGCCGGCCCATATCGTACGCATGGACTCATTTCCGATGAATGCCAGCGGAAAGGTTATTCTGGGAGAATTAAAAAAGCAGGCGGCAGAAATTATCCGCACAAATCCGGAGATCACCAGCACGGAGCCGCTGAGGACCCGTTAAAGTGCAGCGAAAGCTTATTCAGCACAGAAGCCCTGATAAAGTGCACAAAAATGGATGAGCAAATTCGTTAAAATAGGGGAAAATGCCGCGCTTATACATGTAACTATAGACATGTCATAACCGATGTGTTATAATTTGAATATATGTTAGAGAAATAACAAACAAAACAAACAAAGCAGTTCCAAAAGGAGGCAAATCATGATTCTTTCTGCGAAATATGAGTTAATGAGAAAGAACTTCCGTAACTTTGCGGAGACGGAGTTTACGACCGAGATTCAGGAAAAGCTGGATAAAGAGGGCGGATTTGATACAGAAATGTATAAGAAAATGGCCAGATATGGTTTTCCAGGCATTAAGATTCCGGTAAAATACGGCGGTCAGGGTGGTGACAGCCTGGCATATGTTCTGATGAATGAAGAATTTGCCAGAATATGTCCGGTTCTTGCTATCTATGCAAATACGTCCAACTCTCTTGGCGGAGGTCCTCTTCTTGCCTGCGGCAATGAGGAACAGCTTCAGAAATATCTGGTCCCGGTGGCAAAGGGTGAGAAGCACATCTGCTTTGCGCTGACTGAGCCGGGGGCAGGCTCCGATGCTGGCAGCATGACCACAAGAGCGGTTGAGGACGGTGACTACTATGTGCTGAACGGACGTAAGTGCTTCATCTCCGGCGCACCGATCGCAGATTACGCTGTTGTCTTTGCAAAGACAGATCTGACCCAGAAGGGAGCAAAGGGTATCTCCATTTTCCTGGTAGATATGAAGCTTCCGGGTGTTTCCTGCGGCAAGCCGGAGGCCAAGATGGGTATCAACGGATATCCGACCAGTGACATCGTATTTGAGAATGTAAGAGTACATAAGAGCGACCTGGTAGGCCCGTTAAATAAAGGTTATGCAGTCGCAATGTCCACCCTGGACGGCGGACGTCTTGGCGTTGCCGCACAGTCTCTTGGTATTGCCCAGGGCTGTCTCGAGGAAGCAACCAACTACGCAAAGGAGAGAAAACAGTTTGGCAGGCCAATCTCCTACAATCAGGGAATCAGCTTTATGCTGGCCGATATGGCTACTGAGATCGAAGCAGCGCGCTGCCTGATCTACAACACCGCTATGGCAAAGGATGCAGGTGACAAGAATGCTTCCGTTATGTGCTCCATGGCTAAATATTACGCATCTGAGATGGCAAACCGCGTAGCAGGCAAGGCAATCCAGATCCACGGTGGTTATGGTTTTATCAAAGAGTACAAGGTAGAGCGTCTGTACCGCGACGCACGCGTCATGACTCTGTATGAAGGAACCAGCCAGGTACAGCAGATCGTTATTTCCAGAAGTCTGTTAAAGTAGGAGGAAGTTTAGAATGAGAATTTATGTATGTGTAAAACAGGTTCCTGATACATCAGGAAAAGTTGCTGTCAAAGCAGATGGAACCCTGGACCGCGCATCCATGCAGACCATCATCAATCCGGATGACCTGGCTGCTACGGAGGCAGCTCTGGAATTAAAGGATGCTACCGGATGCCAGGTAACTGTAGTTACCATGGGACCGCCGCCGGCAGAGGGCATGTTAAGAGAGCTGATTGCCATGGGCGCAGACGATGCAGTACTGATCTCCGGCCGTGAGTTTGGAGGCTCTGATACCTTTGCTACTTCCCAGATCATCGCAGGCGCACTGCACAACCTTGGGATAGGTCCGGACGATGTTATCTTCTGCGGACGCCAGGCAATCGATGGCGATACTGCGCAGGTTGGTCCGCAGATCGCGGAAAAATTAAACATTCCGCAGGTTACCTACGCGGCAGACATCAAAAAAGAGGGCAACTGCCTGACTGTAAAACGTCTTCTGGAGGATGGTTATATGACCGTGCAGGTTCAGACTCCGTGTCTGGTTACCTGTGTCAAAGAGTTAAACGAAGTTCGCTACATGACCGTAAAGGGAATTCTGGAGTGCTGGGACAAACCTTTAACTGTTCTGGACTACAACGCACTGAAAGATGAGCCGCTCATCGATCCGACCACCATCGGACTGAAGGGCTCACCGACCAATGTATTCCGTTCCTTTACACCGCCGCAGAAGGGTGCTGGACAGATTCTTGGCGGTACCGCAGAAGAGGCTGCAAAAGAGCTTGCAGGCCTGCTGGCAAAGAAACACGCAATCTAGGAACAGGGAGGAAATGAATATGTCTTATAATAGTGCTGAGATCAATGAATTCAGTGATATCTGGGTATTCTGTGAGCAGCGTGAAGGCAAGCTGATGAATACCGATTTTGAACTGATCAGCGAAGGCAGAAAGCTGGCAGACGAGAGAGGCTCAAAGCTCGTAGGCATTCTGCTTGGCGGTGAGGGAATCGAGAATAGTGCAAAGGAGCTGGGCGGATACGGTGCAGATAAAGTCATCGTATGCGCAGACCGGAACCTGGAGGTTTACACCACCGATGCATACAGCAAGGTCCTGTGCGATGTGGTTATGGAAAAGAAACCGGAAGTCCTCCTGATCGGCGCATCCAACATTGGTCGTGACTTAGGTCCGAGAGTAGCTGCAAGACTGCATACCGGACTGACTGCAGATGCAACCCATCTGGATATCGACATGGATCGTTATATCCAGTTCTTAAAGGAGTCTTCCACCATCGATCTGGAAAAAATCAAATTTAACATGGAGGACACCAACTTAAAGATGACCCGTCCGGCATTCGGCGGCCATCTGATGGCAACCATCATCTGCCCACGCTTCCGTCCGTGTATGTCCACGGTACGTCCGGGTGTTATGAAAAAGGCTGAGTTCGATCAGACAAAGGCGGATGCCTGCGAGATCGAGATGGCTCAGTTCTCCTTGAATGATGAAGACTTAAGAACCAAGGTTCTCGAAGTAGTAAAAGAAACCAAGAAGCTGGTTGACCTGATCGGCGCAGATATTGTTGTCAGTGTTGGACGCGGAATCAGCAAGGATCCGGAAAAGGGAATCAGGCTGGCAGAGGAGCTGGCAGAGGCTCTTGGCGGCGGTGTTGTAGGCGCATCCCGTGCCGTAACCGATGCAGGCTGGCTTTCATCTGACCATCAGGTGGGACAGACCGGTAAGACCGTACACCCACGTATCTATGTTGCACTTGGTATCTCCGGTGCTATTCAGCATAAGGCAGGAATGCAGGATTCTGAGATCATCATCGCAGTGGACAGCAATGAGACCGCTCCGATCTTTGAATGTGCGGATTACGGCATTGTAGGAGACCTGTTTGAGGTTGTTCCGCATATGATCGAGGAGATCCGGGCAGCAAAAGAAGCCAAGTAAAAATTTAAAGAATAACCAATAGGGTCCGAAGGTTCGGTCAGACTATACAGAATAAGCAGATGCTGTGAAATTTTGTACTTCATTCGCTCCGCCGCCTATTGCCAGACCTGCGAGCAAAACTCGCGTGCTTTGCACGCTCAGACAATGCTCTCCGGTCTGGCGCTATGCTCGCTCATGAAGAAAATTCCAACGCATCTGCTTATTCTGTATAGTCTGACCGAACCTTCTACTGTATTGGTTATTCTACGATAATAATAAACGCAGCCAGAACGTTGCTGACGAAAGCCTGTAAATTCGGCTTTTATCTAATCGTAGCGTTCTGGCTGCGTTTTCTTTTTATGGCAGAGTTAATATAGGCTGTAGCTTCTATTTTTTGTAGCAGGGCCAATAAAGTAGGAAGTGAATGAGACCGCTTTCCGGGATTTTCAGCATATCAGGTGTTTGCATCTTGAACACACGTGTACGAATGCAGCGGATGTAGTCCGATGCAGGCGAACGCGTGTTGTGAGAGCAAGCAAACAACGATATGTGAAAATAGAGGAAGGCGGTCTCATTCTCTTCCGGACTTTTATTCGTTCCGTCCTATAATTGCAATTTACCTGCGGTTGACAGCAGCAAAATTCTGACGTAGAATGGTAAAAAATGAAAGCAGCGGGGAGAAGTAAGTATGATTTATGCGAAATCTGGTGAGAGTCATCCGAATACGTCAGATGAAATTTTTGAACAGATGCTGAACCGGATCATCCAGCTGCGCCTGGAGCCTGGACAGCTGATCAGCGAGAATCAGATGTCTGCGGAGTACGGAGTGTCCCGCTCGGTCATCCGCACTGTGTTTACGCGTCTTAAGCAGCTTGGTTTTATTGAGATTTATCCGCAGCGGGGTACCTACGTCAGTCTCATGGATTTAAGCCATATCGCGGATCTTCTGACATTGCGTACAGCGGTGGAAAAGGAAGTCCTCTATGAGATTTTTACCGAACTGGGCGAAGCAGAGCGCAGCCAGATGCTGAAACGGCTGGAAGCGAATCTGAAGGAACAGGAGAAATACCGGGATGAGGCCGATTACTTTGGCCGTTTTCCGGAGCTGGATGCCGAATTCCATAAGATTATGATCGACAGTGTAGGACGCAGCGCCATGATGCGCATGTTGGATAGCCTGATGCTGCACCTCGCGCGCTGGCGAAACTTTGATGTGGCTTTCGATAATCGTGTGCCGCAGCTGATCGAGGAACACAAAAAGATAGTTGAGGCTATTGCGGAAGGGAACATCCAGAAAGCTCAGGAATGCATGGGAAGGCATCTGGAAACGATCACAGCCATTGCGGACAGGGCTACGGCCAAGTATCCGACCTATTTCAGGAATGGTTGATCCGATCTGTTATAGAAAGGAAGAGACGGAATATGCAAAGAAGCGCATAGTTCCGTCTTTTTCTTTGCTTTTCAGGCAGTTGCTCCGGAAACGAGAGTGTTTAAAAATAAACAAAAAACGATAGATTTATGTAAACTGAAAGAAACAAAAGAAATGGTGTGCAAATAAAATTCCGGTGAAAAACACAAAAAATACAAAGAAACTATTTACATTCATTGATGAATTTGATAGTATAGGGTCATGAGTTGAGCTGTTTGTTGGCGATATTGAGGAATCGTACAACAAATTTTTTTGGCGTTTATCTTGTATACTAGAATACCATAGTATGAAACGTAAGCAAGACGCCGTTTTTATTTGCTCAAACTTGTTTAATTTTTAACAACTGCAAAGAAGGCATAGAAATAACAGCTGAAAATTTTGAAGAGGTGTCAGTTATGTATACACTGGGAATTGATATTGGCTCTACTACATCCAAGGCAGTGATCCTGAAGGATGGAAGCGAAATTGTGGCATCCTCCATTGTGGTAGCTACTGTCGGAACAGACGGAGTCAGCAAGGCGCTGGAAAATGTAATGAAAGAAAGCGGTCTTACGCAGGCAGATATGGCATGCACCGTGGCAACCGGATACGGACGCCAGACCTATGACGGGGCAGATTATCAGGTTAGTGAGCTGACCTGTCACGCACTGGGTGTCCACTATGTTTGTCCGGGCGCAAGAACAGTAATCGATATAGGAGGCCAGGATGCCAAGGTTCTTTCCCTGAATGAAGAGGGACGCATGATCAATTTTGTTATGAATGACAAATGCGCGGCAGGAACCGGCAGATTCCTGGATGTTATGGCAAATATCCT
Source organism: Clostridium sp. AM33-3 (assembly GCF_003480315.1). Lineage (GTDB taxonomy): Bacteria > Bacillota > Clostridia > Lachnospirales > Lachnospiraceae > Brotaphodocola. The sequence continues at coordinate 45,096 of NZ_QUIV01000017.1, read as the reverse complement.
GAAGCTTGATATTTCCCAGCTGGAAACCGAAGCCGCAAAAGCAGTAAAGCCGGCAAGCATCTCCAGCACCTGCACGGTATTCGCAGAGTCCGAGGTAATTTCCCAGCTGGCATCCGGAACTGATATCCCGGATCTTGTAGCAGGCATCTGCCAGTCCGTGGCAACCAGGGTTGCATCTCTGGCAAAGCGTGTAGGCATCCGCGAGGAGGTCTGCATGAGCGGCGGCGTGGCGCAGAACGGCGGTGTCCGCAATGCCATGGCAAAGGAGCTTGGCGTGGAAATCTACTACGACAAGCGGGCACAGGAACTTGGAGCTCTCGGCGCAGCGCTTTACGCGTACGGAAAGAGCAGCTAGTCATAGATCAAACAGAAAGCTTACCGTGTTCCTTTGCGGAGGACGCGAGCTGATACAGACCGGACAGACGCCGCAAGTGACGTGCGGACGGCCAGAACCTATTTAAGTTTAGGAAATGAAAATGTATAAAGGAGGTTTTTCACAATGGCTGAAGAAGTAAAAAAGAGCAGACCAGCACCAGATCCGAACTCAGCAAAGTTTAAGCTGGGCCAGATCGCGGCAAAGGCTTACAGTGATGCGATGGAGGCCAAAAAACGCGGAGAGATGGTTGGCTGGTGTGCTAGCAACTTCCCGGTAGAGATCCCGGAGACCCTTGGACTGTATGTCTGCTACCCGGAAAACCAGGCAGCTGGTATTGCAGCAAGAGGCGGCGGTGAGAGAATGTGTAACGAGGCAGAGGGCGAGGGCTACTCCAACGATATCTGCGCATATGCACGTATCTCCCTTGCTTATGCAAAACTGAAATCCGCTCCGGAGCAGGATATGCCGATGCCGGACTTCGTACTTTGCTGTAACAACATCTGTAACTGCATGATCAAATGGTACGAAAACCTGGCAAAAGAGCTGAACATCCCAATGTTCATGATCGATATTCCGTTCAACCCGGATTACGAGGTATCCGATGCGGAGACCGAGTACATCAAGGCTCAGTTCTGGGATGTTATCCATGGTCTGGAAGCGTATACCGGCAAGAAATGGAGCGATGAGCGCTTCAAAGAGGTTATGGCTTCCTCCGGACGCGCAAGCCGCGCATGGATCGAGGCAACCTCCCAGGCAAAATATGTTCCATCTCCGTTTAACGGATTTGACCTGTTAAACCACATGGCAGTTATGGTTACCGCACGTGGTAAAGAAGAGGCAGGCGACGCTATGGAAACCCTGTTAAAAGAGTACAAAGAGAACCATGAAAAGGGCACTTCCACTTTCCGCGCAGAAGAGAAATACCGTATCATGTTCGAAGGTATTGCATGCTGGCCGTGGCTGCGTGTTACCTCTACCGGCTTAAAGGGCAGAGGCATCAACATGGTAACCACCATTTATGCTGACGCATTCGGCTTCATCTACGATGACTTTGACGGAATGTGCCGTGCATACGCAAACGTTCCGAATGCCATGAACCTTGAGCATGCCAGAGACAAACGCATCAGGCTCTGCAAGGATAACCATGTAGAAGGTCTGTTAGTACATACCAACCGCTCCTGCAAGCTGTGGTCCGGATTCATGCCGGAGATGAGCCGTCAGATCGGCGAGGCATGCGGCATCCCGGTTGTTTCCTTCGATGGCGACCAGGCTGATCCGAGAAACTTCTCTGAGGCACAGTACGATACCCGCGTACAGGGCCTGACAGAGATCATGGAAGCAAACAAAGGAGGGAAATAGAGATGGCAGCAAAGGAATTATTAGCACAGCTTCATGAAGTTGCTGCAAATCCGAGAAAACAGCTGGACAAATATCTGGCTGAAGGTAAGAAGGTCGTTGCAGTAACCTATTATACACCGCAGGAGATCGTTCATTCCATGGGCCTGGTACCGATGGGTGTCTGGGGCGCAGACATGGAGATCAACGAGGCAAAGAAATATTATCCGGCATTTATCTGCTCTATCATGCAGACAATCCTGGAGCTGGGAATCAAGGGCGAGTATAAGGGCATTTCTGCTATCATCATCCCGTCTCTGTGTGACTCCTTAAAGACTCTGGGCCAGAACTGGAAATACGCAGTAAAGGATATCCCGTTCATCCCGATGACCTATCCGCAGAACCGGAAACCGGATTTCGGCATCAAGTTCACCAAGGCCGGTTATGAGAGAGTCATCAATGACCTGACCGTTGCAACCGGAGCACACTTCTCCGAGTTCGCGCTGTCTGAGTCCATTAAAGTATACAACGAGCACAACGCAGCTATGAGAGCATTCTCCGAAGCAGCAGCAAATGCAGATATCACCGCGGCTGAGAGAAGCGATGTATTCAAGAGCGCATGGTTCATGCTTCCGGAAGAGCATACCGCAATTGTAAAAGAACTGACTGCTGAGCTCTTAGCCGGTCCGAAGAGCACCCGCACAGCCCGTGTTCTGGTAAGCGGCATTCTGGCAGATGCTCCTGGCATGTTAAAGATCTTCGACGACAACGGCATCCAGATTGTTGCAGATGATGTTGCGAACGAGACCAGACAGTATCGTACCGATACCCCGGAAATGACGAATCCGGTAGACGCACTGGCACAAAAATTCGCAAACATGGACAACTGCACACTCCTTTATGATAAGGAAAAGAAACGTGTGGATTATATCATTGAGCAGGCAAAGGCCCATGACGCAAAGGGCATCATCGTTCTGATGACCAAGTTCTGTGATCCGGAGGAGTTTGATTACGTTCCGATCAAGAGAGCATGCGAGCAGGCAGGCATCCTGAACTTAAATATCGAGGTTGACCGTCAGATGGTAAACTACGAGCAGGCAGCCACCATGATCCAGGCGTTCAAGGAGATGCTGTAACAAAATGTTGATCGAGAGGCGGGCCGGAATCGTCCGCTTTGCGATATAAAAGAAACTGTGGGAACTATGTCAGGCGGGAAGCCTTTCATAGAACAGGATTTGCAGAAAAAAATAGGGGGATGGCATTATGATTAGTAAAGACAAAATGTCCGTAACAGTAGGTGTTGCATTTGTGTGGTTTACGACACAGTTCGGCGGCGGTTTTGCATCAGGCAACCAGCTTCGTCAGTATTTCGTACAGTTCGGAATCTGGGCATTCGTAACCTGTATCATGACTCAGTTTTTGGGTGCTTTTTTCCAGTGGTATGCACTGAAATATGCAAAAAAGCATGAGGTATACGATTACAGAAGCTTTAACAACAGTTTTTACGGCAAGTACGCACCGATTTTTTCCAATCTGTATGAGCTGGTATATATTGTGACGATCTGCGTAGCTCCGGCAGCAGCATTCGCAACCGGCGTCAGCACTATGGAAAGTGCGTTTGGCATTAATCACTGGGTTGGAACGATCTTTGTAGGAATCTTTATTTTTGCGGTAGCTGTATATGGCACCAACGTAGTACGTAAAGTGGCTGCTACTTTATCGGTACTGATTGTTGCGGGACTGTTGATCGTTTATATTCCGAATATCATCGCACAGTGGGGTGATATTTCCGCAAACATTTCCGCGAGCATGGCAAATCCGGCACCGTTTGGCAAGGCACTGTGGATCGGCTTCGTATATGCAGCCTTCCAGCTGGCATCCATCGGTCTGTTAGTACAGCACGCAAAACCGTTCGCATCTCCGGATGACGCGAAGACCTCTATGGTTCAGGGATTTTTCGTAAACGTTCTGATTTGCCTGATGGCTGTTGTTGGTCTGATGGCAATTGCAAATGATCCGAACTTCGCAACCGAGAGCATTCCGCTGCTGATCCTGGTAAACAGAGGTGTGGCACCGGGCGTGCTTCGTCCGATCATTTCCATCCTGATCGTACTTGGTTCTGTATCTACTGCAGTAAACATGATCGCAGGTATGTCCAACCGTGTATGTTCTTCCTTGGACAAAAACTTTGATCCGACTGCAAAACCGGGTGTAAAGGTTATCGTTGTTACCCTGATCTGTACCGTAGTAGCATTCGGTATTGCTCAGCTGGGTCTGAATAAGATCGTGGCAGTAGGCTACAAGTACCTGGGCTATTTAACCATTCCGGTTATCATGATCCCATATCTGGTACATATGGTAGCTACCAAGTTCGATACCAAAGACTGAATCTGTTAGGAACATTATATTTTTCAAAAAGGAGTGTAACATAAAATGAGCAAACCATTGGAAGGTGTAAAAGTTATTGAGCTGGCAACCTTTATCGCTGCGGCAACCGCAGGCAGATTTATGGCTGACCTTGGAGCAGATGTTATTAAAATTGAGTCCGCAAAGGGTGATCCGTTAAGATATACCGCTCCGTCTGAGGGACGTCCGTTAGATATGTATGAGAATACAACCTGGGATCTGGAGAATGGTAATAAGAGATGTATCTCCCTGAACATGAAAACTCCGGAGGGCAAGGAGGCATTCTTCAAGCTGCTGGATTCCGCAGATGTCCTGATCACCAACTGGCGCGTACAGGCTCTTCAGAGAGCTGGTCTTGACTATGAAACCTTAAAGGAAAGATATCCGAAGCTGGTTTATGCAATCTGTACCGGTTATGGTGAGTATGGTCCGGATAAGGATCTTCCGGGATTTGACTTTACCGCATTCTTCGCAAGAGGCGGATACTTTGAGACTCTGCGTCAGAGAAGCGATGTCCCGTTCAACGGTGCACCTGGTGTCGGTGACCACAACGTAGGTATGAACCTGGTAGCAGGTATTCTGGCTGCATTATATCAGGCAAAGACCAAAGGTGTCGGTGAGAAGGTTGAGACCTCCCTGTTTGAGAGTGCTGTATACAACATGGGCATGATGGTTCAGGCATCCAACTATGAAGGTATTGCACAGCAGTATCCGATCAACATCCGCAATGGTGCTAACCCGTTCAACTCCGCATGGCATACCGCAGATGACCGTTATATTCAGACCTGTATGCCGGATTACAACACCTATTACAAGAAGTTCATTGCAGCAGTAGGCCGTGAGGATCTGGTAGAGAATGAGAATTACTTCCCGATCCTGACCTGTCAGGAAAAGGGTCTGACTACGGAAGTTTATGATATTGTTATGGAAGCTTTCGAAAAGAAGACCGCAGCAGAATGGAGAGAAATCCTGACTGCAGCAGATATTCCGTTCGCACTGTGCCAGAACTGGATCGAGATCCGTAACGATAAGCAGGCAGAAGCAAATCACTGCTTCTACGATATGACCTATTCTAATGGCAATACCAGAAGACTGGTTCGTACACCTGTTAAGTTTGAAAATATGGGTGTTCCGGATTACAGACGTGGACCGTTAATCGGTGAGCAGGGTGTTGATGTTCTGAAGGAAATCGGTTATAATGATGAGCAGATTGATGCACTGAAAGCAAACGGAACTCTTTATATCTGGGAAGATCCGAAAAAAGCATAATGAGTGTTCCTTAGCATTGTAGTAAGGAAGCAGGGCTGCGCAGGCGCAGAAGCCACGCAGCCCTCTATGCGGCAATGACTTGTATACAAGTTGGAGAGAACATGGAATTGACGAAAAAAACAATCGGGCAGTATCTGAAGGAACAGGCAGCCGTGATCGGAGATCACACCGCTATGGAAATGTTTGGCTGGAGCTGTAGCTTCGCCCAGCTGGATGAGACATCAGATCTTATGGCAGGCAGACTGGACGATATGGGAGTCACACGGGGAACCCATGTGGGAATCTGGAGTGTCAACAGTCCGAACTGGGTATTTACCTTTCTGGCGCTGGTGAAGATTGGTGCCGTTCCGGTGCTGATCAATACCTGTTACCGGGATGAAGAACTGAAGGGAATCCTGAATTACTCCGATGTGGAATATGTGTTCTGCGGCACTGGCTGCAAGGATATTGTCTATGATGATGTGATCGCGGATATCCGGAAGGATACGCCGAAGGTAAAGCGCTTCCTTCATCTGGATGAAAAGGAAGCAGGAACCTGGATGAGCCCGGACAGCTTCGGCCGCCGGGAAAAGTCACCGGAACTTCTGGCCCGTGTACAGGAGCTGAAAAGCCAGGTACAGCCGGAGGACGCGGCCTGCATGATCTTTACGTCCGGCACCACATCCCTTCCAAAGGGGATCCTGCTGAGCCATGAGCAGCTGATCAACAACAGCCGTGCCATGGTGGAGGCAATGCACTGGGGCGTTACGGATAAGATGTGCATAACCGTTCCACTGTTTCATTGCTTCGGCATCACTGCCGGCGTGATTGCGTGTATCACAGGAGGCATGGCTATGTGCCTGATCCCATATTTTCGGACAGCCCATGTGTGGGACGCCATTGATCAGTACAAATGTACGATCTTAAACGGTGTTCCGAGCATGTTTCTCGCATTGATCCGCAAACCGCAGTACGCGGGACGTCAGGCACCAGATCTGAAATCCGGCATCATCGCAGGCTCCCCGTGTACCCCGGAGGATTTTCTGGAAATCTGCAGACGGTTTCCGCAGATGCATCTGCAGCCGTCTTACGGACAGACAGAAACATCACCATGTATTGCCATTGCAGACTGGGATGATCCAAATGAAATCAAGGCGGTATCGGCCGGACATGTGATCGAACATGTGAAGGCACGTATCGCAGATCTTGCAACCGGGAAAGAAGCAGCACTGGGGAAGGCCGGAGAAATTCAGGTTCAGGGCTATAATGTCATGCTGGGGTATTATCATCTGCCGCAGGCCAATGCCAAAGTCTTCACAGAGGATGGATGGCTGAGGACCGGAGATATCGGCTACTTCGACGAAACGGGTGAGCTTCATATTACCGGACGCCTCAAAGAGATGATCATCCGTGCGGGAGAAAATATTTCTCCGCGGGAGATTGAGTTTATGATCCGCCGTTATGAAGGGGTGGCGGATGTTAAGGTAGTAGGAGTTCCGGCGCAGGTTCTTCAGGAAGAAATTGCAGCCTGCGTGATTTTGAAGCCGGGAGTGCAGATCGATAAAGAACGGATGCTTTCCTATTTAAAACAGCATTTGGCAGATTATAAGGTTCCGGCCTATGTATTCTGGTTTGAGAAATTCCCCATGAACGCGAGTGGTAAGATTGAATTAAAGGAGCTGCGAAAAGAAGCAGCGGAGCGTGCCGCAAAACAGCGTGAGACGGCTGGCGGCACACAAGAATAAGCATACAGCCGGAGCAATCCGGTTTAGATACCAATATGTATGAAGGAGGAAATAGAGCAAGATGGCAGACGCATTTTTCACAGAGCAGCATGAACTGGTCAGAAAACTGGCAAGAGAATTTGCAGAGACAGAGCTGACAAAAGAAATTCTTGACAAAGTCGAGGAAGAGGAGGTTTTCCCAGAGGAAATCCTCGACAAGATGGCAAAAGCCGGTTTCTTCGGAATCAAGGTTCCGAAGCAGTACGGTGGACAGGGCGGAGACGCGCGTTCTTACGTTATCGTAATGGAAGAGATCGCAAGAGTATCCGGTGTTGCAAGTATTTATGTTTCTTCCCCGAACTCCCTTTCCGGCGGTCCGTTCCTTCTTTCCGGAAACGCTGAGCAGAAAGAGAAATATTTACGTCCGGTCGTAACCGGCGAAAAGAAGGTCTGCTTCGCACTGACTGAGCCGGGCGCAGGTTCCGACGCAGGCGGCATGCAGACCACTGCAGTAAAAGATGGTGACTACTATGTCCTGAATGGCCGTAAGACCTTTATCACCATGGCGCCTCTGGCTGACTGGGCGGTTGTATACGCAAAGACCGACATGAGCATGGGAACCAAGGGTATTTCCGCATTCATCGTAGACATGAAGCAGGAGGGTGTATCCTGTGGTAAGCCGGAGAAAAAGATGGGTGTCGTAGGCTGCGCAACCAGTGATATCATTCTGGAAAATGTACGTGTACATAAAGACAACCTGCTTGGTCAGGAAGGCAAGGGCTTCATTAACGCAATGAAGACTCTGGATACCGGACGTATGGGCGTTGCTGCACAGTCTATCGGTGTTGCACAGGGCTGTCTGGATGAAGCGATCAAGTATGCAAAAGAGAGAAAGCAGTTTGGCCGTCCGATCGCAAAATTCCAGGCGATCGCATTTATGCTGGCTGAGATGGCAACCAAGCTTGAGGCAGCCAAGAACCTGGTTTACAAGACTGCATGGCTGATCGATAACGGTCAGGATGCTTCCATGGCAGCCTCCATGGCAAAATTCTACGCATCTGAGGTCTGCAACGAGATCGCTGCCAAGACCGTTCAGATCCATGGTGGATATGGCTTCATCAAGGACTACAAGATTGAGCGTATGTTCCGTGACTGTCGTGTATTCACGATCTACGAAGGAACCAGCCAGGTACAGCAGATGGTAATTTCTGGTAAATTACTGAAGTAATTAGGAGGGAGCAGACCATAATGAAGATCTTAGTATGTGTAAAACAGGTGCCAGACACCACAGAAGTAAAGATTGATCCGGTTAAGGGAACCCTGATCCGTGAGGGTGTTCCGAGTATCTTAAACCCGGATGACGCAAATGCGCTGGAGGCAGCACTTCAGTTAAAAGACAAAGACCCGGAGGGAACCTCTGTTGCAGTCCTGACCATGGGACCGCCTCAGGCAACCTACATGCTGCGTGAGTGCCTGGCAATGGGCGCTGATGAAGCATATCTGTTAAGCGACCGTGTATTCGGTGGTGCAGATACCTGCGCAACCTCTACCACCATCGCAGCTGGTATCCGCAAGGTCAATGAGCTGGGCAAGGTTGACATCATCTTCGCTGGCCGTCAGGCAATCGATGGTGATACCGCTCAGGTTGGACCGCAGATCGGCCAGAGACTTGGTGTTCCGGTTGTTACCTATGTACAGGATTACAAAGTAGAAGGCGACAAGGTTATCGTACAGAGACAGCTTGAGGATGGCTACGAGGTCATCGAGGTTGGCATGCCGTGCCTGCTGACTGCAGTGAAAGAGTTAAATACCCCAAGATACATGAGCATTGGCGGTATCGTAGATGCTTACCAGAAAGAGATCACCGTATGGGATCACGTTGCAGTTGACCTGGATCCGGCAGACTGTGGACTGAAAGCTTCTCCTACCCGTGTATTCCGTTCCTTCACCCCGCCGCAGAAGGGCAAGGGCGAAATGCTTGAGGGCAGCATTCAGGAGATGGGTGCAAAGCTTGTAGGCAAACTGGTCGAGAAGCATTACATCTAAGCACAAGTGAAAGGAAAGGGTACGAAGAAATGGCAGACGTAAAGGATTTAAGCGCCTACAAAGGCGTATGGGTATTTGCAGAGCAGAGAGAAGGCAAGATCATGCCGGTAGTAATCGAGCTGCTCGGAGAGGGCCGCAAGCTGGCTGACGCAGTTGGATGTGAGCTGTGTGCCGTACTTCTTGGCGAAAACGTAGGAGGACTGACCGATGAGCTGTTTGCATATGGCGCAGATAAGGTATATCTGGCAGACGATCCGGAGTTAAAGGATTACCGTACCGACGCTTACAGCATTACCATTGGCAAGGCAATTGAGGAATACAAACCGGAGATCGTTCTGTTAGGTGCAACACATATCGGACGTGACCTTGGCCCGTGTCTGGCAGTTAACTGCAACACTGGTCTGACTGCAGACTGCACCAAGCTGGAGATCGACCCGACCGATAAGAAGATTCAGCAGACCCGTCCGGCATTCGGCGGAAACTTAATGGCTACGATTATCTGCCCGGATCACAGACCGCAGATGTCTACCGTACGTCCTGGCGTTATGGAGAAAGCACAGTACCAGGCAGGCCGTAAGGGTGAGGTTATAAAATTAAACGTTTCCTTTAAGGAAGGCGAGATCCGTACCAAGGTTCTGGAGATCGTTAAGAGCTTAAAAGAGACGGTTTCCCTGACCGACGCAAAGATCATCGTATCTGGCGGTATGGGACTTGGCAAGCCGGAGGGCTTTGACTTATTAAAGCAGCTGGCAGATAAGCTGGGCGGCGTAGTAGCAGCTTCCCGTGCAGCAGTAGATGCAGGCTGGATCGATCATTCCTACCAGGTAGGACAGACCGGTACCACCGTAAAACCGAAGGTATACTTTGCATGCGGTATTTCCGGAGCAATCCAGCACGTAGCAGGTATGCAGGACTCTGAGCTGATCGTTGCCATCAACACCAACGAGTCTGCACCGATCTTCGAGATCGCAGACGTTGGCATTGTAGGTGATCTGTATAAAGTGATTCCGGCAATCATCGAGGAACTGGACAAGGCAGAAGCAAAAGACTGATCATAAAACGAACCTTTATAAGAGAGTGGGATGCAGAAGTGTCCCGCTCTTTTGTTTGTATGATAGGAAATTTTTTCAATTAAGGCAAAGCGGAGGACTTAGACATGATGGGATATGACATCAGGGAGGTGCTGCCGGAGGTGTTCCGGATTCCGGTGCCTCTGGAGGGTAATCCACTCAAAGAGTTAAACAGCTATCTGTTCCGGGGCAGCAGGGAGGCGAAGCAGCGCAATCTGCTGGTGGATACCGGATTTCGGACAGAAGGCTGCAAAAAAGCGCTCCTTAAGGGACTGGGGCAGCTTGGCGTATCCATGGAGGATACGGATATCCTGCTGACACATCTTCATGCAGATCACAGTGGGAACGCCCCGGAGCTGATCCGGCCGGGCGGAAGGGTATATATCAGCCGGGAGGATTACCGGTTTATGGACGGAACATTGCAGGAGCACCGTTCGGAACGCTTCCGGGAAAACGGAATTGAGGAATCGCTTTTGCAGGCGATGTTAGCATGTACGCCGTCCAGAACCATGGCAGCGCCGCTTTCCTTCCGGGATTATACGCTGCTGGAGGAAGGAGATGTGATCTTAGCGGGGCGGTACACGCTGCGGGCCATCTGGACACCGGGACATACACCAGGGCATTTCTGCTTTGAAGTCTGCGGTACCGGCGCCATGCTTCTGGGGGATCACGTGCTGTTTGACATTACGCCCAATATCACAGACTGGTGGGATGTGCCGGATTCGCTGGGCGATTATTTAAGGAGCCTGGACAAGCTGGAAGCCTATCCGGTTACCCTGCCGTTTCCGGGGCACCGGCAGGCAGGGGATATGAAGCTCAGGATTCGTCAGCTGAAGGAGCATCATAAGAAGCGTCTGGCAGACTGCCTTAGAATTGTCCGTGAATTGCAGCATGATCCGGTGAAGAAGCCATGCCTTTATGATATTACGGGCTGCATGAAATGGAAGATCCACTGTGATGGCTGGGATGATTTTCCGCCGGCCCAGCGCTGGTTTGCCCTGGGTGAATGCTTTGCGCATCTGGACCATCTGAAACAGGAAGGACTGGTCCGGGAGGTCTGCGGGGAGCATGGTGTGCATTATGAACCTGTTGAGAAATAAAAAGATCCGGTAAAAAACTTTTAAAAGCCTCTTTTTTTTGCTACACTGTTACCAGTAACAAAGAAAAGAGGTTTTTATGTTATATCAGATTACGGATGGTACCGTTTCGGCGGGCGGACATGTGATTTTGTCCCATGTGAATTTTGAGATAAAGGGAAATGAAAAGATTGCCCTGGTGGGGCGAAATGGCGCAGGAAAGACCACGCTTTTAAAGCTGATCGCAGGAGAGCTTTCCCTGGACCGGGACGACAGGCGCCAGGGAGCAGGTGTGACGTCTTCTCGTCGGCTGACCGTGGGAATGTTAAAGCAGCAGGCTTTTTCGGACCGGGAACAGACCGTGGAGGAGATTCTTTTGGCGGCATGCCCGTTTCGCGATACCTTTGCGCGGGAACGGTTTGAATATGAGCAGGAGTATGACCGGATCTTTACCGGCTTTGGCTTTGCAAGGGCTGACAAGCAAAAAAAGATCGGAGATTTTTCCGGAGGTGAGCAGACGAAGATCGCGCTGATCCGTCTGCTTCTGGAAAAACCGGATATTTTACTGTTAGATGAGCCGACCAACCATCTGGATATTGCCACGATCCAGTGGCTGGAGCAGTATCTGAAGTGGTATGAGCATGCAGTGGTGCTGGTGTCTCATGACCGCTTCTTTCTGGACCAGGTAGCGGAGGCTGTCGTGGAGGTTTCAGATGGAAAACTGACCCGGTACGCGGGCAATTACAGCGAATACCGCACCGAAAAGCGAAAGCGGATCGAGCGGCAGCAAAAGGCCTGGGAACGCCAGAAGGAGGAAGAAGACCGGTTAAACGGCGTGATCGAGCGGTTCCGGCACAAGCCGACAAAAGCCTCCTTTGCGCGAGCCAAGAAAAAGCAGCTGGAGCGCATGGAGCGGGTAGAAAAACCGGTGGAAGATGATGTCCATCTGTTTACCGGCAATATCGAACCGCTGATCCCGGGCAGCAAGTGGGTGTTTGAGGCAGAGCATCTGAAAATCGGTTATGACCGGCCCCTTTTAGAGATTACCATGCGGATCCGGAGAGGGCAGAAGCTTGGTATTCTGGGAGCCAACGGAGCCGGAAAAAGTACGTTTTTAAAGACGGTGGCCGGACTTTTGCAGCCGTTTCAGGAGAAGGACAGATCGGTCGAACGACGATGTGTGCTGGGGAATAACATTACCATCGGATATTTTGACCAGCATTCTGCGGAAATTCAGTCAGATAAGTCTGTGGCAGAGCATTTCCACGACCTGTTCCCGGCTCTGACGGAAAAAGAGGTGCGAAATATCCTGGGGATGTATCTGTTCACGGGCAAGCTGGCATCCCGGCGGGTGAGTGATTTATCCGGCGGCGAAAAGGCAAGGCTTGTGCTGGCAGAGCTTTTGCAGAGCCGACCAAATTTCCTGATTTTAGATGAGCCGACCAACCATATGGATGTGCAGGCGAAGGAAACACTGGAATCGGCCTTTCAGGCTTATCAGGGAACCATTCTGTTTGTATCCCACGACCGGTATTTTATCCGCCAGGTGGCACAGAGCGTGCTGATCTTTGAAGAGACCGGTCCGATGTATTACCCATTCGGGTATGAGCATTATCTGGAAAAAAGGCAGAAGGCGGAGGCGTACGGCGAGGAACTCTCTGCCCAGGTGAAGGCAGAGGACGCGGCTCTTTTAGAGGGGATGCGGACTGTGCCGAAGGCGGAGCGCCACCGGCTTCGGGAATTCTCCACGGAAGAAGCCTATGCGGACTGGAAGTTGCGGCTGGTTTACGAAAAGCTGGAGCCGAAGGAACTGGAATATGGACGGCTGGAGGCGGAGTACCGTGGGCTGCTGGCTGAGTGGAAAATGTCGGAGGCATACTGGACGCTGGAGCCGGGAATCCCTGACGCTGTGGCAGCTGCGAAAGCCAGGCGTGATGAGGCCTTTAAACGGTGGCATGAACAGTGTATGGCATGGCTTGGGGTGTATGAAGAAGTACACGGTGAGCCGGATTTGAAATAAGGGACTGCAGAAAAAGCAGCAGGATAAAACAGAAGATTTCAGGAGGATACAGGATGGATACAGAGATGATACGTGCACGCCTTGCAGGCTGTCAGAAGCTTTTGATCGGACTGGGCGAGGAGTGGAAATGGAAACGCGGTGACGAAGCGCAGGAGGCGCGGCTGCGGGAGGCTTATGCAAATCTGTATGAGCTGGTGAAGGATAAGGATTATTTTATCATTACCATGGCCACAGACGCGCTGATTTTTGAGACGGAGCTGGGCAGCCAGACAGAGACTGCCGTGACGGAGGAGATTCATATGGAAGAGGTCTCCTGCCCGGCAGCGGATGAGCAGACTCAGGTTCTCATGGACCGTCTGTTCCCGGTACAGGAAAAGCCCAAGGACAAACGGATACAGAGGATCGTAGCGCCATGCGGCAACGAGACCTGGAAACAGTGCTCTGCGGGATGCACGAAGGATATCTGGGAACCGGATGAGGTCCCGTCCGGTATCTGCCCACACTGCGGCGCGCCGCTCACCGGCAACACCATCGAGGCGCACCCTTATATTGAAGAAGGCTATCTGCCTCAGTGGAACCGCTATACCCAGTGGCTGACCGGAACCTTTAACAAAGATCTGGTCATTCTGGAGCTTGGGGTTGGTTTTGCAAATCCGGGTGTGATTCGCTTCCCGTTTGAGAAGACCGCGTTTTTTAACCAGGGATCTTTCTTCCTGCGGGTGAACCAGACGTTTCCGCAGACAACGGAAGAATTGAAAGATCGTGCGCGGGGTGTCCACCAAAATTCAGTAGACTGGATGATAAAAAGTGATTATAATGTAGAATAAAAAAGAATCTGATAACCAGTAACTGCATGGAGGACACCAATGATTGCGATAATAGACTACGATGCCGGAAATATTCGAAGTGTGGAAAAAGCGCTGATCGCTCTGGGTGAGCAGCCGGTTGTGACAAGAGATAAGAATACGATTCTTGCGGCAGATAAGCTGATCCTGCCGGGCGTGGGTGCCTTTGGAGACGCCATGGAGCGCCTGCACCAGTACGGTCTGGTGGATGTGATCCGGGAGGCAGTAAAGAACGGTACGCCGCTTCTTGGGATTTGTCTTGGACTGCAGCTGTTATTTGAGCACAGTGATGAGAGCGACGGAGTGAAGGGACTTGGTATCTTAAAGGGCCAGATCTTAAAGATTCCGGATAGTCCGGGCCTGAAGATCCCGCATATGGGATGGAATTCCCTGGAGATAAAACCGGACACAAGGCTGTTTGCGGGAATCTCCAATGGAGCCTATGTATATTTTGTTCATTCTTATTATTTAAAAGCAGAGGATCCCAAAATCGTGGCGGCCACCACGGAGTACAGCACTCATATTCATGCTGCAGTAGAGCAGGGCAATGTGTTTGCCTGCCAGTTCCACCCGGAAAAGAGCAGTGAGGTGGGACTTCAGATCCTGAAAAATTTCATCAGCCTGTAGTGGATAGGGCAGTTTGGAGGAGCATATGTTTACAAAGAGAATCATTCCCTGCCTGGATGTTCACAATGGCCGGGTAGTAAAAGGTGTTAATTTTGTAAATCTGCGGGATGCAGGTGATCCGGTGGAGATTGCTGCAGCATATGATAAGGCTGGTGCCGATGAACTGGTATTTCTGGATATTACGGCATCTTCCGATGCGCGAGAGACTGTGGTGGACATGGTACGCCGGGTGGCAGAAACCGTGTTTATCCCGTTTACCGTGGGCGGAGGCATCCGTACCGTGGAGGATTTCCGGCGCCTTCTCCGCGAGGGCGCGGATAAGATTTCCATCAATTCTTCCGCCATCAATACGCCGGAGCTGATCAGCGACGCAGCAGATAAGTTTGGCCGTCAGTGCGTAGTCGTGGCCATTGATGCGCGACGCCGGGAAGATGGCTCCGGCTGGAATGTATACAAGAACGGCGGGCGCATTGACACCGGTCTGGATGCGGTCGAGTGGGCCATGAAGGCAGATTCCCTGGGAGCCGGCGAGATCCTGCTTACCAGCATGGACTGTGATGGAACTAAAGCTGGTTACGATAATGAACTCACATCTCTGATTGCGGAAAATGTGTCGGTTCCGGTTATCGCTTCCGGCGGCGCAGGAACGAAGGAACATTTTTACGATGCGCTGACGAAAGGAAAGGCAGATGCGGCGCTTGCGGCATCGCTGTTCCATTATAAGGAGCTGGAAATCCGGGATCTGAAGCAGTATCTGCGGGAACGCGGTATTTCTGTGCGGCTGTAACGGGTCGGGAACAGTGTGAGGATCCGGTGCTTCCAAAAAGCGGCATCGGAAAGGAAAGGAAAGGAGAGCTGTCAAATAACTATGGGCGCCATTGCAAATGACTGGCTTGGCCCGCTGAGCGGGGAGTTTAAAAAGCCGTATTATAAAAAACTGTACGAGACGGTAAAACATGAATATGAAACGAGACAGGTATTCCCGGATCCGAATGATATTTTTAATGCATTCGAATTTACACCGTTATCGGAAGTAAAAGTGGTGATCCTGGGACAGGATCCGTACCATAATGTGGGGCAGGCCCACGGCCTGTGCTTCTCTGTGAAGCCGGATGTCGAGATTCCGCCTTCTCTGGTGAACATCTATCAGGAGCTGCACGATGATCTGGGCTGTTACATACCGAACAACGGATATTTGGTAAAATGGGCGAAACAGGGAGTCATGATGTTAAACACCGTACTGACGGTGCGGGCCCATGCAGCCAATTCCCATCGCGGGATCGGCTGGGAGGAGTTTACGGACGCGGCCATTAAAATCTTAAATGAGCAGGACCGTCCGATGGTATTTATCCTCTGGGGACGTCCGGCCCAGATGAAAAAGTCCATGCTGGACAATCCGAAGCATCTGATCCTGGAGGCACCGCATCCGAGTCCGCTTTCCGCGTACCGCGGATTTTTCGGAAGCAAACCATTCAGCAAGACCAATGCATTTCTGGAGGCAAATGGACTGACTCCGATTGACTGGCAGATTGAAAATGTAGTAAAATGATTTTTTTGAATTGTTATAAATATGACAAAAAGAAATGAGGTAGAACGATGGAGTTTATTGAATTTCTGAAGATTCTGGTACTGGGTATTGTGGAGGGCTTTACCGAATGGCTTCCCATCAGCAGTACCGGGCATATGATCCTGGTGGATGAGATCATCCACTTAAACGTGACGGATGCATTTATGTCCATGTTCCGGGTGGTGATCCAGCTGGGGGCCATTCTGGCAGTTGTCGTCCTGTATTTCCGGCGCCTGAATCCCTTTGATCCGGGAAAAACAAAGGCACAGAAGGCGGGGACCGTAAAGCTCTGGATGAAGATTGTGGTAGCCTGCGTTCCGGCGGCAATACTGGGGCTGCTCCTGGATGACTGGATGGATGCCCACCTGTACAATGGATATGTGGTGGCAGCTATGCTGATCATTTACGGTATACTGTTTATCGTTCTGGAAAATCATAATCAGTATACAGATTTCCCGATCCAGCGTACCGGACAGATCTCTTACAAAACTGCGTTTTTCATTGGCCTGTTCCAGGTACTTTCTCTGGTGCCGGGTACCTCTCGTTCCGGTTCCACCATTTTAGGTGCCATGATCCTGGGCTGCTCCCGAAGCGCGGCAGCAGAGTTTTCCTTTTTCCTGGGTATTCCGGTTATGTTCGGTGCCAGTCTGCTAAAGCTGGTGAAGTTCGGCATCCATTTTACCGGGCTGGAGCTGTTTTACCTGATCGCTGGTATGGTGATCGCATTTGTAGTGTCGGTGTATTCCATCAAATTCCTGATGGGCTACATCAGAAAGAATAATTTTAAGGTATTTGGTTATTACCGGATCGTGCTGGGCGTCATCGTGCTGTTCTATTTCGGAGTAACTGCATTCCTTGGATAATGGAGGAATCGATGAATCGATTTGGAATACAGAGACCCCTTTCAAAAAAGAAATGCTTTTTGATCCTGTCGCTGCTTCCGCTGTATTTTATTGTGGTGGGCCTGTTTATGCAGCCGGTGGATCAAATCTTTCATGGAATCGTGGAGATCATACGAGAGCCGGACTTTCTGATCACGGACTATTTCGTGATTGGAGGTGTGGGTGCTGCATTTATCAATGCCGGTGTACTGACACTGATCTGTATCGGTATTATGTACGCCCTGGATATGAATTTTGACGGACATACCGTTACATCTACCTGCCTGATGTTTGGTTTCTCCCTGTTCGGAAAAAATCTGTTAAACATCTGGATGATTCTGGTGGGTGTGTTCTTATACGCAAGGTATCATAAAACTACCGTGAAGCGTTACCTGTACGTCGGATTTTACGGGACAAGCCTGTCCCCGATCGTAAGCCAGGTCATGCACATTGTGGATCTGCCGCTGCCGCTGCGGTTCCTTCTGTGCGCGGCTACGGGCATCATCATTGGATTCGTACTGCCGCCGTTAAGTACCCATGTGCATTTTTCTCACAAGGGTTATTCTCTTTACAACGTAGGATTTGCAGGTGGAATTATTGCGACCGTGATCGTATCCATCCTGAAATCCTTTGGCGTAACCATTGAATCCCGTCTGATCTGGTTTACCGGTCAGAATCAGACCTTTATCATTCTGCTGGCCATTCTGTTTGGAGCTATGATTCTGTATGGCATTATCACTGATCCCATGGCGCTGGAAGATTACCGCAGTATTCTGCGGTCCTACGGACTGGGAGGAACCGACTACTATAAGTCTGAGGGCGGTGCAGCAGTCATGATCAATATGGGCGTGAATGGTCTGGCTTCCATGCTCTTTGTGGTGATGGTAGGTGCGGATTTAAACGGTCCGACTATCGGCGGGATCTTTACCGTGGTGGGCTTTAGTGCTACCGGTAAGCATTTGCGCAATATTCTTCCGGTCATGGCCGGAGTGCTGATTGCCAGCGAGGCAAAAAGCTGGAACATCACCGACCCATCGGCGATCCTTGCACTGCTTCTTTCTACCACCCTTGCACCGATTGCCGGTGAGTTTGGAATCATCGCCGGTGTGATCGCAGGATTTTTACATTCCTCCGTAGCACTGAATGTGGGAATCGTATATGGAGGTATGAATCTATATAACAACGGATTCGCAGGCGGCCTTGTGGCTATGTTCCTGGTTCCGGTGATCCAGTCCATCCGCGACAGACGGGCGAGAGCACGCGGCGGATTATCATTGTAACAATAAAAATTTGAGTTACAAAGCTGAATAAAGGTCCGGAAGTGAAAGAGACCGCCTTCCTCTATTTTCACATATCGTTGTTTGCTTGCTCTCGCTAACACGCGTTCGCCTGTGTCGGATTAACATCCGCCACATTCGGACGTGTGTGCTCAAGATGCAAACACCTGATATGTTGAAAATCCCGGAAAGCGGTCTCATTCACTTCCTGCTGTATTGGCTTCGCTAAAAAATAGTAGCTACAGCCTATATTAACTCTGCCATAAAAAGAAAACGCAGCCAGAACATAAAAGCCGAATTACAGGCTTTCGTCAGTAACGTTCTGGCTGCGTTTATTATTATCGCAGAATAACCAATACAGTAGAAGGTTCGGTCAGACCATACAGAATAAGCAGATGCGTTGGAATTTTCTTGCATTGCATATCAAGAACGCGCCAGTGACGCGTTCGCAGATTCATGAGCGAGCATAGCGCCAGACCGGAGAGCATTGTCTGAGCGTGCAGCGCACGCGAGTTTTGCTCGCAGGTCTGGCAACAGGCGGCGGAGCGAATGAAGTACAAAATTTCACAGCATCTGCTTATTCTGTATGGTCTGACCGAACCTTCGGACCTTATTGATTATTCTTTAAATTGCAATATTGCGCTCAGAAACTTAACCGCATCTGATACCATGTTACATTGCCATGTACGGAGGCGGACACTCCTTCGTTTACGAAGCCGAATTTTGCGTAATAATGGATCAGTTTATCTTTGCAGGTGAGCACAAGTCCTTTGCGGCCCTGAGCTCTGGCATCTGAGATGGCACGTTGTATTAGGGTTCCGGCATAGCCATGTCTGCGGTACTCCGGGATGGTATTGACGCCGAAGATCATCTGCCAGGTACCGTCTTCCTTATGGAGAGCGGCATGTTCATACATTTCATCGGTCAGGTCAGCCATATCGGTGACCATGCCGTCTACAAAGGCAATGAGCTTATCTTCATCGAACATGAGCCAGAAATGGTTACTGTAATGGGCCAGGCGCTGTTTAAAATCACTGCGGGTGGCAGCCTCAGCGGGTGGGAAGCATTCAGCCTCAACAGCGGTGACTGCATCAAGATCTTCTATGGTGGCGGTTCTGATTAACATAGGGAAAGTCCTCCTGATTTTTTTCTAAAGACAGATGGTATTGTAGCATGATGGCTTTGAAAAATCCAGCCGGCAGTTTCGGCAAACGTGGTTTGGCATGCGAAAGACAAAAAAATAACAAAATGGAATTTTGTTCACTGGTCTGGTTGCCTATCTCAGCGAAAAGTTTGGGGTGACATTTTACCTTCTGGGATTGCTGTCATGCCTGATGGTGATAGACTATCTTTCTGGCATGGCAGCAAGCGCAGTGGAAGCGTTGGACCATCCAGATGATAAGTCATATAGATGGAGCAGCCGAAAAGGTGCAAAGGGCATTGCCAAAAAGGTGGCGTATCTGGTTGTGATCGCCGTGGCGATGGTTATTGATTATATTATTATTCAGACATCAGATGTTTTAAGATTTACCCTACCGAACACAATACTTTCGCTGCTTGTAACTGTTTGGTATTTATTAAATGAAGCCTTATCAATCACTGAGAATGCTGGCCGCATGGGTGCCCCGGTACCGGGCTGGCTTATGAAGTACATAGCAGCACTGAAAAGCAAGATTGATAATAATAGAGAGAATGGAGACAGCACAGAGTAGAAGGAGGTGATCCAGATATCTCCCGCCAGCAGCCCGGGTGATGGCCGCCATTGCGACGTTGCAACAGGAATTATGTAGAATATTGGCATGAAGTATGATATGATGTAGGAGCTGCCGAACCTCCAGCAGAAAGGAGGTGTGCATCCATGACAGAATTAGTCACCACATTTCTTGTCTCTGTTTTAGCAGGTATAGTTAGCTACTACATATGCAAATGGCTGGACAGAGACAAGTAGGCAGCAACAGCCTAAACGGAGTGGTTCACCGTGACGAACAAGAAAACCCCAGAGGATAGCAGCCTCTGGGGTTTTTGCATCGCATGAGAAATTCACCACATTTCTTAGCTGCTTATATCATATTCTATTTGGGCTAAAAAGTCAATATGTCATAAAAATCATACAATGAAAGAAAAGAGAACAAATTTATGAGAGACATTTCACTTTGTCACCCGCGCCTGCAGAGCATTGCTAGTGACTGGCTTAAAAGCATGCGCCACTGAGGGCATCACTGTATCAATCAGCGAGACTTTGCGCACTGCAGCGGAGCAGAACGCTCTTTATGCTTAGTGCCGCACCAAGCCCGGTATCTTGGATCTGATGGCGCGCTGCAGTATCCGGGTTTAATCCGTTTAAATACTGGGTAAAAGAAAAATGCGTCTGATAGGAATCGAACCTACGCACGCGGCTCCGGAGGCCACTGCTCTATCCACTGAGCTACAGACGCATCTATATCATGATACTATACTTTTTTCGAATTTGCAAGGGGATTTGTTGATTTTTTAGCCTGATTTTGATATGATGTATCTGCTATTTGTATGCAATCAGAATGTGATACAGCAGTGGTAATTTTGAAAAGCTGGAGGATAACATTTTATGAAACATAACTGGAATTTTTTTCAGAATGAAAGTGCAGATGCAGAGAAAAAGGCACTGCTTCCGGTTCTTGTGATTCCGCTTGTAGTCATTGTGCTGATGATCGTGATCGTACTTGCAGATTACGGAAAAAAACGGGCAGAGGAACTGCCTGCGGTGACGGAAACGGCAGAAACAGAGGAGCAGGAACCGGAGACAATGGCAGAAACCGGTGAATCTGCAGAGACAGAAACCGATACGGCAGCAGAAGCGGAGACAGAAGCTTCAGAAGAAAACGGGGATCCTTACACAACGGAAAATCTGACTCATGACAGTGTGCCGGAAGTCTTAAGTCTGATGAAAAAATATTTTACTGCGCGGGCCAGCGGAGACGCAGACACCATGAATGAGATTTACGGGGTATCCGGTCTTTCCTTTACGGAGTTGGAACATGAGAAGACCAGACTGCGCAGCAATTCCAAGTATGTGCAGGAGTTTGAGAATATCACCACCTATGTGCGTGACGGTGTGACAGCAGACAGCTGGCTGGTTTACGCGCTGGCAGATATTAAGTTCCATTCCGTGAAAACAGCAGCGCCCATGATCATGTGGTGCTATGTAGAGAAAGACAGTGAGGGTAATTTTCATATCATCAACGATGCGGATCTTTCGGAGAATGTGCTCCAGTTTGTGGAGACCTCCAATCATTCGGAGGAGGTGCGGAAGCTGGCATCCAGTGTAAATGTGAAGCTGAAGGAAGCCCTGAATTCCGATGAGGATTTAAACAGTGTTTACGGCGTCCTTCGTGATGGTTCGCCGGTTTATGATGACGGCCAGGAGCCGGAGGTTGTGATCGGTGAGGAAGAATCTTCCGGGAGCGGAGCCGACAGTGTGGAAACTGAGGTGAGTGCGGGCGAAGGGAGCAGCGAAACAGTAACCGAGTCTGCGGCAGAGCCTCAGAGCACAGAGGAAACCGGTGCGGCCGCAAACTAAAACAGAAAAGAAAGAAGATAATACTATGGAAACTATGAATGTAAAAGATTTTTATTTTGATCTGCCTCAGGAACTGATCGCGCAGGATCCGCTGGAGGACCGTTCCTCTTCCCGCCTTCTGGTGCTGGATAAAAACACCGGGGAAATGGAGCATCGCCACTTCCGCGACATCACCGAGTATTTAAGACCGGGGGACTGTCTGGTCATCAACAACACCAAGGTTATTCCGGCACGCCTGTTTGGTGTGAAGGAAGACACCCAGGCCCAAATCGAGGTGCTTCTGTTAAAACGCCGGGAAAATGATATCTGGGAGACGCTGGTAAAGCCTGGTAAAAAATGCCGGCCGGGTACAGTGATCGTTTTCGGTGAAGGCCTGTTAAAGGGCACAGTGATCGATGTGGTAGATGAGGGCAACCGTCTGATCCAGTTTTCCTACGAGGGGATTTTTGAGGAGATCCTGGATCAGCTTGGACAGATGCCGCTTCCGCCGTACATTACCCATCAGTTAAAGGACAAGAACCGTTATCAGACGGTATACGCAGAGCACGACGGCTCTGCGGCAGCACCAACTGCCGGATTGCATTTTACGAAAGAGCTTCTGGCGCAGATCGAGGAGATGGGGGTAAAGATTGCGCATGTAACGCTGCATGTAGGTCTTGGCACGTTCCGTCCGGTCAAGGTAGAGAATGTGCTGGAGCATCATATGCATTCTGAGTTTTATATGGTAGAGGAATCTGAGGCAAAAAAGATCAACGATACCAAGGCAGCAGGCGGCCGCGTTATCTGTGTGGGTACCACCAGCTGCCGTACCATTGAGTCTGCCACCGGAGAGGACGGAATCTTAAAGGCCGGAAGCGGCTGGACCGAGATTTTTATTTATCCGGGTTATAAATTTAAAATCCTGGACTGCCTGATCACGAACTTCCATCTGCCGGAGTCTACTCTGGTGATGCTGGTTTCTGCGCTGGCAGGACGCGAGCATGTACTGCATGCTTATAAGGAGGCAATTAAGGAACGCTACCGTTTCTTTAGTTTTGGTGATGCGATGTTCATTCACGATTAAAGACCGGGTAAGAGACAGGCTATCTCCCTGGTGGGGGGATAGCCATTTTCGGCTTATGAAACGGTGAAGAGCGTGCTCCGGATGATGGAACATGCACGAATGGAACGGAAAAGCTGCAGAAAGGAACTAATATGGAAGAGATCCGTTTGAATAAATATTTAAGCGAGCAGGGTGTCTGCTCCCGGCGAGAGGCAGACCGTCTTATTGAGGCCGGAAAAGTGACCATCGATGGCCGCAGAGCGGAGATGGGCGAGAAGGTGACCGGTCAGGAAAGGATCATCTGCGATGGAAAACCGGTGGGAAAGGCGGCAGGCAGCAAAAAGGCAAAGCCGGTGCTGCTGGTAGTGAACAAGCCGAGAGGGATTGTGTGTACCACCTCGGATAAGGACCGTGCGCCTAATGTAGTAGATCTGATCCAGTATCCGGCGAGAGTGTATCCGGTGGGACGTCTGGACAAAGACTCCGAAGGGCTTCTGCTCATGACAAATCAGGGCGAGCTGGCTAATGAGATCATGCATGCAGGAAATTTTCATGAGAAAGAATATCTGGTTACTGTGGATCAGCCCTTCAATGCAGCATTTTTAAAGAAGATGCGTGAAGGTGTGGAACTGAAAGAGCTTGGAGTGACGACAAGACCCTGTAAGGTAGAGGCTGCCGGAGTAAAAACCTTCCGGATCATCCTGACGCAGGGCTTAAACCGCCAGATCCGGCGAATGTGCGCAGAGTTGGGCTACCGTGTGGTAACCTTAAAGCGTGTCCGTATCATGAACATCTATCTGGGTAAATTAAATACCGGAGACTTCCGCCGCGCAACACCCAAGGAACTGGAAGAACTGGAGTGGCAGTTAGAGCAGGCACGTCTGGAGCGGGAAGAGGCGGAGCTTTTGGCTGGACAGGACGAGTAAAACAAAACAGGCGGGTGACGAATATGGATCAGAAACAGAATGACAACAGGATTTTGCGCATGAAGGAGCTGCACCGGCAGCTTCTGGCAGCATCACGGTCTTATTATCAGGAGAGTCGTGAGATCATGAGCAACTTTGAATATGACAGACTCTATGACGAACTGCTGGAGCTGGAAAAAGAAACCGGCACTGTTTTAGCCGGAAGCCCGACCCAGAAAGTGGGGTATGAGGTGTTAAGTGAGCTTCCAAAGGAAGCCCATGAGGCGCCGATGCTCTCGCTGGATAAGACGAAGGAAGTACCGGTATTGCAGGAGTGGCTGGGAAGTCAGAAGGGCCTGCTCTCCTGGAAACTGGACGGCCTGACCATTGTACTCACTTATGAGGGTGGAGAGCTGGTCAAGGCTGTTACTCGCGGCAACGGTGAGATTGGTGAGGTGATTACCAACAATGCCAGGGTGTTTTCCAATGTGCCGCTTCGTATCCCCTATCAGGGACAGCTGATCCTGCGGGGAGAGGCGATCATCAAATATTCGGACTTTGCCCGCATCAATGAAGAAATCGAGGATGTGGACGCAAAATATAAAAACCCGAGAAATTTATGCAGCGGATCGGTGCGCCAGTTAAACAATGAGATCACCGCAAAGCGCAGCGTAAATTTTGAAGCGTTTATGCTGGTGCGTGCCGTGAACCCGGAGGTGGATTTCCACAATTCCAGAAAAGAGCAGTTTGAGTGGTTAAAGACCCAGGGCTTTGATGTGGTAGAGTACAGGAAAGTTACTGCAGCGACCCTGCCGGATGCAGTAGCAGAGTTTGCGGAAGCCATCCAGAGTTACGATATTCCGTCAGACGGCCTGGTGCTTCTGATGGACGATATTGCCTACGGTGATGCCCTTGGACGCACGGCAAAATTTCCACGAAATTCCATTGCCTTCAAGTGGGCAGATGAAATCCGGGAGACCACGCTTCGGAAAATCGAGTGGAGCGCATCGAGAACCGGGCTTATCAATCCGGTGGCAATTTTTGATCCGGTGGAGCTGGAGGGAACCACGGTGAGCCGTGCCAGCGTCCACAACATCAGCATCATGGAGGCCATGAAGCTGGGCGAGGGAGATACCATTACGGTCTATAAGGCGAACATGATCATCCCGCAGATTGCGGAAAACCTGACCTGCAGCGGCAATATCGTGATTCCGGAATTCTGTCCGGTCTGCGGTGGTAAGACCCAGATCCGGCAGATGAATGACGTTAAGTCTCTGTACTGCACAAACCCGGACTGCCAGGCAAAGAAAATCAAAAGCTTTTCTCTGTTAGTCAGCCGGGATGCTTTAAACATCGACGGACTTTCGGAGGCAACGCTGGAAAAGTTTATTGCAGCCGGTTTCATTCACAGCTATGCGGATATGTTTCATCTGGACCGTCATAAGGAAGCGATTATTTCCATGGATGGTTTTGGAGAAAAATCGTATGAAAATCTGATGGCAGCGGTTAAAAAAGCCTCCCACACCAACCTGGTGCGCGTGGTATATGGCATTGGCGTGGCGGGGATTGGCCTGGCAAATGCCAAGATGCTGTGCCGCTCTTTTGACTACGATTTTGAAAAGATGCGTCACGCTACGGCAGAAGAGCTGACTGCGGTGGATGGCATTGGTGCTGTTCTGGCCGATGCCTGGATCGCATATTTTGCTTCGGTGAAGAATCGGGAGGCTGTGGACGGACTGTTGGCAGAGCTTACCATTCAGAATGAGTCAGAGAATACCGAAGCAGCCATTTTTGCCGGTATGACCTTTGTCATCACCGGTTCGGTCGAGCATTTTGCCAACCGTAAGGAGCTGCAGGCGGCCATAGAGGCCCGGGGCGGCAAGTCTACCGGTTCAGTCACTGCAAAGACCACATATCTGATCAACAACGATTTGACATCCAATTCGTCAAAGAATAAAAAAGCGAAAGAACTGGGAATCCCGATTATCTCTGAGCAGGATTTCCTGAACATGATGGGAGAAGAAAACAATGCCGATTAAAGTACAAAATGATCTGCCGGCCAGAGCCATTCTGGAGTCGGAGAATATCTTTGTGATGGATGAAAACCGTGCGATGAGCCAGGATATCCGTCCGCTGCAGATTTTGATCTTAAATCTGATGCCGATCAAGGAAGATACGGAGACCCAGCTTCTGCGTGCACTTTCCAATACACCGCTGCAGGTGGACTGTACGTTTCTGATGCTGTCGACCCACGTATCCAAGAATACCTCAGCCAGTCATTTAAATAAGTTTTATGTTACCTTTGATGAAATCCGCCGCCGGAAATTCGATGGCATGATCATCACCGGAGCGCCGGTGGAGAACATGGAATTCGAGGAGGTGAACTACTGGGATGAGCTGACAACCATCATGGAGTGGAGCAAGACCCATGTGCATTCGACTCTGCATATCTGCTGGGGAGCACAGGCGGGCCTGTATTATCATTACGGAATTCCGAAATATAAGCGGGAGAAAAAGCTGGCCGGAATTTACCGCCATAAGATCTTAAACCGCAAGATCCCGCTGGTGCGCAGCATGGATGATTATGTGATGGCACCACATTCCCGTTATACAGAGGTGCGCCGTAAAGATATTGAGAAGCATCCGGAGCTGATCATTGCGGCAGAATCTCAGGAGGCAGGTATCTTTCTGGTGCTCAATGACACCGGAAGCCAGATCTTTGTGCAGGGACATCCGGAGTATGACCGCATGACCTTAAACAACGAGTACCATCGTGATCTGAATAAGGGGCTTCATCCGGAGCTTCCGTGCAATTACTATGAAGACAATGATCCATTCAACATTCCGGTTCTGTCCTGGAGAAACACCTCCAATACGCTGTACGCGAACTGGCTGAACTTCTATGTATACCAGACCACAGATTACATTCTGACGGTGGATGAGGAGTAAAAATATGGATCAGACAACAGAAAACAGATTTCCGCGCGTGATCCTTGCATCGGCTTCTCCGCGCCGTCTGGATCTTTTGCGCCAGGTGGGCATTGAGCCGGAGATAGAGCCGAGCCATGTGGAGGAAGTCATCACCAGCACAGTACCGGATCAGGTGGTGATGGAGCTTTCCAGACAGAAAGCGGAGGATATCGCAGCCCTGCATACAGGGGAAGATGCTATTGTGATCGGCGCAGATACTGTGGTGGCTTACGATGGAAAAATTCTTGGAAAGCCAAAGAATGAGGCAGATGCGGTCCGCATGATCCGTTCCTTTCAGGGAAAAGTACATCAGGTATATACAGGGGTTACCCTGGTGTTTTGTGGAAAAGCAGCAGAAAACGCGGCTGAACAGTGGAAAACCATCACCTTCGCAGAAAAAACCGAGGTGTTTGTCTGCTCCATGACAGAGCAGCAGATTGAGGACTATGTCAAGACCGGAGAGCCCATGGATAAGGCCGGGGCTTATGGAATTCAGGGCCGGTTTGCGGTCTGGGTAAAAGGAATTTCCGGAGATTATAACAATGTGGTTGGCCTTCCGTTAGGCCGTGTATGCCGGGAACTTCTTGGAATTTCCCGACAGGAGAATGTATGATCAAGAAAAAAGACTTTCTGAAAGAATATAATATTGAAAAAGAAACACTGAAAAAAACAGGAATGAAATGGGAAGAACTGAATTCCATCTACGACAGCTACTGCCGTCTGGAGCCTCAGCTCAAGAAAATTGGTAAGGATTTTGTCAATGACTATCTGTATGATATTGAGAAAGCAGGCATCCATTCTTATCGTTACCGGACCAAGAAAGCAGGGCATCTGCTGGAGAAGATCATCCGAAAAAAGAGCGAACAGCCGGATCAGTACAAGTATATCAACCGGAAGAATTACTATAAATACATGACAGATCTGATAGGAATCCGGGTGTTTTTCCTTTACCGTGAGGATTGGATCTATTTTCACAATTACATTACGTCTGTGTTTGAAAATGATCCGGCAAACTATATCGAAGACCGTATCCTGGATTTTGATGATGATCCGGAGCACTATTACATTGCGGAGCGGCCAAAGGTGTACCGTCGTACCGGTGATACCCGTATCTACGATAAAAAACTCATCGACATCAAATCGGATGGTATTTACCGATCTCTTCACTATATCATCAAATATAAGGGCTATTACGTGGAAATCCAGGGAAGAACTTTGTTTGAAGAAGGCTGGAGCGAGATCGATCACGATATTGTGTATCCGTACTACCAGGATGACGAAATGCTTTCCGACTTTTCTACGCTCTTAAACCGACTGGCCGGCATGGCCGATGAGATGAGCTCCTATTTCCGCCGTATTAAGCAGCAGCGGCAGGAGCAGCTGGAAAAGGAGCAGGCGGAGAAGGAAGCGCAGAAGCGGATGGAAAAAGAAGAACAGAAAAAGATGGAATTTACCAGCTGAGCTTCAGGTGAAGATAAGTTTGAGTGAATATAGGATAAATCGGCAGGCCTGTTGTAAAATTGTCCCCTCTATGTGGAATGCTCTGGGGGCAATTTTGCGACAGGCCTTTTTCTTTTTATTTCCTCAGAATGTGCGCATACAGAAGCAGTACACCGTAACAGGATGACAAGAGCAGGATCTGCCCGGAGGTTTTGAGAAACAGCGGCATGGTGCCGGAGGGTGTGGGCAGGAATCCGGCTATAAAATAGTGGATGCCGGTGGCGAGAAATAAAAAGAAAGCAGGTTTTGCGATCATATCACGGGCATTCCAGATGAAAGGGATCCGCCGCTTTAAGGACCACAGGTGTGCCAGAGCCAGGAATATCTCGCTGATCAGCATGCCGCAGAGATAACCGTAGATTCCGAAAAGCGGGATACCTGCTACAACAAAGACAAGCCGCAGGAGCATGGCGGCAACACTTTGCAGAAAGGTGGTGCGGGTGCAGCCCAGGCCGTTTAAGATGCTGCCCATGGTGGCGGCCAGATAGAGAAAGGGACAGAGCCATGCCAGAATCTGCATACAGTGTCCGGCCTGTTCTTCTTTGAATACGCTGATACCTAGTGGACATCCGAACAGTACAAAGATGCCGATGCAGAGGATCCCCATGTAGAGACTGTAGCGCAGCGCCATGGAAACACTTCCGGAAATACTTTCTGTGCGGCCTTCAGCCTGATCCTTTGCCACGCTGGGGAGCAGAAGGACGGCAATGGAGTTGGTGATGGCAGAGGGAAACAGGATGAAGGGCAGGGCCATGCCGGTGAGAATGCCGTAAACGGAAAATGCCTCAGCATCGCTTAAGCCTGACATCTGCAGGCGGTTGGGGATCCAGACAGCCTCGGCGCCAGCTAGGAGATTTAAAATCAGGCGGTTTCCCATGAGGGGGAGCGCCAGGGTCATGAGGGGCATGAGACAGGAACTCTCTTCTGCCCGCTCCATGTTTCGGCCCTGGGGCGGAAACAGCCCCAGGCACAGCAGGTTAAAGGATGCCGCTCCGATCTCTCCGATCAGATGACCGTAAACAGCCAGCCGTACGGTGATCTCTGTGCCCTCTGCCGCCCATTTCCCGGCGATCAGGAAAACCAGGCTCATGCGGACGACCTGCTCGGCCACCTGGGAAAATGCGGGAACCCGGGATTTCTGGGAACCGTAGCAGTAGCCGTTGGCACAGGCGTGAAACGAAGCAAAGGGCAGGGAAAGCCCCATGACCGGAAGATACGGCGCACAACGCGGTTCTATGAGAATATGGGAGGCAATCCAGGCCGGATACTGGCAGATCAGAAAGGCGAGAATGCCAGAGAGCACCATGGAGATAGTAAGGCCGGTGCGAAAGACTTTTCGCCCCTGGCTTTCATGGGCAGCTATGTACTGGGAAAGGGCAGTCTGGATGGAGCCGCCGCAGAGGGCAAAGCAGATGCCGTAGACTGGATGTACCATATTGTAGATGCCGAGCCCCTCGGCTCCGATGGTACGGGAAAGAAAAATACGGTAGAAAAAGCCCAGGAGGCGGCAGAGAAAGCCGGCAGCGGTGAGCAGCAGCGTGCCGGTGAGAAAGGCGCGTTTTTTTTCGGAAAGATCGGAACAGAACAACATAAAAGCAGCCCCCGGCCGGAAATCTTATTACAGGATATGAGATTCCGGCCGGAATCAGAACTGGCTTAGATTTAGTTTTTCACATAACGTTCCACCAGAAGTCCGCTATGGTATGCCATAAGAAGCTGCTCGAGATCCGCAATCTTCTCCCGGAGCACAGCACCGGTGTCGGTGTCACCTACCAGCTTTCTGCGGTCGGCATGGCGGACGATGACACTGTCGGAGTGGATATCAATCTCACGCTCAATTGCTGCTTCGGTGGATTCGAACGGCTCCAGGGCCGAAAGGATCAGACCGTAGGAGTTATAGGTCAGCGTGTATCCGGCAATACCGGTCTCTTTCTGGTAGGCCTTGGAAAAGCCGCCGTCGATGACCAGAATTTTGCCGCCGCATTTGACAGGACTCTCGCCATTTTTGGAACGGACCGGAACATGACCGTTGATGATGTGGCTTCCGGTTTCCGGAAGACCGAACTCCGTAAGGATATGGTTGACTACGGATTCGTCTTCCAGATAGCGGTAGTATGGATTCTTTTTTTCAGTGTGTGTTTCTTTTTCAGCCAGGAAGTAGCGCTCGAACGTAGCCATTTTGTCCTTGCCAAAAAGCGGTGAGTCTTTATTCAGCCAGATGTACCACATGATATCCCGGCCAAGACGTTTTTCGCGATCGGAAACGCCCATGAAAGCTTTGCGGATGTAGCTTTCCAGAATATCATAGAGCGCCCTGCCGTGGAAGCAGGAACCATTGATCTCGATTTCCTGGAAGCTTCCGTCTGCGTTTAACGGAATGCAGCCATGGTAGAGAAGATTTCCGTTGTAAATCTTATACAGACTTCCCTTGGCCAGCAGGAATCTGACATGCTGCTGAAGCTTTTCACAGTTCAGAAAGGCCTTACTTAAGCGGTCCATAATATCAGCCTCGATCGGGGTGTAGGCATAAGGATCTTTTGGGTCGATAGTGGGGAAGTTGTTGTCTAACAGGGTGTAGGTGTGCGGCACCAGATTGCCGTTCTCGTCCGGCATATCCATGGTGATCGTACCATGCTCGTAATCGATGCGATGCAGGAGATTGCGCTGCTCCATGTGGTATTCCGGGTGCTCCTTGATGAGCTGGCCTTCAGCCTTAAACTGGATGATAGAGATTGCCTTGTGCATCTTTAAGTTGACCTCAACCTCGTACTGGTTCAGTTCATTGGAACCCTTTAACTTAAAGCAGGTGCAGGGATCATCCTTGTAGGTATTTAAGGCGAAGGTGGCAAGCGGCAGCAGATTGATGCCGTACCCATCCTCTAAGATATCCAGGTTGCCGTAGCGGGCGCAGATACGGATGACGTTGGCAATGCAGCCAGGCTGGCCTGCGGCAGCACCCATCCACAGAACATCGTGGTTTCCCCACTGGATATCTACGGAGTGATAGTCCATCAGCTTGTCCATGATCTTGTGAGGACCAGGGCCTCGGTCGAAGATGTCGCCTACAATATGTAAGTGGTCGATGACGAGACGCTGGATCAGTTGGCTCATGGCGATGATGCATTCCCGGCCGCGGCCAACGTGGATGATCGTGTTGACGATGGCGTTGTAATAGGAAGCTTTATCGACGCTGTCGTCTTTTTCGGTGATCAGCTCTTCCAGAACGTAGGCAAAATCCGGCGGCATGGCTTTGCGGACCTTGGAGCGGGTGTATTTACTGGCCGCGCGCTTACAGATCTCAATGAGACGGTAGAGGGTGATGCGGAACCACTCATCCTTGTCCTCGGTTACCTTTAAGATCTGGTCCATTTTTTCTCTCGGATAATAGATCAGTGTTGCAAGGGTGCGCTTGTCCTGATGGGACAGGGTATTTCCGAATACTTCGTTGACCTTGCGCCGCACGGATCCGGAACCGTTCTTGAGTACATGGGCGAATGCTTCATCTTCCCCGTGAATGTCGGTAAGAAAGTGTTCTGTTCCCTTCGGGAGGTTTAAGATCGCCTCCATGTTGATGACTTCGGTAGAGGCGGATGCGATGGTTGGATACAGGTCAGCAAGCCGCTCTAAATAACGGATTTCCGGGTAGTTCATATAAACCCTCCTTGTGAAAAATCATAATATAGATTAGTATGATTATACCACAGATACGCTCTAAAACAGGATTTCTGGTTGTACTTTTTCGGGAAATCGATAAAAATTTTCATAAATTTGTTAATTCCTATTGAAATACTATGAAATGAAGATTATAATAAGGATTGTCATGAAGAAAGTCTGGCTGGCTGCGTGCGCGGACGGCCGGATATCATCATCGTAATTTTTCCAGAAAGGTGGATCTATATATGAAGAAAACAATCTATTTGGATAATGCGGCAACAACCAAGACCAGACCGGAAGTGGTTGAGGCTATGCTTCCATATTTTGCGGAGTTTTATGGCAACCCGTCCTCTATCTACAGCTTCTCTGATGAGCCGAAGAAGGCAGTTGCGGCAGGCCGTGAGGCTATTGCAAAGTCCATCGGCGCAAAGACAAACGAGCTGTATTTCACCGGCGGCGGCAGCGAGTCTGACAACTGGGCATTAAAGGCAACCGCAGAGGCTTACAAGAGCAAGGGAAACCATATCATTACCAGCAAGATCGAGCACCATGCCATTCTGCATACCTGTGAGTGGCTGGAGAACCATGGCTTCGAGGTTTCTTATATCGATGTAGACGAGAACGGCGTTTTGAAATTAGATGAGCTGAAGAAGGCTATCCGCCCGACTACCATTCTCATTTCCGTTATGTTTGCAAACAACGAGATCGGAACCATCCAGCCGATCAAAGAGATTGGCGAGATCGCAAAGGAGCATGGCATTCTGTTCCACACCGATGCCGTACAGGCATATGGACATGTACCGATCAACGTCGATGACTTACACATCGACATGATGAGTGCCAGCGGCCACAAGATCAACGGACCGAAGGGGATTGGCTTCCTTTACATCCGTACCGGTGTGAAGATCCGTTCCTTCATCCATGGCGGTGCACAGGAGCGCAAACGCCGTGCAGGTACCGAGAACGTTCCGGGTATCGTAGGCTTTGGCAAGGCAGCGGAGATTGCTGCTGCAAACATGGAAGAGCGCATCAAATACGAGAGCGAGCTGCGTGACTATCTGATGGATCGCGTTATCGCTGAGATCCCATACGCACGCATCAATGGCAGACGCGAGAACCGTCTTCCGAACAACGCAAACTTCTCCTTCCAGTTTATCGAGGGTGAGTCCATGCTGATTATGCTTGACGATAAGGGTATCTGCGGATCCAGCGGTTCTGCATGTACTTCCGGTTCTCTGGATCCGTCCCATGTACTGTTGGCCATCGGACTTCCTCATGAGATCGCGCATGGTTCCCTGCGTCTGACCTTAAGTGAGGAAACCACAAAGGAAGATATCGATTATACTGTAGACAGCTTAAAGGCAATCGTGGCAAGACTGCGCAGCATGTCCCCGTTGTATGAGGATTTTATCAAGCATCAGGCAAAGTAATTGGTTTTCATAAGAAAAGGAGATAAACACTATGTATTCAGATAAAGTTATGGATCATTTCCAGCATCCGAGAAATGTCGGTGAGATTGAGAATGCCAGTGGTGTCGGCACGGTCGGCAACGCAAAATGCGGCGATATCATGAGAATCTACCTTGACATCGACGACAACGGTATCATCCGGGACTGTAAGTTCAAAACCTTCGGCTGCGGCGCAGCAGTTGCAACGAGCAGCATGGCTACCGAGATGGTTAAGGGCAAAACCATTCAGGAAGCCCTGGAAGTAACCAACAAAGCCGTTATGGAGGCCCTGGACGGACTTCCGCCGGTGAAGGTGCATTGTTCCTTACTGGCAGAGGAAGCCATTCATGCAGCTCTGTGGGATTACGCTGAGAAGAACGGCATCAAGATCGAAGGTCTGGAGAAGCCGAAGTCTGACATCAGCGAAGAGGAAGAG
Source organism: Clostridium sp. AM33-3 (assembly GCF_003480315.1). Classification (GTDB taxonomy): domain Bacteria; phylum Bacillota; class Clostridia; order Lachnospirales; family Lachnospiraceae; genus Brotaphodocola. Next base: position 11,087 of record NZ_QUIV01000017.1, on the reverse strand, counting down.
GAAGAAGAGTATTGATTCAGGCAGAAAATAAAAAGAAGGTAGTAGTTGGAATGTCAGGCGGCGTCGATTCATCGGTTGCCGCCTGGCTTTTAAAGAAACAGGGGTATGACGTTATTGGCGTCACCATGCAGATCTGGCAGGATGAAGAGGAGACCGCGCAGCAGGAAAACGGAGGCTGTTGTGGTCTTTCTGCCGTTGATGACGCAAGACGTGTTGCATGGCAGCTGGAGATCCCCTATTATGTCATGAACTTTAAAAAGGAGTTCAGGGACAATGTCATGGACTATTTTGTGGGCGAGTATTTATGCGGGCGGACTCCGAATCCCTGTATTGCCTGCAACCGCTATGTAAAGTGGGAGTCCCTGTTAAAGCGAAGCCTCGACATTGGGGCAGATTATATTGCTACCGGTCATTATGCGCGGGTAGAGCAGCTGCCAAACGGCAGATATTCCTTAAAGAAATCTGCTACTGCGGCAAAGGATCAGACCTATGCGCTGTACAATCTGACCCAGGAGCAGCTTTCCCATACGCTTATGCCGGTGGGCGAGTACACGAAAGACCAGATCCGTCAGATCGCGGAGGATATCGGCCTGCAGGTGGCCCACAAGGCAGACAGTCAGGAAATCTGTTTTATTCCGGACAATGATTATGCCGGATTTATTGAGCGCGAGGCAGAAAATGTGCCGGGACCTGGCAATTTTGTGACGGCAGACGGCACGGTCATCGGCCGCCATGAGGGTATCACTCACTACACAATCGGTCAGAGAAAGGGCTTAAACCTTGCCATGGGATATCCGGTATTTGTGACGGAGATCCGGCCGGAGACCAACGAGGTTGTTATTGGTGAGGCAGGCGATGTGTTCACGGATTCCCTGGTCTGCAACAAGTTAAACTGGATGGCAGTTGACGGCCTGCACGGAAAGCCCATGGAGGTAAGTGCCAAGATCCGCTACAGCCACAAGGGGGCGCCCTGCGTCATTGAAGAAATTGGTGAAGATCTGGTGCAGTGCCGGTTCTCAGAGCCGGTCCGGGCGGTAACCCCGGGACAGGCTGTGGTATTTTACGATGGAGACTATGTTGTAGGGGGAGGAACCATCATCCGATGAAAAAAAGAAGTGTATTACTTGGGGCGGCAGCGGCGGTTATGCTTATGACAGCCGGGTGTCAGTCAAAATATGAGAAAGTAGACGTGTCGGGAACCGCAGCAGAAACTGTGGCCCAGGTCAGAACAGATGCAGCAGCTCAGGCAGGGACAGATGCGACCGGTCAGGACGCACCGGACCAGACAGCCGGAATCAGTGAGAAAAAGGCAGAACGGACAACAGAGTCAGCACCGACTATGGAAACGCGGGATGAGATCGTGTATGTGAAAGCAACGACCTTAAACCTGCGGGTTTCTCCGGCACCGGGCACAGAGGTGATCGCAGCTCCTGCAAACGGAACTGCGTTAAAACGCACCGGTGACAACGGAACCTGGAGCCGGGTGGAATACGAGGGAAAGACCTGCTATGCGGCGTCTGGCTATCTTACAACAGAAAAGCTGGCAGAAACGGCTGCAGCCTCCGGCCAGAATGCAGAGGCAGGCAGTTCAGCATCTGCTTCCCAGAGTGCAGGTGAGGTGGGCCTGAATATGGACTGGAAGTACGCTTCCATGTCGAAGATCAACAGTGGCAAGGCTGTGCTCTACCGCTCTGAGGCGGCATCCCGTAAGAATAAAGTAGTCTGCGTCAATGCCGGTCACGGAACCAAGGGCGGCAGCAGTGTGAAGACCCAGTGCCATCCGGATGGAACTCCGAAGGTGACCAGCGGAACCACCAGCGCCGGTGCCACCACAGCGGTAGCTGTATCCGGCGGCATGACCTTTGCGGACGGAACCCCGGAGGCGAAGGTAACCCTGTCTATGGCCAGGGTATTAAAAGATAAGCTTCTGGCCCGCGGTTATGATGTACTGATGATCCGCGAGAGTGATGATGTCCAGCTGGACAACGTGGCCCGTACTGTGCTGGCAAATAACCTAGCAGACTGCCACATTGCTCTGCATTGGGATTCCACAAAAAGCAACAAGGGCGCCTTTTATATGAGTGTTCCCAATGTGGCATCCTACCGCGCCATGGAGCCGGTGGCTTCCCACTGGCAGCAGCATAATGCCCTGGGTGAGAGCCTTGTGGCAGGTCTGAAGAATGCAGGCGTGAAGATTTTCTCCGGCGGCAGCATGGAGATGGATCTGACCCAGACTTCCTACTCCACAATTCCTTCGATTGATATCGAGCTGGGAGACGGCGCTTCCGACCATTCCGCGTCAACCCTGGATCAGCTGGGAACCGGCCTGGCAGACGGAGTGGATGCTTATTTTGGAAAGTAAGAATTCCTTTAAAAATAGAGACAGAAATATTTACAACCGGCCATTTTTCGTGTATAATACATGAGTTACTGCGTTACAGTGTTACAGTACAGGTGACAAATGGAGATATACCCAAGTGGCTGAAGGGTCCGCACTCGAAATGCGGTAGGTCGGGCAACCGGCGCGAGAGTTCAAATCTCTCTATCTCCGTAAAGCAACCGGAATTCCCCGGATCTCCGGGAGTTCCGGTTTTTTGTTTCATCATAGTTCTACAAGAGAGGAGAAATATTATGAGAAAGAAATTTTTAACGGCTCTGGTATCCGCCAGTGTTGCAGCCCTGGCTTTAAGCGGCTGCGGAGGCAAGACTTCTGAGAGTACTGCAGCAGCAGATCAGAACAGCGCTGCAGCAGAAAGCAGTTCTGAGAGCGCAGGCGGGGAGGGCGCAAAGAAGGTGCTGCGTTTTGGACAGGCAAACGCAGGAGATGGTCTGGATATGCAGACCTCTACCAGTTCCAGAGCGGCATCCATCGCAGATGAGGTAACGGAGAGCCTGCTTCGCTTTGACGATGATAACAACGAGGAGCCGGTGCTGATCACCGATTTCCCAACAGTTTCTGACGACGGGCTGACCTACAGCTTTGAGTTAAAGCAGGGCGTACACTTCACCAACGGCACCGAGCTGACCAGTAAGGATGTCAAATTCACCTTTGAGCGTATGTTTACTCCGGCTACCGCAGCAAAGAGCACTGCTTACTTCAACATGATCAAAGGCGCACAGGATATGCTGGCAGGAAGTGCTACCGAGCTGGCCGGCTTTGAGATCGTGGATGATTATCACTTCAACATCACGCTCGAGTATCCATTTGCACCGTTTGTAAAGAACATTGGTACTTCCTACGCAGATATCTTCCCGGAGGACGCATGTACCGCAGCCGGTGAGAACTGGGGCCTTGGCACCGATCTGATCGGTACCGGTCCGTACAAGATTGCAGAAAACGATGATACCACCCAGGTTGTTCTTGTAAAGAATGAGGATTACCACGGCGGTGAGGTAAACTTAGACGAGCTGGATATCATCTTCTACGATGATGACCAGACCAAGCTGATCGCATACGAGAATGGTGATATTGACCTGGCAGACTTAAATGCAAGCCTGTTAAGCCAGTACGAGACAAACTATGCAGATGAGATCACCGCTTACCATCCGCTTGGTACCTCCTTTATCTCCATGAACTTAAAGGATCAGTACTTAAGTGATGTGAACGTAAGAAAGGCTATCTCTCTGGCCATCAACCGTGAGGAGCTGGTCAGCGCAGTGTTAAACGGAGCAGGTATTCCGGCTACCTCTTACTTAAATAACGGCATTCCTGGACATGACGATTCTCTCTCCGTATACGAGTATGATCCGGAGCAGGCAAAGGCACTCCTGGCAGAGGCCGGTTACGCAGACGGCTTCACGATCAACGCAGAGGTCCGTCAGGCTGACCAGGCTGTATTTTCCGCCATTCAGGGTTATCTGGCTGAGGTTGGCATCAACATGGAGCTGACTGTGGTCGATAACGCAACCTACAACTCTGACAGAACCGCAGGAAAGATCCCGATGACCGGCACTACCTGGAATGCGCTGTATCCGGATGGAGATTTCCAGATGTACAACTACTTCTATTCCAACAGATCTGACGCACAGGGTGTATTCTACAAGAACGAAGATTTTGACAAGCTCCTGGATGAGGCAAGAAAGTCTACCGACGAGACTGCTCGTGCAGATATGTACAAAGAGGCAGATAAGATCCTGTCCCAGGAAGATTACGCATGCATCCCGCTGTATTATCCGCAGTCCCAGTTCATCGCAAAACCGTATGTGAAGAACTACAAGGTGGGCAACCTGATCTATCATTTCTGGAATGTGGATGTAGATACCGCAGCACAGAATCAGTAAGTGAAATCAAAAAGCGCTCCGGCGCGTGGGAGTCCGGCATGCCGGACTCCCTTTTCTGTTTCAATCACTTAAAAACAAAGGAGGAGATCGCTTGATCCGATATATCATAAAGCGGGCGGCCCTGGCTGTCGGCATTATTTTTTCCATCTCCCTGATCACATTTTTTATCCTGAATGTGATCCCGGGTGACCCGGTAGCGGCAATGCTGGGTGAGTTTGCGGATGCAGACAAGATCGCCCAGGTGAAGGCACAGATGGGACTCGACACCCCGCTTCCGGTCCAGTATTTCAACTGGCTGAAAGATCTTCTGCACGGAGACATGGGAACCAGTTATTTTCAGAAAAAACCGGTTATTACCCTGATCCTGCAGGCATTCCATTACACGGTCATCATGGCTACCGCAGCGTACATCGTGGCGCTGATCGTGGGGCTGACTACCGGCATTCTGGCGGCTGTTTATCATGACCGTCCGCTGGATAGGATTCTCATGAGTCTTTCCGCCCTGGGAATTTCTGCCCCATCGTTCTGGGTAGCAATCATTCTTCAGATTTATGTAGGACTGCGTTTTGACATTTTTCCGGTATCCGGCGTAAAGAGTCCGATCGGCTATGTGCTTCCGTCTGCGGCCCTGGGTGTGCGCTATGCGGCATCTATTGCCCGCATTACCCGTGCCAGCATGCTGGAGGTGACCGGTCAGGATTTTGTCAAGACTGCTTACGCAAAGGGACTGTATTCCTGGCGCATCATCCTGATCCATATTTTCCAGAATGCTCTGGTACCGATCATCACCGTGATCGGTACGGATATCGGCGCACTCCTGACCGGTTCCATGATCACCGAGAACGTGTTCAACATTCCTGGAATTGGTAAGCTTTTGATCGATGCAATCCACCGCAGGGATATTCCGCTGGTGCAGGGCGGCGTGATCTATGTGGCGGCAATCTGTGTCCTGATCTACTTTATCGTGGATATTCTGTACGCGGTCATCAACCCGAACATCCGCCTGACGAAAGGAGAATAGCTGATGAGAAAAAAGAATTATTATTCCGAGAGCTTAAAGCTGTTCTGGAAAAACAAGCTGGCGGTACTGTCTCTCCTGATCCTGGTGATCCTGACCGTATCTGCGATCCTGGCACCGGCTCTCACTCCATATGACCCGAATAAGCAGGTACTGGCAGACAAGCTGCTGTTTCCAAGCGCTGAGCATCTGTTTGGTACCGATGAATTTGGCCGTGATATTCTGACACGCTGTCTCTACGGCTGCCGGGTATCCTTAAGCGTCGGCCTGGTCTCCCAGCTGATCGCCTCTGTGATCGGCTATTTTATGGGTGTGTGCGCCGGTTATTTCGGGAAGAAGGTAGACGATGTGATTTCTTTTCTGATCCAGGTGTTTTCCAGCTTCCCGGCGCTGCTGTTTGCCATGGCCCTCATGTATGCATTGGGATCCGGCCTTATGAATCTGTATCTGACTCTGGGATTTTTATCCTGGGCCAATACGGCCCGGCTGATCCGCGGCACAGTCCTGCAGCTCAAGGAGCAGGAATATATTCAGGCTTGCCGAATTGACGGCGGAAGCAGCCTGCGCATTATTTTAAAGCACTTATTCCCAAACTGTATCCCAATGCTGATCGTGTCCTGTACCCTGGGCATCCCGTCCGCGATCCTGACTGAGGCCAGCTTAAGCTATCTGGGACTTGGCGTGCCGAGCCCGACCGCAAGCTGGGGCTCCATGATCTCCGGCGCCCAGACCTTCATCCGTACCAACACCTACTACAGCCTGTTTCCGGGACTCTGCATCATTCTCACCGTGATCGCCTTCAATACCCTGGGCGATGGCCTGCGGGATGTGCTGGATCCGAAACTGCGCAAATAGAAAGGAAGACGACATGGAAAACGAAAACATTCTTATAATTAAAGATCTGGATGTGCGGCTGTTTACCGACCGCGGCGAGCTTCCGGTCATCGACCGTTTAAGTCTTACACTGAAAGCGGGGGAAACCCTTGGCATCGTGGGTGAGAGTGGCTGCGGAAAGAGTATGCTGGCTTCTGCCATCATGGGACTGGTGGCTCATCCGGGAAAGGTGACCGGAGGCAGTATTCAGTTTGAGGGACAGGAACTGGTGGGCATGAAAAAAAAGGATCTGCGCAGGATCCGGGGAACCGGTATCTCCATGATCTTCCAGGAGCCAATGACCAGCTTAAACCCGCTGATGACCTGCGGACGCCAGATTGTGGAGACCATTACCTCCCATGAGAAAATGAATAAGGCAGAGGCAAAGGAGCGTGCTCTTGCCATGATCCGTTCCGTTGGCATTGCCCGCCCGGAAAAGGTGTTTTCCGAGGTCCCGGCTCAGCTTTCCGGCGGTATGCGCCAGCGCATCATGATTGCCATGGCGCTGATCTGCAGACCGAGGCTGCTAATCTGTGACGAGCCGACCACGGCGCTGGATGTTACGGTGCAGGCCCAGATCCTGGGACTGATCCGCCGTCTGCAGAAGGAGACCGGCACATCGGTTATCTTCATCAGTCATGATATGGGCGTCATCTCCCAGATGGCAGACCGCGTTGCAGTCATGTATGCGGGCCAGCTGGTAGAGTACGCCGAAGGGGAAAAAATCTTTACGGAGCCGGAACACCCCTATACCCAGGGACTGCAGGCAGCCATCCCGCGTCTTGATGAAGAAAAAGACACCCTGCTCAGCATTCCGGGCAATGTACCGATGCTTTATGATCTGCCAAAGGGCTGTATCTTTTCCCCGCGCTGTGCCCATGCAACTGAGCAGTGCAGAAATGAACGCCCGGAGCTCGTGGAAAACAGCGGTCATCTGGTGCGATGCTTTTTGTATGAGGACAATAAAAAACACACTGAGAGTCAAAGCAAGGGAGGAGCGCAGGCATGAGTGAGACGATCCTTCAGGTAAAGAATTTAAAGAAATATTATATGGTGGGAAGAAAGGGACTGTTCGGGGAAAAGGAATATGTAAAATCCGTGGACGGCGTCAGCTTTACCCTGCACCGCGGTGAGACGCTGGCCATTGTAGGCGAGAGCGGCTGCGGCAAATCTACCACCGTGAAATCCCTGATCCGCGTGACGGAGCCGACTTCCGGTGAGGTCATCTTAAAGGGACAGGATTTCCTGAAATTGAAGGGCGAGGAGCTGAAAAAAGCCCGCAGAAATATCAAGATGATCTTTCAGGATCCCTACAGCTCCTTAAATCCGCGTATGACGGTGCGGGATATCATCGGGGAACCGGTGGATATCGAGCACTGCTATAAGACAGAGGAAGAGCGGGAAAAACTGATCCTGGACACCATGGAGCTGGTCGGCCTGAACCGGGACTTTGCGGACCGCTATCCGCATGAGTTTTCCGGCGGACAGCGCCAGCGGATCGGCATTGCCCGGGCCATCATCTTAAAGCCGGAGATCATCATCTGCGATGAGCCGGTGTCTGCGCTGGATGTATCCGTGCAGGCGAAGATCATCAATCTGTTAAAGGAGCTTCAGCAGAAGTTAAATATTTCCTATATTTTCATCTCTCACGATCTTGGTGTGGTCAAGCACATTGCAGATCGTGTGATGGTCATGTATCGTGGCCATGTGGTGGAAGAGGGAACCAGAGATGAGATATTTTCCCATCCGAAGCATGACTACACGAAGCTGCTCTTAAGCAGCATCCCGAAAATCGGAGAAAAAATGGATTTTGAAGCATTTGATTCTTCGTATCAGGCGTGCTATGATGAACTGGACAAGGAGAACAGCTGATTGCCGGTGTCTGTGCAACATGAGGCCAGGAACGGAAAAGCTGTTTGGAACTGGAAGAAAAACGGAGGAAGCAATTTATGAAACTGGACAGAAGCCAGATTGAAGCGGATTTCCGTGCCCTGATCGGACCGCTGTGTGACGCAGTGGGACCTTCCGGGTTCGAGGATGAAGTGGCAGATCTGTTAAGAAAAGAGCTGGCAGACTGTGACGTAGAGCTTTCCGATGACGTGATGGGAAACCTCATCGCGTATAAGAAGGGAAATAAAAAGGGCAGCGTGCTGATCGCAGCCCATATGGATGAGATCGGACTTATCATCCGCCACATCGACAGCAAAGGATTTTTATGGGTAGAGACTCTGGGCGGCATCGCGCCGCAGCAGTTTTTCGGCAAGCATGTGATCATTAAGACGGAGACCGGCCATGTGGACGGCATTGTGCAGTCCATGCATCCGGGACGTCCGGACCGCTGCTTTGAGATGCCGAAATCCGCACAGGAGTTTTACATTGAAGTGGGCGCGGAGAGCCGTGAGGAAGTATATGAGATGGGAATCGAGGAAGGAAATTCCGTTTCTATCTGCTATCCGGTGATCTTCCTTGGAAAACACCGGATTGGCGCAAAGGCATTAGATGACCGGGCACTGGTATTTATTCTGTTAGAGGTATTAAAGCTCTTAAAGGATGATGCGGATGTACCGGATATCTATGGCCTGTTTTCCACCCAGGAAGAGGTGGGAGCCCGCGGCGCCATTGCGGCAGCCACCCGCTTAAAACCGGATGTAGCCCTGGCGCTTGACATGAGCCTGGCTGTGGACATTCCGGGGGTTTCCGAGAGCCGCTACATCAACGAGCTGGGCCGCGGCACCTCCATCAAGGTGATGGATAAGCTGAGCGCCGGCGTTGGCGGTATCCTGGCAAACCGGGACCTTGTCCGTGAAATGAAGCAGATCGCAAAGGCACACGATATCCCCTACCAGATCGAGGCCTATGCGGCAGGCGCTACCGACGCAAGCTTTATGCAGACCTTAAACGGCGGCATCAAGAGCGGCGGCATCCAGATCCCGATGCGTTATGTGCATTCCTATGAAGTCTGCGATATCCGCGATGTGGTGGACAGTGTAGAACTTCTTTACTGGTATGTAAAGGACGCACAGATCTAAGACGCAGGAGAGTATTACAGGGTATCACGAGAAAAGCCAGAAAGGGACCGTTAAAAAATGGCCCTTGAATATACACAATAAAGGAGAACAAAGTTATGAGCATCAGAGTTGGTATTTTAGGTTACGGCAATCTGGGAAAAGGTGTTGAGAGCGCCATTGCCCAGAATGATGACATGGAGCTGAAGGCAGTCTTCACCCGCAGAAATCCGGAGAACGTAAAGGTTCGCACCGCAGGCGTAAAGGTTCTGCAGGCAGATGAGCTGTCCCATATGCAGGACGAGTTGGATGTGCTGATCCTCTGCGGCGGAAGCGCAACCGATCTTCCGGTTCAGACTCCGCAGTACGCTTCCATGTACAACGTGGTAGACAGCTTCGACACCCACGCAAGAATTCCGGAACATTTTGCGGCAGTGGACGCAGCAGCAAAGAAGGCAGGCAAGGTCAGCCTGATTTCCTGCGGCTGGGATCCGGGCATGTTTTCTTTAAACCGCCTGTACGCAAACTGCGTGCTGCCGGAAGGCAAGGATTACACCTTCTGGGGTAAGGGCGTGAGCCAGGGACATTCTGACGCAGTACGCCGCATCGAGGGTGTAAAAGACTGCAGACAGTACACCATCCCGGTAGAGAAGGCTGTCGAGGCAGTCAGAAGCGGTTCCAATCCGGAGTTGACCACCAGAGAGAAACATACCAGAGAGTGCTTCGTAGTTGCTGAGGAAGGCGCAGACCTGGCTAAGATCGAGAACGAGATCAAGACCATGCCGAACTATTTCTCCGATTACGACACCACTGTTCACTTCATCACCGAGGAAGAGATGAAGCGCGACCACAGCGGACTGCCGCACGGCGGCATGGTGATCCGTACCGGTGTAACCGGAATGGAGAAAGAGCACAAGCATGTCATTGAGTACAGCTTAAAGCTGGATTCCAACCCGGAGTTCACCGGTTCTGTGATCGTGGCTTACGCAAGAGCAGTCAGCCGCATGAACAAAGAGGGCATGAGCGGATGCAAGACCGTATTTGATGTGGCACCGGCTTACCTGTCCCCGAAGAGCGCGGAAGAACTGCGGGCACATATGCTCTAATAAAAATTTGAGTTACAAAGCTGAATAAAGGTCCGGAAGTGAAAGAGACCGCCTTCCTACTATTTTCACATATCGTTGTTTGCTTGCTCTCGCTAACACGCGTTCGCCTGTGTCGTATTAACATCCGCCACATTCGGACGTGTGTGCTCAAGATGCAAACACCTGATATGCTGAAAATCCCGGAAGGTGGTCTCATTCACTTTCTGCTGTATTGGCTTCGCTATGAAAAATAGCGACTACAGCCCATATTAACTCTGCCATAAAAAGAAAACGCAGCCAGAACGCTACTATCAGATAAAAGTCGGATTACAGGCTTTCGTCAGCAATGTTCTGGCTGCGTTTATTATTATCGTAGAATAACCAGTACAGCAGAAGTTCCGGGGCAGTCATGCAGAATAAGCAGACACATTGGAATTTTCTTGTATGGTGTGCCTGGAACTTCGGACTTTACGGATGGTGATTTATATTGCAATATATCTATTTTATAGCGTGATACTTTTCGTAAATTTTATCCAGATCGTAATCCGGTGCCATTGGAGCTGCAATCTGGCAGATTGCTTTTACGAAATTCAGATCCAATTCCAAAAAACCAGAAATTTGTTCCGGGGACTGTTGTTTTTTGATTTTGATCAGGATCAAACGTATTGCTTCTTTAAGTTCTCCCTCAGCTCTTCCTTCAGCTCTTCCTTCAGCTCTTCCCTCAGCTCTTCCCTCGGCCATTCCCTCGCTCTTGCCACGCTCGTGTCCCATATTCCAGTATTGCTCCTGAAGCATTTTGTAGTTTTTTTCTTCGTCATATTCATA
>NZ_QUIV01000016.1 GCF_003480315.1 Clostridium sp. AM33-3 | reverse complement strand
AACAGGTGCACTTAGGACTTTCACCTTTAAGAATAACGTTCGCGCCGGGCGAACTGAACCTCACATGACTAAAGTCACGTGCTTCTCAGCCGCTTTAAGCGACAAGACTAAATATCGGCGGATACGCCTGTAACTTAGAACAGCGCAGCTATGCGCAATGTCCATGCCGGATACGGCAGGTTTCCACATTACAGGTAGTCCACTGAATATCTGCCTGCATTCATGCAGATTTAGAGTCTGCCAACACATCGTGCAGCACTCTCAAATCTGCATAAACACATGAGGTTCTACGCTTTATTGAAGGAACTTTTGCCTCCAGTAAAGACCTTTCCGTTTCCGGGAAGGGTTTTAATAATTCTCTGATAAAATATCTTGCTCCAATATTATAGGATGCAGATAAATCACAGTTGTATGTTTTCCCATTTTTGAATACACACAAGCTGTGATTCTTTTTGCTTCGCTCTACCATACCACTTCCATCATAAGCAAGCCTACTGGTATTGTAGGCACAGACCCTCGCCAGTCTCATTCCATGTCTATGAGCCTGATGCTCGCATATATTCTGAATATCCCGTTTTCTCCACATATGAAGCTGCTGACGTTTCTTTCCGGAAATAACCCCTTTTATCTCTAAGTACTCAAAGACCAGTACATCTGCCTGATATTTCCCCGCATATGTTACGATTGCATTTGCGATTTTCCTGGATAATTCCATGTTCAGTCTTTTAGCATAGGTCCATCTTCTCTTTATCTGCCCGGAACCATGTTCTCTTTGAAATCTGCGAATTCTGCCCAAAACATGGTACAGCCGGTCTTTGTCACTGGGGAAATCTATAAATTTTCGTCCCAGAATAGTTCCGTCTGAACGCATGATTGTGCAAACCGCATCCGTATTGCTTCCCAGATCTATGCTACAAATGATTTGCTCATTTACAGCATGCTTCGTCAATATCACATCCTCCGTATAAGAAAATCTCAGAAAATATTTTTGATGCTTCTTCTCCAGAACTGGGGCCATAGCGCAAACTCCTGACCAATGTTTTCTCAGATATTCCATATCTGTATGCAGCAGAGAAACGCGAAACCATTTCCAGTCATAACCATCATATAATTTCAGATATGCAATATCTTCCCCTGACTCGCTCGGTTTGTACATGACATCTCTGTAAAATACCGGCATCGCGTGATTTTCATATACGAGTTTCGGCTTCCCTGATAAATCGCCGTTTTCCCATAATTTCATTCGTGTTTTGTAAGAAGATACACTTCCAAGTGCATGCTGAATTGCTGCACGTCTCAAGTAAGATGGCATTTTAACAAAACGCTGGTCGAAATCAAATCTGGCCACATTTTTCTTTGTATTATGTACAAGATGTTCCGCTTCATTAAACCGCTTTTGGGTGTTCTCAATTTCCGAAAGTCCTTCCCATACTTCATGATACACTTTGGTCAGATAAGAAACTGCCTGACGATAAATCCTCAGTGTTTGGTGAAGGGGAATATTCTGTTTTTTAATTTCTACACCATAACTGGATACCGTCTTCATGAGATTTTCCTACTTTCGCTTTTCTTTGTCCTTCTGCCCTTCAATGTACGACAAAACCTGTTCTTTACTGCGCTCACTCACTGTCACTACACAATAGGAAGGATTCCAAAGGTGTCCACCCCACAACTGCTGTTTTAATTCCGGATGTGAAAGAAATAACTGTCTGGCAATATTTCCTTTCATGATTTTAATCATGTCAGAAATAAAGAACTGTGGGCGACAATCCACAAGCAGATGAATGTGATCCGGCATTACCTCCATAGCCAAAATCTGAAAGTGATACTCTTCCGCCAATCCTTGTAACATTTCTTTGCATTCCACATCGATTCCATTTGCTAAAACTTTTTTACGGTATTTTGTACACCATACCAAATGATACTGTAAAGAATAAACATAACCTCTACCATACGAAAGACTATTTTCCTTAATATTAAATATATTATTATCCATATTTATAGTATACCATATGTATTGCCAAGATACAAATGTATGTTCGATTCTTATTTATATTTTTTGCACGCCTAACTCATCACTAAAGTAACGAGAATGCGGCGTGCATTTTTTCAAGATTGTTAGCATTGACCAACTCCCGCTCTATTGAGTAGAATAAGCAGAAGATAAGGGAGTAGTCGCCAGGCGCCAGCCTGGAGCAGAGTCAACACACTGGTGCATACGCATCTGGTTCTGCTTAATGCATAAAGATATGGCAAATGATGAGACTTGTCTGCAGGCTTTTTCTGCAGACAGGTCTCTTTTTGTATCATTCGGAAATTGCGTTTTATCATGCGGCATTCCACATAAGATGTATGAAAGAAACAGGAGGATTTTCTTATGTCGCTGATCGAATTATTTCTTCTGGCAGTAGGCCTTTCCATGGACGCCTTTGCCGTTTCCGTCTGTAAGGGTCTTTCCATGCAGAAGATGCGCGCGAAGCACGCGCTCATCATCGGCCTGTATTTTGGCGGTTTCCAGGCCCTCATGCCCTGGATCGGCTATATGCTTGGTATCCGTTTCCAGAGTGCCATCAAAGCCTACGATCACTGGATCGCGTTTATCCTGCTTGGCATCATCGGTTTTAATATGGTGAAGGAATCCATGGACAATGAACCCGAGTCCTGTGATGCCTCCATCGATGTCAAAACCATGCTGCTTCTGGCCATAGCCACCAGCATTGACGCACTGGCCGTCGGCGTCACCTTCGCATTTCTGGATGTCCGGATCCTTCAGGCAGTCAGCTTTATCGGCTGCACCACGTTCATACTTTCCGTGATCGGCGTTAAAGTCGGCACCGTATTCGGAGTCCTCTACAAGTCCAAAGCAGAACGGACCGGCGGCATCATCCTGATCCTGATCGGCCTCAAAATTCTGATCGAGCATCTGTTCTTCTAAAGAACCGGTGCTTTATTTTTTCGTTTTATTGTTACCGTTCACACAAGTGTGCCCAGCAGCGTTTTTTCCCTTACCACGCCACGTTTTGCTATACATTTTCCCTCGATTATGGTATCATCTTCTGGTATTTTTACTATGAAAGAAAGGTATCCCTATGTTAAACACCATCGAATCTATCAACAACGTGATCAACAATTTCATCTGGGGAGTTCCTGCTATGATCTGCATCATCGGTGTCGGCCTTTATTTAAGCTTTGGCCTGCACTTTTTGCAGATCTGCAAATTCCCTTACGCAATCCGCGTGACCATCGGACGCATCTTCCGTAAGCGCAATGCCTCGGACGGTGCCATGACACCGTTCCAGGCGGTCTGCACAGCTCTGGCAGCGACTGTCGGAACCGGAAATATTGCCGGTGTAGCAGGCGCTATTGCCATCGGCGGACCGGGTGCTGTCTTCTGGATGTGGGTTTCCGCAGCCCTGGGCATGTGCACCAAATTCTCCGAAGTAACCCTGGCCGTCCATTTCCGGGAGACCAATAAAAACGGTGATCTGGTAGGTGGTCCTATGTACTACATCAAAAACGGTCTTGGCCCGAAATGGCACTGGCTGGCAGTCCTCTTCTCCACCTTTGGAGTGCTGACGGTATTCGGAACCGGAAATGCCACCCAGGTCAATACCATCACCACCGCCATCAACTCTGCCCTGGAAAACTACAGCCTGATCTCAGACCAGTCAAAACCTGTTGTCTGCCTCGTGACCGGCATTGTGCTGGCTGCTCTGGTAGCCCTAGTGCTCTTAGGTGGCGTAAAAAGAATCGGAAACGTAGCAGAAAAGCTGGTTCCCTTCATGGCACTGTTTTACATCCTGCTGGCCCTTGGCGTAATCCTGCTTCACGCAAACCGCATTCCACTGGTATTTTCCATGATCTTTGAGGGTGCCTTCCATCCGCAGGCAGTAACCGGCGGCGTCATCGGAAGCTTCTTCACCAGCATGAAACGCGGCGTATCCCGAGGTATCTTCTCCAATGAGGCCGGCCTCGGTACCGGTTCCATTGCCCATGCATGTGCCGATACCAAGAAGCCGGTGAAGCAGGGGTTCTTCGGCATCTTTGAGGTATTTACCGATACCATTGTCATCTGCACATTAACCGCGCTGGTCATCCTGTGCAGCGGTGTTACTGTCAACTATGGACAGGCAGCCGGCGCAGAGCTGACCATCTCCGGCTTTACCTCCACCTACGGAAACTGGGTATCCATCTTCACCGCCATATCCATGTGCTGCTTTGCCTTCTCCACCATCATCGGATGGGGACTGTACGGCGCACGCTGTATTGAATTTATCTTCGATGAAAAGATCATCAAGCCCTTCATGGTCGCCTACTCTCTGATAGCCATCCTGGGTGCCACGGTAGATCTGGGCCTGTTATGGAGCATTGCAGATACCTTCAACGGTCTCATGGCCATTCCAAACCTGATTGGTGTATTCTTGCTGTCCAAAACGGTATTTAAGCTGACCAGGGAATATTTTGAAACGGAAGGAAAGGACCCGTTTTTATCCTAACGAAATTTCCCGGAAACCGTCTTTGCTCCATACTGTTACCTTCCGAAAGCCGCACTCATACGCAATTTTTCCTGCCTGATCGAAAGCGTAGGCAATGGTGTCCGCGCTGTGACTGTCGGAATTGATCATGATGCGGCCGCCCATGGCATGGAGTTCTCTTAAGAGAATCGGATTCGGATATGGCGCAGTACGGTAGCCGCGGGACATGGCGCCGGTATTGATCTCAAAGGGAAGTCCCTGGCTGTGCAGCTTCTTCATGGCATTCAGTGCCGGTTCCAGATAGCCATCCTTTGTCTCATCAAAATATCGATAGGCTTCATTGAACTTGGTGAGCAGGTCAAAATGCCCCACCCAGTCGCAGTGAAGCTTATCGTAGACCGTGGCCTCCAGTTCGAAATAATCCCGTGCCATGGCATACCAGTCGCCGTTCCAGAGTGTTTCCACAGCCTGCACCAGCTTTTCCTCCGTGTCATCCACCGTAACCAGATGCCCGTCTTTTAATATGCTGTGGGTAGAGCCGATGGCATACTCTGCCTGTTGCACCGGCCCCAGCGTATCCAGTTCAATTCCGATGTAAATATTCATCTTCCCGGCATACTCTTCCCTGAGTATCTCCAGTTCCTGCTTGTAGGCTGACAAGATCGCATCCGACATGCCAAATCCCGGCTCCCACATGGAATAATCCGCATGGCCGGAAATACCGAAATCTGTCAGTCCCATGCTGTATGCCGCCTCCACCATCTGGCGTGGCGTGCTTTTGCCGTCACAATAGGTTGTGTGTGTGTGAAAATCCGCACAAAGTTTTCTCATTTTCTTAATTCCCTTTTTTATCCTGCATAAGGCAGCATTCCAAAACATTCATACTCGCTGACACCGTTGATCTTCCACTCCCATGCATCCGCATCCTTGACAACCGGAATACGGCAGCTGCGTCCATCATCCATCCCTCCCATATCATTTTCATTGCAGTGATGCAGAAAAATGCCCTGCCGCAATCTCTTTCATGCGGACAGGACATTCCCTGCTTATTTTGTCAGCCAGACTGTGCTGCTGAATTTTTATTTTGCAAACAATACCAGCTTCTGCGCATGGTTCTGGTCATCACTCCATACCAGCAGATTGCTGCCCTGCTCCACATCCTCCAGAGAAACGATCTGTCTGGTCAGATACGGCATGATGCGGCAGTCTGCGGAAACTGCATACTCCTTACCCGCCGCAGACATGAGAGTCCAGCTTCCGTCTGCGTTGGCTGTCATAGACACTGCGGTGATATACTCCGGTGCCTTTTGGTCTGCCGGAATCTTACCAATGACAACCTCACCGGTTGTCTGCGGCGGCAGGCTCATGGTCATGGCCGGTCCGATATAGGCATATACCGTCTCGCCTGCCTGAAGCTCCTCTGCCTCCAGCGGATAGCCGTTCTCGCCGTCCAGAATCAGAGTATCACCGGAAATATTCACGATCACCTCGCCCTCATAGATATTGCCGGACGGACAATCCATGTCAATACTGCCGTTATCTGCACTGATGATGCTTCCCCAGATCGGTGCCTGCTCCTGTTCTGCGTCCGGACTTTGTACCCCCGGTCCGGCTGCCTCAATCTGGCTCATGCCGTTTCCCGCTATAATGGTCGGGGACTGTGCTGCCATGGCGGTGAGGACACCGGCTGCTGTCATCAGTGCTGCCATGCCGACAGCGGTAATGGTCTTATTTGTTTTTCTGCTCATAATTTCTATCTCCTTATCCGTAATCATGGTTCGGTGCCGGAAGATACCCCAGGGTACCTTTTTCCTGCCTCCGTATCGTATTGGTTACAGTTTTCAGCTGTTTCCTTAACACACCCACAGTATAACAGAGAGATCTCTTAATTACCATTGATTATTATGAACGTTTCTCTTAAGGATTTATTACCGCATGACAATATCCATGAGCCACATTACAGCTCATCCGAACAGATATCGCGCAGTTCACAGCGCAATGTGATCTGCGGATTCCGGCTGATCGCACGATAGCATTCCAGAATACGCTCCCTGGCTTCTTCACCGCCCTGCTGCCCGGTGCTTGCCAGGAGTACCAAAAACTGGTTGCTGCCATAGCGTGTGTACAGATCAGAGCAGCGGATTGTTTTCTGGATCGCACTTTCCAGGCTGGAACGGGCACCTTCCAGCATCCCTGAAGATTCCAGCTCCGCTCCCTGCGGGCCGACCAGAGTCAGTAAAAGCAGCTGGGACGAAATTCCCTCCCGGGCAAAAACCCGCATCATAAACTGGTAAATGTCAACAAATTCCAGATACTCGCATGAAGTTGCTCCCGGCTTAAGCAGCACCGGCATCAGTTCTTTCTGGATCTGCTCCATTTCCACCACTTCATACTGCATCATATTTTTTGCCTTCAGATACTGCTCCTTTAAGTCCTGTGACAGAAACGGAGTGCAAGTCTGCCGCGCCTCCGTCTCCAGAGCTTCATAATACTCCACGGCTTCCCGGTAACGTTTCATATCATTGAGTGACTCCAGCTTCATACACTGCCATTCTTCAGACGGATAGCGTTTTAATACCAGTTCGCAGTCCTCTAACAGCTCAGCATAACGTTTCTGGCTTTTTAACTGACTCGTCAGTTCCCTCAGTGCCCTCATGTATAATTCCCGGAAACGCCAGCTGGTTTTTCCGACCCACTCATCCGAAACCATATCCGGCATAAAATCTCCACTGCAGGTTTTGCAGGCAGCCGTCAGAAGCTCCACTCTGTGCACCGGATCAATTTCTTCAAAACCAGCCTTGACCAGTTTTTGAAATGTCTCCACATCCAGCTCTGTCTCCAGTGGCTGGTTATTCCATGTATAACGTCCGCCCTTGGTAGAAATGTATTCTCCTTCCGGAAGCCCGGATTCCTGGATGCTTCGGCGCAGCCGGAAGATCATGGCGCGCAGGGAATTGCTGGACTGACTATCATTTTCGTCTGCTCCGTACAGACGCCAGATCAGTTCACTTCTGGTAACCCCCTCTCCTCTCCTGCAGATCAGCAACAGCAGCAGATGGATCATCTTGGCACTCAGCCATTTTCCCAGCTGGATCTGCTGTCCCTGATATGTCATACGAAAGCTTCCGAACATCTGAACATAAATTTTATCTGACTCTATTTCATTCTGTCTTTCCACGCAAGTCACCTGTCCTTTTCTCTTATACTTTGTTCAGTATCATCATTTACACAAATTGTCTTTATAATAGTACACGTTCTAAAAGGAAAAAGCAATGCAAATGTAAAATAATTATCAAGCGATCCTAGGGGATTGTTGAAAAATTTTTTCGATTATAATAAAATATATTTTAGGATTTACATAACAGAACTGACAGGAGGAATTTATCTGACATGGAACGATCAAAAGTATACTTTACCGACTTTCACACGATTGCATTTGGTGACGGTCTTCCCACAAAGCTGAAAAAACTCATTAAAAAAGCCGGCATATCCGAGCTGGATATGGACGGCAAATTTGTAGCGATCAAAATGCATTTTGGTGAACTTGGAAATATCAGCTATCTCCGGCCGAACTATGCCAAGGCCGTTGCAGATGTGGTAAAAGAATTTGGCGGCAAGCCATTCCTCACAGACTGCAACACCATGTATCCGGGCAGCCGGAAAAACGCGCTGGAGCACCTGGAATGTGCCTGGGAGAACGGATTTACTCCGCTTTCTGTTGGCTGCCCTGTCATTATCGGTGATGGATTAAAGGGCACCGATGATATCGAAGTTCCGGTAAAAGGCGGTGAATATGTAAAAGCAGCCAAGATCGGACGTGCTGTCATGGATGCAGATATTTTCATCAGCCTGACCCATTTCAAGGGCCATGAGATGACCGGCTTCGGTGGCACCATCAAAAACATTGGCATGGGCTGCGGTTCCCGTGCCGGAAAAACCGAGCAGCATTGCAGCGGAAAACCACATATCAAGGAACGTAAGTGCCGCGGCTGCAGACGCTGCCAGAAGGAATGTGCCAACGGCGGTCTGATTTTCGACGAAGCAGCCGGAAAAATGCACGTAAACCAGGAGAACTGCGTCGGCTGCGGACGCTGCCTTGGAGCCTGCAACTTTGATGCCATCCGTTTCGATAATAATAACGCAAACGAACTGTTAAACTGCCGCATGGCAGAATATGCCAAAGCTGTCGTAGATGGCAGACCGAACTTCCATATTTCCCTGATTGTGGATGTTTCTCCAAACTGTGACTGCCATGGCGAAAACGATGTCCCGATCCTGCCAAATATCGGCATGTTCGCGTCCTTCGACCCGCTTGCCCTTGACCAGGCCTGCGTAGATGCCTGCATGGCCGCACAGCCAATGCCGGGAAGCCAGCTGGCAAAGCATCTGGCAGATCCTGACTTTCATGATCACCATGACCATTTCACAAACTCTACCCCGGAATCTGAATGGCGTTCCTGCCTGGAGCATGCAGAGAAGATCGGACTCGGCAGCCGTGACTATGAACTGATCCAGATGTAATTTCTGCTATTTCTTATTCTGCCCGCACAGCCCAGCGCAGCTTTGTAGATCTTGCGCGGCTGTTGCGGACACATTCTTCTGCAGACGGGCGGATGACATCGTCTGAAATCTCAGAGTAAAGTCCGGCTTTCCGGTACTGTTTAAAGGATTTCTTTACCATGCGGTCTTCGCCGGAATGGAAAGTAAGAACAGCCACCCGGCCGCCCGGCGCCAGAACATGAGGAAGCTTGTCAAGGAAGGCATATAACACCTCAAACTCACTGTTTACGTCAATGCGCAGCGCCTGAAAGGTTCTTGCGCAGGCTTTCTTTACCGCTTCTTTGCGCTCTTTTTCCGGGATAAAGCTGAGAGCCTCTTCAATGAGTTCCCTCACCTTTGTGGTAGTGTCCACCTTCTCACCGCGGCGGACCGCACCGGTGATGCAGCGGGCAATCTCCTCCGCATATGGCTCATCGGAGTTTTCCACCAGCATCCCGGCCAGTTCTTCCCGATCTACTTCTTTTAACCGTTCTGCGGCAGAAATGCCGGCCTGCGGATTTAAACGCAGATCCAGCGGGCCGTCAAATTTGTAGGAAAAACCGCGTTCCGGATTATCGATCTGCATAGAGGATACGCCAAGGTCCGCCAGAATAAAATCGAACGGACCAGCCTCCTCCGCGATCTGGTCGATATCTGCAAAATTCATCTGGCGCACAGTCATAATGTCCTCGCCAAATCCCAGATCTTCCAGTCGTTTCTTTGTCTTTACAGACTCGATCGGATCTACATCCAGGCCGTAGATATGGCCCTCGCCCTGCAGCTGCTCTAACATTGCACGCGTATGGCCGCCATAACCCAGAGTTGCATCCAGG
The DNA here is from genome assembly GCF_003480315.1 of Clostridium sp. AM33-3. Classification (GTDB taxonomy): domain Bacteria; phylum Bacillota; class Clostridia; order Lachnospirales; family Lachnospiraceae; genus Brotaphodocola. The sequence goes on along the minus strand of NZ_QUIV01000016.1, from coordinate 56,519 downwards.
CCTTTTTGTCCCGGCCGGATCTGTAGAAAATCCAGAATTTCCTTTACCATAATCGAGATATGCATCCCGGCCGGTGTGCCGCCTTTCTGAATGACATGCTCAATGGTATCTGCATATTTTTCCGGGTTCAGCTCTTTGTATTTTTCTTCGAATCTTCTCGGATGAGTTCCTTTGTAGCGGACGCGGCGCTTATGTGGCGTCTGCTGCTCCGGATTCTGATTTATGTTCTGATTCTTTTCTTCCATATATATTGATCACTCCTTTCTGCTCACACATGCTCCGCAATCCGCTGCAGAAACCGTGCGCCATACTTCTCAAATTTATGCTCTCCCACGCCGGATACCTCCAGCATTTCTGCCTTCTTCTCCGGACGCAGGCGGCACATAAGCACCAGGGTCTTATCAGAAAATACAATGTAAGGCGGCACACTCTCTTCCCTTGCGATCTCGGTTCGTAGGCCGCGCAGCGCCTCGAAAAGGAGTTCTTCCTCCTCCGTGAGAACCACGGAAGCCGCTGTTTTGAGTTTCTTCTTTTTACCCTTTGTATCGGCAGATTCCTTCGGTGCCTTGTCCTGCTCCTTTGCCATTTTCATAAGAAGCGGGCCATGTTCTGCCTGCTGTTCCGGATCCAGAAGCTGCGCGGATTTTTTCGTCAGCTGCAGGATGGCGTAAGTGTCATCGGTTACACTTAAGTAATCGTGCATCAGCAGATAGTTTAATACCTGGCGCATGCGGTAAGCAGGAACCTTGGCGAACTGGCCATACTGCGGCACCTCATCCATGCGGTACTGACGGATTTTCGCCGTCTTTGCGCCGCGCAGGGTATCCAGAACCACATTCACGCCATAGCGCTGCCGGCAGGCAGCCACGCAGCCGATGAGTCCGATGGCATACTCGGTCACATCCACCTCTTCAAACTGCGTCAGGCAGTTCTGGCAGTTGCCGCAGTAACAGGAGGAACCGTACTCGCCAAAATACTTCAGGATGTACTCCCGCAGACATTCGTTGGTATAACAGTAATAGGTCATCTTCCGCAGACGGTCGCGGTCCCGCTCTTTTACGATCTGAGCTGTGTAAGGATCCAGCTCCTGGTTTTCCTGGCTGTTCTCGATGAAAAACTGGTTGGTGATGACATCCTGGCCACTGTAATAGAGAATGCACTCTGCCGGTTCCCCGTCACGCCCGGCTCTTCCAGCCTCCTGATAGTAGGATTCCACGTTCTTCGGCATGCCGCAGTGCAGAACAAACCGCACGTTGGATTTGTCAATGCCCATGCCAAACGCGTTGCTGGCTACCATGATGGGCGAACGGTCATAGAGGAAATCATCCTGGTTCTGCCGCCGCTCTGCGTCGCTGAGTCCCGCATGATACCGGGTAGCCGCAAAGCCATCCGCGCGCAGGCGCTCGCAGATTTCTTCCACGTTTTTGCGGGTCAGGCAGTAAATGATGCCGCTCTCCCCCGGATGTGTTTCCAGGTAATGATGAATGGCGCCGTAACGGTCCTTGGGCGTCATAACCCCAAAGTATAAGTTTTTCCGGTCAAAGCCGGTGGTCTCCACCGCCGGTTCCCGAAGCTGCAAAATGTCGATGATATCGTCCCGCACCTCTTTTGTGGCGGTGGCGGTGAACGCGCTGACCACCGGGCGCGTCGGCAGACGGTCGATAAATTCTGTGATTTTTAAGTAGCTGGGGCGGAAATCCTGTCCCCACTGGGAGACGCAGTGAGACTCATCCACCGCCACCATGGAGATATTGGCGTTCAGGGCGAAGGACAGGAAGCTGTCCGTTAAAAGCCGCTCCGGTGCCACATAAATGATAGGATAACGCCCCGCTCTCGCGAAATCCAGTGCCTTAAAATACTGGTTCTGGGTCAGGGAGCTATTTAAATAGGCCGCATGGACACCTGCCTGATTTAAGCCCTCCACCTGGTCCTTCATCAGGGAAATCAGGGGCGAAATCACCAGGGTGATGCCCGGAAATAACAGCGCCGGAACCTGATAGACGATGGATTTTCCCGCGCCGGTCGGCATAATGCCAAGCACATCCTTTCCCGCAAGGATGGCGTTGATCAGGTGCTCCTGGCCCGGCCGGAAGCTATCGTAGCCGAATACCTGCTTTAACACCTGATATTTATCTGTAAATGTTGTCATAAAATCCTCATATATAAAATTTGCAAATGGTTGCAAAAATCCCCTGTGGCAGTTTCGTGCGAATGGTTCGCATCCTCCTGCCGCAGAGGATCTTTTGTCTGTTTCTGCTTTTGCGATGTCAGGCCAATATTCCGGCCTGTTTTCCTTTTTTATTCAGCAGTTACCTTCATAAATTTCTTCTTGCCGCGTTTTACGACCATGCCTTCGCCGGCAAAATCTTCTCTGGTGTAGGATGCCTTGATATCCTTCACCTGCTCACCGTTTACCGATACACCGCCCTGCTCTACGTTTCTTCTTGCCTCAGAACGGGTCGGAGCCAGGCCGGATTTCTGCAGGACTGCCAGAATATCGATGCTGCCGTCGGTAAAGTCCTCAGCGGTTAAGTTGTAGCTCGGCATATTTTCCAGGCTGCCCTGACCGCTGAACAGTGCGCGTGCTGCGGTCTGCGCCTTCTCTGCCTCTTCCTCTCCATGAACCAGCTTGGTCAGCTCGTATGCCAGGATTTCTTTTGCGGTATTTAACTGGCTGCCTTCCCATTTGTCCATCTCATCAATCTGCTCAAGCGGCAGGAAGGTCAGCATGCGCAGGCACTTTAATACATCGGCGTCTGCCACATTTCTCCAGTACTGGTAGAATTCAAACGGGGTGGTCTTATTCGGGTCTAACCATACAGCTCCGGACTGGGTCTTGCCCATCTTCTTGCCTTCAGAATTTAACAGCAGGGTGATGGTCATCGCATGCGCATCCTTACCTAATTTACGGCGGATCAGCTCAGTACCTCCTAACATGTTGCTCCACTGGTCATCGCCGCCGAACTGCATGTTGCAGCCATATTTCTGGTATAACATATAGAAATCATAGCTCTGCATGATCATGTAGTTGAACTCTAAGAAGCTTAAGCCTTTCTCCATGCGCTGCTTATAGCACTCTGCGCGCAGCATATTGTTGACGGAGAAGCATGCGCCAACCTCACGCAGCAGCTCCACATAATTTAACTTCAACAGCCATTCTGCATTGTTTACCATGAGTGCCTTTCCATCAGAGAAATCAATGAAGCGGCTCATCTGCTCTTTGAAGCAGTCGCAGTTATGCTGGATCATCTCCGGGGTCATCATCTTTCTCATGTCGGTACGTCCGGACGGATCGCCGATCATACCGGTACCACCACCGATGAGGGCGATCGGCTTGTTGCCTGCCATCTGCAGACGTTTCATCAGGCAAAGTGCCATGAAGTGACCAACGTGCAGGCTGTCTGCAGTCGGGTCAAAGCCGATATAAAAGGTTGCTTTGCCTTCATTTACCATTTTTTTGATTTCTTCTTCATTTGTAACCTGGGCGATAAGACCGCGGGCTACCAGCTCTTCGTAACAGTTCATAGCGGATTCTCCTTTTTTCATTACTTTTTATTGTTTCACAGGATGCAATTTCCTATTTCCTATGAAATAAAAAACTCGTCCTCCCGGCCGGAGCCAGAAAGGACGAGGGACGTCTCGTGTTACCACCTTACTTCACAGACAGCTCACACTGCCTGCCTCAGTGAACAAACTGCCTGCTGTGCCGGATTTCCCTGAAAGAATGCCGACTGCCGCATCTTTGTTCCAGCCTGATAACGGATGCTGTGCTCCGGCGCAGCCTACTGAAAACCACAAAGGTTTTGTTCGATGCGCGGCTCCGGGATGTATTCGCAGTGCGTCTCCCGCGCGCCTCTCATCTGCCGGCTGCTTTCTGTGCGGTACCTCAGACTGTTACTTGTTCCCTTCTATGCCTGGGATATATGTGTAATTGCATACATACTTATACCGCATTATAAAGGGGATGTGTAAAAATGTCAAGTGCCTGATGTAAGGATACGCATCCTGTGGAAATACACTCTCTCCAAAATGTCCGTGTATAAAAAACATTTGTATTACTTACACACATTGTGTATAATAACCTTTGGACTTTTATCCACTATCCAATGAAAGAAAGAGGAAAGATTATGAAAAAGCTATTTGAAACCTGGTGCGGCATCAGTCTTGTCAAACGGATCGTTGCCGGCCTGATCATTGGTGCTGTCCTGGGTCTTGCGCTTCCGCAGTTCTCCGCCATCGCCATTCTCGGCAGTGTCTTTGTAGGTGCCTTAAAAGCGGTCGCGCCGCTTCTGGTATTCTTCCTGGTCATCAGTTCCCTGTGCCACTCCGGTAAGAGCCACGGCGGCGTTATCCGCACCGTGATCATTCTGTATATGTTCAGCACCTTCCTTGCCGCAGTGATCGCCGTGATCGCCAGCATGATGTTCCCGATCACCCTGACGCTGGCCGAGGGCGCATCCGACCTGGCTGCCCCGGAAGGTATTGTGGAGGTATTAAGTTCTCTGCTCCTGAATATGGTAAGCAATCCGGTTCAGTCCATTGCAAGCGCCAACTATATCGGTGTCCTGGTTTGGGCTGTACTCTTTGGCATTGGCCTGCGCGGTGCCAGCGAAAACACCAAGAACCTGTTTGGTGAGATTTCAAACGGACTTGCAAGAGTAGTTACCTGGATCATCAGCTTTGCTCCGTTCGGTATCCTGGGCCTGGTCTTCAACACCGTTTCCGAAAACGGACTTGCCATCTTTACCGAATACGGAAAGCTGCTGGCTGTTCTGGTCGGCTCCATGCTGTTCATTTATTTTGTCACAAACCCGATCCTGGTATTCTGGTGCATCCGCAGGAATCCGTATCCGCTGATCTTTAAATGCTTAAAGAAAAGTGCCATCACCGCCTTCTTCACCAGAAGCTCCGCAGCAAACATCCCGATCAACATGGAGACCTGCGAGGAAATGGGACTGGATAAGGATACCTACTCCGTAACCATCCCGTTAGGTGCGACCATCAATATGGATGGTGCCGCGATCACCATTACCGTTATGACTCTGGCAACTGCGCATACCCTCGGTATTTCCGTGGATATCCCAAGTGCCATCATCTTAAGTGTTCTGGCTGCCCTGTCTGCCTGCGGCGCATCCGGTGTAGCCGGCGGCTCCCTGCTGCTGATCCCGATGGCCTGCTCCTTATTCGGAATTCCGAATGACATCGCCATGCAGGTTGTTGGTGTCGGATTCATCATCGGAGTGATCCAGGATTCCGTAGAAACCGCACTGAACTCTTCATCCGATCTTCTGCTGTCCGCATCTGCGGAGTTCAGACAGTGGAGACTGGAAGGAAAAGAAATTCTGTTCTAAAAAATCCATTGCCGTATCAAAAAGGAGGAAGCCTGCGCCTGCAGTTTTCCTCCTTTTTATCAGCCCTTTACATACCACTCCTGTGTGATCTTCTCATGAGAGCTGCCTGCGAACTCTTCTGTTGTCTTCTGTTTCCACTCCGACAGATCCAGAGTACAGCAAAGATCTGCAGGGTAGGTTCGGTTCCAGTGAAACAGAATCAGCTCCTCAATCTGTTCTTTGTACTGCGCCGGATCCTTATCCTCCAGAAAACAGTATTCGCCTGACCGGATATTCTGAAATCCGTTTTCCGCCACTGCAATGCGGCTCTCATCTTCTTTAGGAAACTGCTTTCGGCTGTACGCATTCATCCACAATTTCTTATCTCCTGCCAGCTCCAGCATGTGCTGACGCAGCACACGATCCTGACTCTGACGGCGTTTGTTGAACATCATTCCATTTTTATCATCTACACATACCATTACGATCATCGTTCTCCTCCTATCTTTTCCAGCTTTTCCAGGTTATATGGTGCCCGTCTGTTTTCCAGATGATAGCGCCGCTTTCTTTTGTCTGCAGGATCTCACTTCCACAGTCCGAAAGACGCTTCAGCGCATCCGGATGCGGATGGCCGTAGCGGTTTTTTTCTCCGCAGGAGATCACGGCATAATCCGGATGCATCCAGCCAAGGAAAGCTTCGCTGCTGGAATATCCTGAGCCATGATGCGCGACTTTTAATATCCGGATTTCATTTGCTTCCGGCATGGCTGCCCTCCATCTGTCCCAGATCTGGCCTGCATTCTGCGCATCCTCCGACTCCAGCGCAATCAGCTTTTTCTCTCCGTCTGCACTCATATCACCTGTTAAGAGCATATGAAACACTCCGTAATCCAGACAGAATACCAGAGAATGCTCATTGCGGTCCGTACCGGATGCCGATTGGCCTCGCCCGGAAGCAGACTCCGGGTACAGGCATGTAAGATGAAGCCCGGCATCCCTGCTTTCTTCATAGCCCCGCGCGATCCACAACACCTCTCCCCCCTGCTGGACGCACAACTGTTCAAGACGCCCATACACATCCTCTCCCTTTCCGATTTCCGGCATGGCCAGCTTTCTGATCAAAACAGCATCGGAAGCTCCTCTCGCCTTCTCCGCTGCTTTCTGCTCCATCAGCCAGCTTATCCCACTGATATGATCCCAGTCCCCATGCGTGACAATAGCCAGGTCAACCTGACGGATGCCCATGCTTTTTAAAAACGGTTCCAGACGATATCGGCCCAGTTCTTTCTGATCGGTACTGCCGCCATCCACCAGAATCACCTCGCTCTTGGTCCGGATGCAGATACCATCCCCCTGTCCGGTGTCCAGAATGGTCACTTCGAGACCGCGGACTGCCGGTGGACGCAAAAAAGTCAAGGCCGCAAGCAGAAGGAAAACCATGACTGTCTCCGATTTCCCATACAGGCTCCTGAGAATCCCCAAACCAGATTTTACCGCCGGTTCTGACCACCCCGGCACCCGGTATGCCAGTGCGGACTTTCTGTATCCACTGACAACAAATGTTATGATAACTCCCAGCACCATATAATACACCAGGATCTGCCACAGCTTTGGCCTCCCGCACAACAGGCTGCTGCCCGGAAGCTTCATAAAGCACCTGCAGCAGAATTCGTACCAGGCAAGCACGGCACGGCCGCCTCCGGTTATCCATGTACCCGCATGAATCGAAAACAGACTGCCCAAAATACCTCCGGCACCGGTTCCCACAATCACTCCCGTCAGCGGGACTACCAGAAGATTTAAAGCAATTCCATAAAGCGGATAGGAAAAGAAATGCCACAGGATGATGGGGAGGGAAACCAGCTGCATACAAAGTGAGAGGCGCAGCGTCTGTCCCCACGGATGGATTTCGCCACACTCTGTTTCCGGCGAAGGTTCAGCCATGGATGAGCTCACAGCTGATTCCTCCATTTCTTTTGCCAGTCCGATTCCTCCGATGGCCGCAAACGAAAGCTGCACGCCGGCCTGGTCGATCAGATACGGACTATTCCACAAAAGCATCAGAGCCGCCAGCCCCATGGCCGACAGAAGATCATAGGTACGTCCCAGATAAGCTGCCAGAAATCCGCACAAGGTCATAATGAAAGCGCGGATCACAGAGGGAGACGCCCCGGTCAGAACACTGTAGCTCATCAGGATCAGGCTGCCCGCAACAGCAGCTTTTCCATATCCGGCTCCCGCCTTTCGCAGAAGACCGTATGCCGCCATGCTCACCAGCGACAGATGCAGGCCCGTCTGGGATTTTCCCCTGTCATTTATAGAGAGCGTAACTTCTTATTAAAAAGGGATACCTAGCCCTCACGGCTTAGGGGGACTATCCCCTATAGGATATGCTCCCGGGGATAGCTTGAAAATCACATAATTTTCAGATTTGTATAATTTCTCAGAATTGTTTTTATGCACATTGTTGTACTTCACATATAAAGCTACTTAGACAGAGCGATCTCTGCCAAATCATTTTCCCTCACTTCAAACACTTTTAGTGTTTCAGGCGGTACTGAATTTCCAGCAAGCAATGACCCATATTCTTCTGCATTATAAAAATAGATGGATATAAATCTTCTCAAAAAAGTGATATTATCATATACTTTTTTCGGTATGGTTTCTTCCATATAATCAGTGAAATCAAAGCCACAAGAATATAAAAGTCCTTCATAATCTCGATAAGCATCTCTATAATTTATTGGAGCAAAAGTTTCCATTTCTGACCAACGACTAGCATACTCTAATACATAACATTTTCTCTTTTTGGCCATCCAACCATAGCATAAATTGTATGTAGTAGAAAACTGTCCATTTACTGCTGAACACACATCATCCAATGTATTCAATATTTCCGGGCATCTATCAATAGTCGAATACCTTTTCATTTCATCTAGTGTTGCATGAATGAAGCACTCCACAGTTGCACCATAATAATATAATTTAGTGGCAAGATAAGTGAGTTTTTTAAAGCTTTCACATCTTGAATATCCTGTGCAAATACGTTCTCTGCCATTGTAACATTCTGGACAGACTTCTTGGTTACTCAATATCGGATAATTTTTCCCTTTAATTTCTATTTTACGTCCATCAACATCCACTTTAATTTTGTGTTCCAATAAAAATTGAGATAAGGGGGTATTCTCTTGGAGCATGGTTCTTAAATCAAGAATACCCTTATCCACAAAGGAATAGATTTCATCTTCTGTAGATGTTGTCATATGACGGCACACTATTTGCAATTGACTGCTATCGTATTCATTTAATTTTAAGTCGAACTTTCTCACCAATGTTTCTGGTGTTAATGTATCAGGATTAACCCTACTAAAATAATCCTCAACCGTTTCCTTGTCTAACTTAAAGTACTCACAGAATTTTTCTACAAGTTCTGTTGAACTATCGTTAAAAAAATCAAAAGTTATCATAATGTTCTCCTGCATTTTTATATGTATTTGGGATTAAGCTGTTTTTCTTTTATATTTCAATATCCAAATTACTTTGGTGCTTATATCACTTCAACTACTTCAAATTACTTTTTATTATACCAAAAATGGTGCAGCTATCCAATCTCAGCCACACCATTTTTGATAATCAGGTTACAGTTCATTTTCTCTTTCTTTAAAAAGCACCCCGTAATCGAACATCTTCATGCTCTGATATCTGCCTATACTCATGAGATTTGATATGATGATCTCCACATCCTTATCTTCCGTGTCCGGCAATCCAAGTCTTCTGCATACCCTCTCATACGCTTCCAGCATCTGTGAATATAACTTTTCGCAGTATTCCCCTTCTGCAAACTCATCTTTTACCACACTACTTTCCGCAACTGGGTACTCCTCAAGATTGTAGCTTCCGCTCATCAGATCATAGATTTTTGTTTTGAACTCCTCATCTTTTACACTCATTATGTATCCTCACTGCTTTCTTCTGCCGTGGAAAGTGCATAGAAAAAGGGGAAACAATCAATCAGATACAATTGAACTGCTTCCCCTTATTTCTTCAATGATCTCACGAAGTTCATTAAAATTCTCCGCTCATCAGCATTTAGGTTATCCCATGTTTCCAATATCTCTTCCTGCTCATCTGTCAGATCTGGTCTCATGCCGTCCCCGGCAAAAAACTGTGCTAGTGAAATTCCGAATGCATCACAGATTCTTTCCAAAGTCGGTATCGTTGGAATGCTCTCTTGCTTGATTATATTCCCCAAAGCTGTCTGTGACATATCAGTGAGCTGTGCGAGTCGGTACTTGGAAACCTTATGCTTGCTGCATAATTCTTTTACCCTTTTCGGGATATAGTCCTCTGTACGCAAGTAAATTACACCTCTCTTCTGCTCTGCGATACATTTATTTTAACCGCAAACCAGAATAAATATTAGAACCATATCTCTTTAGCAATTTACTCCACTATACTTTACTATATGAATAAAAAAATATGAACAGCAGCACACCGCAGTTCAATATGTTTTTCTTATAATACCTTGTTTTTCCCTGTTTCTTTCACTTCCATGTTGTCCAGTTCCACCATCAGCATAGCATCTTTTACACTTCCCATCAATAAAAATCGTTCGACAAATGTCTACACGCATTGACATCAGGCTGTCCGGAAATACTCCACTACGCTTGATTAAATTACATAACTTTTTATTACCCGCTGATGGATAATTTATTTGCGTAAGAAAAAGAAACAGGAGGTAATATTATGAATGAATCACTTTCGTCTGTAAACCACAGGCAGATTGGATACCGCATTAAGGAAGTCAGGGAACAGAACAATTTTTCACAGGCACGTCTTGCAGAGGAGACGGAACTCTCCATATCCTACATAAGCCATATTGAGAATGCCAAACGCAAGGCAAGCCTTGAATCCGTCATCCGAATTGTAAACGCCCTTGGAATAACGGTCGATGAACTGCTCGCCGGAGTCCAGCTCCACAATCCGACAGCCTATCAGACCGACCTTGATCTGCTGATGGCTGAGTGTACGGAAAATGAGAAACGCTTCATTTACGAAATGGAAAAAGCAAGCATCGACAGCATGCATAAAAACGGATGGCATATCTCGGATGATGAAGCCTAGATGCTGCGGCACACTATTTTCACACATAAAATTTTGCTTTGAAATAGACTATGCGGATATGCCTGTCCGTATGGTCTATTTTATTTTTGTATGAAAATTTTATAATAAACCACATCATAAGAAAAAGGTGGTAAGACATGAGAGATAACGAACAGAAAGCTGGTTCCATTGCGGACCAGAAAAATAAGATCAGGGAGCGGTATAAAGGCGTCAGCATTGATGAACTTGACGTAATTCCGGCACTTCCGCAGGAAGATATATTTGCAGTTGAAAATGAACAGAGGGTAGCTGTTTATGCAAGGGTATCCACGGATGATCCAAGACAGACATCTTCTTATGAGTTGCAGAAAAACCATTACCACGATGTCATCAGCAAAAGTCCGAACTGGAAGCTCGTACAGATCTATGCGGATGAAGGCATCTCCGGCACTTCCTTACAGCATCGTGACCAGTTTAAATTGATGATCGAGGACTGCAAGAAAGGGGAAATCGACCTCATTGTTACCAAGAGCGTATCCCGTTTTGCCAGAAATGTCGTGGACTGCATAGGATATGTCCGTGAACTTCTAGCCCTTCCGCATCCTGTCGGTGTCTTTTTTGAGACGGAAAGACTGAATACCTTTGACCCGAAAAGCGAAATGGTACTCTCTTTCATGGCTACCCTTGCACAGGAAGAAAGCCATACCAAAAGCGAGATCATGAATGCTTCCATTGAGATGCGTTTCCGAAGGGGAATTTTCCTCACACCAACCCTTCTCGGCTATGACCATGACGAGGACGGGAATTTGGTGATCAATGAAGGGGAAGCAAAAATCGTGCGTCTGATATTCATGATGTACTTAAACGGTTGCACCTGTCAAGAAATTGCTGATACCCTGACGGAACTTGGCTGTGAAACAAAGAAAGGAAATACCGTCTGGTCTTCCGGTTCAATCCTTCAGATACTGCAGAACGAGAGGCACTGTGGTGATGTACTTGCACGAAAGACCTATACTCCGAATTATCTGAACCACAAATCAAAAAAGAACATGCAGAACCGTCCGCAGTACAGAAAACGCAATCATCATGAAGCAATCGTCTCCCGCGATGATTTCATTGCTGTCCAACGGCTCATCAGCAACGCCAAGTATGGAAACAAAGGGATACTGCCGGAACTGAAGGTCTTATCTGAGGGAATATTAAAAGGATTTGTATCCATCAATCCACGCTGGGCCGGCTTTAAGGAAAATGATTATATCAGTGCTTCCTTAAGTGTATATGACCAAATGGATCAGCTTCCTCCGTCCTCATCCCCCGTTGAGGTGCAGTCCGGGGATTTTGACCTGCGCGGATATGAAATTGCACGTTCACAGTTCTTTGACGGCACTGACCGTATTACCGTGACATTCAGTCTGAATGATATCAAATTCTCAACCGCAGCAGTAAGAAAATTAAGCAGTACACTGGTGGAGCTTCTGATACACCCAAACAAGCGTCTCTTTGCGGTAAGGACTGCCTTGCAAGCTCACAGAAATGCCATGCAGTGGGCAAAGAAACGTGGAGAACTTTCTATCCCAAGGGCAATCAGCGGTACTGCCTTTATGCCGACCATCTATTCCCTTCTCGGTTGGAACTCGGACTGCCGTTACCGTATAACGGGAATCAGACGTGGAAATGGAACAGATGCTGTCCTTCTTTTCAATCTGGAAGAGACCGAAATCTTCATCCCAAGTGATGTGATCGATGAACAACAGATATCCGATGAACAGCCGGACGTAAAGCCATTCACTGACAACCTGAAAAAGAATGTCCGTGCTTATCCGCCTGACTGGGCGGACACTTTCGGGAGCAACTACTACTGCCACGCACAGGCACAGGAGCTTGCCGGATTTAATGACCAGAACACGCTTTCCAGTGAAGCCGTTGCATACAAAGATTCAGACATACAGGTAACCAGTCCTGACGAAGTAGAAAAAAACATAGAACAGCTTATGTCTGACATGAAGGAGAACCGTAATGAATGAACAGCCAAACAATGAAACCATAACGCAGTCCTCTTCGAGGGATCTGCAGATCATCGAGGACGATGCCTTCAGTTACGAAGGATATCAAGTAGTGCGTGGAGAATTCTTCGCCCACACTTATGAACCGTCCTTTACCTTTAATGCAAACAAAGTATCCGTGAATACTGCATGTATCAAAAAACTGCCCCAGACAGATTTTGTGCAGATCCTTGTAAATCCGGATGAAAAGAAACTCGCTGTCCGCCCCTGTCAGGAAGATGAGAAGGACTCTTTCCGCTGGTGCTCTGCAACCAAGAAGCGTTCCCCAAGACAGATTACATGCCGTATCTTCTTTGCCAAGGTCATAAGCCTCATGGAATGGAATCCAAGCTACCGTTATAAACTGCTCGGCAAGCTGATAAGGTCTGATAATGAGCTTTTATTTGTCTTCGACCTTACCACTCCTGAAATATACGTCCGTGCAGAAAAAGCGGATGGCAAAACAAAAATATCCCGCACCCCGACATATCCTGCGGAATGGCAGAACCAGTTCGGTGTCCCTGTTGAAGAACACCAGAGCAATTTACAGGTCAACATGTTTGACGGCTATGCAGTCTTTGGAATTTCTGAGAATACGCAGCCGTCAGAAGAAAATGAAAACACAGCAGAACCGCCAAAGGAGGAAACACACTATGAACAATCAGCCCTCTTCCCAGCCAATCCTATGCATTGACTTAAAGAAAAACCGTATCCGAATACATAAACTTACCCTTCATATGCTCGGCGACCCGGAATACATCCAACTTCTGGTAAATCCATGCACCCATATGATTGCCGTAAGAAAAAGTGTCTGTCAGGATTATCTTGCACACCATGTCAGGGCATGTTATTCCGACATCAGAAACAGTTATGAGTTATACAGCCGTGAACTGCTCCAGACATTAAGGCAGACCAACTCGGAGCTTTCCAACAACAGGTCATACCGCATCTATGGTGCAATAAATCAGAAGGAAGGACTGGCAAGTTTCTCCATGCAGGAATGCGTCCTCGTGGATGACTCCGCCAGAACGGAGGAAATAGTATGAGTGACAGTCAGACACCAGAATTTGAAACCGACAATGGCTTTTTAGAACTTATCCAGCCAAGAGATGAAAAATATATGGAGGAACTTGAAGAAGATATCTTTGACCACGGCTGCCGTGATGCCGTATGTGTCTGGGGAAACACCCTCATAGACGGGCATCTCCGCTATTCCATCTGTAAGAAATGGGATATCCGCTTCAATATCCAAAGGCTTATCTTCCAGAGCCGTGATGAAGCAGAGGCCTATCTGTGTGCGGAGCAGCTCAAACGCACCGACCTTACAAGTGAATATAAAAAGTACCTTATCGGCAGACTCTTCCGGGCGGATATGAATGCTGCCAGTGCTGCTTTTTTAAAGGAGCATCCTGAAAAGCAGCCCAATGCTGACGGACAGATATCACAGAAATATGTACAGAAAACCGAGATTGCCACTATTATCGGAAAGGAATACAACTTCGGTTTTTCCACCGTCACAAAATATGATGTGTATGCAAGGGCACTTGATGAGATCCGTGCCAAAGGACCTGAAATAACCAACAGGATATTAAACGGGAATCTCCGTGTGTCTCATGAAAATGTCATCGAACTGTCGAGGCTACCCATCGAAGATATCAATGGACTCAAAAGACTGCTCGAAAGCAGTTCTATCGACCGTATCGGCTACTCCCAGTTACGGCATGAACTGAGATGGCAGAGACTGCCGACAGGGAAGCCTGATTACCGCAGACGCCGACGGGAAAGGGAAAATGCCGAAGCCGGAATCAAACAGATGCCTGTTACCGACCCGGATGCAGAACTGACAAGCCTTAAATTTACCATCCCGTCATGGTCAAAGACCATATCAAGGACAATGGAGCTTACGGATTTTCCTTCTACCTCTGCATCAGCCCGGCAGGAAGTAAAAACGCAGCTTGTGAACCTTACAAGAAAAATAAACAGACTGCTTAGGCAGTTGGAGGAGGACTCAGATGACAGATGACCCTATAATAACGGAACAGACAGACCTCATGCAGTATGTTCCCAAAGTACACTTTGAGCAGATTCCCATTAAAAATCTTGTATCCAATCAGGAATACCAGCGTAACCTCTCACAGCATCATGTCCAGCGTGCTGCTGCGAACTTTGACCTGTACCAGATAAATCCTGTAAAGGTCAGCCGCCGTAACGGTATCAACTATGTATTCAACGGACAGCATACCATTGAAATCGTGGCACTCGTCTCCGGCTCAAGGGAAACTCCCGTATGGTGTATGGTTTATGATGACCTCGTATATGAGCATGAAGCCGATATTTTTGCAAACCAGATGAAATATGTAAAGCCCCTGCTGCCCTATGAAATATTCATGGCAAACATTGAGGCCGGTAATGATAAGCAGCTTATCATCCGTGATCTGGTGGAATCCTACGACCTTTCCATCACCCCGTCTTCTGTTCCGGGCGGTATCTGTGCCGTTGCCACGCTTGAAACCATCCATGACAAATACGGCTACCACATGCTCGATCATGTAATCCGCCTGATCGTTGCAACATGGGAAGGAGCTGCCCAGTCCTTCAGTGCAAATATGATGAACGGACTGGCACGCTTCCTGAATGCCTACGGGAATGCCGTCAAGGATGATGTGTTTAAGGAAAAACTTGGAAGAATATCCATTAAGGAACTGTCCCGTACTGCCAAAGACAGACGTTCCGGCTCTCTTGGATTTGCAGAGGCACTCCTTATCGGCTATAACAAGAAATGCCGTAATCCGCTTCCGTGGGATAAGCTCTACACACATAAGCTGCCACAGAAGAAAACGGATGAGCCAGAGTCAGAAGAAGAAAATGATGATGATATGCCCCAGAGCAGCCAGCTTGACTTATTCGGTCTGAATGATGACGAGGTTTCCGAATGATCATACGGAAACCTTTACCCTGCTGCCTTCCAGAAATGCAAATTCATATTTCTTTACCCCGAATATTGTTATCTCTTCCAAGACAAGCTGTGCGGCTTCAGGAACATACTTCTGGAGCTGTCCGCTTTCCGTTGCTTCCATCATCTGCACCGCCCTTATCTTCTCAAGCGGAGTCCCTTCTGCTTTCATTGCATTCCATCTTTCCATGTTCTTTTCCCGTTCATTGACCAGTCGGTTGAATGCCTTTACAAATCCCTTTTCCAGATTGGCATTGTCTACATAAGCGTTGGTGCATGCCACCTTTCCATCCTTACGGTGGTTCTTACACTGCCATTGTATGATTCCCCTCGATTTCCAAGAATGTCTTGTAAAAAGGCTTCCGCATTCCCCGCAGAAAATCTTCTCACAGAATGGATTGCATTCCGAACCGTAACTGTAACGGTCCGTCCCATGTTTCTGCATAAATTTCTCCCTACGGTCAAATTCTTCCTGAACCGCATTCCATGTTTCCTTATCAATGATTCCCTTATGGCTGTCCTTTACATAAACCTGTGCCACTTCCCCGTTATTCTTTACCTGACGCTTGGTGAGGAAATCAGCCGTATAGGTTTTCTGCAGTAGCGCATCGCCCATGTGCTTTTCCTGTTTCAGGATTCCGACCACCGTGCTTGCATACCACTTGGTCTGTCCGAGGCATCCCGATACCTGTTCCTCTTCCAGTTCTTTCGCAATCTGTGCAGGATTCAGCCCCCAGAGGAAATCCCTGTAGATGCGTCTTACCGTTTTTGCCTGTTCCCTGTTGATGATGAGCTTTCCATTCTCATCCTTGTCATACCCCAAGAATTTGAATGTATTGAGATGCATCTCACCGTTCTTGAATTTCGTGCGGATGCCCCATTTACAGTTCTCTGAAATGTTTCTTGATTCATCCTGTGCAAGGGAGCTTAAGATGGTGAACAGAAGCTCACCCGTGGAATCCAATGTGTTGATGTTTTCCTTCTCAAATATGATGCCGATCCCTAAGTTCTTTAATTTTCTGGAATATGCCAAGCAGTCCTGCGTGTTCCTTGCAAAACGGCTGATGGATTTTGTTATGACAAGGCCTATCTTACCGCCCTCGCAGTCTGCGATCATCTTTTTGAACTGTTCCCTTTTCTTTGTGTTTGTACCTGAAATGCCTTCATCTGCATAGATGCCGGCCATTTCATAATTCTCATGCTCGTTGATATATTTTGTATAATACTCGACCTGTGCCTCAAAGCTGTGGAGTTGATCTTCCTGGTCCGTTGACACACGGCAGTAGGCTGCCACCCTTATCTTCTTTTCCTGTACCGCCTTATGCCCTGTCCGCACCTTTTGGCTTCTTGCTGGTATAACTGTAACGCTTCTTGCCATTCTTATCATCCTTTCTCTGAATATAAATATCTTTTTTGATCTCTCCCCATCCCTTTATGATGGTATCCGGAACCCTTGTCCCATCACAGAAGTCTTTCCCCTTCCGCTTTCTCCCATTGCATACCCATATGACCTTATGGTTTTTGGTGTTTACATGCCTCACGAGTCTGCTTCCGCATAATCCGCAGAAGATCTTCTCCCTGTACGGATACTCTGTTTCCGTATTTTCAGGAATTGGCTCCGGCTTTTTCTTCTTATGCCTTCTTTTCCATGAGGCTTCTTTCAGATAGGTAAATTCCTTTTTCCCCTTATCTGTCTGTTTTTCCCCTATATACATATTTTCATCGAAATGCCATGCCCCTCGCAGGACTCCATCCGGAATGTTTATCCCCTCGCAGAAGGACCTCCCATACCGCTTTGTACCGCTGCATCCCCAGTTCAGCCTGTTGCCGTTACTGTAGATTCTTTTGTAAAGCGGGTGTCCGCATCTGGCACAATAGATCTTGTTCATGTATGGATAATTTTCTTCCGTGAATTCTTCGATCACTGAGCCTTCCGCAAGATAATCCCGCTTTGCTTCCAATGCATCCTGTGCTTTCTGCCAGAGTTCGGGGGAAACAATGGCTTCATGGTCATCCTCGATGTACCAGGCATCTACTTCTCCCCTGTTTCTGACCAGTTTTCTTTCTTCATTTACAAAATACTTATGCATGATGTAATCGCCTTTGTAGATTTCATTTTCCAAAATACGAAGCACCGTGCTATCAAGCCATTTTGCACCACCCACCGTTTTTACATTATTTTCATTCAGGTAGCGCTTAATAGCTGCAAGGGTATATCCCTGTGCTGCCATATCATAGATTTTTCTTACCCATACCGCTTCCTCTTCATCTGCAATATAGACTCCCCGCTCATCCTTCTTAAATCCGAAAGACCGCTCAAGGTACTGCACGGGGATCCCTGCCTCGTACTTTCTCTGGTACACCATCTTTGCACCAACGCTTCCGCTCTCGCTTTCTGCCTGTGCAAATGCAGCAAGGATCGTAAGCATAAGCTCGCCTTCCCCTGACAGGGTATTGATATTCTGGAGTTCAAAAAAAACACCAACATTCAGTTCTTTCAGCTTTCGTGTAGCTTCCAGAACGATTGAGGTGTTTCTTGCGAACCGTGATACGGATTTTGTTAATATAAGGTCTATTTTTCCCTTACGGGCATCTGCTAACATCTTCTGCAGACCGGGACGTTTTTCCTTGAATCCTGATATGGCAAAGTCACTGTAAACTCCGGCATACTCGTAATCAGGATTACTGGTAATGACTTCTTTATAATGCCTGATCTGGTTTTCCAATGAATTTTCCTGTTCATCCGCATCCGTTGAGACACGGCAGTAGGCGCATACCTTAAGTTTTTGCTTCTGTCTGCTGTTTCCTTCCCTTATCTGAATCTCCAAATTCTTTCACTCCTTTCTCTTTGGGTAGTCTATATATCACTCTGAAAGCCAATAATAGCAAGTACAATCTGCGATACCTTTCACCTTTCTTTCCTTGGCATAAACAGAAAAAAATATGGCTGACAGCCATTACTGACCATCAGCCATATCCTTATTTCAGGAGTTCATTTACCCTTTTCTGTACTGCGGAATAATCATATCCGGCAGAAGTGATCCTCTTCTTTCTATCAGCACCATTTCCCCACTTGCCCTGGATGACTTCATGGGCAACCGCATCAATTGATTTCTGATTGGATGTACCTTTTGCAAGCTGGTTGACTTTTGCCTGTACGGCAGCATAGTCATATCCGGCAGCTTTCAGACGGTTCTTGCGTTCTTCTCCATTGCCCCATTTTCCTGCCAGGACTTCTATTGCCACCTCTTCCACACTCTTCTCAGCTGTGGACGGTACGGGTGTTACTGTTGCTGCATCGTACTTTGGAGCAGCATATCCCCGGATATATCCCCATCCGACAGGGATCACACGCCTTGCCACTGCTTCTCCCTTATTTCCTTCAATGACTGTAATATTACGACCTGACACGGATTCAACATATCCGATATGGTCTGCATATCCGTCATTCGGCTGTGTGGATCTGTCCCAGTTATATGCGATCACATACCCAGGCTTTGGTGTGATCGTGCCGTCCTCGATCCAGATTCCTTTCTGCTTAAAGATCTCAATGTGCTTTTCCACACCGCACTCCCTGCCGATAAGTTCTTCACACCCTGCCTTAACTGCTGCGGCAGATACACAGGTGTCACACCACTCATCACTGTATTTCACGGCATACCCTCTCGGCAGTGGTTTTGTACTGTTATACAGGTCAATGATTTCTTTGAATCTTCCGTTGGATTCATTAAATCCGAGCCATCCCCTCATCACGTTTAATACGCTCTCTGCTGTCTTTCCCATCGTTTTCTTTTCTCCTTCATCATATTTTGTCAGACCGTACTGGCGGATAAGTTTCATGCAGTTTTCCACGTAGGAAGACGATGTTGCATAGCCGTCAGCACGGATAGTCTCAAGGTACTTCTCAGGATCCGTGATTCCTTTCAGGTTCCGGTAACGGGGCAGCTGGATAAACTCGAAATAACCTTTGATCCCCTCTTCCATCGAATCGTATACACGGAAATTGTCACTGATCGTTGTAAGCGTTCCCGGTGTATACTCTTCCTGTGTTTCCATGTTTACAGACTTTCCAGTCCATCTGCTGCCACACTTCAATCCGAAATAATTGTGGTACTGGGACGAGAGTTTACTCCCGCCCCAGCCGGATTCCAGGACTGCCTGTGCGATCACGGGGGAATGTACCAGAATGTCGTATGCTGCTGCATACTTCTGCACATACCTTGCAACACTGGAAATAAATTCATTCTTAGTCATCTTCTCCCTCACTTTCCGAACGGTCATGTAACTGTTCCAAAACCTCTTTGATCTTCTCCGGCACCGGAAGTCCCAGATGGGATGCATTCTCCAACAGGCTCATACCCTCGTTTGAAATGTAAAAGAAGATCACTGCGGTTCTCAGCACGCTGCCTGTCCCAACCACGTGGATATCCAGAATGTTTGCAATACCCACCAGTAAAAAGATCAGTACCTTACGGCAGATTCCCCTAAAACCGACTGCACTTGACAACTTCCGGTCATTTACTGCACACATGACACCCGTAATGTAGTCAATGACCGCAAATGCGATCAGGGCATAGAGCAGACCGTCACAGCCCCCTAAAAAATAACCAAGCCATCCGCCTACTGCTGCAAACATGAACTGTACTGCATTCCAAAATTCCTTCATTGTCTTGTCCTCCTTCTAAATTTTTGTATGAAAAAAGCAGCCGCCCGTAATGGGAAGCTGCCTGATTCCGAAATTGCTATTCTTTTGTTTCCGTCAGAGTATAGGTGATCTTCATCGTCTTATCTGCAGTCTTGATAACGGGTGATGCCAGATTATTGATGGTTGCAAGATACGGTGTGTATAAAAATAATTCTTTATAATTGCAGTATCTGTTGTGATTGTATACCCACTCCCTGAGCATGTAGGTCTTATATCTTGCCATCTGGTGTATTCCCCATGCACAATAACTCTGGTATCCGATGCTGCCTATCTTCTGTGCTGGATGCCCGTCTTCAAAATACCATCCGTTGATCACGATATCATCATCCACAATATAGCTGGATTCATTACTGCCGTTGTAGGTATAATCCGTGACCCTTTCAATATTGGCAACATTTGTGGTATCCAGACGGTACAGCTTGTTGTTATCACTTGATACACACATCATCCACTTCCCACTCATGCCGATACTGTAAAAATCACTCACACCGGACGGCGCTTCTATCTTTTGTGTCGAACACTTGCCCTTTTCGATCTTATCCATATAGAACTCATAGCTGACATAATCGAACTGTTCCGTATCACGATATGTGCGTGAATATTTCTGGTTGGTCTTTCTTGCAATCCCATACCAGCATCCATCCGCACCATGAAAGAAATGGTTTCTTATATTTGTATTATCCTCATATGGAATATCATAATCCCCCTTTGAGGGAGAACCTATCCTGTGTATCCAGTAGGGATAATGCCCAAGGTCTATCTCCGTTACCTCGGATGCATCAAAGGCTTCCTGTGATATCAGATTTTCCACGAGCCCTGCGTGAAGATACTCCTCCGGCACTTTCTTCAGCAGTGCCTTTTCCGAGTTATTTCTCGCTATCATCTCCATGCGGTAACCTTCCCTGATATAAGTCCTTTTATTCTGCCTGTAGCTTTCTTCACTATATGAATCGTTCTGTGAGGAAAAAGTCCCAAGCCGTACCAGATAATTATTTCCATTCTCCTGTCCTATCCCGGCTATCCTGTTCGTGAGTGCTATTGCTGATATCGTTCCGTTTGCCTGTGAAGTAGCAAAATCCCAGACGAACTTATACCCTCCATCGATTCTCTTGCTCTCCGTTAAGTTCCTGCTGCCCCTTCTGACATCCGTTGTATTGTTTGCATCACTGGATGCATAGCCGATAAGGGGATTTGAAAACGGGGCATACAGATTATCGACCCTTTCTTCCAAAGGCTCCTGATAAAGCAGGATACCGCCCGTAAGTTTATCCACGATCGGCAGCATCCATTTTTCACCGCTCTGCCCGTCAAATGATGTGTTATCATAAAGCATGCCTAAAATATTGGAATTAAGGATGGCATTGACTGCATCCGTGACAAGGTTGGTATCCTCGTGCACTTCTTTTTTACCCGTATTAACGTCCGTAAGTTCTATTACACTTTTTCCTTTTAACATTGCTATTCCTCCGTATTCAAAAAGTCTGTTATCACATTTGTGATAAAACCGTCAGCCCCACTCAGGACAAATCGGTATTTTATCGTTCCCGTGGTTGCTTTCTCTGCCCACGCATCAGAACTGACCGCTTCAATGGCTGCCCTGGACATCCCGGAAGATTCCTCCGTAAATTTCACCCATTTATTATTTACATAGCCAAGCCACGTTTTCCCCCTGTCAAATGATACGGCAAACAGGCATTTCTCATCACAATCACAAGTCACCTTTTCTATTCCGAGAATGCTTGCATCCGACATATCAATATCTTCGGAATAAATGACCTGTGGTTTCGGCACACCCTTATAACTGATCTTCATATCCGGGAATCTGTTATGGGAATCATGCCAGTAAAGTACGGACGGATTTTTCAGCCCAAGAAGTACATTTCCATCCGGCAGATCTGGAACGCCATACATCTCAAACAATTCTGCTGTCAGTTCCGTTTCCTCAAGAGGTGTAAGTGCATCATCTGTGATGGTATAAAGCATCCCCTCTCCGTCCTTAAACAAATACCTTCGGTTATACGGATCTAAAAAGACAGGAGGATCATCCGACAGTTCATACTCATTTCCTACATCGTCCTGATGAAGGAATGTTACCGTTTTTCCTTTTGCGATCTGGAACGGTATATTTTTTGATTTTGTGTAAAGACCGCACTCTCCAATGCTTGAGGAAGAAGCCGGGACTTCAACAAAATAAAGGACAATATCCCTGGTATCAAAAAACAGTGCATCCCATATAAGTCTGGTCGATGCGTTATTATTTCCGTGGGCACTATAGCCTTCCCATCTGATACGCAGGAATTTATAGTGTTCTAACAGAGTGCCCTCTTCCCTTTTCAGCGTATACAGATCGGCATCCCTCCGGCTTATCTTAAGCTGCTCAGAATTCTGGCCGATGCCTATCCACGAATTACCGCTGACATAAAAACTTGCAGCCGTTGTTTCCCGGAACCTGAACCAGTCCACACCTGTTACCGTATCTGTACCATCATCATTTAAACGGTTATCTCTAAGAACCGTCATATTTTCTGTTGTTTCAAATATATCTTCCAACATGACATAATCAGCCATTATGCACCTCCAGTATCTCTATTTCATCGAACTTATCAAAGCCTGGGTCAAAGACCGCAACCGTTCCCTTATCCAGTTCTTCCACAATGCCTGTCAGTTTCTCTTTATAATCCGTCACAAGGACCAGATGCCCCGCTGCGAGCTTTGTGTAATGATTTGTTCCAAGCCTGTCTGCTTTGACCTTATGCTTATTTACAAACGGTGCTGTTTCAAACTGCAGTATTCTGATCTCCGTCAGTTCCTGAAAAGATTCTGTATTGACCGTAAGGCTGACTGCCCTTCCCCTGTCCATAACGATAGGAGCACCGCCGGACAGGGAGTATTCCTTCCGGAGCAGGAACTGCTTATCGTCCTCCACATAAGTTCTCCGGTATTCCATCTTATCTTTATCTGCTGTTTCGACCACATCCCTTACAATCGGTACAAAGAAGGAAATGTTATCATAAAACTCCGGCACCATGAGACCCGTCATCCTGATAGAATCAACAGGCTGTGTAATACCCGTTTTCTTCGGTGTGATAAATGCAGCCACCGCCTTGTCATTGATCCTATTTGTAGGAAGCCCAGAAAGTTCAACCATCTTGATTTCTTCATCAACCGTGATCCTTCCATCCCATCTTTCCTGCGCACCAAGCCCCTGACCGGATATGGTTGCCATTGCATTCTGAGGTTCGATCGTTGCTGTTCCGTCCGTAAGTTCTATCAGTACTTCAAAGGTGTGAAGTTCGTTTGCCTTCATTTCTATGATCGGATAATACAGATTCAGCAGATGCTTTCCGCTGAACCATGTCTCTGATGGATGAAACTGTTCCACTTCTTTCCCGTCAAGGACATAATAGACTTTCAGAAGGGTCTTTCCATCGTCCGTCCAGTTGACCGGGATCGAAATTACTTTGCTTTCTTCCCCAATCTCTATTGTTGTTTCTGCATCCGCCTTTCTGCTTACTGCATTGGATCTTACATCCAGTATGACTTCTGCATGAAATTCCGCATTCGTCTCATCCCCGGATGCAAACTCTATATTAATGATGGAAGTTTTCTCAGCTCCTGCGTTTATCTTCAGGGCATTCACATAAGTGTATATGCTGAGTTTATTCTCATTCATGGAACTCTGAAGACCAGCAATATTCTTATCATTCTTGCTCTTTGCTCCCGCAAGTCTCGGATTTTTTCCAACACACTTTATTTTTTGCTTACCGTTTATCTTTGTTTCAATGGATGTGATGGCAGACCTTTTTGTTTCGTCAGCATGACCGCCCGTGAACTTGATGACATCACCAAGGTCAAGAGCCGGGTCACCGATGGTATCCGAATCAAACGGCACATAATTTACCACTGTGACCGCTGATAAAATATTATTTATGATCCGCTTGCGCTTCTCTTCCAGACCAAACTGCAGTAACGGGTTCACCCCCAGATTCATTGTCAGTCCGTCATCCGGCTTTACCGAATAATATTCTGCAATATCCGTCTTTTTGTTTGTGGAACTGACAGCCGTATACCTTATCACAAAATCTGAAAATGTGCTCGAAAACCTGTGTCTGCTGTCCACTGTCTTGTTATCGGTAATTCCATATGGGATGAGCCTTAACTTTCCTTCACGGTCTATCGTGGAAAAGCATCCGAGTGCCTGTGCCAGATAATATAGGAAATCCCTCCATGTCTCGATATCATTCTCCTGGTAGATACCGAGCAGTTCTGTTCCATTTGTAAGCGCTTCTATCTCTTCTTTTGTCTGTGCCAGTTCTACATGACACGCTTTGGAAAGTAAGGATAGAAAATCATAAGGGAATGCACTGGACAGACCCTTATCAAAATTCTTATCCAGATTCAGCATTGCATCATATGCCTTTAGCTCCAGTGTCTTTATCTTCCTGTTCGCCTCGGCAATATAGAAGATCCCCATCGGGACTTCCTCATATGTTCCAGCCCCTGCTTTCAGATGGAATGAGAGCGTTATAGACGCATCTTCCAGACTGTATCTGTCAATATCTGAAAAGAGGGATATTCCAAGTTCTGCTGCATACACGGATCCAAGTTCGATCTCTGACGAACCGGAACACTGTCTGCTGATATAACCGGAACCTTTCACAATGTCTTTATTTCCAAATGTATATTTTTTGCCCGCCTTAGTCGTGATCGCCCCCGTCCAAAAGAATGAACGTGATGACTCACTAATGGCTTTCTGATATTCTTTTGAAACCGGGTACATATAACCACTCCTCTAATACTCATTTAATGTAAAGGACACCGTCCACAATCCTTTGTAGCTGGTGTCCTTTTCCAACTTTGCCTTAAATCCTGTAATATACATTTCCGTGTTTTTCAGTTCCAGTTCTTCCGTATCAAAATACTTCACGGCAATTTTAGGTTTCTTACTGTATGCCGTCAGTATCTTTAACCACCTGCGTGAAACGGAAAAAGAAACTGCAATGGAAATAACTCCTGTCCTTACCACATCCCTCTGTGTTGTTCCTGCTTCCGTCTCCCCGGATGAATCCGCCTCTACGTCAGAAATGTCAAGGTCATAGGAATCCGGCAGAGGAAGGTCCTGTTCATCAAATTTTAAATACTGTATAAATGCCATGTTTATCTTCCCCCGCTTCTAAGATTTGCCCTCTGCTGTGCCGTTACGATCACCTCATCGAGCATTGTCCCTCCAAGGTATACAGGGATCACGATATCCTCGGGATCGCCCTTCATATCTTTAACTGCAGACGTGATGGCTGACAGCATACTGGAAATTCCGCTGTCCGGCTGTCCGGAAGTCTGCACTCCCGCAGCTGACTCCATTCCGCTTACATTCGGACTGATTATCATATCCTGCGATACCCCTTCGATTGCCTTTGCCACCATGCCTTTGCTCTTTTCGATTCCCTTTGCAATTCCTCCCATAAAGTCCGGCATCCATGATTCATAATCCGTAAGTGGTCCTTCATCCGGTACGGAGAAATGAAGGAACGACCTGATCTTATTTGCCACGGAACTTACGGCATCACCGACTGCACCGATGCAGCTCCTGATTCCGTTTACGATTCCCATGATAAGATCCTTACCCCAGGTAAATGCCTGTGAAGCAAGTCCCGTGATATGGCCCTTCACATTGGAAAAACCTGTCTTTACTGCATTCAGGACATTTCCCATCGCACCTTTCACCGCATTTACGATTCCATTGAATACAGAACTCACAGCATTCTTAATTGCTCCAAGTACCGTGGAAACTGTGGATTTGATAGTATTCCATATGGTGGAGATCGTGCTCTTTATCGTATTCATAATGGTGGTAATGGAGTTCTTGACCGCAGTAAAATTCCCTGTGATCAGTCCCTTGATCCCGCTTACCACGGCACTGATGATGGTCTTGATGGCATTCCATACCGTGCTAAAGATCGTTTTTATCGCATTCAGCACGGTTGTAATGACCGTTTTTATCGTATTCCATACTGTTGTTATCACAGTCTGGATAATGGTCAGGACTGTCTGGATGATTGTTTTGTAGATATTGAAGTACGTTGTCACCAGTGTTTTTATTACATTGAAAACTGTAGTAAATACACCCTTGATAGCTTCCCAGATGGTCGTGATGACCGTCTTTATCACATTGAAAACCGTTTCAATGATCGTCTTATACAGATTGAAATAAGTCGTTACCAGGGTCTTTATCACTTCAAACACGGTCGAGAAGATAGTCTTGATGCCTTCCCACACCTGCGAAAAGAATTCCTTGATTGCATTCCATACCGTGATTGCAACCTGTTTTACATTCTCCCAGAGGTCGATCCAGAACTGACGGAATCCGTCACAGTTATTCCAGAGATAAATAAAAGCAGCCACAAGAGCTGCAATGGCTGCGATAATAAGTACGATTGGATTTGCGAGCATCGTTGTATTCAGTGCTGCAAAAGCCCCCTTCACCGTATTGATGACTCCGGCGATCTTCGGTACAACCGTCATGATCGTACCGACTGCGGATATGACCTTTCCGATCACGATAAGTACAGGACCAAGTGCTGCCGCCAGAAGAGCTATCATAACGACCGTCTTCTTCGTGCCCTCGCTCAGTCCATTCAACCAGTCCACAAATTTCTGCACCCATCCCACAATCTGTTTGATGGCCGGCATCAGAAGTTCACCAAAAGATATCGCTAGGCCTTCCAGTGCAGATTTTAAAATAGTAATCTGTCCCTGTAAGTTATCAAGCTGTGTATCTGCCATCTGCTGTGCAGCACCACCACTGGCAGTGATCTTCTGCTGGAGGTCATCCCATGTGCTTCCTGTATTAGCAAGCAGTGCATTTACGGAAGACAGGTCCGTCTTGTTAAAGATCGTGCCTATGATGTTGGACTTCTCTGCTGATGTCATTCCGTCCATGCTCTTATTCAAGTCACCAAGGATATCATTCATTGACCGCATGTTTCCTTCGGAATCATATACGGAAATGCCCAGTGCTTCCATCTGGGCAGCTGCCTTATCCGTAGGATTCTGTAGTGACAGAATAATGTTACGCAGATGCGTACCACCTTCTGCCCCCTTGATACCATTATTGGCAAGGATACCAAGTGCGGTATTGAGTTCTGCCGTACCGCCCTTGATGGATTTGGCTGTCGCACCAATGGTAAGGATTCCCTCGCCCAGCTGTGCAACCGATGTATTCGTGGTAGATGCGGTCTTTGCCATCTGGTCAACCATCGTTTCTGCCTCGTCCACACCCATACCAAGTGCGGACATTGCATCCGTTACCATGTCTGAAGCATCCGCAAGGGCAATATCCCCGGCAGCTGCCAGGTTAAGTACAGTCGGCAGTGTATTACACATCTGCTCCGTGTCATATCCGGCAAGAGCCAGATAATTTAATGCCTCGGCACACTCGGATGCAGAGAAGGCTGTTTCTGCCCCCATCTTCTTTGCCAGCTTGGAAAGGGTATCCATTGTATTTACGGATTGTCCGTTTACCTTAGACATGGAATCTTTTGTGATTCCCATAGTAGCCTGTACCTGTGACATGGAAGATTCAAAGTTTGCTGCCGTTGTTACGGATGCCGTACCAAGTGCAGTCACCCCGGCTGTTACCGGAAGTAGTTTCTGTCCGGCAGAAGAAATGTTATCCCCGACCGTCTTTAACTTCTCACCTGTTGCTGCGATCTTCTGCACTGCCGTTGCGGACTGGTTCGCCTGTGTTTCCAGATTCTTTAAGTCCTGCTCAGTTTCTACAATCTCCCTCTGAAGGGCATCGTACTGCTCCTTTGAGATCTCGCCATTGGCAAGTGCCGTATTTGCCTGTTCTGCTGCGGTCTTTAAGGTAGCCAGTTTCTCTTTTGTTTCGCTGACCGCTTCTGCAAGCAGCTTATGCTTCTGTGCCAGAAGCTCCGTATTGCCCGGATCAAGTTTCAACAGCTTGTTCACATCCTTAAGCTGCGACTGGGTGGACTTGATCTGTCCGTTCACACCCTTCAGGGCGTTCTGCAGTTTGGTTGTATCACCACCGATTTCAACGGTAATACCCTGAATACGGCTTGCCATGCCTCTCACCTCCTCCTAAAAATGGGTACAAAAAAAGGAGCATCTCTGCTCCGTAACAAAAGAAAAACACCTGCCATTTCTGACAGATGTTCTATGTAATATTAATCTTCTTCTAAAATCAGTCCCGCTATATCAGCCAAGTGCTGTGTCATTTCAAATTTCTCTTCACAGTTATCACCATAACCATAGCAGCACGTGATTTTCTTATTTTCAGGCCATACCTCTTTCAGAATGCCTGTGCGGAGCGCATTGCTTAAAACACCATGCTTTCTCCATTTTCTTAAAACATACCAATGAAGATCAATCCTTCCGCACCTCAATATGATAGCCTGTTTTTCTCCGTTTTCTGCAATGATAAGAAACTCATATTCATCAGTGACATATCCGTATGTACCATCACCATGACTGCACCGTTGTCTCACGGGTCTTCTGCTATAATAAATATAATTTTCTATGAGTTCCTCGCACTCATCCAGATTTATCTGTTGAAGAATATATTTTAACTGCTCATCTTTCAATCTTATTCTCCCCCCCTCAAACTATAATTTGAGCAAAAGCCCAAGGGACTTTAATGCCCCTTATGCTTTTCTCTTTTCTTTTGCTGCTTCAACTCAAGCATTCGCTGTTCTTCCGCCT
Organism: Clostridium sp. AM33-3; assembly: GCF_003480315.1. Taxonomy (GTDB): domain Bacteria; phylum Bacillota; class Clostridia; order Lachnospirales; family Lachnospiraceae; genus Brotaphodocola. The sequence goes on along the minus strand of NZ_QUIV01000016.1, from coordinate 27,662 downwards.
CTTTTTTCTTGCGGTTTCTCTCTTTACGCTCCTGTTTGTTCTGTTCTTGCTGTAATTTCAATGCCTGCTGCGATTTTGTTCCGATGCCTGTTTCTATTGTCTGCCTTTTTGCTTCTCGCTGCATTCGTTTCGGATTTCTTTTCATATCCTTTACAACAGTTTCAACAGCCGGACTGAATTTCAAACTGAAATAGTATTTTTTAATATATTCCTGAACTTCATAATCTTTTGGTTCTGCACCAAATGTTACCTTCGCTACAGATAGTCTGCCATCTTCAATACGCTCAAATACGCCTACCCAAAATGGTTCTTCAAAAAACACCGTCAGTTTTCCACTTGCTTTGTCCATAAGAATCCCTCCTAAAATTGATTGAACAAAGAATGGACAACCCGGAGGGGCAGGTTACTTACCCTATTTACATAGGACGGCTGGGCTACCTACCAGCTCTAATACATTTTTAATGTACATTGCGTTTTTATCTTTGTATTTATAATCAAGCCATATGGCACGATTAACTTAATTTTGTAACTGAGAATCCCTCAGTCGTTTTCTGCTGATAAGTATAACAGAAAACGACTGTATTCTCAATCAGAAACGGTCGAAGTCCTCCTGTGTTGCAAGCTCGGCATACTTATAGTCATCGTTCCGGCTCTCACTGTACATATCATTGATAAGCCCTATCGACAGCAATTCAAGGTCTGCCATTGACAAACCTAACTGTACACATCGAAGCAGAAACAGCGGTGTTGTCATTTCACGCTCTGTTGGACGAAGTTTTTTTTAGCTTCTACATCTGTTTTTACATTCAGTCCCCACAGTTCGATCAGCTGTGGCAGAACCTGATAAATTGAAAATGTATTGAAATTATCAAGCCATTCCTCCGGTGTATCCGGGATAGATGGATCTGCATGCTTTGCCATAATAAAAGCAATGTTCTCAAACATCTCAAGGGAAAACATATCAAGGTTTGATGATTCCTCTTTTCCGTCACCGATGCTCTTTTCAAGTAATGCCAGGTCTTTATAAATATCCCTCTGGAATTTTAATCTGTAGATTCTTGGAATGGCTGCACTCGCCTTGAATGCAACCATCTGTCCGTCAATTTCTATATCCTTTCTGATACCCATGTCTTAGTCCTCCTTATGATACACTCTTGGTTGATTTTGCTGACTGCTGCTCTGCCGGGGAAGCTGCCGGAAGATATACGCTCTTATACCAGTTATTGTAAACAGTCTCAGTTGTAGAATCTCCCGTTTTTGCCTTGACATATCCGTCTGCCATAGGTCTTGCCTTGATGGTCAGTGTTTCCGTCTGCACTTCCTTATCTTCCTCATTCGTCTTTGACTCAATGGTCGGACGGGATGCGGAACAGTTATAAAGCACATGGCGGATCTTGCGGATATCCCCGTCAAACTCAAACAGGAGTGCAAAACTGCCTGTCTCGGAATTTGCATTCTCCACAAGCACCTTATTGGCATCCTGCTCCTCTTTTAAGATATCCGTGCGGAATGATTCAGGGATCATGGCAAGTTCAAGGTCACCATCGTATCCCTGGTTGTTATTGATCACGTAATATTCAATACCATCTGCATAGAATGACTCCGGCTCTCCTGTCGGATCCATGCTGATGGATACCGCACCAGGCATCGGTACGGGTGTTCCAAAGCTGACCGTACCTTCCTCTGCAACCGTAATCGGTGCGTAATGCACGTTGCAGATATTAAATTTGACTTTATTCTTTTTATTCGCCATCTTCTATACCTCCATCTGATAAAGCACCTCATACAGATTTTCAGATTCGATCCATACTTCGCTTTTTTCATAAAAAATACCATGCCCGTCAAGCACGGCTTCTGTCTGCTGTTCCAGTTCTATATTTTTTATATCCGTGTAGATTTCTATGTTCAGACGGTCTGCCTTAAAATAGACTTTCCCGTCTGCAGAGAAATTGTTGCTTCCCGGATATAGGAATACCGCAAAGGGCGGATCAGGGGATTCCCCTTCCGCAAAGTGATGATAGGCATATGGAAGTCCGATTTCTTCCATCACTGCCATGACTTCTTCATGCGTCACGAACGTAACCCCCTCTCTATCTTCTGCACTAGCTCCCTGTTTCCCTTTTCTTCAGCCGGGGCAATATGCTCCCTTCCGGCTACCCTGCCCCCGCCGCGTTTTGCATGACCATGTTCCAGGAGATGGGCGATCTGGTATCTGTCCTTAGAATGGACCGTCATGGTAAGGAAATTACTGCTCTCTGCTGTTTTTTTGACCGCCCAACTCTTCTTATACCTTCCTGTCCGTTTTGGGGCATTTGCCTGTATATCCTTTTTCACGTTCTTGGATACATCCTTTACCGCCTCCTTGACGGTATCCGTGGCAAGGTCTGCATATTCCTTCAGCCCATCCATGATCGCATCCGCCAGACCGTCAACGGTCGTACTTCTCTCTGCCATCTCCTCACCTCTTTGCCAGGGCAGCCCTGATCTTCAATGTCTTATTCTTATACTGCACGTTGTCAACAAATGTAATATTATAAAGTCTTCCACGGAAAACTATGCGGTAATGCTCCGTATCAAGTCCTGACACCTCACTGCAGTATCTGATAATAAAATCCAGTTCTGTTTCCGCATTGACCTGTTTTGCTTCCCAGTACTCCTTACCGGAAAGATTATTCACATAGGAATAACATTTATAATGGTCACTCCATACAAGGGTATGGTTTCCTGTTTTATCCGTCTTCGTGCTGCTTTTCTGTATCATGATCCGTTCACGCATGAGTTCTATCATCAGAATATCTCCTTCCTGATTCCAAAAAACAGATACTTCAGTGTTTCCGTCATTGTCTTATGGTCTGCTTCTTCCCGATGCTCATATAGGTAGGCAACAACATACAGTTCTGCAGTACGGACAACAGATTCATACTCTTTGAGTTCTTCCGGGGTTTGTCTTGTCACGTCTAAGATCAGGCAGTCGGATGTATCCATCAGACGGAGGATGAGTTCATCCTCGTCTGACGAATCGACCCTGAGATACCCTTTGGCTTCCTCAAGCGTTACGAACATCCTGCCACCCTACTTTCCGGCAGCCTTGATATCAAGTGTCTTGACTGCCTCGGAAAGGATCAGCTTGCCGTCCACACGCTCGGAAGCAAGGAATCCGACCTGTCCGGTTGTAGCATAAAGCTCATTCAGTCTCTTGAAACTTCTGCCCTGGCGGTCTGCGATCCAGTAGTAACTGTAATCACCGAATGCCATGACACGGTTTCCGGCTGCAAGTTCCGGTACATAGATGGATGTGCGGTAAGGACGGTTTAAGATTTTATCAGGCTCTCCTTCCCTTACGGACGGCTGCCAGATATAATTTCCGTTTCCGTCCTTCAGCTTTCTGATTGCCTTTACGGTCGAATCATTCAAAAGCCATACTGCCTTGTTACGGTAGGGGGCACGGAGGGAATAGTAAAGATCCATGACATCATCAAACGTAATGGATGTTCCGGTAGATGTCACGCCTGTCTCAGCACCGCCTGTGGCATTGAAGATTCCGGTAGGCTTACCCTTGCCGTCACCGATAAAGAATGCCTCTTCTTCCTTTGTACCGATCCTTCTTCCAAACTCCCTTGAGATGTACTGCTCGATATTGAACACACTGTCATTTAAGAGTTCATCGGACACCTTGATCATGGTTGCCAGCTTAAAGGCACTGATAGTTGTCTGCCCGAAGCTGTCATCAGATTCCGGGAACTGACCGCCCTCATCGATCCATGCAGCCTCACCCTTGGATGTAACGATTGGGATCTTACGGTCACCGCTCGATGTCTTGATGACGGTTGCAAGGTTACGGAAGAATACCTCCTCTTCCAGTGCTTCCACCAGTTTCTTCTCGTACTCATCCGGTACAAGATAACCGCCCTCGGAATCCGTGCCGATGGTAAGGGCATTCTGTACTTCATAGGACAGCACCTTGTTTCTCATGCCGTTCCAAAACGCTTTTCTGTACTCATCGGTTGCCCTTCCGGTCTTTGTGTCACCGCCAGTCTTTGCATCCGGCTTGTTGGTGATCGGTGTGCTTGTTGCCTTTGAAAGTTCTGCATCGATGGCAGCCTGTCTTTCCAGTCTCTCGATCTCCTTTCCGAGATTTACGACATCGTTTTCCATCTTATCGTAGGTTGCTGCGTCCTCAGCGGACACAAATCCTTCCTGTGTTCTCTTGGCATCGAGGAATGCCTTTGCTGCTTCCCATGCCTTTGCTCTTTTTTCTCTTAATTCTAAAATCTTACTCATCTTGAAATCCTCCTTAATGTGTTAAAAGACTCAGTCTTTTTTCTAACTGGCTGACTGGTATCATGGCATCCACACGGGATACCCTGGAAAGGAACGATTCATTCATCGCCTTTGTGGAATACATCATGGAATCCTGCTGGAACGGGAACTTCTTTTTCTTGTCCTTATCCTTGTCTTCCTTTTCTTTTCCTTCCTCTCCATCACCGCCTTCCTCCGGTTCTTTTTCCGGCTTTTCAGGCTTTTTCTTCTCTTCATCCGTCTCACCGGAAGAAAAGAGTATCTTATCCGCAAATCCAAGCTCCACTGCCTTCTTTGCATTGAACCAGGTCTCATCATCCATCATATGGGAGAGCCTTGCACGGGTAAGCCCCGTCTTGAATTCATAGGCATTTAAGATTGATTCCTTGACCTCATTCAACATAGCGATTGCTTTTTGCATATCCCTTGTCTCGCCCATTGCCATGGTCGCAGGATTGTGGATCATCATCATTGCAACAGGGGATACACAGACCGTGTCTCCTGCCATTGCGATCACGGATGCTGCCGAAGCTGCAATGCCGTCTATCTTGACTGTCACGCTTCCCTTATAATCACGGAGCATGTTGTAGATCTGTGCTGCCGCGAACACATCACCGCCCGGAGAATTGATCCACACCGTGATATTTCCGTTTCCGACATTCAGTTCATCCTTGAAAAGCTGCGGTGTCACTTCATCCCCATACCATGTTTCATCCGAGATCATGCCATTTAAAAAGAGCGTCCTTTCCATGTCAGGCACGCTCTCATCTTCATTCTTTATCCAGTTCCAAAACTTCCGCTTCATCGTTTACCTCTCTTTCCGCTGTTTTCCTGTGCCGGAGCGTTCTGCTGCCCCGTATCCGTCTTTGCAAAGGCTCCAGCATCCGCAAGTTTGGTCATTGCACCGTTTATCAGATACAGGTTTCCCCCTTCCTCATCCGGGATTGGGTTCATGTTTTCCATCTCACGGATGTCATTGGCAGAAAACCATCCGTTCTGTCTTCCGACTGCATAGCCGTTCATCCTCGACTGGTAATCCCCACGGAGCAGACCGTCCACATTCAGCTTGATAAAATACTTTCCTTTTTCACCAGGCAGAAGGAGCGATCTCTGTAAGGACTGCTCCCATCTGATCACCCACGGATCAAGTGTGTATTTAACGAACTCCAAGGACTGCTGTTCGATATTGGAAAAGCTCGACTTATCAAGGTCACCGACCATATGTGGCGGTATCCTGTACAGTCTTGCAATCTCATTGATCTGGAATTTCCTTGTTTCAAGGAACTGTGCTTCTTCCGGCGGGATGCCTATCTGCTGGTACTTCATTCCTTCCTCAAGCACTGCGATCTTGTGTGCGTTACTCACGCCCCTGTACACGGAGTTCCAGGACTCCCTCACCTTTGACGGGTCTTTCAGGACACCCGGATGCTCCAGGACACCGCCCGGATTTGCCCCGTTTGCAAAGAAACTAGCCCCGTATTCCTCACAGGCAAGCGTCATGCCGACAGCGTTCTTTGCCATCGCAATCGGAGAATATCCGATCAGTCCGTCAAACCCAAGTCCGGGGATATGAAGCACATCTTCGGCTTTCAGTTTGATATTTCCATATTCCTTGAACATGGGGTTCTCATCACTGTTTCTGGAATACACATAATAGATGTTTCCTTTGTCATCCCTCTGCACCTCCATCTTGTCCGGAAGGAGCGGATACAGTCCAAGCACCCTTCCTGCCCCGTCCCTTATGATCTGGGCATAAGCATTTCCCCATATTAAAAGATGACTCATTAGTGTTTCCCTGAACACAAATGAAGTCATCTCCGGGTTCGGCTCATCATGGAGCAGATAATATAACGGATGGTCATACACCAGCTTCTTGCCTCCGTCATCCTGATACTCATATACATGAAGTGGTAAGGATGCGACTGCTTCTGCCAGTATCCTCACACAGGCATACACTGCCGTGGTCTGCATTGCAGTTCTTTCATTGACAGGTTTTCCACTTGTTGTCCTTCCAAACAAAAACGAATATCCTGCATCTGCTGCCTTATCCACAGGCTTATCCCTTGCCTGTCCGAATCCGAATAAACTCTTAATTCCCATATAGCACCTCCTAAAAATGTGCATGAAAAAAGACACCTCCTGAGGAAGTGCCTTATTTTTCTACTTTAATATATTATCTGACTGGCGTGATCTCAATGCCGTACTGTTCTGCGATTGTCAGGATATTTCCAATATTTGCGATTCCCCACTGTGTACATACCACACATGGCTGGGTCCTCGTCTGGATCTGTTCTTCAGGATTCGCAAAAAATCTGGTTTTATAATCCGAACAGTTTTTCTCTACATCACTCAGCGTCCTTACTACCCCAAGTGAGCCCTGAAGGCTTTTATCAAATGCACCGATCAGCTCAGATGCTGAAATATCAGGATGCATTTCCATATACTTCTGGACCACGGCAAGCACAAGTCTGTTTTTTGCATACCTTTTTCCGTCCAGCATATACTTGGTCGTATCCCTTCCACTGCTGCTGACAACAGGTTCATTTTCTTCCGGTGTGATTTCCTGTGCTGCAGAAGTCCTTTCTTCTTTCAGTTTTTTCACTTCATCCTCCAGTGCGGATACCCTGTCGAGCAGTTCTAATATGATTCTGTCATAATTCATAGATTTGTCCTCCTTCTTATTTATCTCTCGTTTTCTATTTATCTATGAATTAGTTATATCATGTTATTTAGATAATGTCAATAGATAATTTATTTTCTATAATTATCTTTAATTATCATTTATTATCTATTTTAAAGAACAAGAATACCACGGTCATCGTATACGCTTCCGTCACTGCCTTCATTCCTAATTGCACGGTCAAGCGCCATAACGGTTGCTACGGCCCCGTCAATCTTCTCTGTGGATTTTTCCTTATCCATTTTGATATTTCCTGCCGGATCCTGACGGACAAACACGTTATCCATCATCCAACGCAGCACCTTATGTCCGCCATGTGCGATCCGCTCTTCCAATGTCAGCTTCATCAGTTCCTTTGTCGGTGGACTCATATCCTTATACCCCTGTCCGAACGGGACAACAGTGAATCCCATGCCTTCAAGGTTCTGCACCATCTGGACTGCTCCCCATCGGTCAAATGCGATTTCCTTAATATGAAACTTCGTGCCAAGTTCATCAATGAACTGCTCGATAAATCCATAATGGATGACATTTCCTTCCGTGGTCTTTAAGCACCCTTCGGCTGCCCAGACATCATAAGGAACATGATCCCTTCGGACACGCAGTCTCATGTTATCCTCCGGTATCCAAAAGTACGGAAGGATCACATATTTCTCCGTATCATTCCTTGGCGGGAACACAAGCACGAATGCCGTGATATCCGTGGAACTTGAAAGGTCGAGTCCGCCATAGCATTCCCTTCCGAGAAGCTCCTCCTCATTCACGGCAAAAGAACAGGCATCCCACTTATCCATCTGCATCCACCTGGTGCTCTGTTTCACCCACTGATTCAAACGGAGCTGCCGGAATACGTTCTCCTCTGCTGCATTCTCTTTTGCACTGATATATGCATTCTGCACTTTTTCAATGTCAATCGTGTATCCGAGTGACGGATTTGCCTTATACCACACATCCTCACTAGACCAGTCATCCTCATCGGATGCCCCGTAAATCACAGGATAAAATGTCGGATCTATCTTTCTTCCCTCTATGATATCCAGAGCCTTCTGGTGCTGTTCAAAACACACGGAATTCCGGTCTGTCCCGGCTGTCGTGATCAGGAAGAACAACGGCTGTGTCCTGGCATCACCGGAACCCTTGGTCATGACGTCGAACAATTCCCTGTTCGGCTGTGCGTGCAGCTCATCAAAGATGACCGCATGGACGTTCAGTCCATGCTTTGTGTATGCCTCTGCCGACAGCACCTGGTAGAAGCTGTTGGTTGGTTTATATACAAGCCTTTTTACGGACATGACAGGCTTGATCCTTTTCTTCAGTGCCGGACACTGGTCCACCATATCCACCGCAACATCAAATACGATGGAAGCCTGCTGCCTGTCAGAAGCACAGCCGTAAACCTCTGCTCCCCATTCACCATCACCGCATGTCATATACAGTGCAATGGCAGCCGCCAGCTCCGATTTTCCGTTTTTCTTTGGTATCTCACAGTAACAGGTATTGTACTGCCTGTATCCGTTTTCCTTTACCGTCCCATAAAGGGTACGGATGATCTCGTCCTGCCACGGGAGAAGTTCAAACGGAACTCCCCGCCACCTTCCTTTGGTGTGTTTCAGGCAGTTTATGAAATTGACCGCATGGTCTGCTTTTGCCTTGTCAAACATTATCCTGCACCGCCTTTCACAAGCAGAAGCTCCATTTCATCGTTCTGCTTATCCTCACCGCTGTCCGTGGAGATACGGCTTCTTGCAGACGGGGTCAGACCGAACTGCTCACAGAACTTATTCATGATCTTCAGATAGGTCTGGGCAATGGACACTTGCGGTACCTGCTGCCAGTATCCGCTCGGGGTCTTTACGATGGTCCCGTGCTGTGTAATGAACTCCTCTGCCTCTTTCCATCTCGCATATGCCTGACAGTATCCTGCGAATGCTGCCATATCGATCTCAGTAAGGATTCCCAGATGCTCCAACTGTTTTGCCATCCGCTTCCATTCCTTCTTTGCTTCATCCTCAAGCCATGCCGGACAGCGCGGGGCCTTTTTCTCAGGCTTTGGTTCGCCCGTATTAAGGCTTCTCTTGCCCGGATTGCCCTCAAGCACCTTTACTGCCGTAGGCTTTGGTTTTCTTCCTCTCTGCGCCACTGTCCTCACCTCCCCGCAAATGGCATAATAAAAAGACCTCCGAAGAGGCCTTCCGATTTGTGTGTTTATTCTTAAAGTGTCATTCTGATTGCCGGAATTCTTGCCTTCTTTCCTGTTTTCCAATCCGAGTATGTTGCATTCACCTCGGTAAGCCCTGCCATCCTGATGCCCTCCTTTTCAAATGCTGCGAGGGTTTCGATCAGGCTTGAAAATGTACTGCTTATCGTAAATTCGCTGATGCCGTTTTCCTTTAAAGCCTTTACAATTTCCGGAATGTCGTAATCCCAGATGACTCCGTTGAAATCAATGTTATCGTTTCCTGTTTCCTGGCAGTCTCTGTATGCTGCAAACAATGTGCTGTTGATCCCGTAATCCTTAAGGCTTCCTCCCTCGTTCATGGCTTTTTCAAAAATCTCAATCTTCTTCATGGTCTTGTACCTCCGCTTTTTCTTTGTTTTCCCTTTCGGTAGGTACATATTCGCTCTAAAACACACATATATCCAGTTATATATGCGCCATAAACTGCACAAACATCAGCCGGAAAAACTGTGTATATTATGACTATATTTTACGCCATTCATCCACTCCGTAGATCATCGCAAGAGAGCCGTGTCCTTCCCATACTGTGTGGAGCTGTCCTGCATCATCCACAAACTCTACCGTTCCGATGGTTCCTGACGTGATCTTTCGGTAGGGATCATCAAGACGGATAAGCTCCACCCTGGTTCCCGAAGGATATTCCTTTCTCAGTCTCTCAAGTGTCTGTCTGCTTACTCCGAACATACCGTTGACCCCCTTTCTGCCCTGCGGTTGGCTTTCCATTTTTCCGCATCTTCCGGAGTCCGGAATGCCGTATGACCTTTCAGCCCCTTAAGGAAGAAGGACCTTGTTTCCTTTCCTTCGCTCCCTCCAAATCCGATGGATACCAACCATGCCCTCATGTAATATTTTTCATTCTCTTCAATGGTCTGTTTCGGATTCACACGTTTCTGTTCCGATGCTTTCTTTACCATTGCCGATGCAAGTCTGCAGTATTCCATCATGCCATCGGTATGTGGAAATCCCGTGAACTCAATATTCCCGTCTGCAAAGGTAACACCGCTGCATCCGCCCTGCTCCGTAATGAACCCTGCTGCCGACTCCGTATCTTCAAAGTTACTTTCGGCAAGGGCATTTATAAGGCTGTCTGCTATGGAAATGCACTCCCTTCCGACTGCCCTGTTGATAAGGTACTGTTTGGAATGCATCATGTTTATCAGGTTGATGATGCCCTGCGGTGTCATGCTGCCGATTGGTATTTTGATTTCCGCTTCCGGTTCTTCCGTCTGTGTTTCCTGTGTCTCTTCTGCCACGTCATTCTGGAAAAGCACCCTTCTCACCTCGTCTTCCATGCTGTCATCTTCAAGTATGACCTTTGCGTCCCTGTCCACCGTGATGCTTCCGATGCGGTATGCAAAGGATGGCGGTCCAAGGTATTCTGACCTCTGTCCGAAATGTCCGGATAAGGCTTTTACTAATTCTTTCCTGTTCTCAGCGTTTGTAATAATTTCCATTCCGCTGCTCTCCTTTCCTTTTGGTAGTACCATATATCACTCTGAATGCCCGTATAGTCAAGCAGATAATGGTACTTTCCAAAAGAAAATGTAATGTCAGCTTCTGGACTCCGGAAGTGACATCGCAACCGCATAAGCGACCGTTGCGGTGACTGCATTTCCGGCCTGTTTATAAAGCTGTGCATCGGAGTTGACGGCAGAGGCACGGTCAAAAAGCTCATCAGAAAATCCCTGTAAGCGGAAGCACTCCCTCGGAGTCAGCCGTCTGATGCGGCCGCCCCTCATGAGCGTTCCCATCTGCCCGGAACAGTCCAGTGTCTGGGAGCATCCTTTTCCGACCCGTCCCCTTCTTGTCTCACTGTCCGGGTAGGCAAGGTTGATACCGTCCCCTTCCCGTGCCACTTCATATCCTGCCTTCGTGGCATTTTTCACTTTGACGGAATCCACCTTTTCACAGACATACACACCGTGCCTGTCCTGTGAGGTCAGGGTGAACATCGGCTCTCCGTCCTCTTTCATCCTTCTTCCGTTCTGCCGTTTCTCCATCCGCTCCGGTGTAAGCACCGGGTGGACTTCCAGCACGGCTGAGTTCATGGCGGTATGGTTGGTCATCCCGGCTGTGTACCTCGCTGTCAGGCATCTTGCCGTATCCGTGATCTTCGGATCATGGTTGCTCTGGTCGATGAAGTAAAGCCCTGTCTTGGCCCCGACACCGCCCGCATTCCCCACAAGGGTTGCCGAAATGCCGTCCGTCCCATAAACACGGTAGCCCTGCATGCCTCCTATAAGTTGGTTAAGAGCTGCTGCGTTTTCTCCGGTGAGAGGTAATATTTCTCGTCTACCTCTGCTTCTAAGATTTGCGATAATGAACACACGCTCACGGTTCTGCGGGACTCCGAAGTTTTTTGAGTTAAGCACCTGCCACCGACAGTCATACCCTGCTTCGTCCATTTCAAACAGAACTGAGGCAAAATCGAATCCTGCATTGATCGATAACAGGTTCTTAACGTTCTCAACAAGTAGGTATGAGGGTTTAGCACTTTCCTCTTTGCCTTTGAGGAGGTCAATAATGTTGTAATATATTCCACTTCTTTTTCCGACCAGTCCCCGCTGTTTTCCGGCAACGGAGATGTCCTGGCATGGGAATCCGAAGCACCAGATGTCTGCATAGGGGACATCTCCGGGTTTGAGTTTTGTGACATCATGAGCTTTCCACTCTCCTTCCGTATCATACATTGCCTCATACGAGGCTCTTGCAAATTTATCATATTCACAGTACCCGATGCATTTATGGCCGGCAGTTTCAAGACCGAGCCTGAAGCCGCCGATGCCGGAACATAGATCAAGGAAGGTCATCTGTTTCATTATACTGCCCTCCCCTGCATAATTGCTGATATGAAATTTTCATATCGTCACGGATGACAAATACATCCGCATCCGAACCGCACTGTTCAATGTAGCGGTTTACGATCACATCCACAAACTTCTCATCCAGTTCGATGCCGTAGCAGATACGGTGTGTCTGCTCACAGGCGATCAGCGTAGAGCCGGAAGCAAGGAACGGATCAAGCACGATGCAGTTGCTCATGCAGGAATTCTGGATCGGATATGCCATAAGCGCCACAGGCTTCATGGTCGGATGGTCCTTGCTTGCCTTCGGACGGTCATATTCCCAGATGGTGGTCTGCTTCCTGTCGGAATACCACTGGTGCTTCCCGCCTTTCTTCCATCCGAACAAACACGGCTCGTGCTGCCACTGGTACGGGCTTCTTCCAAGGACCAGTGCGTTCTTCTTCCAGATGCAGCACCCGGAAAGGTAAAATCCGGCATCCTTGAATGCCTTTCTGAAATTCAGCCCCTCTGTATCCGCATGGAATACATAAATGGAAGCATCCTGTTCCATTGACTGCTCCATATTTACAAATGCAGCAAACAGGAACTTATAGAAATCCTCATCTGGCATGTTGTCGTTTTTGATCTTGCCGGCCGTCTCCTCAACATTTACATTGTATGGCGGATCCGTCAGGACAAGATTTGCCTTCTGTCCATCCATCAGCTTATCGTAAGTTTCTGGCAGAATGGAATCACCGCAGATGACACGGTGCTTTCCAAGCAGCCATACATCTCCTGTCTTTGCCACGGTCGGCTTTGCAAGCTCCGCTTCCACATCGAAATCATCCTCCGTGATCTTCTTATCATGCACGGAATTAAAAAGCTGTTCGATCTCCGGCGGTTCAAAACCCGTGATGCCGACATCGAAATCCGAATCCTCAAGGTCTTTGATAAGGTCAGCCAGGAGTTCCTTGTTCCATTCGCCCGTAATTTTATTGAGCGCTACATTGAGTGCCTTCTCCTTGGTCTTGTCGATATCGACCACGATACATTCCACTTCCGTGTATCCGAGGTCTGCAAGGACCGTGGCTCTCTGGTGTCCTCCGATAATGGTCATGTCTGAGTTGATAATGATCGGCTCGACATACCCGAACTCCTTAATGGAGTTCTTGATTTTTTCATATTCCTTATCACCCGGTTTTAACTTCTTCCTCGGATTATAGGAAGCCGGGATAAGGTCTGCTATTTTATAACTCTGAAACTGCATCTTCCATATCCTCCTCTGCCAAAAATCTGTGCCGGAAATAACATTCACGGCCGCAGTATTTTCTGTTCTTGTTTCCATAGGAAATGAAAGGCTTCCCGCACTGCTCACATACAAGCGTGTAGGAAGCCTTCTCGCTTTTCTTCACTGCTTCCGGGTGTGCCTTCCACCATTCCCTTCTGCATTTTTCACAGCAGAACCTTCTCGGTCTGCCAGTCTTCGGCTGCGTGATCGGATTACCGCAGAAGTGGCACACCTCTTTACCGTCCACCATGAGTTTCATATTTTTTGAAACCACCGTGGCGTATCCGGCAAGGTTATGTCTCTTGCAGTAATTCCTTACGATGTCACGGGACAGTCCGATTGCCATTCCGATGGCTTTATAGCCCATCCCCTTCATCCGCATCTCATTGATCTGCTTTGCCTGTGCGTCCGTCATCCTTTCCACTCTCCTTCCGGCACACAAAAAAAGACCGGAAAAACAATGTTTTTACACTGTTTTCCAGCCTTAAATAATGCTTTTTTCCTGATTTTCCGGCAAAAGGAAATACCCCTTTTTGCCGTGTTTTAAGTACATTCTGCGAAAATTACCATACCCTTTTTATATCCCCCCTGTTTAGTTCTGCGAAAATTCACGCAAAGGGGGCCATCGGTCTTCAGCGGTTCACTCCGTAGAGATTTTGATACCCCCACGGTCTGCCATCAGAACCGATACTCAGGATTGTTATCCTCGTTCCATGTCTTTTTATCATGACAAGGTTTGCATAAGCTCTGCCAGTTCTTCTCGTCCCAGAACAGAACGGGATCACCACGGTGTGGCTTCACATGGTCGACAACGGTTGCGGTCACTGCCCTGCCTTCCTTCATGCACTGCACGCACAAAGGATGTGCTTTTAAGTACCTCGCCCTTGCCTTCTGCCACCGCCTATTGTAACCACGCTTACTGCTGCTCGCCCTGTCACCACGGTGCAGTGCTTCATGCTCCTCACAGTACAGACCGTCTGTCAGCTTCGGACATCCGGGATGTCTGCACGGTTTCTTTGGTTTCATCGGCATCTGCCATTCCTCCCTTCTATGTACACGGGCGGTGTGAAAGGATTGGAAAGACACCGCCTCCGGGCATAAAGAAAAGGAGCATTTCTGCTCCCTTCGATTTTTGCCATCTTAATCATAGCACCTGTAAAATAAAAAGTCAGTACACCTTTAGTGCACCTCTAGTACACCATCTGTTCACCATGCTTCTCGTTCTCAACGAAATACCGATATCCGTGCTGTTTCAAAATATTTCTAAGCATCTTTTCTAAACGATCAATATCATTAGATGCCGTATATTTAATGCACTCTAAGCTGATTCCATGCTGCTGACAATATTTCTTCTTTTTATCATCGTATTTTAGCTGACGCTCAAACCTGTCATTTATACTTTTATTGTCCGAACAATCGTCTGTTACGTATGTACCGAACTCATCATAATATCCTTTTTTATAATGGTGTGGTCCCTGTAATTCTATTGCCAGATCAAATATTGCTTTCCCAGTTTCGTCTACTGATTTTGACAATATGAAATCAAACCGAAGATTCTTTCCGGAATCTCCAACCAAGCCATCAAAGGATTTTTCCCGGATATAAGTAATTCCCAGTTGATCTAATATATCCATTGTTTTTGCTTCAAAAGATGAAACACCGTGACAGCTACAGCTTTTTTCCAGATAATACCCTCGTTCCTCATCATATGATATCTTCATGCTGGATGAAAGTATCTTCTCTTCCTTTCCACAAATCTGGCACACGCAGGCATATTCTTTTGCAATTGTTACTACTGGTTTTCCATATTCCGGCTTATCTAAAGACAGATGCTGCATATCTGTACACTCTTTTATAAAATAACTGTCCCAGTATTGATTGGAAAAATTTCTTTTATATGACGGATCATAATGAACAACTGCCTCAAAATCATCATATTGATGTTCTTCTTCGTAGCGTTCCTGCTCCCGTCTTCTTCTCTCTTTATCGGCTTCATCCTGTTTTTTATCATATTGGAATGACAGCCTATAACTCTTCTTCTCTGTTTCCATTTCCATCTTTGAAAAAGCATTCATTTCCTGATGATACTTTTCATTGTATGGTTTTTTACACTCAATGCTGCTCTCTAAATCACTATATTGATCCAGAATATTTTGTAAATATGAAATCATAGGTGACAGTGATTTTTTTCTATACCACTGCGCCCAGCGATTTGCAAATTTAATTGCATCGTCATTTTCCAGATTTTTTATAAAACGATGCTTTGGTGCAGTCATATCTGCTACCATAGCCTCTATTCTTTCCCGTCCATATTTTTTTACAAGCTGTTCCTTATCGTTATAAGAATATTTTCTATTCAATTCAGGGATCTGATTTGGAAATGATAATCCATCTGGGACTAAATAATCGCTTCCGTGATTTCTCTCATAATGATATTTTTTCTTACAACTTTCACAGAAAATCTCAACAGCCGTGTCATTCTCTTTTTCCTGTCCCCAGTCATTTGACAGATGTATCCTGTAAAATTGTAAGTAACCCCGACCACAAACGCATTTTGCACGATAAGGTTCTCTATAATCTTCTTCATAGGACATAAAATATCACACCTTCCCAATTTCACACATTAAAAGCATATTAAGATTTTACCATAGTGCAAACAAAAAAGACAGCCGTCTGACTGCCTTAATTGTACTCTGCATATGCACCTATCTGTATCTGAAGTGCCACGGTGATCTGTTCCATGACCATGTCATCCAGCACTTCCCCGA
Organism: Clostridium sp. AM33-3; assembly: GCF_003480315.1. Lineage (GTDB taxonomy): Bacteria > Bacillota > Clostridia > Lachnospirales > Lachnospiraceae > Brotaphodocola. The sequence goes on along the minus strand of NZ_QUIV01000016.1, from coordinate 11,602 downwards.
TTCTGTCACCAAGCCTTGTCTTATCAAGTGCTTCCACCTGTTCCGCCAGAGCCATGCTCGGCTTATTCAGACCGCTGCCTTTGGGAATCTGCACATGGGTCGGAAGATACTTTTTCTTCCACACCCTTGCAGAAAGCGGAACGACCGTAACAACAGGGGAATGCTTATTTGCCTTATTGTTGCTTACCACCAGTGCCGGACGGACACCGCCTTGCTTGCTTCCATCTTTTTCTCCAAAATCCACATAATAAATATCTCCACGCTTACACATAAAAACCTCCTATCCGAGGACAAAGGCTTCCACCTGTCTGTCCCTCAGTTCATACTGTTTATCAAGTTCCTTCAATGCTGCTTTTCTGTACTTTGCTATCATCGTATGGCTCACATGGTATCTGTCCATCATGATGTCCCATGTCATGTCCTCATCCAGAAGATCCGTGATAATGCTTCTATGTCTTTCATCCAGTCCGTTCACTGCATGCTCGAAAAAATCTAGTTCTTCCTTCAGGAACATATATCTGTGGAAAAGGAATTCATACCACTCGTCATTCTCCCTTTCGATTGCTGTCCTGTACTTGATTGCTATGTTTGCCGTCTTATCGGAAAGAGTGCTGGTCTGCACCCTTTCCCCTTCCGGATGGGAATAGAGCATGGAATCGATCATGTCCTGTTCGCTCACTCCCTGAAACTGACGGAGCTGGAACCCAGTCACGGTCAGTTCCTTTTTCATGTTCTTATATTCCTTCATCATTACTTCTGCCGTCATCCGCCATACCTCCAATCCTTGCCTTTACCGCTTCTATCATTGCATTCTGTGTATTGTCCTTCCTCTCGATTGCATGAAGGATATCCTCATCGACCGTCCCATCCGTTACCAGATGCTCTATGACAACCGTGTGTTTCTGCCCCTGTCTGTAAAGTCTGGCATTAAGCTGCTGATACAGTTCAAGGGACCATGTAAGGGAAAACCATACGATTGTCGATCCGCCCTCCTGAAGATTCAGTCCGTGTCCTGCCGATGCCGGATGGATCAGTGCAATAGGGATCTTTCCGGAATTCCAGTCATCAATGTCTTTCTTTGTATTGATATCCCTTGCCGGAAATCTCTTTAATATCCTCTCCCTGTCATGCTTGAACCAGTATGCAACCAGAAGCGGTTTCCCGTTTGCCGATTCGATCAGGTCTTCCAGAGCATCCAGTTTTCTGTCATGGATATTTCTGACATTACCGGATTCATCATAGACAGCACCGTTTGCCATCTGCTGGAGCTTGTTGGAAAGTGCTGCTGCGTTTACCGCATCGATGTCCTGTCCTTCTCCGTATTCAAGGATCATCTCATCTGCCATCCTGTCATAAAGAGCCTGTTCTGATTCTGACATGGTAACGGATACACGGTTGCTTACACGCTCCGGCATATCAAGATAATCAACAGCCTTCATGGAAATGCTGATATCAGAGATCAGCTCATATATTTTTTCTTCAGCGCCTTCCCTCGGCTTGTAGGAAAAGATGATCTCACGGTTACGCTTATCCGGAACAAAGAACCTGTCACGGTATCCACCGATGAATCTCCCAAGCCTCTGCCCCATATCAAGAATCCCTATCTCCGCCCACAGGTCCATAAGATTTCCCGGTGTTCCGGTAAGTCCGACCACCCGCTTTGCCATCGGCCTTACTTTTTTCAGGTCTTTGAACCTCTGTGCCTTTGGGGACTTGAAGCTCGACAGCTCATCGATGATGACCATGTCAAAATCAAAAAACATATTTTTTGTCATCCACGAAACATTGTCCCTTCCGATGATGGTCACATCTGCTCCTGACAGAAGTGCTTCTTTTCTCTGTGCTGCAGTTCCCATTGCCACTGCAGATGTCATACCGTAAAGATGCTCCCACTTTTTTATCTCTGCCGGCCATGTGGTCTCAGCCACACGTTTTGGTGCAATCACCAACACCCGCCTTACTTCAAAATAATCAAACAGCAGAAGCCACAGTGCCGTGAGCGTGATGACCGTTTTCCCAAGTCCCATGTCAAGGATCAGGCAGCTCACGGGATGTTCGATTATAAAATCTGTTGCATATTGCTGATAATCATGTGCTTTGTATTTCATCAAGGATACCTCCGATCTGTTCGATATTATCAACTACATAAACGGGAAATCCTAACCTCTCAAGCATCCTCTTTCTCTTCAGCTGAAGCGGTCTCGGCTTCTTCCCCGGTGCTTTCAGTTCCACAAATGCCATTTTCCCGTCCGGCATCAGGACGATGCGGTCAGGCACTCCATTCATACTGGGCGATACGAACTTTAACGCCATGCCTTTCCGCTTTTTAGCTTCTTCCCTCAAATGTCTCTCTACTGTACTTTCTAGCAAAACCAGATACCTCCTTTGCCGATTGCGGTTGCCATATGCCTTTAACTCCTATACGCGCATATATACATGAATTACTCTTTTTATCTTTATTTTTAATTCTCAACTGGATTTAATGGGAAACTGGGAAACTAAGAACCGCAACCCCTTATTTTCCAAGGTGTCAGCACGGTTTCCGACTACCGTTGCCCATCTGCATCTGGGAAACCTCGGAAACCGCCTAACGGGTTTCCTCTGGTTTCTCATCCATCCGCACAAAAGTCTTCTGCACTCCGTAAAGGGGGACTTTGGTCTTGCCCGTGGTATTGGAATCATACTTCTTCCATCCCCCGATCTTGTTTAAGATGCCTTCAATCTCATAGGAATCTGCCTTCTTTAAGTTCTGGCGCTCTTTGCCGAAGCACTCCACCCAGATCTCCATGATGCACACACGCTCACGCATGACCGTTCCTTTGACACCTACCGTCTCGAACTCTCCTCCGCCAAGGAATGCCCTTCTCTGGTAAATATCCATCGATGCCCAGTTGTCCGGCAGCAGTCTGTCAAGATAGTCCTGCACGATGCCCTCACGGTCATCCGACTCCATTGCCTCCTGCTGCATCTTATATGCTTCCTCTGCCTCCGCACCTTTTAAGAACAGCACCTCGCCTTCGTTATACAGATGGATTGCCTCTGCCCAGATCTGGTCGACACAGTCAAGCTCCCACGGATGGTGTTTTCCTGTCCCCGGCACATGCACGGGCCAGAATCTTCTGTTTCCTGTCACGTCACGTAAGAATCCGCCTTCAGAGTTGGTGCTTCCCACAATGATGCATTTTCTTGGGTGGGACTCTACATTGACTCCATATGCCTGACGGAATTTATCATCCTGACGGGTAACAAAGGACTTTACTACCTCGACTTCCGTCTTGCGGATACCGTTCATCTCACTGATCTCAAGTATCCAGTTTCCGAGCAGCTTCTCGGCAGCAGTCTTATCCCTCATATCCGAAATGGATAAGGAATCCGAGAACCACTGCTTTCCAAGGATGGCAAAGAAGGTGGATTTTCCCATTCCCTGCGGACCGTTCAATACGAGTATGGAATCGAACTTTACTCCCGGCTTATAGATACGTGCTACCGCAGCCACCAGTGTCTTGCGGATGACTGCCCTTGTATACGGTGAATCTTTTGCACCAAAATAGTCGATGAGCAGTGTATCGATACGCTCCTGTCCGTCCCAGTGAAGTGTTGCAAAATAATCCTTGATCGGATGATAAAGCCTGTCGGATGACACCACGGCAAGCAGTGCATCCTTAAACTTGGTCGGTGACCAGATCCCGTACACCCTCTCGAAATACACCTTTGCATTGGCAAGGTCGGAGTCATTCCATCCAGGCTTTACCTGTTTCCACGGAAGCGGACCGATGACATCAATGGTATCCTTGAACTCGTTATACACGATGTGTTTGAAATTCTCATCGTTGCGGATGATCAGTACAATGTTCTGCAGTGTATCTTTGATGTTTCCCCTGCGGTCGAGTGCCAGTTTATTCTGCCAGTCCTCATCCGGCTCTGCGGAAAATTCCTGTACTGCTAGCTCCTGTCTTTCTTTTGCAAGCGTGTTCTTTACTTCTTCATCTGCAGATACAAAATCCTGCATGGCTTTAAAGGACGGGAGTTTTCCCGGTTCTGTCCCTTCGGCTGCCCTTGCATCCTTATCACCGAATTTATGAAGCCTTACCACATCAAACGCATTCATCAGCTTTCCGCAGCACGGGTCTGTTGCATGGTGGCTGTATACGAACAGGTCATCATATACCACGACTCCGGCAGCCGAGTCCGCCGGGATATAATCGTATCTTCCGAGGATCGCCCTTGAATGCCTGTACACATCCGGGATGAATTTGTCGATTGCCTGTGTCACCGTGTATGTGCGGTTGAAGGCCCCAATCAGTCCGTCCTTGGAAAGCGGGTCAGCCTGTTTTTTGATATCCCTCTGCACAACGGATGCCTGACGGTTGCTCACCGGCCACGCTGATACATCATGCCAGTCCTTATAACGTGACAGCACTTCATCTGGATCAACTTCGTTCCCTTCGATTTCCTGAAACACATACTCACCGTCACTGGAAGTGCTCGGCCAGTACATGAGTCTTGATGGTTCATAGGTGGAATCATCAAAAAGCTCGATACCGATATCCGATGCAAGCATACGGCTGACTGCCCCGTACTCATCAGGTGTGACATTCCTTGTCAGGAATATGATGATACGAAGCCTAGGTTTCTCCGGCGTATGCTTATGTGTGGAATACACCACCATCTTCATGTCAAAGAACATTTCCAGTTCATCAATAATGCCCTGTGTTCCGTAATCCATATCAAGCGTGATAGCGGATCTGGAAATCACGCAGTCCTTCTTCCTGCGTCCGCCCTTCAGCTTTCCAAGCACGAACCCTCCTACATCCTTGATATTGTCCTGCTGCCCTTTCGGCATCTTCCTGTACTGTTCCATTGTTTCCGCAGTATATTTTGTCTTGGACAGACGGCTGACAAAATCTTCATATGTCATATCCGTGCAGTTAAACTTTTTGTCCATTCTTGAGTTTCCGATCGATACGAACATCCTTCTTTACCTCCTTCTTTTTACGTTTTTCCTGTTTCATGACCCGTCCGATTGCAATACCTGCGGTCGGATCCGGATACCCTTCCCTGTTGCATCCTCCCATAAGTTCCTCCTAATCTTTCTTGTAAAACGGACTTTCAAATCCGGCAGCCTTAAGTGGAAGCCCCTCACACCAGTCAGGGCATACCGCCATGATTTCATTGACTTCTTCCACCGAGGATGACCCCTCCGGCACTTCAAGCACCACTTCATCATGGATGTGGCACACGATATCAAACCCCTTCTTTTCCAGACGGAGCATTGCCTCTGCCAGTACATCCCTGGCGGTTGCCTGAACGATGTTCTCACAGAATTTTGCACCGTAAGATTCGATCCTTGTCCACTTGCGGTTCGTGCCGATTCCTTCATAGCTGACACTTTCCGAGCCGAAGCGGTTCACGGTCATCCTTGGTCTTACATAGGACAGAACCCTTCCGGACGGCAGTGCGATCTTTAACATCCCGGACTGGTAATATACCGTAACCATTCCGACCTTTGTCATCTTCCGCTCTTTCACGGCAGCCTTTACTGCGCCGTCGATCTCGTACCAGTAATTCACGATGTGCGGATTGGCAGTCCGCCATGACTGCACCAGCCCTTTCAGTTCCTCTTCTTCCACAAAATTTAATGCTCCCATGCTGATGAGTGCACCTTCCGCACCACCATACTGACAGGCAAGTGATGCCACCTTTCCCCTTGCACGGTACGGGCTTCCCTTTGTGATCTCTTCGATTGGGATATGGAACATCTTGGATGCCGTCTGTTCATAGATCTTTCCGGCACCACGGAACTCCTCCATGACCCATCCCTCTCCGGCAAGGTAGCCCATGACCCTCGCCTCGATCGCAGAAAAATCACTGACGATGAATCTGCATCCGGGTCTTGCCACGAATGCGGTACGGATCAGCTCAGAAAGCACATCCGGTGTGGAATCATACAAAAGCTCCACCAGGTCATATCTGCCTTCCTTTACAAGGGAGCGTGCCAGTTCCAGGTCTTCCATATGGTTCTGCGGAAGGTTATGGATCTGCACGAGTCTGCCGGCCCATCTGCCCGTGCGGTTGGCCCCGTAAAACTGTAATAATCCATGCACCCTCCCGTCAGGACATACCGAACGCTCCATTGCTTCGTACTTTTTTACGGATGTCTTTGACATGGCAAGTCTCAGCTTCATCATTTCTGCCACATCACCCTGTGTGTTCTCCACAAGTTCTTCCACGGCAGCCTTGGCAAGGGAATCCACCTCGATGCCCTTTTCATTCAGCCAGTCCTTGAGCTGCGATACGCTGTTCGGATTTTCCAGTCCTGATATCTCATATGCCTTCTTCGTTACCGTCTCCTTATACAGAAGGTCGCATGCCACAGCGTGTCCGATCAGCTCCTGATCCACCATGATACCCCTGTCATTGATCCTCTGGTCCATGCAGTAGAGTTTCTGCTCCCTGTCCGGTATCGGGAACTTCGCAAGTTTATTCCTGATCTGTTTTTCCACATCCACGTCACGGATGCAGTATGTCTTGAACAGTTCCCACTTCTCCGGTGCATCAGACGGAAGATTCCTTGTCCTGCCCCCGTTTGCCTTGGTAGGCTTGCACGGCATACAGAAATAGCGGATGAGGTCTTTGCCTTCCGACATCTTTTTCTTATCAAGGTTCAGTGCTTCCCCCACGCCTTCCAGTGACAGTGGAAGTGACAGCATGGATGCCTGTACAAGTGTGCATCTCCATCCTTCCGGTTTTAAGGAAAGACCGAAGAATCGGTTGATACAGTTCCGCTCGAATGCTGCATTATAAGCAGTCTTTATTACGGAATCATCCGTAAGATATTCCATGATTTCATCCGGTATCTTCTCCCCGGATGCCAGGTCAATGATCTGTGTCGGTTCGTCATTCAGACTGTATGCAAACAAAAGGATCTCGAACTGCTCCGATGCTGCATACCTGTGTACCCCGCAGTCCGGCAGTGACACATCTGAATAAGTTTCAATATCAATTGCAAGTGTGTCCATGCTTCTGTCCCTCCGCTCTTTTCTTTATTCTGCTGATCCCCGTTCTTGCTGCTTCCACGTTGCCGGACTTTATCTGTCCTTTGATGGTGCGGAACGTATTATATGGAATATATTTTTTTATGCTATTTAACTCTTTCATCAGTTCCTTCATGGCATCTCCTTTATGTATCCGGGCGGTGTATGCCACCGCCCTTCCTATGATCTGCTGCTTTGTTCCTATGCGAGGAAATCATCCTCTGCATCCACTGCCTCGAACTCATCCCTGGCATTTGCTCTGGAGCCGAGAGGCTCTCCATCCCTTAACTTCTGTACATTTCCGAGTCCGGCAGCAACACCCTTATTTCCGTTGCTGTTGTAAGCGTAAAATGTAATGGATACCCTTCCATAGCAGCCGGAATATACCTCGCTCTGGTCAAGGATCGGCTGTACCTGTCTGTCCACGATCTGAGGTGCCTGTTTACTGTTGGCATTCAGGAACATTCCGTTCTGGTACGCCTCGTCTTCAGGTCTGTCAATGTCACCGTCTCTGAGCGGTGTCTTCAGGTTCGCCGGGATCTTACCGCCCCACTTGCCTTTTCCTTCATCCTTTGCTACCTCGATTGCCTTCTTGATCTTGGCAATGGTCTCCTTATCATTCTTGTCGATGATGCAGGATACGGAATACTTCGGTTCGCTTCCGTTGATGGAATCCGGCTCCCACAGGTGTGCATAGCTAAGTCTGCATGGTACGATCACTTTTGTTAAATTTGCTGTTGTCATAGATTATTCCTCCTTAAAATCCGCTTCTGCGGTTGCTGTTTTAACTACTTCTCTTTTATCTGAATCCGGCACCAATGTGACCTTGCCGTCAGGCTTGTATACCAGTGAACCAATGATCTCATTAAATTTCTTTTTGCCCATCAGTCTTTCCATCTCGGTAATGCCGATCAGGCTCTTTTTGAAGATATCCGTGTATCCGGCTTTCTGTGCTGCCTCTGCCACATCCTCTTCATCCGTATATTTACGGTTGCTTCTTCCCAGGACCAGCTTATAGCCCGGCCATTCTTTATGGTTAACTACTGCTTCATTCTGAGCATAGGTGTAAACCTCCTCTGCCCATTTCTTCAGCGCATCTGCCTTGGAAAGGACTTCTGCAATTTCCTCATCCGACATAAGGGCCGGCTCGGCAAATTCCATCTGGGCAAGTTTTAAATATTCCTCTGCCCTTGCACGGCACGTAAATCTTGCCTTACAGAATCGGCAGTGGTCTCCGGCTTTAAATTCTCCCTCTCCTGCAAGAGCCTTTGCTGCCCCCGGTTCAAGAACATCCTTTCCCCACGCAAGCAACTCCCCGGCTGATATCTCCCAGGTGGAGAAATGCTCGATCCTCGGCTGGACAATGGTAAGCTCCACCGTGTCGATCTCATATAAGAAACCGAGCATGTCCAACACTCCCAGTCCGTAGATCATAAGTTGGACATTCTGTTCTGCATCGACCACCACACCCTTGCCGAGCTTCAGATCGATAATATGGATCTTATGGGAATCGACCACCACCATATCTGCAGTACCGAAACATCCTTCGATCCTGTGTGCCAGGCTGACCTTCAGTTCCACTCCAATGAATGGTTCATCACAGTCCTTCCTTGCCTGTTCGATCTGGGTGATGTTATATTCCACGTAATCATCCACGGCTTCGAGCAGTTCATCCGAATAATAATCAGATACAGGTCTTTTGGTCCTTTTCTTCAGATACTTATTGATGAGGTACTCTGCCATCGCATGTCCGGCACTCCCTTCTGCTGCGAAGGGAGATTCTTCATCCGGGAACTGCTCCTCCAACAGTAATGATGGAGGGCATTCCAGACGTCTTTTACCGGACGATGGGGAGAACCTAGCGTGTCCGCCCATTAGAGCACCTGCGCTTTCTCATACAGTTCCGGCAGTTTCTCATCAGGAACGTCTGACAATTTCTGGAATCCGAACTGCTCGATCAGGTTCTTGACTTCCGATGTCTTTCCTGATCTGGACTTTTCCGCAAGGAAAACACGGACCGTCTTTCTATCCACTGTTTTCTCCTTCGGGACAGCTTTATCCTTCGGTGTATCTGCCACAGGAGTTTCCTTCTTTTCTGCCTTCTTCACAGGCTTCTCATCTTTCTTTGGTGTATCTTTCTGTGCTGCGACCATCTTTCTGATTCCTGCGGCAATCTGCTCGTAGCCCTCGGCTACCAATAATAATGCTTCGCTCATTTCAGTTACTCCTTTCTCATACATATCCTTTATTTTCTATTTAATTTCTTTTTTGCTTGTGGTAAACTAGTTAATGAAATCTGGGTGATTTACACAGCATCTGTTTTCCCGGCAGCATCTGTGTTTTTCATCCTTTTTTTTCACACTGTTCCATCAATGCTCTTGTGTTCCTTTAATGGAACATCTGAAACAAAAAAAATATCGTCAATCCTAATTTCTGGGAAGGATTTTTTGAATTTAGCTATAAATTCCTGTCCTACTGACGAATGCCCCGTCTTAATTCTCCATAATTGAGAACGGCTGATCCCTAATTTTTTTGCCATCTGTGTTTCGTTCATTTCTCCTTGTAGTTCGTATAATTTGTCGATATTTACACATAACATCAGGTTTTCCTCCTTTCATTTTTTGTGTTCCATCAATGGAACAGTTAAAGCATATCACAGGTGTTCCATCAAATCAACACTTTATTTATATTCTTCACAAAAGTGTTGCATGGGTGGAACATTCATGCTATACTAAGGGTACAAAAATATGATAAGAAGGAGGCTTTCGCAATGGATGAATCATTAGGAAAAGTTATCGCACAACGAAGAACTGAACTTGGCATTACTCAAAGAGAACTTGCCCGTGGTGTAAAAATTAGCAATTCTACTGTTTCACGAATTGAGCACGATGATAACATTACTCCTGACAATGAAACCCTGAGAGCCATCGCAGATTTTTTGAAACTCGATTATAATTATTTACTTGCTTTAAATAAACAAATTGATGATCAGCCAGAAATCAGAATGATTCAAAGAGCTGCAAAGAAAATGACATCTGAAGATTTAGACAAAATGATGCAGATTCTTAACCTCACATTCAGTGAGGCATTCAAAGACGCTGGTGGTGACAAGAAGGATGTCTAGTGATAAATTATTGTGCTAATTATAACAAAGCTGTACGAAAAGCTGTTGAGGTGCTTGAGGATTATGAAATTCCTCAAGCACCTGTTGATTTAGATCTGATTTTTGACGCCCTCTCCCGTGAAATTTCACTTTTTACATATGGAGAGTACATGAAACTTTCTGGATGGACCCGCCAAGAAGTTATTAATCATTTTGACAGCGAATTAGGCGTCTGCTGCTATAAACGAACAACAAATCAATATGTAATTTTATACAACGAGACAAAATCTGATCCATTTATTCATTTTACCCTTGCTCATGAACTTGGACACATTTTTCTCGATCATCATCAAGTAGCTGGAACTGAAATTTTAAATCGTTCTTTTCTTACACAGGAACAGTATGATGAATACGAAAAGGAGGCTAACTGTTTTGCCCGAAATCTCCTAAGTCCTGCTCCACTTGCATGGACGGTCATTGAAGAAGGCAAAAGCCGGAATCAAAATATAGACATACAAAACGCCTTTAATATAACGGAATCTGCCGCAAATGTTCGTATCAATTTTATCAGAAGGGATCTACGAGATTATACAACCCCCATGAAACAGCTGATCTGCAACATCTTTATCCGATATCGTAAAAGATGTTGCCGGTGCCGAAGCCTTGTTCCTATGGGCGCAAAATACTGCGTGATGTGTGGAAATAAAAGAATTGGGAAAAGTTTACGATACAATCCTCTTCCACCAGACATTGCAGCTGATAAAAATGGCTTTTTCTATGTATGTCCACGCTGTGGTAATCAAGATTTGGGCGAACATTCACGTTATTGTATGATATGCGGTTTACCTCTTTTCAATTATTGTTCCGGGCATGGACAGGATGGTAAAACGCACAAACGTCATTTAAACCGTTCATTCGCAAGATATTGTGAAGAATGCGGAGCAGAAACTTTCTACGGACACTTAGATATAAAAATAAGAATGGAGGATTCAGAAGTGAAATACACAGATGGTGTTGATTATAACGAAAATACATTAAGAGTAAATGTCTGCCCTGTATGCGGAAATGACGAATTTGGCAGCAATGCTGAATACTGCCGCATCTGTGGAACTAATTTATATAATAAATGTGAAGGTGAGGCGGATCAGGATATCAACGGAAATATTATATACCTGAATCAGCATGCTAACCCAAGCAATGCACGTTACTGTGAAATCTGTGGTAAACCAACATATTTTTCACAGCGAAAAATTCTTCCAACTTATCAAGTTTATCTCCAACGTCAGGAGGAAGAGGATGCTAGGTTTATGGCACTCGCATTGGAAGAAGAAGAAAATATTTCCTACGAAGCCGAACCCCCACAGGCATATATTGAAGATACCCCTCCCTTTTCCGACATTCCAGAGTGAGACCGTTTCAAGTTTTGTGTAAACGTTAAAAACTGATATAAGATTTGTGAATAGTT
>NZ_QUIV01000015.1:72190-72692 GCF_003480315.1 Clostridium sp. AM33-3 | reverse complement strand
TAGAAAGGAGGTGATCCAGCCGCACCTTCCGATACGGCTACCTTGTTACGACTTCACCCCAGTTATCAATCCCGCCTTCGGCAGCTCCCTCCTTACGGTTGGGTCACTGACTTCGGGCGTTATCGACTCCCATGGTGTGACGGGCGGTGTGTACAAGACCCGGGAACGTATTCACCGCGGCATTCTGATCCGCGATTACTAGCGATTCCAGCTTCATGCAGGCGAGTTGCAGCCTGCAATCCGAACTGAGACGTTATTTTTGAGATTTGCTCCCCCTCGCGGGCTCGCTTCTCTTTGTTTACGCCATTGTAGCACGTGTGTAGCCCAAATCATAAGGGGCATGATGATTTGACGTCATCCCCACCTTCCTCCAGGTTATCCCTGGCAGTCTCCACAGAGTGCCCATCTTACTGCTGGCTACTGAGGATAAGGGTTGCGCTCGTTGCGGGACTTAACCCAACATCTCACGACACGAGCTGACGACAACCATGCACCACCTGTC
>NZ_QUIV01000015.1:0-71008 GCF_003480315.1 Clostridium sp. AM33-3 | reverse complement strand
TTTGTTTCCCGGTTCAAAAATCGCTACTAGCTAATTTTAAACCGTTCTACTGTTGTTTGGTTTGTTTTCGTTTCTGAATTTTCTCAATTCAAAGATGTCCAACCAGGACTCTTTTTTATTAGAATTTTCAGGGTTTTAAACACTGTTCAATCTTTCATTTTCAAGGTTCATGTTGTTGCCGCGTCAGCAGCAACGTGTTATATACTATCACAGCGTTTTCTATCTGTCAACAACTTTTTTCACTTTTTTTATTTTTATTTTTCTGCCGAAATCAACCCGATTTCTCAGCTTCGTTTTTCCGGCAAACTCAGCACAGGGGTGGACGCACAATCGGCTCACCCCTGCGTTTGTTTCATTCCCTGATTTTTACTCGCCGAATACAGCCTTGTAATCTGCCTGGAATTTTGCAATACCCTGGTCGGTCAGCGGGTGCTTGGTCATCTGCTCTAATACCTTGTACGGAACCGTAGCGATATCAGCGCCTGCCTTTGCACAGTCAATGACATGGATCGGATTGCGGATGCTCGCTGCGATGATCTCGGTCTGGATGTCGTGCATCATAAAGATCTCAGTGATCTCGTTGATCAGGTCGATACCCGGCATGGAGATATCATCCAGTCTTCCCAGGAACGGGGAAACATAGGTTGCGCCGGCTCTTGCAGCCAGCAGTGCCTGCGCTGCGGAGAAGATCAGGGTTACGTTGGTCTTGATGCCTTCCGCGTGGAGAACCTTAACAGCCTTTAAGCCCTCTACGGTCATCGGGATCTTTACTACCATATTCGGATGGATGGCTGCGATCTCGCGGCCTTCTTTGATCATGCCCTCTGCATCAGTAGTAGTAGCCTTTACCTCACCGCTGATCGGTCCGTCCACAATAGAAGCGATCTCTGCGATAACCTGATTGAAATCACGGCCCTCTTTTGCGATCAGGGACGGGTTGGTGGTTACGCCACAGATAATTCCCATATCATTTGCCTTGCGGATTTCCTCAACATTTGCGGTATCAACAAAAAATTTCATAATCTTATTCTCCTTTTTCTTTAAAATGCTTTCCGTTCAAAGCTTCCTCGGATTCCAAGTTCTTCCCGGTATTTTGCCACGGCACGTCTTGAAATTTCAATGCCGCGCTCTTTCAAAAGTGATGAAAGCTTCTGATCGCTGTAAGGCTTATTCTTATCTTCATTGCGAATCAGCTCCTTCATCAGTTCCTTGATCTGCATGGTTCCGACCGCATCGCTTCCTTCTGCTGCTGAAACCGATGCCGTAAACAGATGCTTCATCAATATGGTTCCGCACGGATACTGGATATACTTTCCTTTGATGGCCCGGCTCACCGTAGAAGTATGGATTCCAAGGCTTTCTGCCACGTCCGTCATCGTCATGGGTTTTAAGAATCCGGTTCCATCCAGAAAATGCTCCTGTACATTCAGAATCTGCTCCGATATCTGAAGAATTGTCCTGCGTCTCTGTGCGATACTGTTCATCACAAAACGGATTCGCTCCAGTTTTTTCTGGAAATAAGCCCCAAGCTGAGCGTCTGTGGATTCCTTCATTATTTTCAGATAATAATCATTGATATGATAGTCCTCCACCCATCCATCATTGAGTTCGATTTCCCATTTTCCGTCATCTTTCCGGAAAATAATATCCGGAACCACATAATCGTTGCGTTTTCCCCCAAACTCTCCCAGGGGTCTCGGATTCAGCTTTGCGATCTGATCTATGCATTTGCGTACTTCTGCGGTTGAGAGCTTCAGAGCCCTGGAAATGGCACTGATCTTTCCATCTGCCACATCCTGCAGGTGTTCCTTCACCATCTGACTGACCGGAGCATTTTTTAGTCCCTGCATCTCCAGCTGTTTTAACAGGCTGTGTTTCAGGTCCGGCGCGAAAATTCCATAGGGTTCTAGTTCCTGCAGCACCTTCAGAGTCCAGGAAACCTCCGCCTCCGGCACTCCGGTTTTCTGCGCCACTTCCTCAGCCGGTATTGTAAAAAAGCCGTTATCATCCAGACAGTCTGTCATAAACTCTGCCAGTTTCCGGCTGCATGCTCCATCCGGCAGCTGCTCCAGAATATAGTTTTTTATGCTTTCTGTCTCCGGCATTGGAATATCTTTTCTTCTCCGGTCTTCTTCCTCCGCAGTATCGTCGTAATTCTGTTCCAGCACCGGCGGCTGTTCATAGGTCTGCCCGATATCCTCCCTGCCGCCCGGCATCGCATGCTCCTCCGAGTAATCCAGGAGAGGATTTTCCAGGTATTCGTCCTGCAAAAATTCACTCAGCTCCACACTGTCCATGGCCAGCACCTCCAGGGACTGTATCTGATTCTGAGATAACTGCTGCTTCTGTTCCAGAGACATTCCGTAATTCAGTTCCATCTAATCATTCGCTCCTTCTCTTGCTGATCTCCTGCTCCCGCTGCTTTTGCTCTAACTCGCTCTGGCGTTTTGCCATACGCCACAGGGTCGTACGGCTGACACCAAGCTCCTCCGCCAGCTCCTTTTTCTTTTTCTTCGGCTTTAAGCGGCTGTATACCGTATCTTCCATCTGTTCCTCCGGAAGAATAACCGGCTCCCGCGCTTTGCTCTCGCGAAAAATTTTCAACTGTCTTAAAAGCTCGGCACTGACAAAATCGCTGTCATTCAAAACGATCAGGCGTTCACAGACATTGCGCAGCTCCCGCACGTTTCCCGGCCAGTCATACTGCATCAAAAGCTGCGCAGCCTCCGGTGTTACAGTCGGGATCCGTTTTCCCATTTCACACGCAAATCTGGTCAGGTAAAAATCAACCAGCTCCTGAACATCTTCCCGGCGCTCTCTGAGCGGCGGAATACTGATATCAAGAAGGTTCAAACGATAATACAGATCAGAACGGAACTGTCCGCTCCGGATCTTTTCTTCTATATTTATATTGGTTGCAGAAACCACACGAACATCGATCGGATGCACACTGGTGCTGCCGATGCGGCGGATTTCCTTTTCCTGCAGCACACGTAAAAGCTTGGCCTGCAAAGTGATCGGAATTTCTCCAATCTCATCCAAAAAAATGGTTCCCCGGTGTGCCAGCTCAAACAGACCGATCTTACCGCCTTTGGCCGCGCCCGAGAAAGCGCCTGCCTCATACCCGAACAGTTCGCTTTCCAGCAGATTTTCCGGGAGCGCGGCACAGTTTAACGCAACAAACGGCTGATCACTGCGGCTTGATGCCTGATGAATACTGTGCGCGAATAATTCTTTTCCGGTACCGGTTTCTCCCACGATCAGAACATTGGAATTAACCCGGCTGTAACGCTGTGCCATATGGATATTCTCACGAATTGCCTTGCTTTTTCCAAGAATATCTGAAAAGGAATACTTGGCTGTCAGTCCTTTTTCTGCAAGTCCCTTCCGGATTTTTCGTTCCTCTTCCATGATCCGATCGGTATTCCGGATAAAGACCAAAGCTCCGGTCTCTGCTGCTTCTTCACTCAGGTGTTTGTACTGCACATAGTAATCCTTGCCTTTGATCTTCAGAATGCGCTCACGCGCCTGATTTTCATGCAGAAGATTTTCCCAGTCATCTGCCTGCTCCAGCTCTGCTGCCGGACTGCCAACCAGCGAGTCGACGGTAGAAATCTGAAAAATACGGTATGCCTGATTATTGATCGCCAGAATCCGTCCTCTGTCGCTGATCGCGAGCACGCCTTCCTCACTGTGATTGAGCATGGCCTCAATGATATCACTCTTGGCACGCTCCTGCCGGATTGTCCGCGCTGCATTGAGCGCTTCCTTCATGGCTACCTCCACCGCTTCTTCATTCGTATGGATATGGACACGCTTTAATCCCAGTCTGTCACAGATTCCGCACATGGTTCCCGCACCGACAAAAATATCCGCGCCGTCCTCCATGGCCTGATGGACTGCGGCTTCCGTGGAAGCCTCATTCGGAGTATCATAAATCGTGATAGATGCACCGCAAAGCTCCTCCAGCTCCTCCATGGATTTGAATTTCCGGTTATGCAGGCAGAGTGCGATTTTTCCGACATTTTGTTTTCTGCACTCTACCAGCGCGTCAAAAATATCAAAGCTGCTTACATGCACTTCGATCACATGCTTGTCCGGAAACAGATTCTTCAGCACCTCATACGTCATACCCCGCGCGACCAGCACATCTGCATCGCCATATTTGGCCAGATCATCCGGTGTTCCGAATACATACTGCTGTTCTATCTGAATTGTTTCGTACTGCGGCAGTTTCTTCACCACATCTTCAAAGATTTCTTTCAGCTCCAGATGCGGTATAAAAACCCTTATCTTTACCATATCAGAGATTTTCTCCTTTTTCCAAGACAGTTTCATCTGCCCCTTTTCCTTGAATGGGCTATGGTAAAGTATACCATAGCCCATTCAATTTTGCAGAAAAATTATGAAAATCGTCTTGTTTTTCTGTTACTTATTCACTACATTCTGCGGAGCACCGTCGATCACGGACTTGATATTCTCTGCAGTGGTGTTCATGATGCGTTCACGTGCCTCCTTGGTTGCCCAGGAAATATGAGGGGTGATGATGCAGTTTTTCGCCTTTAACAGAACGTTGTCTTTTTTGATCGGCTCCGTGGAAACAACATCCACAGCTGCGGCTGCCACTTTTCCACTCTCTAATGCGTCATAAAGATCCTGCTCAACGATCAGCGGTCCGCGGCTGTTATTGATGATGATGACTCCATCCTTCATCTTCGCGATATTCTCTTTTCCGATAATTCCCTGGGTAGACGGGAACAGCGGGCAATGCAGGAAGATAAAGTCAGACTTTGCAAGCAGCTCATCCAATTCCACATACTCCGCAACCGCTTTTCCTGCCTCGCTCTGGAATGCGTCATAAGCGATCACATTCACGTTCATGGCCTTTAAGATTTTTGCGGTATTCACACCGATACGGCCAAGTCCGATGATGCCTGCGGTCTTTCCGGATACCTCGATCATCGGATAATGCCAGTAGCACCAGTCTGCATTCTCTGCCCACTCACCGGCATATACAGAATCGCTGTGATGTCCGATATGGGAGCATACCTCAAGCAAAAGGCTGACAGCAAACTGGCTGACATTATCCGTTCCATATACCGGAACATTCATAACCGGAATGCCCTTTGCCTTTGCGTACTCATAATCTACTACATTGTAGCCGGTAGCCAGAACTGCAATCGCCTTTAAGTTCGGGCACTTGTCCATGGTTTCTTTACTGATCGGTGTCTTGTTGATCACGATCACATCTGCGTCACCGATGCGCTCCGCGATCAGCGGGGACTCCTCGTAAGCAGTTCTGTCATATACGGTAACTTCGCCAAGAGCTTCAATCGGCCCCCAGCTGATGTCACCAGGATTTTCGGTATAGCCATCTAATACTACAATCTTCATGATTCCGTTCTCCTTTTCTCGTTTTTCGGTATTTCTTAGTCTTCTACCAGTGCCCATGCGCGGTTTAAGCAGCGTTTGGTATTGGCCAGAATGATTTCATCGTCCTCACCCGGAGCCAGGGTAACCTCCATGGACAGTACCATCGGATCCTTCGCGTTGAAGAAGCCCTCTTCCTTAAGTACCTGCAGATAATCGGTCAGCTGCTCCACATCGTTGGCGCTGTTCGGATAACCCAGACGCGGATGCTTGTCACCATACATCGGGCAGCCCTCTTCTACGACTGCGTTTCCGAAATGAAGGTGAGTGATGTAAGGTCTTAAGGTCCGGATCACAAATTTTGAGGTCTCATAGGTAGTCGGGAAATGAGACAGATCTACCAATAATCCGAAATTGTTATGGGTCATTCTCATGTCTGCCGCGAACTGTGCCGCATAAGGAGCCGGTCCGATCAGGGCTGCCTTGTCCATATCGAAATCAAAGACCTCCAGCTCTACGTTCATGCCCTTCTTCGCTGCGTAATCACAGACATTGCGGGTAGTTTTTAACAGCTGTGCGTAAGCCTGATCCTTGGTTTCCTCTTCCCATTTTCCTGCCAGGAATGCGATTCCCTTTGCGCCAAGGTATTCTGCCTCATCCACTGCCTCGATCAGGGTAGCCTCAGCTTTTTTTCTGCCCTCCTCATCGATGTCGTTTGGATTCAGCTTCGGTCCGAGAAGTCTCGGCTGTGCGCCATAGCAGACCTTTAAATGAGACTGCTCCAGGATTTTTTTCACCTCTTCGCGCTCTGCGTCATCGGCACATTTGGTCACCTCGATCGCATCAAAGTAATCATCTACTGCAATCCGCTTTACCTGATCTACTACACTTCTGTTCGGAAAGGACATCCAGCGGATGGTACCTACCTGAAAATATTTATGAATAGACTCTCTCATGTTCTTTTCCTCCTGCTCTGATTCATTTTATTGTTATGCAATTCTAACTTTATACAAGTTCCCACGCCAGGTCAAGTGTTCGTTTTGCATTTGCCAGGCAGATATCGGGATCCTCTTCTTCAAAGGGTTTTACCTCAAAGCTTACGATCGGACGATTCTTTTCACTGATGAATCCGATCTCCATCAGAAGCCTCAGATAATCGGCCAGTTCTTTTACATCATTTTCACTGTTTGGGAAACCAAACCTCGGATGCTCATCCCCATAAGCCGGGAACTGCGGACTTCTGATCACCGTATTGCCCATGTGGGCATGGCGGATAAATCTGCGGACCGGAAGCAGATTTTCCTCAATGGTTTCATGGATCATTGGAATATGGCTCAGATCCACCATCAGGCCAAAATTGTCATACTCCGCACAGATCGTCTCTGCGTAGCGTTTCACCCGGTCAACCGGACCGATCAGAGATTTCTTTGCGATATCATAATCAAACACCTCGCAGAGAACCGGCATGTTTCCCTTTGCTTTCGCATACTCACAAAGCTCTCTGGTGGAAGCAAGAAGTGCCTGGAAGGATTCTTCCATTGTCTCTGCCTCGTAGCGGCCTGCCAGAAATGAAAAATCCTGTGCGCCGATCTCATAGGCTTCATCTATTCCCATTTTCAGGGCTGCGATGGCTTTCTGACGGCCTTCCTCATTGAGATCGTTGATGTTTAACCCGGCCCCAAGCATCAGGCCCTGTCCACCATAGGCAGTGACCATATGAGCACAGGAGATCATCTCAGCAGCTTTCTTTCTCACCTGTGCATCTTTCATATGTGCAACTTCCACAGCCTCAAAATACGGATCCGTTGTGATCTTTTTTAAACACTCCAGGATCGGTCCCTCTCCGGAACCCACTTCTTTATAGGATACATGAAGGATCGTGCCGACTTTCATATAGCGTTTCATGGACTTTTCCATACGATTTTCCTTTCCTTCCTGCAAAACTGATATTTACTGCTGCCCGGCACAATCCGGCGTGATTACACCAAACATGCCGCAGGCAGCAGTGACTGGTCTTACTTTCTTGCAGCTGCCTTTTTTGCCGCTGCCGCAACTGCTTCCGCATCCAGGCCGTATTTCTTTAACAGTTCACTGTAAGGACCGGATTCACCGTGACGATCCTGCATGCCGACCATCTCGACCGGTACCAGGCATCCGGATTTTGCCAGAACCTCGCTGACTGCTCCGCCAAGACCGCCGATCACGCTGTGCTCCTCCGCTGTTACAATCGCGCCGGTTTCTTTCGCGCATTTCTCAATCAGCTCTGCGTCAATCGGTTTGATGCAGTACATATCAACCACTCTTACGCTGATGCCCTCTTTCTCCAGCATCTCAGCGGCAGTGATCGCGGTGCTCACCATCAGGCCGCATGCGATGATGGTAACATCGCTGCCTTCTCTTACAACCATGCCCTTGCCCATTTCAAACTTCGCATTCTCCGGATGGCAGTCCGGAGCCGCATCTCTCGAAAGACGGATGTACATCGGCTCATTGACTTCAATCGCGGTTTTGACCATCCAGTCGGTAATCTGCGCATCGGAAGCTACCATAACATTTACCCCCGGAAGCGTACGCATCATGGCAATGTCCTCCAGAGCATGATGGGTCGCGCCGTCAAAGGCATCGGATAAGCCGCCGTAACCACCCATCATCTTGATCGGCAGTCCGGAGTAGGACATAAAGGTTCTTGCTGCCAGGGATCCCAGTGTGGTTAAAAATACCGCAAAGGTATTGACAAACGGGATCTTGCCATTTTTGGCCATGCCTGCTGCCATGCCCATCATTGCATACTCACTGATTCCGCAGTTATAGAAACGGTCCGGATACTCCTTTCCGAACATGGCCGATTTTGTGGAGCCGGATACATCTGCATCCAGAACTACGATATTCTCATTCATCGCGCCGTATTTTTTCAGTGTCTCTCCATATACATCACGAATTGCCTTTGCCATTACTGTACACCTCCCAGTTCTTTCATTGCTGCTTCATAATCGGCATCCTTAACCGGAGCACCATGCCAGGTGTTCTTGCCCTCCATAAAGGAAATGCCCTTGCCCTTCACAGTCTTTGCCAGAATGATGCTCGGAACACCCTTAACCGATTTTGCGGTCTCGATCGCTGCGCTGAGGGCTGCCACATTATGTCCGTCACAGACAATGGTATTATAGCCAAATGCCTTAAATTTCAGTTCGATGTCACCCATCGGCATGATCTGCTCGGTAGTTCCATCCAGCTGTACACCATTCCAGTCCAGAATAGAGATCAGGCGGTCTGCTTTAAACTTGGAGGCGTTCATGCAGGTCTCCCATACCACGCCCTCGTTGATCTCACCATCTCCAAGGATCGCATAGGTGTAAGCGTCTACACCATCATGCATATCGGAAAGTGCCAGACCTAACGCGAACGGATAACCGGCTCCAAGAGGACCGGTAGATGCCTCAACTCCGGGAGTTTCCTTGGAACACGGATGTCCCTGCAGACGGCTGTTGATCTGACGGAGGCTGTGCATCTCTTCCATTGGGAAAAAGCCTTTTTCTGCCAGCTCCAGATAAAGCATCGGAGCAGCATGTCCTTTACAGAGCACGATCTTATCGCGGCTTCTGTCATTGATATTCTCCGGAGAGATATTTGCGTCGTTAAAATAAAGGTTTGTAAGGATCTCGCATACAGAAAGAGATCCGCCCGGATGTCCGGTCTGTCTCTCATGTAAGATTTCTATCAGGGTACGTCTGAATTTCAGGCAAAGAGCATCCAACTCCTGTTTCTTTTCGTTGGTCATGTCAGTAGTCTCCTTTTCTATTTTTATATCGTTTTTAATGTTTCCTTCACCTGCTCCATGCAAAGTCCGGGACTTGACAGAACAGGGATCTTACAGATTTCTTCTATTTTCTGATCCAGATGTGCCATGGATGCCTGAGCCAGCACCACACAGTCATATCCGGAAATATCTTTTGCCATATCCAGAAGGATCGCATCGTGGCGGTCCATCTGCACTGCTTTCATCGCCTGGAACGCTTCTGCGTTGGCTTTGAAATCAATCTGGATGGTCTTATTTAATTTTGCTGCCTCTGCGTTTAACTTTTCCCGCATCGGTCCTTCGGTACTGCCTGCTGTCGCAAGAACCAGGATCTTATCCCCGTAGGTAACCGCTTTTCTTCCCATTGCATCGTCGATGGCAATCAGCGGAACCTTCACAAACGGACGGATCATGTTTACAACCGGAGTCAGGGTCGAACAGGTCACCACGATCATATCGGCTCCCGTCATCTCTGCAGACTTGATATCGTTATACAGTCGGCAGCGGTTTTCTATGGTAAACTCCCCGATCTCATTCGGATTATTCGCCAGGAAATCGTCCCAGAGATTATGGATCTTGACCGGTTCCCCCACATAATCCTTCAGCTGCTGTTCAAAGGAATTCGCTACCGTCTTTACGGTATGGATCAGTGCGATACTTTTCATGCTTCCTCCTGTCCGTAAACCTTCTTCATGATCGGGATCAGATATTCAGCTGCACCCTTTGCCGCGCCTTCCATGCTTGGCAGCTGGAATATTTCCGTGGTAAATGCACCATCATATCCGCATTCTCTGAAGGTAGAAATGATTTTTTCAAAATCCAGTCCGCACTGGCCTGGATAGCGGCGGTTATTGTCAGCCAGATGGACATGGATGTTATAGGAGCTGTACCGACGGATAGCCTCAAACAGATCCTTTTCTTCCAGATTTAAGTGGAACACATCCAGCATCAGGCGAAAATTCGGCCGGTCTACCTGGTCTACCATATCGGCGCCCTCCGCGCAGGTATTGATGAAATTCGTCTGCATGATGGTAACTGTTTCCAGTGCGATCTGCACGTTTTTCGGTGCTGCATAGTCAGCCAGCTCGCGGAATGCCGCGATCGCCAGCTCCTCCGTCTGCTCTCTGGTCAGTTCCTTGCAGTACTGCCCGCGGACACGGCCGATGTTGATATTGGCTCCCAGATAAGCAGCAAAGTCAATGATCTCCTTACTTCTGCGAATTGCCTCTTTCCGGTTCTCCGGATCCGGGTTTGTGTAGCTGAGCCCCAGCTGACCGAAGATTTCACCGGTGCAGACCAGAACCACCTTCAAGCCGTTTTTTTCTGCCTCACATTTTACAAACTCCCAGTCAAGCTCTGACGGATTTAACGTCATCAGCTCCACTCCCTGATAACCAAGCTTTGCGAGATCTGAAAAGCTTTTCTCCAGAGGTCCCTGATATGCCGTAACCGAATCTGCGATCGCAACATCCGGTGTGGCAACCTGATAACATAACTTCATACCCTCACTCCTTTTCTCTGACTTCCTGATACCAGTATATAAAGCAAAACATGTGCCAGGTCTTGCCGGTGCATTTTTCTGTCCCTTTTTCGTTTTTTCAGGAATTATGTTTCATTTTGTTTCGCTATATTTTTCATTTTGTTTCTTAATTCTAGTCGTAAATGTTTCACTTTCGTTTCACAACGTTACCATCCTGCATTACAAACGGTACGTTTGCCAGGCACTCCACATCCGTCAGCGGATTTCCATCCACTGCAATGATATCTGCAGCATAGCCTTTCTTTAAGCTTCCGATCCGGTCTCCCAGTCCGCAGACCTTCGCGGCATTGGAGGTAACACCCTTTAATGCGGTCACAATATCTGAACCGAGCTCTACCGCATATCCAACCTCGCGGTACAGATAACCATGGTAAGCATCGGTTCCCAGAACATACGGAACACCGGTACTCATCAGAAGCTTCAGTCTTTCCCGGACGCGCGGCCGGTTTTTGCGAACCCGGTATGCATTGTTTGCCGACAGGGTTTCCTCGCGCGTCGGATCCAGGAAAATACCGGAAGTAAAATCAACAATACATTTGGAATTTGCCAGCCATTCCGCATCCTGCGGGGTGCACATATACATATGCTCAATGACCTGTACCCCGCCGTCGATACAGTCTTTTAGGCCCTGACCGCCGATACAGTGTGCAGCAACCGGAAGGTTCTTTCTTGCCGCCTCACTGACTGCCATGGCAATCTCCTCCAGACTTAAAAAGCTCGGCACAAACTCGCTCTCCGGATCCGGAACGCCCGGAGTGATAAACAGCTTTAACAAATCGACACCCTTCTTTAAATTTTCGCGGGCAGTTTTCCGGATCTCCTCAGGTCCGCAGTGCGGGCTTCCGATATATCCGGCACCGTGGCTTCCCTTCATGCCAATGCCTGCTGCGAGAAGCTTCGGTCCTGCCACCTTTCCCTGTTCAATCAGCTTTTTCAGTGTTACATCAATATAAAAACGGTCTCCCATGCAGCGTGCTGTTGTGACTCCGCTCATCAGATCTTTCCGGAACCCATCCAGAGCGATCAAGGTCAGCTCACATTCTGTACTCCATGCCAGAAGCTCCAGATGCTCCGGGATCGTGGCGTCAATAGAAAGATGGTTATGGCACTCGATCATGCCGGGCATGAGGGTCGTATTCTTTAAATCGATCACCTCCGCACCTTCTACCGCAGGACACTCCGCCTGCGGTACGATCTCCTCTATTTTTCCATCACGGACGATCACTGCCATGTGCTCTTTTAAATTCAGATCCTCGCCAACCAGAACACGGTCAGCTTTTAAAATAATATCGCTCATATCTGTTTCCCCCTGCTTTATTCTGTCTCAGCCATCATGGCTTTTACTCCGGTCTTCTGCTGTTTTGCATTGCCAAGGCCATGCTTTTCGTTGAATTTTCTGGACCACCGTGCCAGAAATGCCACCAGAAGCGGTGTCACGATCGCTGTCACAATGGTTGCTGCCGCAATCTGCGCACTTGCAGTCTCAACCTGCGGAGCAAAGGACGGATCTGCATCTGCAATCGCTGCCGGTGTTGTTGCGGCAACGCCTGCCACCGTACCGATCGCTGCTCCCATCGGATCTGCTTTTCTTCGGATCAGGCTGTAAATGATAAACGTAAGAATACCGGTTACCGCAACTGTCAGCAGTCCGAGAAGGATACCGGAAAAGCCGGCGCCTGCAATAGTGAAAAAGCTCATGCCTGCTCCAAGACAGAAACCATTGAACGGTGGGAGAAGTGCCATCGCAGTGGAAAGAGTTTCTCTCCACTCATGATCCAGGTTACCGATAATAAAACCAATGATCAGCGGGATAATGCTTGCCATGATCGCGGTGATCGGGAATTTTCCGATCCCTGCTGTTCCAAGCGCAATCATCGTGAAAAACGGGCCGTCATTTAAAGTCAGGATCGCGGTTGCTCCTACGTCAGACTCATCGCCATACTCACCGGCAAGAGTTGCATAAATAACACCATTGGAATTAGTTACTGCGCCAATGACTGCCAGCGGAAGCAAACCCAGAAATCCGGCTTCTCCAAAAATCGCATTCAGAAGAAGTCCGATACCAAAGCCGCCAAAGAACTTCAGGGCTGTCAGAAACACGCCCTTGTATACCGTCTCTCCTGCTGCTTTTACATCAATCGTTGCGCCGCTGCAGAACAGATACAAACCGATCAGGGTTGGGATTCCATTCTTGAAAAGTCCCGTTGTGAAGCCTCCGATTTTTAAAGCTTCCGGGAAAAATGTGTTTACCGTGCATCCAAGCAGCAGCGGGATTACCATTGCGCCTGCCGGAAATTTTTTCATTGTTCCGAGTATTCTGACATTACCAATCATAACCTGTACCCTCCATACAAATCCTACTATGTTTTTTTGTTTCTGAACCAGTTCTGACATACTATAGAGCAAACCTTATGCCTATTTTTCCTTTTCACGCAGATTTTTTCTTTTTTTCTGTTTTTCACATCCCTTTTTATGTATTTTGCACAAATATCAATCTCTGTTTCAATGCATTATCACAATTGATTCTTTTCGCATTATCTCTGCTGCATTCTATATTTTTCCAACTTCACCCGTTTTAAGATTGCATATCGTTTCATCTAATTGCAATTTATATCTTATTAAAAATCATTTTGCAATCTTTTGCAATTTTTACTTTCTTTTCCGTGCAAATTCCTCTATAATCATCATCAGACAATAATTTTCATGTACAAATGGAGGTTTTCTATGATCCACATGATTTTTTATGCTCCCTATCCCCAGATCGTCCCTCTCATTAAGCAGGTTTTCCAGGAACGTCCTGACTGTGATGAGCTTGAATACGAAATTGTACAGGATTTCTATAATAATCCGCTTCAGGATCTGAACGCCGATGTCGTGATCGCCCGCGGCTTCTCTGCCCTGACCATGAAGCAGCGCGGCTACATCTGCGCAGAGCTGAAGGTCGGCGGCTATGATGTCATTGCTGCCGTCCTGAAAGCGCGCCGCATGTCTCCTGGGCTGTCTCACATTGCGGTGATCGGAGCCTTTAACATGATCTACGGTATTGAAAGCATCCGGGATGCATTTCCTGACATGAAGCTCTCTACCTACCCGGTCAATTCCGAACCCCTGCTTGCTGACGCCATCCGGCAGGCGATTTCCGATGGATGTGACGCCCTGGTTGGCAACTATACAGGCGTTGAGCTGGCCAAAAAAAGCGGTCTTCCGGCTGTCATGATCGAATCCGGCCAAGAAGCCATCAACAATGCGATCGACGAGGCAAAATCCGCAGCCGAAATTGACTTAAGAGAGAAAATGCGCAGTGCCCAGATGGCCAATATCATGAACTATTCCTTTCAGGGCATCCTTTCCACAGATCAGAACGGCATCATCACATTCGCAAATAAATACTGCTATTCTATCCTGGACTCCGGCCACGCGCTCCTTACCGGACGCAGCATCCTGGATTTTTTCCCCAACCTTCCGGTGGAGGAGGTTACCAGAAACGGAAAAAAGCTTCTTTCCGAGCTGCACATCTATGCCTCTTACCACCTGATGGTAAACTGCGTTCCGGCGCCGGATAACAGCGGAAATACCGGCTGTGTTCTGACATTTCAGGATACAAGCCGCATCCAGGCAGATGAGCTGCAGGTACGAAAAAAGCTGCGTCATTCGAGTTTTCAGGCAAAATATCAGTTTTCCAATATCCTGCACAAAAGCAGGATCATGGATTCTGTGATCTCCGATGCCATGACCTACAGCTATTCCGACTCAAATATCCTGATCTGCGGAGAAACCGGAACCGGAAAAGAGCTCTTTGCGCAAAGCATCCACAACTCCAGTCCCCGCAAAAACCATCCCTTTGTGGCGATCAACTGCTCGGCACTCCCGGAAAACCTTCTGGAAAGCGAACTGTTCGGCTATGTAGAAGGCGCTTTTACCGGCGCTTCCAAAGGCGGAAAAATGGGCTTCTTCGAGCTGGCACACAAAGGCACTATCTTCTTAGATGAAATCGGAGATGTCTCTCCAAACCTCCAGAGCCGTCTGCTGCGTGTTCTGCAGGAGCGCGAGGTTGTGCGTCTCGGAAGTGATACCGTCATTCCGGTTGATGTGCGCGTTATCTCTGCCACCAACAAAAACCTGAAAGAGGAAGTGGCTAACGGCAGGTTCCGCCAGGATCTGCTTTACCGGCTGGATGTTCTGGAGCTGAACCTCCCGCCGCTGCGAAACCGGGAGCAGGATGCGCTCTTTCTTCTGAGTCAGCTGATTTCCTATGAGCACGAGCGCACCGGCTGCATCCTGACAGGGCTTTCCGAAGAAGGAGCCAGCCTGATCACGCAGTATCCCTGGCCCGGAAATATCCGTGAAATGCGAAATTTCTGTCAGAGACTCTCCATACTGACCCAGAATCCGCTTGCCACACCTGCAGATATCCTGAAGGTCCTTCCGGATGCAGCTGCCGCCCTCACTCCAAACGGGCCGAAAAAAACGGACCGGTCAACGCCCGGGGACGCACCGGTCTATTCACTTTACGATGAGCGGGAAGAAATTCTGAAGGCGCTCTATACCTTCCACAACAGCCGCACAAAAACTGCTGAATTTCTCGGAATAGACAAAAGCACCTTGTGGCGGAAAATGAAAAAATATCACATTCTTCTTCCATGATCTTTCACACAAAAATGGGGAATGCGCGAAATGGCGCATTCCCCATTTTTGATCAGTATTCTCAAAAGTCCATGTTACTTTAATCCATTTTCAGCCATATAGTCAGCCTCATACTTCGTCACGTATTCCGTTGCTGCTGTGGTATCCATGTAGTCTGCGATCAGCTTATTTGCGTCAATGTACTCATTCTTCCATGCATCCGTCTCGGATACGCTTCCGAGTACCTCGCTCCAGTAAGCTGCAGCCTCATCACTCATGGCTGCCGGAGCTGCAACACCACGCCATACCGGAACCTCTACATTGTTGTAATCTCCCACCTCACTTAAGGTCGGAGCATCTGCCAGATTGCCGGTATAGCGCTCATTCGCCAGTGCCAGGATCGGAATCAGGGAACCAGCCTCGACATATTCAGAGGCTGCTGCAGGTTTTGCGATCACAAACTCCACATGTCCGCCTAATGCCGCTGTGATCGCGTCACCTGTAGAATCATAGGTAATATAAGTCAGCTGATCTTCGGATACTCCCAGTTCTGCGATCAATGCCTGATAGGTAGCGATGTCATCACCCTTTGAGCCTCCGATCACTACCTTATTGCCTGCCTTTACTGCATCAATGACATCTGCAAAGGTATCGTATTTTGCGTCTTTTCCCTTGAATAAGAGCTGCTTGTCCACTGCCATAACCGCAAGAATACGGAAATTAGAGGAACGGTTCTTGGTATTGGTCACCATCGGCATCAGATCGCCGCTGTTGAAGGTCAGAAGCTGATAATCCGCATTCTTTTTCAGACCTGCCACTTCATTACGTCCTATCTCACCGGAACCGTCTGTCTTGTTTGTCACTACGATAGTCTGGCCATTGACAAGATTCTGGGCAGTCATAATATCACTGATCTTACGGGTAAAAATATCCGATCCGCCGCCGGCGCTGGATGTACACATCCACTGGATCGTTTTAGTCGGAGTAAAGGTTCCATCCTTCACATCCTTGCTGCCGCCGCAGCCGGTCACCAGTACGGATGCTGCCATAACGCCTGCCATGATACCTGCTAAAAGTCTCTTTTTCATAATATAAACCCTCCATTTTTTATTTTCACAGTTTTTGTTTTTTCAGGCTGCCGCGCCTTTCTTTCTGGTCAGAACCGGGCGCAGGGCTGAAGCAAGAATAATCGCAAAGAAAATGATCATCAGCACACAGGTGATCGGTCTTGTAAAGAAAATGCTTAAGCTTCCGCCGGAAAGCATAAATGCCTTACGCATGTTGTTCTCCAGAAGCGGTGCCAGTACAAAGGATAACAGCATCGGAGCTGACGGGAAATTGTTCTTGTTTAAAAGATATCCCACAATGCCGGACAAAAACATTACAATAACACCATACATGGAATTGCTGGTGCTGTAGGCGCCTACGATGCAGACTACCGTGATGATCGGGATCATGTATTTTACCGGTACGGACAGAATCTGGATCAGGAACGGAATAATACAGATCGCAACCAGTAAGGTAAAAACGTTTGCCAGATACAGAGACGCAATCAGGCCCCAGCAGAACTCCGGCTCGTTCTCAAACAGGAGCGGGCCCGGAGATAAGCCCCACATCATCAGACCGCCTAATAAAACAGCGCCGGTTCCGGATCCCGGAATTCCCAGTGCCAGAAGCGGTGCAAAGGCGCCTGCAGCCGCTGCATTGTTTGCTGCCTCTGCTGCCGCAATACCCTCAATCGCGCCGGTACCAAGAGGCTCCTCACTCTTAAACTTTTTCTGGACAGCATAGCCCATGAAGGATCCTGTGGTTGCACCCGCTCCCGGAAGAACGCCGATGAAGGTTCCCATCAGTCCAGAACGAACCGCCGGCGGGAGCAGTCTCTTAAAATCATGTCCGGTCAGCATGGAACCGCGGATGGAAAGCTTCATCTCATTCTTTGCAGAACCGGCACGCTTCTCATTGTCAGAATCACGGTCGTTGATCAGCTTGATGACCTGCGCAAAGCCAACCGCACCAATGACAAACGGAGTAAACGGAATTCCGCCGAGCAGATGCATGCTTCCAAACTCATAGCGCGGAGCGCCGGACAGGGTATCCATGCCCATGCTTGCAAGCAGAATTCCAAAACAGGTAATGACTACACCCTTGATGGGATTTTCTCCGACCAGCCAGCTGATGGATGTCATGGCGATCAGCAGGATCGCTGTCATCTCGGACGGACCAAATTTCAGTCCCAGGTTTGCAAGGCCTGGTCCCATAAAAGTCAGGATAAACATGCCGATGGTACCACCGATGCAGGATGCCATGTTTGCGGTTAAAAGTGCCTGTCCTGGTCTCTTTCTCTTTGTTGCCATCGGGTAACCGTCCAGAGTGGTGCATACCGCAGGAGAATCACCCGGGATGTTTAAAAGAATTGCGCTGAAGCTTCCGCCGTACATATTGGAATAGTACAGGGCGCCCAGCATGATGATTGCCGTTGCCGGATTAAACTTGTATGTCAGCGGCAAAAGCAGTGCGACACCGGCCAGAGAACCAATGCCTGGCATTGCGCCAACAATCAGTCCAAGGACTGCGCCAAGCATACATACTCCAATGTTCATCGGAGTCAGTGCTGTGCCAAAGCCCTGGATCAGCATGGAAAAGTTTTGCATATTCCGTTTCCTCCCTACATAAAGTTTTCAAACAGTCCCCATGGGAACTGAACCTGCAGCCATCCAGCAAAAACCCCCAGCACAATGACTGCCACGATCGCTTCAATGATGATGATGTGCAGGATCGGGGTTCCTTTCTCAATCACCAGAAGCCAGAAGAGCACATACAGAAAGATCATCGGGATCATGCCAATGATGAAGCTTCCCGCAATCACACCTGCGCCGCCTGCGATAACCAGAAGCTCATTTTTGTTGTACTGTGGTTTATCCTCTTCTTTCAGTGTCTGGAAGAATGCGGCCACACTGGAAATCACCATGACCACAGCAATGATGCTGGGGAAAAATCCCGCTTTCGGTTCCTTGTCCCAGAACCCCAGCTGCGTAAATCCAACCACTGCAAACACCACTCCCATCAGTGCCATTGCGATCGGAATCAGCTGTTTTGAACCAAACCTTCTCACCTTGTTCTACCTCCTCTTACTCACATCCTGCTGCGGATGTCCTGATAAGCATATAGAAAGCAAGGCTTGTGCCATGTCGCTGTTATTTGGGCTATTTTTTGTAAAATATTGTTCAAAGCGCCAATTTCCATCGTGATTTTGTCCAATTTGGCACCCTGTTTCTTCTTTTTCACTCATCACTTTGTCCTGATCTGTTTCTTTTTTCTCAATTATGTTTCCATTTCCTTTATTGTGTTTCATGTCGTTTCATTTTAATGCGCATCGTTTCATTGAAACAAAGAAAAAGGACCCCTTTCGGAGTCCCCTTCCTATATGCAATACAAAATTTTACCGGATGGCTTTGTTATTTTGCTGCAACAGCTGCCATGGTAGCACACTGTTTTACAGCATTCTCAAACGATGCCGTTGTCACCACACCTTTTCCTGCAATGTCATAAGCAGTTCCATGTCCGCAGGTAACAATCGGGATTGGGAAGCCGCCTGCAACGGTAATACCTCCCTCGAAACCAATCAGCTTCAGCGCGATCTGGCCCTGATCGTGGTACATGGTAACCACGCCGTCAAGCTCTTTCTTAACCAGTGCCTTGTGGAACACGATATCAGACGAATATGGACCGGTAGCATTGATGCCTTCCTTCTGTGCCCACTCGATAGCCGGACGGATGACATCAATTTCCTCGCGTCCGCAGTCCCCATTCTCACCGCAATGCGGATTCAGCGCAGCAACGCCGATCCTGGGATTTTCAATTCCTGCTCCAGTCAGGGTCTTATAGGAAAGACGGATTGCCCGCTTAATGCGAAGTCCGTCATTTTCACGCAGATCTGCGCTAACCTGGGAAATCGGAATGTGGCTCGTGGTTCTGGTCGTGTAAAGACCGTTGGTCACATTGATTTCGCCAAATGGATCTGTGTGTCCCAGAAGCTTTGCAAGATAATGATGCTCACTCTCCAGGGTCAGTCCTGCATCATGCATGCCGGCTTTATTTAACGGCCCAAAGACATAGCCGCCAATCTTGCCTGCCTGCCATAATTCCACGCCAAGCTTCAGCATATCCAGACATGCCTTACCGCTTACTACAGTCTTAACTCCAAACGGAACCTCCTCCGGATCTACATTTTTCTGATCCAGCACCGGAAGACCCTTCTCCCAGTCTGCCTCTTCTGCATCGGAAATCACCTGAAGCTTCACCTTATCCTTTGCCCCGATCACCTCAAGCGCACGCTCCAGCACCCGGAGATCTCCGATCACGATCGGCTTACAGTACTGCTCATAAAATCCTTCTACTGCGCACTTTGCCACAAGCTCCGGACCAACACCGGCAGCATCTCCAAGAAGCACACCAATCACTGGTTTTGTTGCCATATCAAATACCCTCCTTTTTCCTTAAATGCACTGATATTTTTTTGCATTTATGTTCTGACCATATAATAAGCAAGGTATATGCCAACCTGGCGCATCCGGCTGTTTTTTTCTTTTTGCAGGTATTGTGCACCTTTTTACCGCGTTTTTTTCATACTTCAGACGTTCTCTTTTCCTGCAGTCTGTTTCATTTCCATGCAGTCGGTTCACTCTTCCCCGTTTTTATGTTTCATATTTTCATACGCTTTTCTTTTTGTTTCTTTTTGTTTCATTCATTTTGCGCTTACCGGTTACTGAATCCAGTCACCGCGATAGGTCTTTACGCCGTTTTCGGTGGTCCAGAGCTTGTATGGATAAGTCCGGCCCTGTAAAGCAGGGTCACATGGATAGGTTATAACAGGACCGTCGTTATCGGAAGCTCCGGGCAGAGTTCCCGCTGACTGATTTCCGTCACTGTTTTCGGATACCCCAAGCAGTTTTCCCGCAAAATAGCAATCGGTCAGCTGCACATCTGAATCTTTATCAGCCTTACCGACCAGGCCTCCCACTCCGCCTTTCCAGCCTTTTCCGATATCATAAATACTCGCTGTGCTGAAGGAGTTGGAGATTGCCACAGGTCCCTGCAGCCAGCCTACCAGACCTCCCACCGGCCGCTGGCCTGTAATACTTGCTCCGCCTGTCAGCGGGTCTGCTTCTGCAGCACTGGCATAAGACTGGTTTCTGCCTGCAACATAGCATTCTGTGATCTCTGCTTCTGCCTTCCGGTCCGGACCATGGGTAATCTCAAGGTGAGCGATCAGACCTCCCGTTGCATCACTGACATATCTGCCATCCAGAAATCCTGAAAAAACAGACTGCCGGATCTTCATGCTTTTTCCGATTCTGGCATGGCCGATCAGGCCTCCGACCGTTTTTCCGTTATATTCATATATTTTGTTAATCAGGGCATTCTTTCCGTACACATACACATGATCCAGTTCCAGCTCTTCCACATCCGCAGATGCTACTGCACCACCAACATCACCATTGTCACCGTTCGTGGCGGTGATACACATATCGTCTCCGTAAATGCGTATATTCTCTAAACGCACATAGGTGTCTTTTGCGGAATTTCCCTTTGCAAATGCCAAAATCCCAGCTGCAGTTCCATTGCCCTTTACCTGCAAATTCTTCATTTTCAGATCCTGAACCTTCAGATGCGTGTTGGATAAAATAAATGCGGATGCATTGCCCCATTGCTGTTTATAATGCTTCTGGATTCCAATGTTCAGTCCCGCGATGGTATGATGGTTGCCATTATATAATGTAAGATCCGGATTCTCGATACACTTGAAGCTGCCGGCTTCGGTATAGCCCTGACTGTCATAGTCATGAAAAACCTGAACCGGCTCACCCGGATACCGTTCTTCCAGCTCATCGCAATATGGCGCAGTTTCCGCAAGAACCGGAGCATCCGGATCCTCATCCTTCCTCCAGAGAATATTATCTGTCTGCTCTACGGTCGTAATCTGGAATTGTTCCCTATTGTAAAAGCTCAGATTGATCAGATGTCTGGCACTAAAAACCTCTGCGGTATGCTCGTGAAGCTCCCCGAAATAGCTGTTTACCGTAATGCTGCCGGGATCAGAGGGAGCCGGGATCACATTTGCTTCGCTGACCGTTACCGTTGCATCCTCACCGGCCCAAAAACCATTCCGCAGGTTTTGATAGCCCATCTGCAGAAATTCCTTGCTGTCCAGTAAAAAACGGACCTGCAGCTGCGATGCCCCTGCTTTACTGATGGCAAAGCGGTGATCTCCTCCGGGAACGGAACCCTTATAATCCCATTTCCATTTGATGGCGCTGTTATCCGGATTCTCTCTTAATTCCAGGATCTCCGATGGATTGCTGTTTCCGTAATATTTGAAATCGTCCGGGTTTTCGCCGATTTTTAAAATAACATAGGTTGAAAGCCCGCTGGATTCCCCGTAAACAGAGAAAATCAGATACTTCGGTTCTGTCCCTGCCGGCATGTCTGTCACATAATCCACCCACAGCTCATTGCCATTATGTACTTTCAGTTCTCCGGATGGCTGTGCCTGAACCTTGAACCAGTCTCCCACATGCACACGCGCAAATTTAAAGACCTGCCTGGTGCGGATACTGCCTTCACCGGTGTCATTACGGATGGCACTGCTGGTTTCCGGATCCTCCTGCATCAGCTGGAGGACGGTCGGCATGGGGTAGGTGCTTTCCTGTGTTGTGTCATATGGGAATGCCTGCTTTTTCCTAAAGGAAGCATTCTCAGCAAAATAGTTCTCAAGCTGATCGGGATTTGAGTACTCCAGGATCTGTTTTCCCTTTACCGTGCCGGCATTTTCTCCGCCGCTTACCACTGATGAGGTATAGCAATACGAAAAATCGGATGCTTTCTTTCCGGCTACGCCATCATCCATGCTCATGTTCCCGTATTTTGTTACAAAAGCAGTCACGTCTGCTTCGTCCGGGGCATACATTCCTCCGGACCAGACAGATGCTGTCACGTAGCTTCGCTTCACAGCGCTGCCTTCCGGCAGGACTGCCGCAAGTCCTCCGGCAAACCCCCGGGTGGAGACAATATTATAACGTCCCTTTGCCGTGTTGAAGCCCTCTGTCCCCGGATACAGCTCCGTCAGGCATTCCTGGTTTCCGGTATGCCCGGCCACATAGCAGTTCTGGATCAGAACCTGCGCAACCCCATTGTCCGGTGTATTCACCTTTGCGGCGAGTCCTCCGGCAAAGGACTGCGCCTCCACATAAACCGATGCCGCACAGCCTGACAAGGTCACATTGCCGGTGGCAGAGCCGATCAGGCCGCCTGCCGCTCCTGCTTTAGCCTCAATCTTAAATGCTTCGGCCTGGTCCGGCCGGGTCTGATCTACCGAAGAAGGCTCCGTCACTCCGGAACGATAGGTGTTTGCCGCCATAACAGATTTCACAGTCAGCGCTGTTCCCCGGAACGCTCCGACCAAAGCTCCGGCATCTGCCGGTTCCAATACGGTACCGCCGCCCTTTGAGGTGATCACCGGATACTGCACCAGCACATTTTCCACGGAAATTTCAAGGGATGGTGCATCTGTCTCCTTCCTTCCGCATCCGACCAGCCCTCCGGCATTGTCAGCTGCGGTGATCACCGGATGCACCAGCTCTAAATCGGTCACCGTCAGATTCTTCGATACGGTTCCAAAGCAGCCGCCTGCCCCCGGTGTATTCACGACAAGCTCACTGATCTTTTTGCCATTTCCCTCATAGACCAGATCAAATTCAGGCTCCAGCGGTGCATAACAGCCCGGAGCCGTCCCGGTCCACTCCTCTGTCAGAACCTCTCCCTGCTTCTTGTATATTTTGTAGTAAACCGGGATGCTGTCCGGCTCCTGTATTGCCGATGCATGGCTGCTGTGAATTTCACGCGCAACGGCATTCCGATAATCCCGCCAGGACATATCTTCGCTTTGCGATACCACATATGCGCCCGGCTGTTCTGCCGGAGAATTCAGTCCCAGCTTCTGCTCATTTGCTGCCGGATGGAAATCCGAAACCCGCCTGTCCAGATTTTCCAGATGCCGGATATTGGAAACCACGATTTTGCCGTTAGCGACTTTCTGAAACAGGCTGTTTGTCTGACACACCGGACTGGCTGCCGTATTGCCGCTTTCGGTCACTGCTTCCGCATAAATGTAAATATCCTCTCCCGGGATCAGGGCAATGTTATTTCCTCCATGATCCGATCTCATATCACCTCTCAAATCCGCAAAGCGCGCGCCCTGAATGGAAATATCATCCAGGATCACATCACAGACACTGCCGGCTCCCTTCGTCAGTACACGCTCATCCTGCGTAAAGCTGTTTAAATTGATCCAGCCCTTTGCTCCGCTCGCCGCACCCTCGACCCACAGCTTTAATTCGTTCGCACCTGACGGAATCTCTACTTCCACATATAAAACTTCTTCATTATGAACGGTAACCTTCATTTCCACCTGCTCCGGATCTTTCTTTTCCGGCTCAGTCAGAGAGGCTCCTGCATAATATCCGACTACTTCCCCATAAAACCTCTCACGTTTCTTGGGATCTCCTGTAAGCCCGGACAGCTCTGAAAATTCCGCTGCGGTTCCCTGAAAGATATAGCAGTCAGAGTACCATACTTCCCGGACAGCTCCTGTCCCAGGCGCATAGACGATCAGATAGCTGCCGTCCGTGCGGACTGTCTCATCAATAGATCCAAAGGGAAGCAGACGCTCCCGGATCCCTTCCGTTGTATTGCCTGCGCCTTCGCCCGGCTGATACAAAATACAGTACAGATCAGCTGCATCTGCTCCGGTGCTTCCGGTAATTGCAGTCAGCGCAATCCCGATCTTGTCCGTGAAAGCATTTGATTCCGTTTCCGAAGTACCGTTTGTGTCGTTCTCACCATACTGATGCAGAAGGCGTTCCATGACTCCGCCGGATTTTGCCAGGCTCAGATTATTCTGGGCTGTCAGGAAAATTTCCTTCGCGGTGCGGTCCATCTCCATGCGCCGCAGACTGCTCTGATAGCGGATCGCCGCAACAAAAGAAACACCGGCAAGAATCAAGGTGATTGCAATGACCACCAGAAATTCCGCCAGTGTAAACGCTCCGTTCCTGAGTTTTTTTGTATATGATCTGTATTCCATCTCTTTCTCCTCCGGGAAAGCATTTTTACTCATCCTGTCCTTCCAGATTCACCGCGCGCACAACCAGCTTGTCCAGATGTGCCGCCGGCTCACAGTCCGCATTTGCGACATCGCGCTTGTAATAGACGTTGATATCCTCCAGTATAAAGCAGCTGTCCGCATACCGGTATTGATCCACATCAAAGCTTGTACAGAACAGTCCGCCCATGGCGCCATCCGAGAGAAGTGGCACCTTTGTGCCGTCACTCAGATACTCTTTGCAGATGCCGGCCCGGTCTTCATTGGAGATCTGGTCTTCATTGGAGACCTGTGCTCCATTGGAAGCCTGTGCTCCACCGGCTGCCTGATATGGCATAACAGAAAGGCGCATCCAGTCTCCGGTCTCGCCGCTGAAAAATTCAGGGCCGCAGTCTCCGCCTGACCTCACCTGCTGCGCCTCGGACAAAACATCGGTAATCAGCT
This sequence comes from Clostridium sp. AM33-3, assembly GCF_003480315.1. Lineage (GTDB taxonomy): Bacteria > Bacillota > Clostridia > Lachnospirales > Lachnospiraceae > Brotaphodocola. The sequence continues at coordinate 46,072 of NZ_QUIV01000015.1, read as the reverse complement.
CCACCGTGGTGGCAAGTACCTGCTGCGCCTCGGCTTTTTCCGTGGTTTTGCGGTACGCATTTTTTACCGCAGCAACACCGCCGGCAACCGCCACCGCAGACATGGCAAGAATCAGCACTGCCGCCAGCATCTCCGTCAGGGTCATACCTGCCCGGGAGCGGACACAGCGCTGCGCTATTTTGTTTTTCACTGCCTGGTACCACTGCCTTTTCATGCGTTCTGCTCCATATTTTCCTATTCTTACTGCCTGCTGTAACGATACTCGCTTTCTGTCTTCTGCGTTTTCTCATCTGCATCGTCCGGATCCTGGCCGGAATACAGACTGACCGGATACTCTCCCACATTCATGGTCCCATTCCTGTGCGCGAAGCCGGTCACTTTATTATTTGCGCCTTCTTCCAGCCGGAAGATGAGGTCGGCCTTCGTTTTATAAGCGCCGGGATCTGTATCCGCAGATTCCTCCAGCTCCAGCCGGTTCCGTCCGGCATAATACCGGTTTATGATCTGATCTCCATTTGCCAGCATCCTCCTCGCCGCCATGAGGGCCGAGGCAAACATGGTAAGCGCAAGAACGATCACCAGTACTGAAACTAAGAGCTCCGCCAGGGTTTCTGCCCTGCGGGACTGTAATTTTTCACGATATATCCGGAATAAATGCTGCCGCATCGGCTTCACCTCCTGTGTTCCGGATGCCAGTCTCCATCCGGATGTGTCCGCCCGATTTTTCCGGATGCTAGTCCTCATCCGGATGTGTCCGCTCGATCAGGCCCCGTTCCCAGCAGATGGTCGTAACGCGGGTCGTGGTCGTGATCGTCCACTCCTCCTCCACATCTCCATCCGGTCCCGTTCTTTCGTAATCCTTTTCCTCCACGGTTTCCTCAGTCTCTATCTTTGCCGGAATGGTCAGCTTCCGCTCACAGCGGTCCTCTTTCTTCGCATCAGCTGTCTGTGTATCAGAAAGAACGGCTGTGATATGATAGTCCGAATCCATCGTCAGCTTCACCCGTGTCTCAAGCTGATCGTAATACTGTGTGCTGCCCTTTTTCCTGACCGACATCAGAAAATCCTTTTCTGCTTTCTCCTGCTGCGGCGCGTTTTCCTCATCCTGCTGCAGGGTACGGTACAGATCCACCACGCAGGCATCGATCATATTCCGGGCAGGATCCAATGCCGTTTTGTCAGAATACAGATAGGTCAGGGTCGGATAGGCTGTTGGCTTATTTTCTCTGCTGTCCTCTACCTTTACATCCGTGATCGTGATCTTATTTTTGCTGTCCTTCATCTCATCCCGCAAAAACGCGGCTGCCGATTCCACCGCAAAGCGCTTCTGGTCTGTTTCGGGAACCCGCTGCATCTTCCCGGCAGAGGCAGAGGCAGAGGCCAGAATGACCGATGCTCCGACTCCGCACAGTACAAAAAACAGGATCGCGGCCACCAGGCTTGCGCCTGTTTCACTGCCAAGCACTGTATAAACACGTGGACGGCGCTTTTGCTGCCCACCAGATTGTCTGCCTGCCCTCTTCATGCTTTATTCTCCAAGTGCTGCCTCTGCAGCGGTTTCCAGATCAGAGCGCTGCAGATCTGACAGATCCGAATTCGCAAGTCCGTCTGCCTGTGCCTGCTGTGTCTCCTCGACCGGCAATCCCTCCAGGCTGTCCGCTCCTACGGTGGTCTCATAGTAGGTCATATTGAAGGAAAGGGATACACGCCCTTTCTTAAGGTCCGCCATCTGATTCGGAAGTGCTCTTGCCATGCTGTTTATGCTGACGTCATGGATCATGCTGCGGTACGGTCCCTGCAGGATCTGACGCATCAGCTCTGCTGCCGCATCGTAATTTTCTGCCTCACAGTACACAGCAATGTTGCGGCGTACACCGGTTCCATCCACCTCCGGCTCCGAGAAGGTAAAGGAAAACTCATAGGCACGGCCGTATACCTCATTGAGCTGTTCCAGCTCTTGCTTGAAATTGTTATAGGAAGGAACGACCGGCGCGCCGGAGGCCCGGTTTTCGTCAATCTCAGCCTGCATGGCCTTGATCTTGGAGGCTTTTATCTGCTCCAGGGCTATCTCATCCTCCAGCCCGGCTGTATCAGCTGCCCGGATGCGGTCCTGGATCGGCGTGTAAATTCCCACATACCAGCCGGCCAGCAGCACCAGCAGCGCAAGGATCACAAGAGCCAGCTTCTGTGTTCTTGTCAGTACATATTGCATTAAGGATCTCATCCGTTTTCTTCCCCACTCTCTCCAGGAACTTTAAAGTAAACCGTCACATGTGCCACCACCCTTTTACTGAGTGCCAGCTTCGTGCTAAATACACCAGCAGCGTTCACATCATCCGATGCTTCCAGAGATGCCGTCACATAGCGGACAGACTCATCCGCCTCAAGCTGTCTTACCAGCTCCGGAAGCATGCTTCCGCGCTCCAGCCCGCAAAGAAACTCCACATGGTCATCCACGATCGAGACGGCCGGAATACATTTACAGAGCGGGAAGACCCGCTCCTTTATGAGCGCCGTGATTTTCAGCCGGTCCGGGATCTGCTGCTCCTTCTCATTCTGCCAGGCACTGCCATAGTGGGCATATGCCTCCTGCACCTCCGGCATGACGCTGTTTGCCAGCTTCATGGCAGCCAGCTGCTGCTCCATGCGCTGATAGTCCTGCTCCGCGCGCTCTACCTCCTGAAGCGGCATGACAATGCCCACCTGGACAAAGCCATATAAGAAAACCAGAAATACGGCAAAAGCTCCGACCTGCGCCGCGATCACGCGTTTCTTAAATTCACGCTGATACAGATTGATCCGCTTTTTGCTCGGGTATTTCGGACCGCCAATCTGGATATTCGCGATAGTTTTTAAATCAGCCACGATATACCTCCTTAATCAAGCAGCACGCCAACCGTCTGCGGACTGTCTACCCATTCCGGGTTGTTTTCTTCCTCTGCCTCAGTAAGAAGCCCGCCTATGCTTTTTACCGGAATTTCCACAGTTTCCGCCAGCTCACTGATCAGGGCCTGGTATCGTGCGCCTCCTCCACAGTAATAAAGCGTATCGATGGTATTATCCGCATTGTTGAAGCTATAGAAGTTCAGGACACGCATAATCTGTACCGCAATGCTCTGATAACGGTCCTGCAGGTGCCTGTCGATTGCCTTCTCACTCTGTGTTGTCCAGAATGCGTCTTCCGCATCCATATCCAGCTCATCCAGCCTTGTCTTATCGCCCCGGTGCAGCCGTTCGATCTCCTCACAGCCCGGCTCCATGGTGCGGGTAATGTCATAAATCCCTTTTCGGAAAAAATGCACGCGCAGTGCCTTTGTTCCAAGGTCAACCACCGCGAAATCCTTATCCCGCTCCCCGTTCTGCATATGCTCCAGAATCCGCTCCAGACCCACCACGGAGGGGACAAGTCCCACCAGCTTCAAACGCGACAATTTGGCCAGCTTCTTAAACTGTCCGCAAAGCTCTTTCCGGCAGGCAGCCGCCAGAAGATCCAGCTGCTCCTCCGTCCGCTCGATCACTGCATAGTCGAACTGATATGCCCCCAGTTCCTCTCCGATATAGTCGTGGAACTCATAGGGAAGGTTCAGCTTCAGCTGGTCTGTTGTCATCAGCGGCAGCCTGCAGCGTTTTACATAGGTATCATCCTGACGCAGCGCAAACACCACATTTTTGCAGTGAATGTTATTTTCGCGCAATATATCCTGTATAAACTCCGCATATAATTTCATATCTGTAAACGTATCATTATCCAGGCGGACCGACACATATTTCTTCAGCTCGCCCCGCTCCATATATGCAATTTTAATGCGGCAATGTCCAATTTCAATTCCCAGACAATTTTTCATCGTGTGCACAATACTCCGTTTAAAACAGTCCCGTATACCAACGGGTGATCACAGTTCCATAGAGGGTCATGATAAAGCACGCCGCCGCGATGGAAGGGCCAAAGGGAAGCCGCTGCGATCTGCGCAGTGCCGCGAACCCGAGTCCAAGCAGACAGCTTAAGATCAGATAAAACAAAAGCTCCCAGGCTGAATTCAAATACAGCCCGGTCATAAAAAACAATTTGATGTCCCCGCCGCCAAGGCTTTCCTTTCCGGTCAGCCGGTCAAACAGAAGAGATAACAGCAGCATTCCGCCGCCGAGCACCGTTCCGAAAAGCAAACCGCGCAGTATATGGAACACCGGTTTCGGCAAAAGGAAGGCCGTCACCAAAAACACCAGACAGCCCGCTATCTGCAGTCGGTCAGGAATGATCCAGCCATGAAGATCGGTCAGGGCCATGGTCAGAAGGATCAGACCGAGAAGAATGCCCCGCAGACTCATGACGGACAAGTCAAAACGATAAACCACCATGCAGCAGCCGATTCCAGCAAGCAGCTCGGTGAAAAAGCACTCTGCCGGAACCTTTGCGCCGCAGTAGCGGCATTTGCCCTTTAAAAAAAGCCAGGAGAACAGAGGCACCAGGTCCGGCGCACCCAAAACATGGCCGCAGCTGTCGCAGTGGGAACGTCCGGCAAGGGCCGACTCTCCCGATAACAGGCGCATGGCCAGGCAGTCCGCAAAGCTTCCCAGGCAGCAGCCCAGAAGGAAGGTGATACAGAGGATGTAGGCTGTGAGGCCAAAACTAATATGTAGCATGATGTTCTCCCAGATTATGAAGCTGTTTTGTATAACATTTTTTCGAGATTGGACGGATTCTTTTCCTGTCCGGCAGCGCCATTCTGATTTTTATAACCGGAATACATTCTGCTGATGAATTCGCCTTTTTCGTTGTAGCCAACCTCAATGATGATCCAGTCCCAGCCGTTTTTATCTCCGTTGCTGTGCGTGCGCAAGGCCACTGCATCCAGGCCATATGCCTTCAGGATATTTTCCACATCCTTGTTATAGGTCCAGTCATGATCTACGGTATGGCCGTGAACGGTAACACCTTTATTCGCACCGCACCACATGCCTTTTACCGTTTTTCCGTTGTCGCGGTAAGCCTGAGGTGCGTATTCTGTTGTTCCGTTGCAAAGCATGACCCAGGTACCGTATCCGTTGGAGCTAGTGGTTCTGGGAACCTGAATTTCTTCGTTGTTATAGGCCAAAACCAGTGCTGACTTAATTTTCCTGGCTGTATCCATGTCCACTGCGCGTCTCGCCTTCTCGCGCTGAGAAGCAAAAACCGGAATGCTGATCGCCACCAGGATACCGACGATGGCAACCACTACGAGGAGTTCAGATAAGGTAAAAGCCTGTTTCTGCCTGTATTTTAGCATAAATACTCCTCCTTCTATTAAGAGATTCCTATATAACTTTTAAACATCAATTTGATTATACCAAAAAGTGGATGGGAAATCCCATCCACTTTTTCATTGAGTTATTTCCCTTATTTAGCTTCAGAATCAGCATAAACTGCGGTTGAACCTACAGCATCGTTTGCGGCATCAGTGATTTCTACCCAAATATGTGTATATACCGCATTAGAATCAGCATTTCCGATTTCTTTCTTTTTAGCTGCATCAAGAGTACCCGTATAAGTTCCCACAGTACCAGTCTGAATATCATACGTGTACTTTCCACCTTCACTTGTTGCGGTACCATTATTATCTTCAGTTAAATAATATGCTACTGCAGCTGCTTTTGCTGCTCTTAAGTTTGCTTCGTTAGTTGCCTTTCTTGCCTTACCAAGCTGTGCAGTAAACACCGGAATAGAAATTGCAACCAGAATACCTACGATTGCTACTACTACCAGCAGCTCTGCCAGCGTGAAGCCTTTTTTGTTTCCACGAACCTTTTTGAATAAGCTTTTCATGTTTTTAGTCTCCTTTTGTAAAAGTTTTTATTTTTTATTATTGATCGAAGGGCTCCTTCGTTTCAATCGTGTTGCGTACAGTTTTTCATTACATCAAATCGTACATCGTGAAAATCGGAAGGTAGATCGACACCACAATGAATCCCGCGAAGATGGACAGCAGGATCAGCAGCGTTGGCTCCAGCATGGCCAGAAGTCTCTGGATCCGGAAATCGGCTTCGTTGATGTAGTAATCCGCCACATTCTCTAACGTATCCTCCAGCTCACCGGTTTCTTCTCCTACCGCACACATATCGATCATGGTCTGTGGAAAATACTTCCTGCCCTTCAGACAGTCTGTCAGGGTACGGCCCTGCTCAATGGTTCCGCGCATAGCCTGGACCTCGTCCCGGAACAACGCGTTATCCATGACCTTGGCTGTGGTTTCCACGGCCTGATCCAGCGTGATGCCTGCTGCCAGAAGAACGGACATGGTATTGGCAAACTGCGCCGCGGCGTTCATCTGGTTGATGATGCCCACTAACGGCAGTGATAACGCTATTTTAGCCTTCCGGATCTTTCCGTCCGGTGTCTTTGTGTACATGCGAAACGCAAGAATAAAGACAGCCCAGAACGCAATCATGACCAGCCACCACGCAGCGAAGAAGTCTGACGCGCCGATGAGCATCCGGGTCATAAGAGGAAGCTTTCCTCCCAGATCCGCAAATACATTGGCCAGCGTCGGGACCACCTTGGCCATAACAATGATGACGACCACTACCGCGATCGCAATGACAAACATGGGGTAGGTGAGCGCGCTTTTGATTTTCTCTGTAGTCTTATAAGCCTTGTCGTAGTATTTGTGCAGCCGTTCAAAGGACTGGTCCAGGGTACCGGACTGTTCGCCTGCCCGGATCGTCTCAATAAAGGTAAGCGGAAAGCGTTCCCGGTGCTTCTCCAGAGCTGCCGCCACGGTGCTTCCTGCAGCGACCTCTGTGGCCGCTTCCGCCATGACCCTGCGCAGACGTTTATCACCACACTGTCCAGCCAGCATCTGCATGGAACGGGATATGGACATTCCTGAGCGGAGAGTGATGGCAAACTGGGAACAGAGAATGGATAAATCCTTGGTCCTGATCCGCTTATTACCAATTTCCATCTGCAGCAGGCTTGTCTGTTTTTTCTTTTCTGCCTCGCGGCTGATGCTTAGCAGTACCGGATAGCTGTCCCGGACTCTGGTTGCGGCAGCCGTTTCTGTTTCTGCCTGGAGCACGCCGCGGACTTCCTTTCCGTCTCTGCCGAGTGCCCGATATGAAAAAGTCGGCATATCTCAACCTCCAAGCGCATGTCTTACAAGGTTATGAAGAAATTCTTAATAGCCTTTCAAATTTTCATTCTGATTTTATCACCTTACTATTTCGTTGTAAAGAAACACTTATTTCCGAAGCGTTATTGTACTAAATAAAATACATCAAATTGTGACAAATACGCTGTCTTTTATGACAAATTATTTGTTTTAAATTTCATAACTTATTTTAGCGTAACAAAAAGCTCTTTTGCAGCTCGGCCGGATCATACGCAGATTCCATTGCAGTCTCCGGCATGATCACGCCGCGCTGAGCCAGCTCAAGCAGGGAATGGTCCATCGTAACAGAACCATCCTTTGCTCCGGACAGCAGATAGCTCTGCATCTGCGGAGTGCGGCCGTCCCGGATCAGGTTCCGGATCGGAGTCGTGATCATCATAAGCTCGCAGGCTGCCGCGCGCCCCTTCCCTTCGGCACGTGGTACCAGCTGCTGTGCCAGAACTGCTTTCAATGTCATGGACAGCTGCAGACGGATCTGAGGCTGCTTATTTTCCGGGAACACCCCTACAATCCGGTCGATGCTGTCGACTGCGGAGTTTGTATGAAGAGTAGAAAAAACCAGGTGCCCGGTTTCTGCCGCCACCAGCGCGGTCTCGATGGTTTCCGGTGTCCGCATCTCACCGATCAGGATCACATCCGGGTCTTCCCGCAGGGATGCGTAGAGCCCATGCTCATAGTCTTCTACATCCACGCCCACCTCACGCTGGTTGATGATGGCGCGCTGCGGGGTATACACATACTCGATCGGGTCCTCCAGCGTAATGATATGAACGGGCCTTGTCTGGTTGATCTGGTCCAGAATGGCTGCCAGGGTAGTGGACTTTCCGCTTCCGGTTTCACCGGTCACCAGAACAATGCCCTTATTCCAGCGTGAAAACTGACGCACGGCATCCGGCAGTCCCAGTTCCTGAAGCCTTGGGATGGTATTGCTTAAAAGGCGCAGCGAAGCAGAAAGAGCCCCCTGCTGGCGGAACAGGTTGATCCGGATGCGCCGTCCGGCAAGCGTTGCGGAAAAATCCAGCTGGCCGATCTGGTCTATCCTTCTGACATGCTCCCCGGCCAGCTGTCTTCCAAGCTCCTCACAGTCCTCGTAAGACAAAGGTTCGTCTGTCAGGCTGCGGATCTGGCCGTCAATCCGGCATTTTGGCGGCAGGCCCGCGATCAGGTGCACATCTGAGGCTTCCTTTTCTGCTGCTATCGCAATCAGTATTTCTGCGGTATATCGATACATATTCGGATCGTTCCTTTCTTTTCCTGTTTAGAAGATGGACAGCGTTCGGATGATCTCGTCCACGGTTGTAGTTCCATTCTCCAGAAGCTTCTGCGCATGCTCTGACATCGGGATATACGCGCTTTCCCTTCTCGCAGCCTCCATAAAGCGCGGCCGGTCTGCTCCTTCCATAATACAGCGGCGCAGACCTTCCTGGATCACCATGACCTCAAATACACCGATCCGTCCGCGGTAGCCGGAGCGGAAGCAGTGGTCGCAGCCGGCTCCGTGCCAGTAGATCCGCCCCGGAATATCCGGTATTTTCGCAAGCTCCAGGGCTTTCTTAGGCGGCACGATCTGCTCTCTGCAGCTTGGACAGATGCGGCGCAGCAGACGCTGGGAAATGACACCGCGCAGGCCTGCCGCGATCAGATAAGGCGGTACGCCCATATCGCGCAGACGGTCGATGGCGGAAATGGCATCCTCGGTATGGATCGTGGTGATGACCAGGTGACCGGTCATAGCGGCGCGCATGGCGATCTCTGCGGTCTCGCCGTCCCGGATCTCACCAACACAGATGATGTCCGGGTCCTGGCGCAGGATAGAACGCAGACCGGAAGCAAAGGTCAGGCCGACCTTTTCATTGATCTGTACCTGCGTAGCGCCTTTCATATGATACTCTACCGGATCCTCCAGCGTGATCAGGTTGGTCCGGTCAGAAAGCAGTTCACGAATCAGGGTATACATGGTCGAGGATTTACCGGAACCGGTCGGTCCCACGATCATGATCACACCGGAGGTCAGGCCCAGAAGCTTATCGATCTTGGCATCCTCAAGCGGCGGGATACCGATGCCGCGCCGGTTCAGCGTTTCCTCATTTCTGCGCAGGATACGGATCACCACCTTCTCGCCATAGATCGTCGGCAGCGTGGAGGTTCGCATATCCAGCTCCGTATCTTTTACGGAAAGGACTGCGCGTCCATCCTGCGGGATCCGCTTTTCCACGATGTCCATGTGAGACATGATCTTCAGACGGGATATCACAGAATCCTTCAGCTCTCCAGGAATGACCATGATGCGGTGCAGCTGGCCGTCAATACGCATGCGGACGATCAGTTCCTCCTGCGTCGGTTCGAAATGGATATCGGATGCATTCTCCGTATAGGCCCGCTCAATGATGGAATTGACCAGGCGTACCATCGGGGTTGCATTTTCCTGACTTTCGGATGACCGGGCCGCTGTCTCTGTCTCCATAGTGGCTGCATTCTCCGCGCGGATCTGCGCCATGGCCTGTGCTGCGCCTTCATTGCCGTAGAGCACGTTGATGGCATGCTGGACAGCCGGCTCCGAAGCGATCATCGGCACGATACGCTTTCTGGACGTGCGCTGTGCCTCCTCCACCGCCATAAAGTTGAGCGGATCCGCCATAGCCAGAAACAGCTGGTCCTTCGAGCTACGCACCGGCACAATGCTCATGCGCTTTGCCAGATTTTTCGGAACATACCGGGACATCTCCGGCGCAATGTCCACCTTGGTCAGGTCAATATACTCGATACCAAGCTGCATGCGAAGGGCATCGATCAGCTGCCGTTCCGTAATAAAGTTATGCTCGATCAGAATAGAGCCCAGACGGCCTTTTTCTCTGGACTGGAATTCCAGGGCCTGCTTTAACTGCTCCTGCGTGATCAGTCCCAGTTCCAGAAGCATATCACCTAATCGTTTTGTACGCATAGTTTCTCCTTCCTGTAAATCAGATATCGTTTTTCAAATCCGCCAGGCACAAAAGGCAGATCCCTGCACAGCCGGGAATCTGCCCTTTTACTCATGGTAGTGTCTCTGTGTTCTGTTTTACACTGCTGCCTTGATCGCTGCCAACAGCTCCTCATAGGTCTCGTACGCCGGAAGATCCGGATTGTCGTTCTTGATCTGATCGGTGCTCTTAAAGAGGAAGCCGGCCTTGCTGGCACGGATCATGCCAAGGTCATTGTAGCTGTCGCCGCTGGCAATGGTCTCAAAACCGATGGACTGCAGTGCCTTGACGGTACTGAGCTTGGACTGCTCAATGCGCATTCTGAATCCGGTGATCTCACCGTCCTCTGCTACTTCCAGCTCGTTGCAGAAAATGGTTGGCCAGCCCAGCTTTTTCATGAGCGGCTTTGCGAACTGGGTGAAGGTATCGCTGATGATGATTACCTGTCCCAGTTCCCGGAGCTCATCTAAGAACGCTCTTGCTCCCGGCATCGGGTCGATCTTCTCGATGGTTTCCTGGATCTCCTTCAAGCCAAGTCCGTGCTCCTTTAAGATTTCAAGACGCCATTTCATCAGCTTGTCATAGTCCGGCTCATCGCGGGTGGTGCGCTTTAACTCCGGGATGCCGCTGGCCTCAGCGAATGCAATCCAGATTTCCGGTACTAATACTCCTTCCAGGTCCAAACAGGTAATAAACATGATATCATCCTCCAAATCTTAGTGATGGAACAGGCGGATGCCGGTGAAGGCCATCGCCATGTTGTATTTGTTGCAGGTCTCGATCACGTTGTCGTCGCGAACGGATCCGCCCGGCTGCGCAATATATTTCACGCCGCTCTTATGTGCACGCTCGATATTGTCACCGAACGGGAAGAACGCGTCAGAGCCCAGTGCCACGTCGGTCATCTGATCCAGCCATGCACGCTTCTCTTCCTTAGTGAATACCGGCGGTTTAACCTTAAAGGTCTTCTCCCATACGCCATCCGCCAGCACATCCATGTACTCGTCACCGATGTAAACGTCAATGGCGTTATCGCGGTCAGCACGCTTGATGCCGTCCACAAACTGCAGGTTCAGCACCTGAGGAGCCTGGCGTAAAAACCAGTTGTCTGCCTTCTGGCCTGCCAGTCTGGTGCAGTGTACGCGGGACTGCTGTCCTGCGCCGATGCCGATGGCCTGACCGTCCTTTGCGTAGCAGACGGAGTTGGACTGAGTGTACTTTAAGGTAATGAGAGAAATGACAAGATCGATCTTTGCCTGATCCGGGATTTCCTTATTCTCAGTTACTACGTTGTTCAGCATGTCTTTGTTGATATCCAGATTGTTTCTGCCCTGCTCAAATACCACGCCGAACACCTGCTTGCGCTCGATCGGCTCCGGCTCGTAATCCGGGTCGATCTGGATCACGCAGTAATTGCCTTTTTTCTTCTCTTTTAAAATTTCCAGTGCCTCCGGCTCGTATCCCGGCGCAATGACACCGTCAGATACCTCACGCTTGATAAGCTTTGCGGTGGAAGCATCGCAGACATCGGACAGGGAAATGAAATCTCCGAAGGAAGACATGCGGTCCGCGCCGCGGGCTCTTGCATAAGCACTGGCTAACGGTGAAAGCTCTCCCATGTCATCTACCCAGTAGATCTTTGCCAGAGTCTCGGAAAGCGGCAGTCCTACTGCTGCGCCGGCCGGGGATACATGCTTAAAGGAGGCTGCTGCCGGAAGTCCCGTAGCTTTTTTCAGTTCTCTTACCAGCTGCCAGCCATTGAAGGCGTCCAGCAGGTTGATATAGCCTGGTCTTCCGCTTAAGACCTGGAACGGAAGGTCTTTGTCATTATGCATGAATACTCTTGCCGGTTTCTGATTCGGGTTACAGCCGTATTTTAATTCCATCTCGTTCATCTTCGTATCTCCTTTTCCCTTATTTGTTTTTATTCACGATTTTTGTCTCGTATGCGCCGGTTGCGATATCAATATAGCGTACAAACAGAGAAACCTTGTTATCCGGATTTAAGCTGTTCCACAGCATGTCGGTAAATGCGTCCATGTCATCCTGGATGCCGACTAATTTCGGCTCACCCTCAAAGCTCGGAAGCGGATTGCCGTCGTGCATGTAGGTATGGATGAAATGTCCCTCACCGGCCACCGGATTTTCGTAAGCAAAGGTATATCGGTTGCAGGCATCCGGGTTGCCGTTGTTGCTCTTTAAGATGGACATTGCGTAATTGTAATGTCCGTTTTCAATATGAAGGACACCGGAGATCCGTGGGGTGTAGTTCGGTGCGTCCGGCTCAAACTCGCGGCTTCTGAGAGACTGCTCGAAGGTGAGCTGTTTGTCCATGCCCTCGTAGATGGTATCGGTCTGGTCACCGTTGGTCACAATGGTTTTGTTGCCCAGTACACGCACCGGAGCATAGATGATGAGACTCGGGTCAGACAGCTTGCCCGGATCAAATGCCTGGGTGCGGATGCCTTCCCCATCTTCCACAAAAACACGGTTGCGGCTGTTCTCGCTGCGTCCCATGATGAAGTAGGCAGTCACCGCCCTGGTTCCGTCCGGTGTTTTTCCAATGACGATACCTCTTCCCGGGTATGCGTTTGCCTGTAACTCTTCCTGCAGGGATAACTGTTTCATGGTTGATTCCTCCTATGAATGAATGTTTGATGGTTTTCTCTGTTTCCACGTTTTGCAGTCCGTCCGGGTAGTCATGATCTGAAAAAAGCCGCCTGAGTACCACAAAAACATGGTGCCCAGGCGGCCGGCAATCGAAATTCTGCGTGCTCCCCTGTGGTTTCCCACCTTTTCCGCCAGTCACACGCTCTGTATACAGGATAACGGATTCAGATGGAAAATGCAAGTATTTTTTTCAGTCCTTTATTCGTTCCGGATGGCCGCCAGCGGGCTCAGCTTCATGGCCCTGAGCGCCGGGAAGAAACCGGCCGCCATGCCGATAAACACGGCAAAGGCCAGTGAGGCTGCTGCCAGCCATAACGGGATCCGGGAAATGTTTCCGCTCATTCCGGTCATGCTCTGACCGATGTTCAGCAGGTGGTTGATGGCAAAGGACACCGCCTCACTGAAAGCAAGGCCCACGACACCTCCCATAAAGCCGATAAAGCCGGATTCCAGTAAAAACATGTTGCGGATCACCTTCATGTCACAGCCCAGCACCTTGATGATACCGATTTCTTTGGTGCGCTCATAGATCGACATCATCATGGTATTGGCAATTCCGATGGCCGCTACAAACAGGGATACGGCGCCGATACCGCCAAGCACGGCCTGAATCATGCTGGACTGCTGTTCCGACTGTTTCATCCAGTCGGCATTGCTGGAGGCCTGAAAGCCCATGTCGGTGAGCTTTTTCTGAACCTCCTCCACATGCTCCACATCATCTACACTGACGATGCAGGAATTATAAATAAAGTAGTGATAAGGCTTTCCCTTCTTGTTGGTAGGCTGCCCCGGGATGGCCTTTTTTTTGAAAACACGGCGCAGCTGGGTCTCCAAAAGATCCAGTCTTGTATACACGTTGTAGGCATAGCCGTTATAATCATCGACACCGCCCTCTACCACGCCATCGGTCTTCAGCAGGTACTTCTTCGGCGGTTTCGGGGCATCCTCCCCGCCGCCCTGGGACTGGTAGTAGGTGTCTGTATCAAAGATCACAAACATCGGCTTTCCCATGAAGTCTATGTCCGGAAGCTGCCCGGTTTCCCAGTATGTGTTATTTCCTTTGGAATCCTGGAACCACTGGATGATGGCATTGCCGTAGATCAGCTTCATTTCCTTGTCCGATGGTTCGGAAAGCGCCCCCTGTCCCAGCGGGATTTTCTTCAGATACTCATAGGGTGCTCCGTTTAAGGTCAGGTTTGTAGAATATTTTCCCTGCTGCAGCAGCACATTCACCTGCAGCATCGGATACACATCCGTGACATAAGGAAGACGCTTCATCTGCTTTACCACATCATCGGTCAGATACAGCGGATCTTTGGAGTTGTCTCCGTTGTAAGGATTCTCCACGTTAATCTCTGTCAGGCTTCCAAAGGAAGAGATCAGCTCCCGGTTCAGTTCACTTAAGCCAATGCCGAGAGAAACCATGACCACGATGGATGCCGTACCGATCACAACACCAAGGACCGTCAGCGCGGTCCTCAGCTTTCTTCTGCTTAAATTTTTCAGGCTCATGGCCAGCAGATCTGTAAATTTCATCGTTTTCGTTTCCTCTCAACCATTTCATGCCCGGAATTACGGATTTTTGCTTTCCTCATCCGCAGATTCATCCGTTGCTTCGTTTACCTCATCTTCACTAGCCAGAAGCGCTGCTTCCTTTTTCCGTTTCCGGTGTTTTCTTAGCAGCGTACCGCCCACTGCAGCCACAACAAGGACCACCGCCGCCAGAATGGCTTTCCCATATTTCTGCAAAGGTCCCGGCTGTTCCTGCGGCATCTCGTCATACCCGTTCATGTCCATGTCATCCATGTCCGGAGCCGGTTCACTGACATAGAGGGTCAGCTCCTTCTCCACCTCCGACACCTCGCCATTCTCATCTTCATAGGAAATGATGACCTTTACCTTGCCATCATCCGTGGTGGGAGCCGAACCGGTTACCATGCAGTCAACGTTTCCGGTCTCTCCGGATTTGATATTTCCCACATAGGTGTCCGTTGTCTGGATGGAATCTGCTTCAAACCGGGCCATAACGTTGTAAAGCGTTACCTTGCCGGTATTGTTGATGCCGAACATCACATTGGATTCCTCACCCACGCTAATAGAATCCGGCATCACCTCAAAGGTTCCGGTGTTCAGGCGAGGAATCTGCTTGACCGGAATGTCCACCGACATAGTGCCCTCCGCATTCTTAAACTCCGGGCTGTCATAATTTGCCTTTATGGTGAGTCCGTAGGAGCGCTGGTCTACTCCGGACCGGGAGATCATGCGGAAGCTTACCTGGGCAGACGCGCCCGCTCCCAGGGAATGGATCGCCACAGAGCTGGAACCGGATTCCGTGGTAAATACCGGGCTGTCAGACACCTTTTCTGATTCCATGGTCAGCAGAATATCCGAAGCCGACACACTGCTGGACGCATTCTTGACCGTCAGGAGCAGATTGAAGCTTTCTCCTGCCACGATCGTCTCCGGATCCGTGGTGTAGCCATCGACAATGAGACGGGCCTTGGTGCGGTCGTGCTCATTGAACTCTTCATAATCGTCCTTGGTCGGCTTGCTCACAATATGTACAAAGAAGGATGTCTCATAGGTCTTTAGCTCCTCGCCGGTCGAGCTGTCGGAGTAATAGATCTTCATCGTGATCGGATAATAGCCGGTATAGGATTCCTTGCGGATGGCAAAGCTGTAATCCAGCTGGACCGTCTCATCCACCGCGATTTTGTCAAACATCCTGTCGTAGTTGGCATCGTTGATCTCAAACGGGAACTTGGCGCTGTCCGCGTCGAGGACCATGCTGGCCTTCACATTGTACACGGTAGCCGGACTGTTGTTACGCAGACCGATGGAAAAATTCATGACATTCGGGTAGACACCACGCGGCGCGTCCTGCCCCTCTCCCAGAACAAAATCGTAGGTCTTGTTGGTGTCATCGTCATCGTCGTTGGTGGAGGTGGAGGTGGATTTGGTGATCCAGACGCGCAGGTCCGCATATCCTATATCACCTTTTTTATCCATAACAATAACCGGAACCTTATAATATCCCTCAGATAAATCGCGACGTACTGTTGCCGTTAATGACACTTTTTTTTCTTTTTCTTTGCCAGGAATCGTTCCTATTTCTTTTGGATTTTTTCTATCATTTAGTTTTCCTGTAACCTCAAATGGAAAAGCATAACCATACTGACGGTCCTCCTCATCCTCATCCCAGATCTCGCCTCCGCTGGTATCGAATGCGATCATTGCGTCTTTGATCTCGCTGTCGCTGGCATTCTTAATGGTAAAGCTTACCGTCAGGGACTTTCCTGTTTTTCCCCGCTGGATCTTGTCGGAGTATACCGATACCTCCGATGCGTAGGCCTGTACCGGCGCTGCGGCAGGTACCGCTCCCGCAAACAGCATGACTGCCAGCGCAAATGCCGCCAGCCGCTTCCATCTCATTTTTCTCATGACTCTTCTCCTCTATGCAAAGCATCCTGCATCTCCTGCACTGCTTCCTGTGTTTCTTTTTTCTTTTCCTCGATCTTTAAGATCTTTCCGTCCACGATGTGGAACTGCCGGTCCGCAAATCCGGCTATGTAATTATCATGGGTAACCATAACCAGAGTCTGCTGCTGTTCCCGGACAATACGCTGCATCAGCCTTAACACCTCCATGGTCGTCTTAGAATCCAGGTTTCCGGTCGGTTCATCCGCAAAGATGATCTTGGGATCCACGACCAGTGCTCTCGCAATGCCTACGCGCTGCTGCTGACCGCCGGACATGGCGTTGGCCATATGCTTCATCTGCTTTTCCAGCCCCACCAGCTTCAGATATTCTTCCGCCCTCGCATTGCGGATTTTCTTCGGTACACCGCGAAACGACAACGGAAGCGCTACATTTTCCACTGCGTTTAACGTTTTCAGCAGGTTGTAGGACTGAAAGATAAACCCCACATTCTCCCGCCGAAACTGCACCAGCTGGTTCTCATCCATCCGCTCCATATGCTTTCCTGCTATAATGATCTCACCCTTTGTCGGCTTTTCCAGGCCGGCCAGCATATTTAAGAGTGTGGACTTTCCCGAGCCGGACGGACCGACTATGGCACAGAACTCACCCCTGTACATGGTAAAATCCACACCATTCAGCGCATAAACCTTGTTTGTGCCTACCTGATAGATTTTATATAAGTTCTTCACCCGGATGACGGGTGTTTTCTTTTCTTCCATAAAATATGCATCTCCCTTTGCAGACATTCCCGGGCTGGAACCGGCAAGGCAGCTTCCCGGCACTCCTGTCTGCTCATGCACATCATACCATGAACCTGTCATTTTTGATATCTGCTTTTTCTTAATCTTCCTTACGGATTCATTACATACTCAGACAGGAAAAAACTATCCAAAAAACCGCAGTCGGAACCCGCCAATTTTTGGCTAGTTTTTTCTAAAAAAGGGACTGGTAATCTAACATATTTTCCGCTATAATGTCCTAAGACCTGCGGTCGGGGATCCGTCCGCCAGAGAAAAAGCAAAGGAGATACGTTATGAGACATTTGTTGAATCCGTTGGATTTTTCCGTTGAAGAGACCAACGAGTTATTGACACTGGCATCCGATATCGAACACAACCTCAAAAAATATGCTCACGTTTGTGATGGCAAAAAACTGGCTACTCTTTTCTATGAACCAAGTACAAGAACCCGTCTTAGCTTTGAATCCGCTATGTTAAGCTTAGGTGGCAGCGTACTTGGTTTTTCTTCGGCCAATTCCAGCTCTGCAGCAAAAGGCGAGAGTGTTGCAGATACCATCCGCATGATTTCCTGCTACGCAGATATTGCTGCCATGCGTCATCCGAAAGAGGGTTCTGCACTGGTTGCTTCCATGCATTCCCAGATTCCGGTCATCAACGCAGGTGACGGCGGACATCAGCATCCGACCCAGACCCTGACCGATTTAATGACCATTCGTTCCTTAAAGGGCCGTCTGGACAACTTAACCATCGGTCTTTGCGGAGACTTAAAGTTCGGACGTACCGTTCATTCCCTGATCAACGCTATGGTCCGCTACCAGAATGTCCGTTTCGTACTCATTTCCCCGGACGAGTTAAAGGTTCCGGAATACATCCGTGATGATGTGCTCCGCGCAAAGGGCATTGAGTTTAAGGAAGTCAGCAACCTGGATGAAGCAATCCCGGAGCTTGATATTCTCTACATGACCCGTGTTCAGAAAGAGCGTTTCTTCAATGAGGAGGATTACATCCGCTTAAAAGACAGCTACATTCTGGACAAGGCAAAAATGGCACTGGCTAAGGACGATATGTACGTGCTGCATCCGCTCCCGCGTGTAAATGAGATCTCTACTGAGGTGGATGACGACCCGAGAGCAGCTTACTTCAAGCAGGCTCAGTACGGTGTATATGTTCGTATGGCTCTGATCATGACTTTACTGGAGGTGGAAAAACCATGTTAAATATCAGTGGATTACAGGAAGGCGTTGTTCTGGATCATATTCAGGCTGGCAAAAGCCTTGACATTTACTATCACCTTGGTCTTGACCGTCTCACCGACTGTCAGGTAGCCATCATCAAGAACGCGCGAAGCAACAAGATGGGCCGCAAGGACATCATCAAGGTTGAGGGCCCGATCGACAACATTGACCTGGATGTACTGGGCTACATTGACCACAACATCACCGTCAATGTCATCCGTGACAACAAGATCACCGAGAAGAAAGCCCTGAAGCTTCCGAAAAAGATCACCAACGTGATCCGCTGCAAGAATCCGCGCTGCATCACCTCCATTGAGCAGGAGCTGCCGCACATCTTCTATCTTGCAGATGAGAAGACTGAGACTTACCGCTGCATGTACTGCGAAGAGAAATACGGAAAGTCCAAATAACTTTATTTTCTGAATGTTAAAAGGAGTATGGCCTGAGAAATCCGGTCATACTCCTTTCTTGTATGATAGGAAATTGCGTCCTATCATACAAAAACGCTCCGCGAGGATGCGCACTCGGCGCAAAGGCAGATGGTTGCCGAAGCAACCGCGCCTCGGCGCGAGAATGTGCCTTGGCACATTCTTTTTCATGGTCTGATTTTACAGTTTTCGCAGCACTTCGCCCAGCTCCGGCACATCGTTCGCAATATGGCAGGCCCCGGCGTTTTCCAGTTCAGCGCGGCTTCCGTAGCCGTAGAGGACGCCAACCGATTCCATGTGGTTCTGCGCTGCTCCGATCATGTCGTTTTCGCGGTCTCCGATCATGACGATCTCATCCGGATTGGTAAGTCCGCAGCTTTCCATGACGTAGCGGATCACATCTCCCTTATGGATTCTGGTCTCTCCCATATCAGCTCCGCCGATCATCTGAAAATACTCTGCCAGCCCAAAATGCTCTATGATCTTCACAGAATACTGCTCCGGCTTTGAGGTTGCCACATAAAGCTTATAGCCTTCTTTTTTCAGGCTTCCGAGAAGCTCCGGTATACCCGCGTAAACGGCATTCTCAAACATCCCCTTAGTTTCAAAGTACTCACGGTAAATGCCCACGGATTTTCTGGCCTTTTCATGATCGAAGCCATAGTATTTCATAAAGCTGTCCACCAGGGGCGGACCCACAAACACATTCAGGCTGCTCTTATCCTGCACGGAAATACCATAGTGATTCAGCGCATATTCCACAGAATTGGTGATTCCTTCTGCCGAATCGGTGAGCGTTCCATCCAGATCAAAAAAGATATATTTTTTCATAGTTCCTCCTTTTCTTTTCCTGTCGTTCTAACAGTATAGCAGAAAAAAGGAAAAGCTGCCACAGGGACAGCTTTTCCAGATAAATTGCGATATGCAATTGTGTCGTGATTAGATCTGCGGACCAGCTGCAACCAGAGCCTTGCCTGCTGCGTTGCCTTCGTATTTTGCGAAGTTCTTGGTGAAACGCTGTGCCAGGTCTTTTGCCTTGGTCTCCCACTCAGCAGCATCTGCGTAGGTATCTCTCGGATCGAGGATGCCGGTGTCTACGCCCGGAAGCTCGGTCGGGATCTCGAAGTTGAAGTACGGAAGCTGTTTGGTCGGTGCAGCGTTGATGGAACCGTTTAAGATCGCATCGATGATGCCGCGGGTATCCTTGATGGAGATACGCTTGCCGGTACCGTTCCAGCCAGTGTTAACAAGGTATGCTTTCGCACCGCTCTTCTCCATCTTCTTAACGAGCTCTTCTGCGTACTTGGTCGGATGCAGCTCCAGGAATGCCTGGCCGAAGCAAGCGGAGAAGGTCGGGGTCGGCTCAGTAATACCGCGCTCGGTACCTGCTAACTTAGCAGTGAAACCAGACAGGAAGTAGTACTGGGTCTGCTCCGGAGTCAGAATGGACACTGGCGGAAGTACGCCGAATGCATCTGCGGACAGGAAGATCACGTTCTTAGCTGCCGGTGCTGCGGAGATCGGACGCACAATGTTCTTGATATGGTCGATCGGGTAAGATACACGGGTATTCTCGGTTACGCTCTTGTCTGCAAAATCGATCTTGCCTTCTGCGTCAAGGGTTACGTTCTCAAGCAGTGCGTTTCTCTTGATCGCGTTGTAGATATCCGGCTCGGAATCCTTGTCGAGGTTGATAACCTTTGCGTAGCATCCACCCTCGAAGTTGAATACGCCGTTGTCGTCCCAGCCGTGCTCGTCATCACCGATGAGGAGACGCTTCGGGTCGGTAGAAAGAGTGGTCTTGCCGGTACCGGACAGACCGAAGAAGATAGCGGTATTCTCACCGTTTAAGTCAGTATTAGCGGAGCAGTGCATGGAAGCGATGCCCTTTAACGGCAGGTAGTAGTTCATCATGGAGAACATACCCTTCTTCATCTCGCCGCCGTACCAGGTGTTAACGATAACCTGCTCACGGCTGGTGATGTTGAATACAACTGCGGTCTCAGAGTTTAAGCCCAGCTCTTTGTAGTTTTCCACTTTTGCCTTGGATGCGTTGTAAACAACGAAGTCCGGCTTGAAGTCCTTCAGCTCTTCAGCGGTTGGCTTAATGAACATGTTGGTAACAAAGTGTGCCTGCCATGCTACCTCTACGATGAAACGGATAGCCATGCGGGTATCTTTGTTTGCGCCGCAGAATGCATCGACTACAAACAGTCTCTTGTTGGAGAGCTCTTTCTTGGCGATTTCCTTAACAGCTTCCCATGCCTCTTTGCTAGCCGGATGGTTGTCGTTTTTGTACTCGTCGGAGGTCCACCAAACGGTGTCCTTGGAGTTCTCGTCCATAACGATATATTTGTCTTTAGGTGAACGACCTGTATAGATACCAGTCATAACGTTGACAGCGCCAAGCTCGCTGACCTGTCCCTTCTCATATCCTTCCAGAGTCTCTTTGGTCTCTTCCTCAAATAACATCTCATAAGAAGGATTGTAAACCACCTCAGTGGTTCCGGTAATACCATACTGACTTAAATCGATATTTGCCATCTTCATTCAGCCTCTCTTTCACTTTACTCGATATCATTTTTACCGAAATTCGCGTTTATTATCTCATTGTGTGAAGAAAAAGTCAATATTTGGAATTAAAATTTCCATAACAAAATACGCATGCAGCCCATAAGTTTTGAATTATGTATACAGTGTTTTTTCAAATTTTCCCTTATGCACAAAAAGGAAATCCAGCCGGACTTCCTTTTCGTTTTTATGCTGTATAACGCTATTTACATGTTTATGTTTACTTATTTAAAGAACTCATGCTTTTCGTGCTGGAACAGGTAGGTCAGATGATGGTCGAACCAGCTTACATTGCCGGAACGGGACCGGATACGGTTCATAAAGAACAGCGCCCCCTGAGAATAATCCTCTCCGGAAAGGGCCCGGTTCACGGCTTCCACCGTCTTCTCCGATACGCTGCAGCTGTTTAAGCGCCCGTCGCTGACCGGGGAAAACTGAGAACGCTGATAAACCACATCCGTGATGGTAGACGGGAACTCTGCGTCCCGCACACGGTTTAAAATGACATTGGCTACCAGGATTCTTCCCTGCATGTCGCATCCGCCTGCCTCTGCTTCCACGATGCGTTTTAAAACCTCATAGTCCTGGTCGGAAAATGAGATGACTGAGAATGCGCGGACTGCTTCTGCGGCCGCATGACGGCGCTCCTCTTCCGCTTTTCTGGCAGCCTCTTCCTCTGCCTGTCTGCGGCGTTCTTCCTCGACACGCTCGATTTCCTGTGCGGTCTCTTCAATGACCGCCTTCTGTTCCTGACGTACAGCATTCTGTTCCTGTACTGTTCTTGCTATTGTATTGCCCACAAGGAGCTGGCCATTTTTCAAATTGTCAGGATCTGTAAGACGCAGTTGTACCTTTGCTTCCGTTAACAGTTGCGTTTCCCCAGATACTTCTTCCACGGCCTCCTCCGGTGCTTCCGTTTCCGGAGTCTCTCCGTCTGAGGTCTCAGCGTATGCAGTCAGGGCATTGTGTCCGCCTGCCGCAAATCCGGCTGAGGAAAAAGTCATTACGGCTACCACGGCAGTTCCGGCCATGATCACAGCCGCACTGCGGTATAAGCGCTTGGTCATGTTCACCACCGGGGTGAATATGTTTTTTACCAGCTGGCACACCGCCTGGAGAAATGAGCAAAATGGATACATATTCTACTCCTTTCAATCAAGTGATTCCCTAAAAATGGTATATTTTTGACTCAAAGTGGGAGTTAAGTCCTGAAATCACTCATTTCTTTGTGACAGGCGATATTATAGTGGGGGACAAGTAAAACTGTCAATAAGTTTTTCACACTTTTGTCATATCTGCCATCCGGAATTTTCAGGAATTTTCCCTTTTCTATAGCTTTGCACAAAGATCCTGCTTATAAACCGGTGTTTTTTTGTTTCATATTTCTTTCGAAGTGTTAAGTAATTATTACATTTTTGTTAATTATACCGTCATAAAAAAAGAGTCGAACAACGTCGGCTCTTTTTTATGTAAATCATTTTTAAATTATTCGATGGTAAGGCTGGCATATTCTGCCTCCGTGTAGGCTTTTAAATCTTCCGGATTTAAGATCACCTGAGCGCCGCGAATGCCGGCACTGACGGCGATTTCATCAAATAAAACTGCTGTTTCTTCTATATAAGTAGGAAACTTTTTCTTCATACCAATAGGAGAACAGCCACCCCGGATATAGCCGGTGGTCGGAAGCAGCTCCTTCATGGGAAGCATCTCCACCTTCTTGTCTCCGACGGCTCTGGCAACCTTCTTTAAATCCAGTTCTTCCGCTACCGGAATGCAGCAGACCAGAAATCCCCGCTTTTCCCCTTTTAAGACCAGGGTTTTGAATACGCTGTCCGGATCTTCTCCGATCTGGTTTGCTACGTGGATACCGGATAGATCGTTCTCATCCACTTCGTACTCCTGAACGCGGTATGCAATACCTGCCGCATCCAGAAGACGCATCACGTTTGTTTTGTCCTGTTTTTGCTGTTTCATAAGTTATTTCTCCGGAATTACGATTTTGCCGGCAACCGCGCAGGCTGCAGCAGTTTTTGGGGAGGCCAGATAAATTTCCACCTTTGAGGTTCCCATGCGGCCCAGGAAGTTGCGGTTGTTGGTAGCAACCACGCGCTCACCGTCGCTTAAGATGCCTCCGGTCCGTCCGCAGCAGAGTCCACAGCCCGGATGCGTTACGATTGCGCCTGCTTCCACAAGCGTCCTGATCGCGCCGCAGGCCGCTGCCTCCTGGTACACCTTACGGCTGGCCGGTGTGACAATGAGCTTCACATACGGAGCCACGCTCTTTCCTTTTAAAATTTCAGCGGCTGCCTGCAGATCCTCCAGACGGCCGTTGGTACAGGAGCCGATGAAGACCTGGTCTATGACGGTGCCCTCCAGCTCGCTGACGCTGCGGATCTTGTCCACCTGGGACGGGCATGCCATAACCGGCACAAAGTCCTCTGCCTTATAATGAAGCTCCTTTAAGTAAACAGCGTCCGGATCACCTGCCAGGCTCTTCTGGAAATCATCCAGTTGAATCTCACAGTATTCCTCTGTTTTCTCATCCGGAGTAAACAGCGCGCACTTGGCTCCGGCCTCAATGGCCATGTTTGCCATGGTCGTGCGGCTGGCAATACTCATGTTCTTTACGGCAGAGCCGGTAAACTCCAGGGCACGGTAGGTTGCGCCGTCTGCGCCAAGATCACCGATGAGGCGCAGGATCACATCTTTGGACATGACATTGGACGGAAGCTCGCCATCGATCACAACCTTGATCGTCTCCGGCACCTTGACCCAGAGAGTTCCGGTGCCCAGAATGGAAGCCATCTCGGTGTAGCCGATGCCGGTGGAGAATGCTCCCACACAGCCGTAGGTGGTAGTGTGGCTGTCCGTTCCGAACACTACATGCCCCGGCTTTACATAGCCTGCCTCCGTCATCAGCTGATGGCAGATGCCGTCACTTCTGTGAATATTTTTGATGCCATACTGCTCTACAAATGCGTCTCCCACGCGGAAATGGCGGGTGTCGTCCTGCTGGCTGGCCGGAACCAGATGGTCATAGATCAGAACAACCTTATCCGGATCCCATACCTTAGCAAAGCCCATCTCGTGGAACTTGTCCACGATAAAGGGGATCATGATGTCATCTAACATGACGCGGTCCACGTTTACGGTCACAATATCTCCCGGCTTTACCGCTTTGCCGGTATTGTGTGATAAAATTTTTTCAATAATTGTCTGTCCCATACTATCCTCCTAATCCAGTCCGTTGCGCCTGCGCATGGCCTTGACCAGGCCGCCGGCCTCAATGATCTCCATCAGGTTCTCCGGCAGGGAAGCGATCGGGTATTTTTTACCGTTGTAGTCCACATCCTCGTTCACGGTCACGGTGATCGTGTCACCCTCTTTTACTACATCGTGAAGCTCCGGCTGTTCCAGCAGAAGCAGACCGTTATTTAACGCGTTGCGGTAGAAAATGCGGGCAAAGGACTTGGCAATGATGCAGGGAATACCCAGTGCCTTGATCACCTCCGGCGCCTGCTCTCTGGAAGATCCGCAGCCGAAGTTCTTTCCTGCTACAATGATGTCTCCCGGCTGGATCTGACCCGCAAGCTCCGGGCGAAGCGGGGAGAAGCCGTACTGTTTCATATCTTCAATGGTCTTTAAGGCCAGGTATTCCGTCGGGATGATGATGTCGGTGTCGATGTCATCGCCCAGGACCCAGACCTTTCCGGTATATTGTGCCATAGTGGTATCCTCTTATTTTCTCGATATAATATTATGTAGTGATTAATTCTTACAGCATATCAGCGGTACAGATCTCACCCTTTACGGCAGAAGCCGCTACGGTAGCCGCAGAACCAAGGTAAACCTTGGAGCTCGGATGTCCGGCACGTCCCTTGAAATTACGGGTGCCAGTACTGATCAGAACCTCATTCTCACCGATCACGCCCTGGCAGCTGCCCCAGCAGACACTGCAGTTCGGGTTCATGACAATGGCGCCGCTCTCCATAAAGATCTGGATCAGCCCCTCATCCAATGCCTGTAAATAAACCTCCCGGCTGGCCGGAACCACCAGGAAACGTACATGGTCGGAAATTTTCTTTCCTTTTACAATGGCTGCTCCGACACGCAGGTCGTCAATACGGCCATTGTTGCAGGAGCCCAGGAATGCCTCATCGATGCGGACACCGCAGACCTCTTTGGCCGGAACTACATCATCCACAAAATCCGGGCGTGCTGCTACCGGCCGGATTTTCGACAGGTCAAACGTATACTCTCTTGCGTAAACCGCATCCGCATCACTCCGGAATACAGCCTTCGGCTCACGTCCTCTTGCCTTTAAGTATTCCAGAGCAATCTCATCGGCCTCAAAGATGGCGGTCTTGGCTCCGGCCTCTACAGCCAGGTTGCAGAGCACCATACGGTCATTGACACTTAAGGTCTTTGCGCCGTCTCCGGTGAACTCCATCACCTGGTAGTTCACGCCGTTGGCACCGATCTGACCGATGATGGTGAGCATTAAATCTCTCGGATATACACCCTCCGGCAGCTTGCCGGTCAGGTTGAATTTTACGGTCTCCGGAACTAACACCCAGGAGGTTCCGGTTACCATGCCGTAGAGCAGATCGGTACAGCCGACGCCGGTACCGAACGCGCCCAGCGCACCATAGGTGCAGGTGTGGCTGTCTGCTCCGAAGATCAGCTCACCCGGGCAGACATAATGCTCCATCATGATCTGGTGGCATACACCCTTGCCCTCCCAGAAATCAATGTTGTTCTCTCTTGCGAAGTCGCGCATCTTCTTCTGGGATGCAGCAGTCTTCGGGCTGTCCGCCGGAACATTGTGATCCACGATAAAGACCATCTTCTTCGCATCTGCAATATGTGGATGTTTTAATTTGTTGTTGTACATATCGACGGTCAGGTGGGTGGTTCCGTCATTGCTCATCATGCGGTCTAAGGTTACGGTATGGATATCTCCTGCCTTTACCTCCGGCACACCGGCTGCAAGGGCTATGATTTTTTCAGCGATTGTCATTCCCATGATTATGCTTCCTCCTTGTTCAGTGATGCGATGAGTCCGCCCTGACTTAAGATCTGCTGCATATAAGCCGGCAGCTTTGTGCAGGAATAGGTGCTTCCGTTTGCCCTGGCAACACCCTCGGTGAGAGAAAGCTCCATCTCATCTCCGGTGTTCACCGCATCCGGGAGCTCCTTGCAGACGATAACCGGCAGACCAATGTTGATCGCATTGCGGTAAAAAATGCGGGCAAAGGATTTGGCAACGACTGCCTGAATTCCAAGCGCTTTTAATACACTTGGCGCCTGTTCTCTGGAAGATCCGCAGCCGAAGTTTTCTCCGCCTACTACATAATCACCCGGTTTTACTTTTTTCGGAAAATCCGGGTCCAAAGACTCAAATGTATGATCCTTCATCTCATCGATGGTAGGAAGTAACAGATACTGGGATGCGATGATCTGATCCGTATCCAGGTCATTGTGAAATTTGAATATTTTACCGACTGACATAATGTCCTCCTAATCGTTCGTATTGATTTTTGTCCGCGGCACCGGCCCTTCTGCCCTGCCGCATTCAGCCATTTTTTCTCACTTATTGCATTATAGCATCTGTATTGATATAATGACAATAGATAATACTCATATGTATCATAACACTTGGTTATAAAATTTTTTCAATCTATTTGGGGGTTCACACACTGCATGGAACAGAATTTATCACAATACCGTATCTTCTACGCCGTAGCCAAGGCCGGGAATATTTCCCGTGCGGCAAAGGAGCTCTACATCAGCCAGCCGGCCATCAGCAAATCCATCAGCAAGCTTGAGGACAGCTTAAACACCGTACTTTTCACCCGAAACTCCCGCGGTGTGCAGCTTACCGATGAGGGACAGGTACTTTTCGAACATACACGGGATGCCTTCGAGGAGCTGGCCAAGGGCGAACAGGAATTAAAGCGCATCCGGGAATTCAATATGGGGCACATCCGCATTGGCGTCAGCAACACCCTGTGCCGGTTTATCATGGTCAAATATCTGAAGGGATTTATTGAGCAGTATCCTCACATCAAGATCACCATCGAAAGCCAGCCCACTACCCAGACGCTCTCTATGCTGGAGCAGCAGCGCATCGACATCGGACTGGTGGTAGAGCAGAAATCCTCAAGGAACATGAATTTTATCCCGGTCATGGATATCGAGGATATTTTTGTGGCAACACCGAGTTATCTGGAAAATTTAAGGCTTCGCGAGGGAGCTGGAACCGACGTATTCCAGAGCGGCAACCTGATGCTTCTGGATAAAAACAACATTACCCGCCACTACATCGATGACTACATGACATGTAACGAGATCATAGCCAACAATCTTCTGGAGGTCACCACCATGGACCTGCTCATCGAGTTTGCCCGCATTGGACTTGGCATTGGCTGTGTTATCAAAGAATTTGTAAAAGAAGATCTGGACTCCGGACGTCTGGTCCAGTTAAAGCTGGATACCCCCATCCACAAACGGAACGTCGGCTTTCTTTGGCAGAGCAGCCGCACCTCAAAAGCACTGGACACCTTCATCCGGTTCTGCAGGGAGCAGGACAGTAAGGCTCTGTAATACAAAAAGGCAGAACTGCATGCAGTTCTGCCTTTTCACGCATAGAAAACGCGTATTGATTAGTTGTTGATGAGCTTGCCGCTCTCGTCGTTCCAGCTGTACAGCTTACGGATCTCTTCACCGACTTTCTCGGACGGATGCTCGGAAGCAAGCTTTCTCATAGCCTTGAAGTGAACCTGACGGCCTGCCGGGCTCATATCAAGCAGGAACTCTTTTGCGAAGGTACCATCCTGGATATCGGAAAGGATCTTCTTCATAGCCTTCTTGGTCTCAGCGGTAACGATCTTCGGACCAGTTACGTAATCGCCGTACTCAGCAGTGTTGGAGATAGAGTATCTCATTCCTGCGAAGCCAGACTGGTAGATCAGGTCAACGATCAGCTTCATCTCGTGGATACACTCAAAGTAAGCATTTCTCGGATCGTAGCCAGCCTCAACCAGGGTCTCAAAGCCAGCCTGCATCAGAGCGCATACGCCGCCGCAAAGAACAGCCTGCTCACCGAAGAGGTCAGTCTCAGTCTCGGTACGGAAGGTGGTCTCCAGAAGACCTGCTCTTGCGCCGCCGATAGCAAGGCCGTATGCCAGAGCTTTCTCCAGAGCCTTACCGGTATAATCCTGCTCTACAGCGACCAGACACGGAGTACCCTTGCCCTCCTGGTACTCGGAACGAACAGTGTGGCCCGGTGCCTTCGGAGCGATCATGGTAACATCTACGTTTGCCGGCGGTTTGATGCAGCCGAAATGAATGTTGAAGCCGTGAGCAAACATCAGCATGTTGCCCTCTTCCAGGTTCGGCTCGATATCTTTCTTGTACATATCAGCCTGCAACTCATCGTTGATCAGGATCATGATGATATCTGCTTTTTTTGCAGCCTCTGCTGCGGTATATACTTTAAAGCCCTGTGCCTCAGCCTTTGCCCAGGACTTGCTGCCCTCGTACAGACCGATGATGACGTCACATCCGGACTCCTTTAAGTTTAATGCATGTGCATGTCCCTGGCTGCCGTAGCCAATGATAGCGATGGTCTTTCCATCCAGTAAGGACAGGTTACAGTCTTCCTGATAATAAATCTTTGCCATCTTCTTTTCCTCCTCAAGAATCTTTAGATTCATTTGTTTACGGAAGATACCGTACGTCATCGGAGCCGCGGGATAAGCCGGTCAGTCCGGTTCTTGCAAGTTCCAGGATTTCGTAGTCTTCCAGCAGATTGATCAGCGCGTCAAGCTTTGACTGGTCGCCGGTCAGCATGACAGTCAGGGAATCCTTGCCAACATCCACGATGGTTGCACGGAAAATGTCGGAAATGGCACTGACTGCCTGACGCTCATTCGCGTTGGCCCGTACCTTTACCATGATCAGCTCCCGGTAAACGGAGTGGCTCGGTTTTAATTCCTTGATGTCGCGGACATCCTCCAGTTTTCGAAGCTGCTTTTCGATCTGCTCTAAAATGTTCTGATCTCCAAAAGCAACTACGGTCATTCTGGAATACCGCTCATCTGCAGTGACACCAACGGTCAGACTCTCGATGTTGTAGCCACGGCGGCTGAATAAGCCGGCAACACGGCTCAGTACACCTGATGTGTTGTCTACTAACAATGATAACACGATTCTATCCATAAGTGTTCTCCCTTCTGTCACGTTCTCTTTATGATAACAATCCTGATACTATTTGTCAACTATATAAAAGGAATGTGTACTATTCCTTTCGGTTATAATTTATCGCTGTTCCATCCAGAGAACGGTCATATGTCCGTATTCTGCGGACAGTTTTAGAATTTCCGTACCATATCACGGGTGATCTCGGACAGGCTGTGTGCACCGCACATAGCCATGGTATCCTTCAGCTGGCCGCCGATCCGGGTAATGAGCTCTGCCACGCCTTCCTCCGCGCCGCCGTAAACCGCAGTCACGAACGGACGGCAGATCAGTACACCGTCTGCGCCCAATGCCAGAGCCTTAAAGACATCGCTGCCGTTTCGGATACCGCCGTCCACCAGGATCTTCATGGAGCCGCCGCCTACAGCTTCTGCGATCTCAGGCAGCACCTCTGCGGTAGCCGGGCACTGATCCAGGACACGGCCGCCGTGGTTGGATACCACAATGGCTGCTGCCCCGGCCTTCTTCGCCTTTTGCGCACCCTTTACGGTCATCACGCCCTTTACAATAAACGGAACTCCTGCCGCACGGATGATTTCTGCCAGCTCCTCCACGTTTTTGCTGCCTGCAGGCGGGGTCAGGTTCTTTAAAAACGGAAGACCTGCCGCATCAATATCCATAGCCGCCGCAAAGGCTCCAGACTTTCTGACCAGCTTCATTTTCTCTGCTACCGTTTCCGCGTTCCACGGCTTTACCGTCGGTACCCCCAGACCCCGGGCCTTCTCAATAGCTGCCGTAGCAGCCAGCATCACCTGCGGGTTTGTACCGTCGCCGGTGAAGGCCGCAATTCCATTGTCCGCGCAGGCACGTACCAGAATGTCATTGTAGGCCGCGTCATCATACTTGTCCCCGTAATGCAGGTTCACAGCCCCCACCGGACCCGCAAAGAACGGATAGGCAAACTGTTTTCCGAAAAGTTCCAGACTGGTATCCACCGGGCGGTTCTCGCACAGCGTATCCATCTGCACCCGGATCTCGCGCCATTTTTCATAGTTGCGGATGGCAGTATCGCCCTCGCCCTTGGCGCCCGGACCCGGCATGGTATTTTTGCAGGCCCGGCCATTGCAGACCGGGCAGCCCTTACAGTACGGACCAAGACAGGTCCTTGCATTCTTTAAAATCTCTTCCTGTGTCATTCTATACCTCCTAAATATTATCCCAGTGTAACATCCAGGATCATCATAATGAGAAAACCAACCGCAAAGCCCATGGTTCCCATATCGGAATGCCCGCCCTGGGCCGATTCCGGGATCAGTTCCTCCACCACCACATAGATCATGGCCCCGGCCGCAAAGGCCAGCATATACGGCACAATGGGAACCAGAAACTTTGCGCACAGAATCGTGACCAGGGCTCCGACCGGCTCCACCACACCGGACAGCGTTCCCATAACAAAGGCTCTCCGTTTGGACTGTCCTTCACTGTGCAGCGGCAGGGATATGATGGCTCCCTCAGGAAAATTCTGGATCGCAATACCGATGGTCAGGGCAAAGGCCCCAGCTGCGGTGATGGGCGCGCTTCCGGTCAGAAGACCCACGAACACTACGCCCACTGCCATGCCCTCCGGCAGGTTGTGCAGCGTTACCGCAAACACCAGCATCGTCGTTTTCTTTAAATTGCTCTTTGGGCCCTCGGGCGTGTCGCTTCCCATATGAAGATGCGGGATCAGCTTATCTAACACCCAGAGAAACACTATGCCGATGGAAAAGCCGGCTGCGGCAGGCACAAACGCCAGCTTTCCGGCAGGCTCACACATCTCCATGGCCGGGATCAGAAGTGACCACACCGAAGCAGCCACCATAATGCCGGAGGCAAAGCCCAGCAGCAGCTTCTGGATCACCGGTTTGATCTCATTTTTTACAAAAAACACACTTCCCGCTCCGATGGTAGTACCAAGAAACGGGATCAGAATCCCGAAAATAATATGAAACAGCTCCTCTCGCATGAGAGATCACCCTCTTTCCTTAGTAGTATCTTATTCCGCAACAGGCTACATGCGATACTCTGTGGAATCGGATTGCTGTTATTTATGTTATGCCGCAGATATCTGCTTCGGATCTCCCACAACCTTCTTAAATACCAGGAGGAACAGGATGATGGAAAATACCGGACCGGCAAAGTCAGAGACGGTTTCCGCAAAAAACACATTGGTCACGCCGGTCAGGAGCGGGATCAGCACCACCGACAAAAAATAAATGGATTTACGGAACAGCGACAGGGTAATGGCCACCTTCGCAATGCCCATTCCGGTAAATCCGTCCACTATCGTGTACTGTACTGCCAGCGGTATCACGCCCAGCGTGGACATCCGGATAGCCCAGACACTTAAGGCTACATATTCCTCGTTGCGGGTAAAGATCCGCACAAAAATCTCCGGGATACACTGGGCTGCCAGAAACATGACCGTATTGAACAAAAGTGCACATGTGACGATCCACCTCTCGGCCTTCCAGATGCGGTCCGGCCTTTTTGCTCCGTAATTGTAACCCAGGATCGTCTGGGTCCCCGAAGTAATGCCTCCGAGCGGCATCGTGATGATCAGCATAAAGCTCTGGACAATAGCCGCACAGGTCAGAATGGTATCGCCCTGCCCCGGGCCGCCAAGCCTCTGGATCACCATATTCTGGGAAATGATCAGCACATTATCCAGAGCAATGATGACAAAGGGAGAGAAGCCCACCCTGGCTACCTGCAGCATCAGCCTGGGATCATACTCATAAAAGGTAATGCGGATCGGCACCTTCTTTCCAAATAAGAAGCTCAGCACATAAAAGCAGGAACACATCTGCGACAGTACCGTGGCCAGAGCTGCGCCCCGCACATCAAGATGCAGGCCGAAAATAAAAATGGGATCCAGCACGATATTTGCCACTGCCCCGATCATAACGGCCTTCATACCCACCTTTGCAAAGCCCTGGCAGATGATAAACTGGTTCATGCCCGTCGTCATCAGCGCAAAAAAGGTTCCGCACAGATAGATGGTCATATAGGACAGTGCATAGGGAAAGGTCGTCTCTCCGGCACCAAACCACCAGAGCAGCTTTTCCCGCATGCCCAGTACAAAGACCGTGAGGACCAGGGCCATGACCGTCAGCATGAGAAAGCAGTTTGCAAGGATCTGTTCTGCTCCCTTTTCATTCTTCTGTCCCAGGCGAATACTCATAAGCGGCGCACCGCCTACCCCCACCAAAATAGCGAAGGACGAAACCAGGGTTACAATGGGACCGCAGATACCGACACCGGCCAGAGCCACTTCTCCGATCTTTGGGATGTTTCCTATGTACATACGGTCTACAATACTGTAAAATACACTGACGAACTGAGCCAGCATGGATGGCAGTGCCAGACGAAGGACCAGCCCCCGTATGTCATCGGTGTTTAAGTCATTTTCCAGTTTCATAGTACAAACTCTGCATCCTTTCTGTCCGTGCAGACTTTCTTTAATTTCTGGCGGATAGCGAGAGTCACCAGGGTTCCAAGCTTTCTCGCGTGCTTCGGGCAGACTGCAATGCAGCGCATGCAGGTGATGCAGGCACTTTCATCGGTCACCTTCGCATCTGTACGGGAAATAGCCTGGACCGGACACTTGCGGATGCAGGTTCCACAGCCCTCGCAGGCTGAAGAGACACTGATTTTTAATGGCAATGTGCCATATGGGCGGTACGGACGGTTGCCCCGGATAGAAAGCTCCAAAAGCTTTGAGCTTCCGGCTGTGCTCTTCAGCTTTTCTCTGACTGCCTCCGCAAACGCAGTCATCTCTTTTTTATCCTTCTCATCCGGGCGTCCGGCTCCGTATATATGGGCAATGTTATGCTCTGTGACTACGGCTGCCGCTGCCGCCGGGATGAATCCCTGTTCCTTTAAGATGTCCGAAAGCTCCAGCAATGCGTCCTCGTAGGCACGGTTTCCGTAGGTGACGATCAGCACCACCGGCGTGCGCTTGCCGTGAAGCTTTTGCAGGCGCTCTCTTGCCGTCTCCGGCACCCGGCCGCCGTATACCGGCACGCCGACTACCACCAGCTCATGCTCTGTAAATGTATAATCCGGCCTGGAGGACACGGCATCGGTGAGATCCAGCCATTCTGCCTCCCTGTTATCCGCGATCCGCTCCGTGATCCACTCCGTCACCCGCTTTGTACCTCCGGTAGGACTAAAGTAAACTCCGGTAATCTGTGAAATATTCATAATACAACTCCCCAAAAAAATAATTAGTAATGTCCCGCCTCGTGCTCCGCGTTCAGCCAGTCCACCGCCTCCCAGATCCCGTCTGTGGTAAATGGGAAATCTCTGTGGTGCTTCTTCTCATCCGGCGTCACCTCAAAGTTAAAGGGTTCCGGCCAGATGATGGCCCGGAGCACGTTTTCCGTCTTCGCCGGGGTCTCCTCTGTGGCGGGCTCCAGTTCTTTTTCATGTTTGATGAGCACATAGCGCATGCCTTTGAAGCTCCCGGTAAAACGGCTCTTTTTCAGAAACGGGATGGAAATATCCCCATGCAGTTCAATCTTACTGGTTTCTAGCATATCTGTCAAACCTCCTGTTGTTGCATTTCCACTGTAGCAGTTTTCCTACGTTTTGTCGAGAAGAAGTTCCGAAAATTCCTACCCATCTGCAGTATGCCGTGCTATACTAGACAAAGAGCAGAATTTTTCATGACAATCTAATTCAGAAAGGACTCAGCTGTTTTGCATTTTCAGCTGAGAAAGGAAACATTTCATGAGCCGCAGACAAAAACCAGCCATTGATTCCTCTATCCCCCCGGCAGACCTTCCGCTCCGCCCGTCTGTACGTTTCCGCCTAGCCAAGAACGACACCTTTTTCGGTCCCGGTGTTGCAGAATTTCTTATCCTGGTAGACCAGAGTAATTCTATGCAGACCGCCTGTAAGGAAATGGAGATGTCCTACAGCAAGGGCTGGAAAATCATCAAAAAGGCCGAGAACTATCTTGGCTATTCCCTGATCGAATCCAAATCCGGCGGCGCCTCCGGCGGTTTCTCCCATCTGACACCGGAGGCGAAGGAGCTGCTCACCCGGTATCAGGGTATGGAAAAAGAGCTGAAAGCAGCAACTGCCCAGCTCTTTGAAAAATATTTCGGTGATTATTTGGTTAACCCTTAAGAAGCAGGATTGCTTCCGGGGCTACTCTCACGTATTCCGGAATCAGACCGTCTGCACTGTGGGTGTGGATGGTCTTTCCTATTTTCCACCACAGACCGTTCTGCAGGGTAACATACCACTCAAACGGCATCTCGGAAATTTTCGCATGTCCAACCGGAATGTGGTTGATCCCTTCCGGATCTTTTACCGGCTCAAAATCATGGGCACGGATTCCAATGGAAGTTACATCCTCTGTCACGGTTTTCTCCGTGCTCAGTTCCAGATTATCCCAGTCTAATGCGCATACCCGGTGATCGTCTATTTTTTCAATGCGGGAAATGTTTTTGCAGCCGGTCAGCCTTGCGGCCTCAACGCTGCCCGGATCTTGAAAGAGCTCCTTCGTCTTTCCGGCCGCGATCACCTGTCCCCTGCTTAAGAGCAGCAGCGTATCGCAAAGCTGGTAGGCCTCGTCCCGGTCATGGGTGACCATGACGGAAGCTCCCTGGTATTCCGAAAGCACGCTGGCCAATTCCAGACGCAGACGTTCTCTTAAGTGTGTGTCCATAGCGGAAAACGGCTCATCCAAAAGCAGTGCCTCCGGCTCATAAGCCAGGATCCTTGCCAGGGCCACTCTCTGCTGCTGTCCGCCGGAAAGCTGTGCGGGATAGCGTTTTTCCAGTCCGTTTAAACGAAACCGCTCCATCATCTCAGAAACCCGCTTTTTCTGCTGTGCTTCCCCGTAGCGTTTTCCCGCCTTTAATCCGGTAAGGATGTTTTCCTCCACGGTCATATTCGGAAACAGCGCATAGTTCTGGAACAGATAACCGACGCGGCGTTTCTGCGGCTTCAGGTTTACCTTCCGGCTGCTGTTGAAGAGTTCCCGTCCATCCAGGATGATGGAGCCGCTGTCCGGCTCCACAATGCCGGCAATGGATTTTAAGGTCATGCTCTTGCCGCAGCCGGAAGGACCGAGAATGCCAAGACAGCCTGTCCCGGAGCCGGCGGACGCGTCACTGGCACGTCCTCGGCATGCCGAGCAGGTAAACCGAACCTGAAGCTCGAATTCACGCAGCTTTTTCCGGATATCTGCCGATAAAAACTCCTCACTCATGATAATCTCCTTTTCTTCTCGCGCAGTGCTGCCCGGTTCATCAGGATTACGGAAAGAAAGGCAATGACAACGATGATAGCAACATAGCGGTATGCCGCGTCCATATCTCCTGCTGCCACCTCGGAATATACCGCCATCGGCAGGGTTCTGGTCTTTCCTGCGATATTGCCTGCGATCATGGCCGTTGCGCCAAATTCTCCCAGGCCTCTCGCAAAGGCCAGGACACCGCCGCTGACGATACCCGGCATGGCATTGGCGATCAGCACCTTATGAAAGATGCTCCATTCACTCATGCCAAGGGTGCGGGCCGCTGCCATGAGGTTCGGATCCACCTGCTCAAACGCTCCCCTTGCAGAGCGGTACATGAGCGGAAAGGACATCACCACCGCGGCCAGCACCGTGGCCGTCCAGGAAAAAGCGATCTTCACGCCAAAATATTGTAAAAAGAAGATGCCGATGGGCCGTTTCACCCCAAACAGATATAAGAGAAAAAAGCCCGCCACCGTAGGCGGAAGCACCAGCGGCAGCGTCAGCACGCCGTCCAGGAGAATCTTCATCCGCTCGTTTTTCATGCTGACCACCCACCAGGCTGCCAGGATCCCGAGAAAGAAGGTAAGCACGATGGAGACACTGGCTGTCTTCATGGAAATCAGAATTGGGGACCAGTCCATCTTGTTGCTCCTTTCTTTTTACTCGGCTGCTACAAAGCCGTAAGACTCAAATACCGCGATTGCTTCCGGAGTCTGTAAGAAGTCAACGAATGCCTTTGCAGCATCCTCGTGAGCAGTCGCCTTTACCACGGCTACCGGATAGATGACTTTCTTTTCCAGGCTTTCCTCCGGTGCCTCTGCAACAACAGTAACCTGATCAGCCTTGCTTGCTGCATCGGTTGCGTAAACGATACCTGCGTCAGCACTTGCTGCTGCAACCTGGTTTAATACCTCCGTTACGTTGGTACCAAAGCTTACCTTATCCTGAATGCTGTCCCATACGTTTAAATTAGTCAAAGCTTCTTTTGCGTACTGGCCGGCCGGAACACTCTCCGGATCACCCAGTGCGATCGATGCTGCATCACCGATCTTCTCGAAGGAATCAATTTTGCTGTCGCTGCCGGTCGGAACGATCAGAACGATCTTGTTCTCTAACAGGTTTACAATGGTATCGGAAGCAATCATGCCTTCATCATCCAGAGCCTTCATCTGCTTGGTCGCTGCAGACATAAATACGTCTGCCTCCAGGCCTTCCTCGATCTGGGTCTGCAGCTTTCCTGAGCTGTCGTAGGTTCCCTCAACGGTTACGCCCGGATACTGCTCCTCGAACATCGGGATCAGTTCATCCTCATATGCGTTCTTTAAGCTTGCTGCCGCCGCAACCAGAATACTCTGCTCGCCAAGGTCTGCCTTTGCCTCTGCTTTGCTCTCTGCCTCTGTCTCTGCTGCAGTGGTTTCCGCTGCGATTGTCTCAGTCTCGGTTGCTGCTGCGGTGGTCTCCTGCGGTTTGGAGGAGCATCCTGCCATCATACCTGCAACCATCATAGCTGCCATTACAACTGCGAACGGTTTCTTCATCTTTTCTCTCCCTTTTGTTTTCTATTTTCTCGCGCACTCAGACGCGGTGCCACGCAAAATCTTTAACCCATGATCCAGCGCTCCCAGAATAAAGCCAAGGCTCTCCTTCACGGCCTTCGGACTTCCCGGAAGATTCACGATCAGGGTCTTTTTGCGGATCACAGACGCGCCGCGGCTTAACATGGCCCGGTCTGTGATCTGCATGGACTTCATGCGGATGTACTCGGCAATGCCAGGCGCATTCCGGTCTGCCACTGCCAGCGTTGCCTCCGGTGTCTGATCCCGCATGGAAAATCCGGTACCGCCACTGGTGACAACCAGATCTACCTGCCGGCTGTCGGCCAGACGGATCAGGTGATGCTTTAACACCGCCGGCTCATCCGGGATCACAAAGCGTTCCAGCACATCATATCCTGCTTCTTTTAACAGCTCCTCGGCTGCTGGACCGCTTGCGTCCTCCCGCTCCCCTCTGGAGCCTTTATCGCTTAAAACAATGACTGCCGCCGTAAACGGACGGTTCTCATCCGGTGCTTCCACACGCATCACATCGCCCGGACGGATGATACCTTCCTTTATAACCTCGGCAAACACACCTTCCCGCGGCATGATACACTCCCCAACACGATGATAAATTGCGCAGTGACTGTGGCATTCCTTGCCGATCTGGGTCATGCGAAGCTCCACGGTCCCAGCATACAGTCTGGTTCCCACCGGCAACGCCCGGAAATCGATTCCGTCTACGACCAGATTTTCACCAAAGGCACCGTCGCCCACGTTTGCTCCGCGCTTATTAAACTCCTCAACCTTATTATAGGAAAGAAGACTCACCTGCCGGTGCCACGTTCCCGCGTGAGCATCACCCTCAATTCCGAAGTCCGGAATAAAATGTCCTTCCGGGATGGTATGTTTTTCCGTTCCCCGGGCCGGACTGATGCAGATAGCCTTCACTACGCCTGTTTCATTAAAATCCATGTTTCTCACCCTCCAATTGCACTCATGCCATGCGCTTCTGTAATCTGATCCGGCTGCTCAAAGCAGTGCTCTGCCGGTTTGCCGTATATGGTGCGGGCCATGGCATCGAGAAGATTCTGATTTTTGCTGACCGCTTCCTGCCGCACGCATTCACCACGCAGAATTTCTCTCAAGTCTGTTCCATCCTCATAGCAAAGACAGGTCTTCAAAAATCCTGTTGAAGTCAGTCGTACCCGGTTGCAGGAGCTGCAGAACTTTCCGTGCATGGCACTGATGAGTCCGATGCTTCCCTGATATCCCGGAATCCTGTAATACACCGCCGGACCGGCCCCGTGTACGCTGCCATCGGCCTGAAGCTGAGGAAATTCACTGCGTATCTCTTCCAAAAGCTCCTCGTTGCTGCGTCCCTCCGAGTGCCGCCCTTCTCCAATGGGCATCAGCTCAATAAACCGGACATCCACAGGCTTATCCTTTGCCAGCATGATCAGACGTTTCCAGTCGGTATCCGGCATGGAAACTGCGTTAACCTTTACTTTCAAGCCTGCCGCAAGAGCCGCGTCAATGGCCAGCAGGACCTCCGGCAGAAGATCCTGACCGGTGATGGCCGCAAACCTTCCGGGATCCAGCGTATCCAGGCTGATATTGATCTCATCCAGTCCTGCCTCTACCAGTTCCGGGAGAATGGCTCTCACCAGCGTTCCGTTGGTCGTCATGGCGATTTTTTCAATGCCCGGAATCTCTTTTAACATGTGGATCAGCTCCGGACAGCCTTTTCTGGCAAGCGGTTCTCCGCCGGTCAGCCGGATCTTGGTGATACCGAGCCTGGCCCCGCACGCCGCGATCTGCCGGATCTCCTCAAAGCTCAATATATCCTTATGCTCCACGCACTCAATGCCGTTTGGCATACAGTATTTGCAGCGCAGGTTGCAGCGGTCCGTCACGGACACACGCAGATACTTAATTTCTCTTCCCTGGGCATCCTTCACACCTGCTCACCGCCCTGCTCACGCGGATTCACAAAATGTCCGCTCTTTCCTCCGGTTTTCTCTGCCAGATGAATGTCGCCGATTTCCATAGCCTTATCTACCGCCTTACACATATCGTAGATGGTCAGAAGCGTCACAGACACGCCGGTCAGCGCTTCCATCTCCACTCCGGTCTTTCCGGTGGTCTTGGCCGTGCAGACTGCCTCGATCTCACAGTTTTCCGGATGCAGGTTAAAATCCACGTTCAGCTTGGTCAGATTTAAGATGTGGCACAGCGGAATCAGCTCTGAAGTACGCTTGGCTCCCATGATCCCAGCGATCCGGGCCACACCAAGCACATCCCCCTTGGCCATAGTACCTTCTTTGATCTTTCCAAAGCATTCCTCGCTCACGCGGATACGGCCCTTTGCTACCGCCTCACGTACCGTTTCGCCCTTGGCAGTCACATCGACCATGCGGGCATTGCCCTGTTCGTCAAAATGGGTAAATTCCATATCAGTACCCCTTTCCAAATCCGCAGTTCGGGAAGGTGCAGACCGGGCAGTTTAAGCACAGGCCGCCCATGCCGAGGGCTGCCAGCTCGTCCGGTGTCACCTCATCGTCTGCCATGACACGTGGAAGTACCAGATCAAAAATGGTGCGCTTTGCATACATCACACAGCCCGGAAGTCCCATGATGACGGTTCTCCGGTTCCTTCCATGTTCTATGCGGTCGTAATAAGCCAGCAGAAACATGGCGCCCGGAAGCACCGGGGCACCGTAGGAAACAATGCGTGCTCCGGTATTTTTGATGGCCAGCGGAGTCTTGTCATCCGGATCTACACTCATGCCTCCGGTGCAGATGACAACATCTGCTCCCTTTCCGATCATATCCAGAATGCTGGCCGTTACCTTTTTGTCATCATCATCCCAGGTGACATGGTCAATGACCTCTGTGTCAAACTCAGACAGCTTGTCCACAATGACCGGGGTGAAGGTATCTTTGA
The DNA here is from genome assembly GCF_003480315.1 of Clostridium sp. AM33-3. Lineage (GTDB taxonomy): Bacteria > Bacillota > Clostridia > Lachnospirales > Lachnospiraceae > Brotaphodocola. The sequence goes on along the minus strand of NZ_QUIV01000015.1, from coordinate 5,864 downwards.
TACGTCCGTGGAACACTTCATTTCCGGTTGTCACAATACCGACCTGCTTACGCTGAAACGGCTTTAATTCCAGAATTGGCTTTCCGCCGGTCAGCTCCATGGTCCGCTCCCTCACCGCTTTCATCTTCTCTTCCTCAATGACCAGAGGGATAATGCGGGTGCCTGCCAGCTTGTCTCCCTTTTTTACGGCAAAATTGCCGTGGCGGGTGGCGATCATCATCTGGTCGAAGGAATTGACCTCCTTTAGTGCCTTTGCGTCAATCTTTAACAGGCCATCGCAGGCCGCGGTCAGCTCGATCTTACCTTCCTTCGGCAAAGAACGGTCCATGTGCTCACCCCTGCAGATCTCGCAGAGCACTTCGGCTGCCTCATCCTCATGCATCATGCCCTCTTCCTTCTCCCAGACATAGAGGGTATCCTTTCCAACGCTTAAAAGCACCGGAATATCTTCCTTTGTAACAATGTGACCCTTGCGGAACACTGCGTCTTTGGTGACTCCGCGAATGATCTGTGTAATGTCGTGACAGAGGACTGCGCCCTCCGCATCGACGGTTTTGATCAGTTTCATGTGTGCTGCCTCCCAATCTTCCTGTGAATCTTCGTTATCATTCCGTTTTTTGTTTCATTCATCCGTTTTGTTCGTTATTTTTTTGTGAAAATAACGGTGGACTTTTAAAACCGGCCTGCCTTCCGGCAAACCGGCTTTTCAGATGATTCTATTGTAATCTGTTTTTCCGGGAAATGCAATCCCCTAATCTGTTTTATTGACAGTTTCCCTAACTTTTTTTCATGCGTTTCGTTACTTATCAGAATGCACACTCAGCCCCGTTCAATCAGCACCTGCATCACGCCGCCGCAGACCATGCCCTCTTCCTCTGCCACTCTTCCGGTCATATCCACATGACGGATCTGATATCCGCCATCACGGATCACTTCCCGAGCATGCTGCATGAGGTTTGCCTCTGCGCACCCCCCTCCGATGGTTCCCTGGATCAGCCCGGTCTCGTAGACGATCATCTTGGCTCCGGCCTTTCTCGGTGTGGAACCTTTTGTGCTCAGAATGGTAATAACCGCCTTTTTCTGATCCGCAAATTTTTCTTCCGGCTCTGCCAGATTGTGAATGACTTCCATGTCGATGTCGGACTGGGAAACTCTTCTGGCCTCATCTTCCGGTTTGCGTTTCACCTGAATTGCTTCTGCAAGGATTGCGACCGCAATCTCCTCCGGGGTTATTGCTCCGATATCAAGTCCCACCGGGGTGTGGATCCAGTCAAGCCACTTACGGCTGATGCCTTCCTCCTCCAGTGTATCCTTCAGTTCTCGGACGCGCTTTCTGGAACCGATCATGCCGAGATATGCCGTCTCCCCCTGCTTTGCCAGGGCCCGCAGACAGACACCATCGTGACGATGGCCCCTGGTTAAGAGCACCACAAAATCAGAGGAATTGACATGCAGCTTTTCGATTGCAGAATCAAAATCCATGCAGAGCACTTCTTTCGCCGTCGGGAAACGAAGCTTGTTTGCAAAGGATGGCCGGTCATCAGTCACCGTTACCGCAAAACCGGTGCGGGCCGCAAACTCTGCCAGTGCCAGTGAAACATGACCACCGCCGAAGATCAGCATGCGGTTTTCCTTACAGAACGGCTCCGCGATCCACTTTTCTGTTTTCTGCTTATCGTCAAACCCCGTAATGCATACCTTCTTCTCAAAAGCAGCCTGCTGTGCCAGAGCTTCCACTGACTCGGTTTCCGTTCCCGGCTCATAAATATGCTTTTCTAAGGTTCCGTCTTTCTTTAGCTTTGTCAGCAGCAGCTTCTGATTTTCTGACTGAAGACCGTTAAGAAGTGCCCCATATACATTCTCAATCCCCATCATTCACGCTCTCCTTTTTCAAAAATTTCCTGTTAATAAATTATATTAACAATATTTCACTCTTTTGTAAACGTCATGTGGCTGAAATCATATTACATTCCACAGGACGCAATTTCCCCATCAAAACGTAATGAAGAAAAGTCTGAGATATGATATGATAATGTCATATTTCAGTCAATCGTACTCTCAGGAGGACTTTTTATAATGAACAGACAAGATTTTGAACAGCAATTTACATCCATCAGCGACCAGATCTGGGAATTTGCAGAGCCCCGTTACCAGGAGTTTCATTCCAGCGCCCTGCAGGCTGATTTTCTGGAACAAGAAGGTTTTACCGTAACACGGAATCTCGGCGGCATTGCCACCGCCTTTTCTGCAAGCTTTGGCTCCGGTCACCCGGTCATCGGACTTTTAGGGGAATATGACGCGCTGCCCTGCATGAACCAGATCGCAGATTCTCCCGAAAAACAGACAGACCTTCCCGGTGCGGCAGGACATGGCTGCGGACACAACCTTCTTGGAACCGGCGCCATGGAAGCGGCCTGCCTCATTCGCGACTGGCTCTTGCAGACCCATTCGGAGGGAACCGTGATCTACTTTGGCTGTCCGGCTGAGGAGGGCGGCGCCGGAAAAGCTTTCCTGACCCGCTCCGGCTGCTTTGACAATCTGGACTTTGCTCTGGCCTGGCATCCGGGGTCCAAAACCGGCCTGATCAAAAAGGCGCTCGCCAATATCCGCGTGATCTTTGACTTTACCGGAAAAAGCGCCCATGCTGCCGCCCACCCGGAGCTTGGACGTTCTGCATTAGATGCCTGTGAACTTATGAATGTGGGCGTCAACTACCTGCGGGAGCATGTCAAAAGTGATGCCCGCATGCACTACGCTTATCTGAATGATGGCGGCGATGCGCCGAACATTGTTCCGGCTGCCGCCACCCTGCTCTACGCCCTGCGCGCACCGGAAAGCACTTATGTAGCCGAACTTTACGACCGGGTCTCTGATGTGGCAAAGGGCGCTGCACTCATGACGGGAACCAGGGTTTCCTGCCGGACCGTCAGCGCCTATGCAGAGCTGTTGTCGGTTCCGGCTATGGAGGCGCTTATGATGGAGGCCATGCAAGAGGCAGAGAAGCCGGAATATGCAGATGATGATTACGAGTATGCGGCAAGGTTTGCTGCGGATCAGGCTTCCCCTTCCATTGACACCGCCATTCTTCCTGCTGACCAAAGCATCAACCTCGGCAGTACGGATGTAGGCGATGTAAGCTGGCAGGTTCCGACCGGACTCATCGGCGTAACAACCGAAGCGGCCGGCTGTGCCCTTCATACCTGGCAGATCGTAGCCCAGGGAAAAAGCCCGCTGGCCCACAAGGGCATGCACTACGCGGCGCGGATCCTGTTTGTGGCTGCGAAGAAGCTGTATGAAAGCCCGGAACGCTGTGCGCTGATCCAGGACGATTATCAGCATGTAATCGGACATCGAACATATCAGTCCATGCTGCCCGACTCTATAAAGCCTGGAGATTTTTAGTTGCACAACCATGCCTGACTTTGTTATAATATAAACGAATTTTTGATTTATGATACTTCAGGAAGGGAGTTTTACTATTATGGATCTGACGAAAGCTGTGAAAGAAAAATATAAAAAGCCACTGGCTTCCTGCACCAACGAGGAAATCTATATCTGCCTGTTAGAGCAGGTGAAAAAGCTGGCAAAGGAGAAGGAAGCTGCTTCCAAAATAACTGCTGCCACCAGCAAGCGCAAGCTCTACTACATCTCCGCTGAGTTTCTGATCGGCAAGCTGCTCTCCAACAATCTCATCAACTTAGGTCTTTATGATGAAGTTAAAAAAGAGCTGGCCGCTGCCGGCAAGAGCCTTGCCGAAATCGAGGAGCTGGAACCGGAGCCATCCCTCGGCAACGGCGGTCTGGGACGTCTGGCTGCCTGCTTTGTGGATTCCATTGCTACTCTTGGATTAAACGGAGACGGTGTTGGCTTAAACTACCACTATGGCCTGTTCAGACAGGTCTTTGACAAGAAGCATCTGCAGCAGGAGACCCCGAACCCGTGGATGGAAAACGAGAGCTGGCTTACCAAAACCGAAACCAGCTATCAGGTTCCGTTCGGCGGCTTCACGGTTACTTCCCGTCTCTATGACCTGGATGTGACCGGTTATAACAACCACTCTACCCGCCTGCGCCTCTTCGATCTGGAAACTGTGGATGAGAGCATCGTAAAGGATGGTATTGATTTCGACAAAACCGAAATCGAGAAAAACCTGACGCTCTTCCTCTATCCGGATGATTCCGATGACAAGGGCCGCCTGCTGCGCGTGTACCAGCAGTATTTCATGGTCAGCAATGCCGCACAGCTCATTCTTGACGAGTGCATCGCCCGCGGTTCCAATCTCCATGACCTGGCTGACTATGCTGCCGTTCAGATCAACGACACCCATCCGTCCATGGTCATTCCAGAGCTAATCCGCCTGTTAGGCCAGCACGGCATTATCATGGATGAAGCCATCTCCATTGTTTCAAAAGTATGCGCCTACACCAACCACACCATTCTGGCTGAGGCACTGGAAAAATGGCCGATTGCCTTCCTGGAAAAAGCGGTTCCGCAGTTAATGCCGATCATCCGCGAGCTGGACAACCGCATCCGCGCCACTGTAAAAGACGAGACCACCTACATCATCCAGAACGGTCTGGTTCATATGGCCCATATGGACATCCACTACGGCTACAGCGTCAACGGCGTGGCTTACCTGCACACCGAGATTTTAAAGAACACCGAGCTCAACAACTTCTACAAACTGTACCCGGAGCGCTTCAACAACAAGACCAACGGCATCACATTCCGCCGCTGGCTCATGGAATGCAACCCAGAGCTTTCCGCCCTCATCACCTCCCTCATCGGAAATGGGTGGAAGAAAGATGCCATGGAACTGGAAAAACTGGGACAGTTCGTGTCTGACCCGTCCGTACTTACAAAGCTTCTGGATGTGAAAGCAGAAAAGAAGGCTCAGCTTGTTTCCTATCTGAAGAACACCCAAGGACTGGAACTGAACCCGGATTCCATTTTTGACATTCAGGTAAAACGTCTGCATGAATACAAACGCCAGCAGATGAATGCCCTCTATGTCATCCATAAGTATCTGGAGATCAAGGCAGGCAAGCTTCCGAAAAAGCCGGTTACCGTGCTGTTCGGCGCAAAAGCTGCCCCGGCTTACGTAATTGCGAAAGATATTATCCACTTAATTTTATGTTTGCAGGAACTTATCAACAAAGACCCGAAGGTAAGTCCACACCTGAAAGTTTTCATGGTGGAAAACTACAATGTGACCCTGGCTGAAAAGCTGATTCCGGCCTGCGATATCTCCGAGCAGATCTCCCTGGCTTCCAAGGAAGCATCCGGAACCGGCAACATGAAGTTCATGTTAAACGGCGCCCTGACCCTGGGAACCATGGACGGCGCCAATGTGGAGATTGCCGAGCTGGTGGGCAAGGACAACATCTTCACCTTCGGCGAATCATCCGAGACCGTCATTGCCCGCTATGAGCGCGGTGACTACAAGTCCAAAGACTGGTACGCTAAGGATAAAGACTTAAAGGCTGCTGTAGATTTCATTATCGGAAAAGAAATGATGAAGATCGGCCAGAAAGAAAATCTGGACCGTCTCTACAAAGAACTGTTAAACAAAGACTGGTTCATGACCTTCCCGGACTTTGAAGATTACGTCAAGACCCGCGAAAAGGCTTATGAAGCCTACACTGACCGCACCGAGTGGGCTAAGAAAATGCTCATCAACATCAGCAAAGCCGGATTCTTCTCCTCCGACCGCACCATTGCGCAGTATAATGAGGAAATCTGGAAGCTGTCATAAAAATATACTTTTAAAAGCCAAAATGAGGAGCCGCTGCTGTGGCTCCTCATTTGAGACCGTTTCAAGTTTTGTGTAAACGTTAAAAACTGATATAAGATTTGTGAATAGT
>NZ_QUIV01000014.1:51321-86690 GCF_003480315.1 Clostridium sp. AM33-3 | reverse complement strand
AACTATTCACAAATCTTATATCAGTTTTTAACGTTTACACAAAACTTGAAACGGTCTCCTTATTGTTATTTCTGAAATATAAAATTTGAATCATAAAACTTCTTTCCCTCTCAAATCCATTTTTACCAAACCAACTACTAACAATCCAATAAAAATTGCCGTGTCCACAAATAGCAGTACAACAACACTTTTTACCACTCCGAAAGTAAAAAGTATGGAGAAGATTTCCACTGACAACACAATAAAACACATATAATTTGTCAAATACTCTGTTATAATTTCTCCATAATAATTGTTCATCTGTAATTTCGCATAGATAAAAGGTTTTAATAAATAACGGATTATGATACATATAACAGGACAAATAAAAATCCAGTTTTTATTAACTAGGGATGTTGCCACTCCTTTACTCCATTGTACTGGAATTTCTGTCGGCAACTTAGAATAAGACAAAGCCCCAATAATCAAGCATAGTGCGGTAATCATAGTCCAGGTAAGCATACTTCCCCATATATACAAAAAGCTGACGGAATCCAGTTTGAAAACAGTTCGATTATCTTTCCAATAGTCATGCAAATCTGTTACATACTGTTCTACCTGTAATTTTTCATAACTAATACTTTCTTCATCCAGCATTTTTTCGCACATGAGTTTCGCCTTATTCAAATCAGTAATCTGATTTTTTAATACTTCCTTTTGCTTCTCAAGCATTTCCTGCAATGTTACTTTTTCGGATATAATACTTCGTATATCTTCAATAGAAATTCCCAATGTACGTAGATATGCAATCTTCTTTATATTTTCCACATCATTTTCAGAATAATCTCTATAACCATTACTTTCATTTCTCGAAGGCTCAATAAGTTTTTCCTTTTCATAAAAACGGATATTAGAACGGGATAAACCTGTTCGCTCTTCTACGTCTTTTATAGTCATATTATGCCCTCCTTTCGAGCAACTCTATTTTACTTAATAATAAGCTATAAACAAGGTTTACAGTCAAGCATTTATCAAAAAACTATAGTTGTTGATAAGGACATGAAAAGCTGTCCAAAATAGAAGGTGAGCCGGATTGCTGCTCCGACTCAATCTTCCACATGGAATACATCTTCCACCAGCATATTAAAGTACTTTGATATCCGTAGCATAAATTCGGCAGATGGGGTACTGTCCCCACGTTCTATCCTGCCGACAGTTTTTGTGCTGTATCCGATAGCAGCGGCAAGGTCATCCTGGTAAATGCCACGCTGCTCCCGGATTTCTCTGATATTATTGGTAACCGCCATAAGAATCCCTTCTTTCAGTTCTATAGATATTTTCTTATTATCAATTATGCAAAATAATGTGTCCGATAAAAAGGACTTGCAATTTTATCGGTAATGTCCTGTAATAGCAGAAGCATCAGATTTTCCAAGAACTTTTCCAAATATGTCTAAGCGGTCATTTTCACTAACCTTGATAGGTGAATACTTTTCATTAAGCGAGATAAGGAAGATTCCGTCTGTATCGTTTTGCAATTTTTTAATATAGGCTTCTCCGTTTAGAGCGAAGATGCCGATTTCTCCATTAGCAACAGATTCCTGCTGTAATACCCATGCAATCTGACCATCGTGGAATTCAGGTTCCATACTGTCACCACTAATACGGACACCGAAAGTAGTATCTTCCGGTAAGATAGATTCATCTATACATACAGTCTCTTTCGGTCCGTCTACAAGGAAGTTACCGGTTCCGGCTGATACAGCATTTTCAAATATATCAATGCTGCGGAATGGGATAATCTTAGCCATTTTCTTCTCATACATTCCGGATGCATGGAGCAGATTGATGTAGTCCATAGCTTTTTCTCTGCCTTCATCAGTCAATGATGAGAAAGGATCAGCAGGATTTACTCCAAAATATGCTTCATACATGTTAGTAATACCAAGGATTCTACACACTTTGTAAAATATGGTAACGCTTGGTTCAGCAAGATTTCTCTCCCAGTTGGATATGGCTTTATAGGAAATGGTAATGCCTTCCTTTGCCAGTTCATCAGCGAGATCCTGCTGGAGCAAGCCTTTCTTTTTTCTATATGATGAAATGATTTCTCCGATTGAGTACATACATACGCCTCTTTTCTTTCATTTTGTTGATTTCTAATGTCTCTTTTCACTCCATAGTATATAGCAACAGTACCAATTATTCAAGCTAAAAATCCAATATAATGAGAAAAAAGGACACATGTGTCCGTTGACAGTCGATTATTCTTGGGGTTATACTATGCCCTGTAAGAAACATTACTCATATTCTTGGACAGACAGATATGGATGTCAGAACAGAACACTGGAGGTGGAACAGATGGGAGACAGGGTAATACTTCATTCAGATATTAACTGTTGCTATGCTTCGATTGAACATCTGCATCATCCGGAGCTTGCAGGAAAGCCATTGGCAGTAGGCGGAGACCCGGAGGCAAGACATGGGATTGTCTTAACAGCTGACTATATTGCCAAGAAGTACGGTGTGAAAACAGGAATGGCACTCTGGCAGGCAAAGCAGGTCTGTCCGGACATAACATTTGTATCACCAAGAATGGACTTATATCTTCGGTTCTCAAGGATGGCTCATGAGATATATGCAGAATATACGGACAGACAGGAGCCATATGGGATTGATGAGTGCTGGCTTGATGTGACAGGAAGCAGTTCCCTTAAAGGGGATGGATTGCTTATCGCACAGGAAATCAGCAGGAGAATGAAGTCAGAGCTTGGCATCACAGTGAGTGTTGGTGTTTCTTTCAATAAGATATTTGCAAAGCTGGGTTCTGACTACAAGAAGCCGGATGCTATCACTACTATGTATAAGAGTGAGTTTAAGCAGAAGGCTTGGTCGCTTCCGGTGGCAGATCTTCTATACGTTGGCAAAAGTACGAACAGAAAGCTTGCATTATTTGGTATTAAAACCATAGGTGATCTTGCAAGAACAGATGAAGATGTGCTTAACAGTCACCTTGGAAAGATTGGCAGTATCTTATGGTCGTTTGCTAATGGCTATGATGATTCACCTGTCAAGCTGGAGAACGCCCACGCTCCAATCAAATCGGTGGGAAACAGCACAACGACACCAAAGGATTTAGTATGCGATGAGGATGTAAAGATTGTTCTTTATATTCTGGCTGAGAGTGTTGCAGCAAGACTTCGTGAGAATGGATTCCGGTGCAGAGTGGTTGAGATAAGTGTCAGGGATAATGAATTATTCTCTTTTACCCGTCAGAAAAAGATTGACCATGCGACAAACATTACCGGAGAAATAGCTGCATACGCATATCAGATATTTAAGGAAAACTATAACTGGAGCAAACCAATCCGTAGTGTTGGTGTCAGAGGTGCAGATCTGGTAACAGATAATTATTGGGAGCAGATAGATTTGTTCTCAAGTGTGGAGAAGCGTGAAAAGCAGATGAAGATGGATTCAGCGGTGGATGAGATACGCAGAAGATTTGGATTTTACAGTATCCAGAGGGGACTCATGTACCGGGACAGGATTCTGGCGGCAGTCAATGCAAAAGAAGAACACACAGTACATCCACATGGGTACTTTTCAAGTTAGCAACGAGAAGTGCCAATAGAGTAAAAAAGAGGGAGGCGGAACATGGGCGAAACAGCAAGAATTGATCTGGTAGACAGGGCACCATTGACAGAGAAGCAGCAGAATGTGTATGAAAGCATTATGCAATATCAGCGTGTGAATGGCTATGCTCCTACTATCAGGGAGATATGCAAGATGGTAGGGGTGGCATCGACTTCAAGTGTTTATGCACATCTGAAAATATTAGAAGAAAAAGGCTATATAGCAAGGAAGATGGATGCTTCCAGAGCAATAGCAATCTTGTAAGGAAGGTGATTACATTGAGCAATAAGGTATATGTTGATGTACTTGCAGAGTTTTCAAAGGACGGACTGCTCATTCCCAAAGAGATAACATGGGAAGATGGCAGAAAGTATGAGATTACACGAGTAAAAGACAAGCGCAGAGCAGCCAGTACAAGGGCTGGTGGAGTTGGAGAGCGTTATACCTGTGTGGTAGATGGAAAGGAAATATTCCTTTTCTATGAAGATAACAATATGTGGTTTATGGAAAGAGCCGGAGCCTGATGTGATTGTGTGCTGACAGCACACAATATGTCAGTTGGCTTTAGATCAGCAAAGCCGGGGAATGTGCAGACATTCATCGGAACTCCCGGCAAAAGGCTTGCAAAGGTGATTTCCCTTTCCTTTACGAGTACAGAATTGTAAATTGATGATTTTGTATGAATAAGGAGCGAACTGAATTGAACAAAGAAAATGTTATAGAAATTAGATGTAAAAAATGCAACAAGTTAATGATGGAATATTTTGTATGCGGTGATGATTCCGCTGTAGCACTTCAGAATATTGGAATTAAGTGTGACAGATGCAAGCGAGTGATGATACTCAAGAAGTATTCCGAGGGAATGATGAAGGAACATTCTGAGAATGGAACTTTCAGAATATAACGATTGAAAATTAAATTATAGCCCACCTGATAAGGGCACATCAAAAGATGGAAGCACCAGAGACGCAGGGGAAACGAACAGTATTTATGATACTGGTTTCCTCGTGCGTCTTTTTGTGCTGTAAAGGTAATCCGACTTGTTCGTTTCCAAGGGCGGCAAGGAGGATTTATGAGCAGTAAAGCACAGACAAGAGAAAAGGATTATGAGAGAGGAATACGAATTGCTGATAGAAGAAAGGAGATAGGATTATCACAGGATGAGTTAGCTCATAGAGTAGGTATAGGCAGACAAGCATTATCTGCGATTGAAAATGGTGGAGATTTTAAGACACAGACATTAGATAATCTAGCAATCGTACTTGGTGTATCTGTTGATTTCATAATGTATGGAAAGAATGAAGAAAAGTCGGAACTATTATCTGAGGCAATGGATGTTCTTTCAGATATGGATGAATTGCAGATAAGACAGTGTCTTGCAATGATGAAAGCAATGAAAAGCGTGTCAGTTGAAAAGTGATTGTCGTGTTTACACGACATAATTGTCGCCTGTACACGGTCGGCAATTAAGGTGTGGCAGATTACAATATACTTGTGCTTGAGATACAGCACACCACGAGAGTGGAGGCGCCAAAACTCTCCAATACGAAATCGTAAAGGAGATAACAAAATGAAAAAAAGAGATTTTAACTTAGTAGGAAACGAAGGTACAGATAATCAGGAGCTTGCAAAGGGTATTGCATTTGTAAAGTCACGCAGAGCGGAACTCAATGTAGTCCAGATGGTTGAAAGTATGCGTGATCAGGCAATACCTAATGGAGTAATAATAAATGATGCGTATTGTGATCGCTCAATGACAAGGGACTATGACAGAGAAGCACTGAATGCTTTCTTTGCAACACTTAAAGAGGAAGATTTTGAGGTTGTAGTAGTCAGAAGCCTGAATGAGATCACCGATGACATTTATGATCTGGAGGAATTTGTGAAGACCATCACAGATATGGGCATATGGCTCTATTCTCTTGAAGTCGGTCCAGTGCCAATTACTGTATCTCATGCAGAGGACTTTGGATGCTAACGGAGTCCTTTGGTAGATCGACAACAGAAAATCATTCCGGTCGGGACAAACAAGTCCCGGCTGTGAAGGATTGCAGATTTACACAGACTGCATTCGGAACAGTTGTACATGATTCAAGTGGGAAGTGGCTTGGTCAGTATGAAACAGAAGATGCGGCGGTAGAGATGCTTAGAGAAATGGCACGGGACAATGGAGGGTACGACGATGAAATATGAAGGATATAAAATTGGTCCGGTGATTCGTGATATCCGTAAGGACAAAGGACTTCTCATTGAAGAGGTTGCCGCTAAAACCGGAATAAGTGTTTCGACGCTTGGACAGGTGGAGCAAGGAGGAAGAAACTTGAGCATGAAAAACCTGTATATGCTTATGGAAGTTTATGAAACAGATGCAAATACCTTACTTGCAATAGAATGTACACCGGATTCATTAGATTCGAGACTTAAGCAGTTACCTGCAGATAAGCAGGATTATTTGAAAAAGACATTTGATTTTATGATAGAGCAGGCTTTGAAGTCAGCATAGGAGGCAGAAAATGAGAAGAAAGATTAAAAAGATGGATTGCATAGAATATCTTTCAGTGCAGGCTCCACTAGAAAAAGTAAATATGCTTGAAGACAAGCAGAGCAAATATATACATGAATTTGTAAAGAGAAAAGAATATTCAATCGTTGGAAAGATGAGACGCAATGGCTTTTCGCAGAGTGATGTTGATCGCCAGTGGAATCAGATTGTGAATATGATCCGCAAAAAGCAAATCAGTGGAGTAGTTGTTGCGAATATGGCAGCTATATCCAGCAGTGTCGCAGATGCTTATTTTAAGGTAGGACTGGTTATTGAAGCAGGCGGCATTGTGGTGACTGTAGATGAGGGCAGATTGGATATGCACATCAAGAAGGGAGCATAGATATGAGCAGACGAACAGAAAAAAGAAAGTATGGTAAATATAATAAATTTGATGTCGTGTATGCGGATTTTGGGAAAAACCCACATGGCATTCAGGGCGGAATCAGACCAGGAATAATTATTTCATGTGATGCAAGCAATCATGATGGTGCACCGCAGGTGTCAGTAGTCCCTTTGAGCAGTAAGTTAAAGGATATTCCGGTACATGTGATTTTAAATCCGAAGGATGTGAGTGGATTTGGATTAAGTAAGATCTCTGATTTTATGCCTGAAGATGCACAGACAATTTCAAAAGGCTGCATTAGAGCAAAAAGTGGAACTGTCATTGAGGATTCAGGCGTGAGAGAAGAAATAGACAGAGCATTGATACGACAGTTTGATCTGTTACCTGTAGCTCGCAAAATGGTAATGGAGGAGTTAGCAAATGGACAGCAGAACTAAAAAGACTAATAATAAAAGATTTGTTAGATATTCAGAAGGAGCAGAGATGTATTCAATGAGTGTGTCAAAGTTTATGCAGTTAGCGAAGGATGCAAAGGCATGTTATAAAGTGAATCAGCTGGTGTTGGTTAATCTGGATATTATTGACGAATATCTTGAAACTTTCCACATTGTAGATGACGAGTTTTATAAGTAATTATGAGAAATGACGCATTAGTATAGAAGAAATACAAACAAGTATGGAGAAAAATGAGCCAAAAGAGAAAAAATGTATTGACTTTCGGTCAGACCAAAAGTATAATATGATTAAGATATGAAGGAGGCATACAGATGGCTAGAACTGGAAGACCAAAAGCAGAGAAACCTTTTGATCATAAGGTGACTGTTAAATTCAAAGAAGAGGAATACCAGATAATGGTTGAGTATGCTGAGACTCATAATCTATCCATTTCGCAATTGATTAGAATGGGTGTTGAATTACAAATGAAGCAGCAGGCTAATCAGTAGAACAGGCTCTTTTCTCCGGAAAGGAGAGAATAATGGCTTGTAGAAAAGATGGTAAAGGCAGAGTATTAAGAAAGGGTGAGGGTTACAGAAAAGGCGACGGAAGATACTCATATGTATATATTGATCCATTAGGCAAGAAAAGAACCATTTATGCAAAGTCTTTGGTAAAACTTCGAGAAAGAGAAGAACAGTTACAAAAAGACCAGTTGGATGGACTTGATATCTATGTCGCAGGAAAGGCTGATGTAAACTTTTTGTTTGACAGGTACATATCAACTAAAACAGAATTGCGCAGCACTACTTACAGTAATTATTTGTATACATGGAATCATTTTATTCGTGATACATTTGGCAAGAAGAAAGTAAGAGATGTGAAATACTCAGACGTGTTGTTCTTTTATACAGACTTGATTAATAATCAGGGATTACAGATTAATACGCTTGAGACAATTAACACAGTATTAAGACCTACATTTCAGCTTGCTGTCAGAGATGATATCATAAGGAAGAATCCGGTAGACGGAGCATACTGTGAAGTAAAAAAGCGTAATGGTGGTGTCAGAAAAACAAGGCGAGCGTTGACTGTGGATCAGCAGAGAAAATTCATGGAGTATGTAGCAAAGAATCCGTTCTTTTATCACTGGTATCCATTTTTTGTATTTTTGTTAGGAACTGGATGCAGAATAGGAGAAGCAATCGGAGTACGCTGGGATGATATTGATTTGGAGAATCGAATCATTGATATCAATCATAGCTTAACCTATTACCAGAGAGCGGATGATTCATATAAATGTGAGTTTAGAGTATCTTTGCCAAAGACGGAAGCTGGTAATCGTAGAATACCTATGATGCAGCAGGTATATGATGTGCTTCAGGAAGAATATGAGAGACAGAAGCAGGAAGGCTTTTGTGTTGAGAATGTGGATGGGATGACCAATTTTGTATTTACAAACCGATTTGGGATGCCACATAACCCAGCAGCAGTAAACCGGGCAATCAAGAGAATTGTGGATACACATAATTCAGAAGAAGAGGTAACTGCTAAAAAGGAGAAGAGAGAACCTGTTATGATTCCAAGATTCTCCTGCCATATCTTTAGACATACGTTTGCATCAAGATTTTGCGAGAATGAAACCAACATCAAAGTAATTCAAGAGGTAATGGGACATGCTGATGTATCAACTACCATGAACATATATGCAGAAGCAAACCCAGATGTTACCAAATCAGTAATTGAGAAATTATCAAAAAATATGGATATTTTTTAGAAAAGAGTCCTGCGATTGAACTCTTTGAAGATTGAAAAATATACCTATTCATACTGTGGCAAATATGTTATACTTGCTAAGTATTGTTGTGTTTGACACAGCAGTACATGCATAAAATAAAAAGACGTATTTTAAGGCGAATGACATCTTTTGGACGCACAAAAGTCAAAAAAACGTCCAAGAGTATCCAAGTATATAGAATCCGGGAAAGCCCATTTTCCAAGGGTTTACAAGGATATACAAGAGTTAGCTTAGCAATCAAAAAAATTCCCGACTATGAAGTCCCTGGATGCTGATAAGAAAGCTTCCAAGACTTCCGAAGCAGCTCCTGCAGCTGCAGAAGTGAAAGCTGAGCCTGAAAAGATTGATTTTTCTAAGGTAAAGATTGAGCCTTTGTTTGAGGAAGCAGTTGATTTTGACACATTCAGCAAGTCAGATTTCCGTGCAGTAAAGGTTAAAGAGTGTGTTGCAGTACCGAAGTCAAAGAAACTCTTACAGTTCACTCTTGATGACGGAACAGGCACAGACAGAACTATTTTAAGTGGTATTCATAGCTTTTATGAGCCTGAAGAACTGGTTGGAAAAACTCTTATCGCTATCACAAATCTTCCACCGAGAGCTATGATGGGTATTGACTCTTGCGGTATGCTTCTCAGTGCTATTCACGAAGAAGAAGGAGAAGAAAAACTTCATCTTCTGATGGTTGATGACCACATTCCGGCAGGTGCAAAGCTCTATTAAGATGATGTAAAGATGTACCGTTTCACCAAATAGACGGGACGTACTTCATTTGATAAAAAACTAAAAAAACAGCGATTTACATCAAACTTACATCAATTGATGCAGAAATCGGTACAAGCAAGAAAAAATCGCATAATTAGTGCAATGAGTGGGCAATTCCAATCGGGATTGCCCATTTTTAAAACAAACAGAAATACAAATCGGAAGTTGGAGGATACACGCATGAAAATTGTAATCATTAATGGAAGTGCCAGAAAAGGAAATACGCTGGCAGCAATCAATGCATTTATAAAAGGAGCATCAGAAAAGAATAAAATTGAAATCATTGAACCCGACAAACTCAACATTGCACCATGCAAGGGATGTGGTGTCTGTCAATGCTCTAAGGGATGCGTCGATAAGGATGATACAAATTCTACAATTGATAAAATTGCTGCCGCAGATATGATTCTTTTTGCTACACCAGTTTATTGGTGGGGAATGTCAGCACAATTGAAACTTATCATTGATAAGTGCTACTGCCGTGGATTGCAGTTAAAAAACAAAAAAGTTGGCACAATTGTTGTAGGTGGTTCTCCCGTAGGCAGTATCCAGTATGAGCTGATTGATAAGCAGTTTGACTGTATGGCAAAATATCTTTCATGGGATATGCTTTTCAAAAAATCATATTACGCAACAGCGAGAGATGAACTTGAAAAAAATAAGGATTCCATGAACGAACTTGAGTGGATCGGAAAAAATTTATAAAGCACACACCAAATTCCAGTTTGTCAGGTTGCCCTTTGAGAGAGGAGAAATCCTTTTCTCAAAGGGCTTTTTCTATTTATACGGATATTCGCAAACTACAAGATAAAGCCAAAACTTCATATACTCTAAGCAAAAGGAGGTTGAGGTTTGGCTATGAACAACAGTTTAGCAGAAGTACATCCAGAGCTTATTACGGAATGGTCGGAGAAGAATTTACCGCTTACACCTGATGATATTACCTTTCAACGATTGATAATATACATACGGTTCTTCATCAGGTTTTACAGATTGCTGTCGATGATGACTTCATCAGAAATAACCCGTCAGATAATGTGTTGAGAGAATTGAAAAAAGCACATTGTTTTCAGTCGGAAAAGCGTAGAGCGTTGACGAAACTTGAGCAGGAGCTATTTCTGAATTTCATGAAAACTCACCCTGTATATGAACACTGGTATCCGGTCTTTTCAGTAATGATTTTGATGACTACCTGGAACGATTTCATGAACCAGCGACAGAAAAGGGTAAGGAGGAGCCTGTTGCGTATGGCTCTCTGGCAAAGGAACAGTTCAATGCAGAAATAGAGAGGCATGGAAGATATTAAGGCTGGCAGAGTGTATACAGCAGGAGTAAAGAAAAATCTGTGGGGAAGAGTCCTGCGGAAAGGTGAATTACAGAGATGTTCAGACGGGAGATATGTATATACTGATTAAATCAGAAATCGAATTTGAGAAGTTATGGGAGGAACAGTATTTATCATCCGGTGATATTGCACTTATCGCAGAATGTGGTACTATAGGAGTGACTCTTGCCTGATTTGATGGTTCCAGGTAAAAGCGGATATGAAACTGCCGGGAGATACAGGAGCAGATTGATATTTCAATTTTTATGGTTACGGTAAGGACGGAATCCATAGATAAGATCAGAAAACTTGGGATTGGAGATGACAAAAAGAATCCTAAGATTTTGAAAACAGTATGGCCAGCGGGATACCGTCTGAATAAGTGGGAGGATTGTAACGGTTCGGACAAGTCTGAATTATTACGGGGGAATTGCACTATGTGGATCTTTTATGCGATAGGTTCTTCCTTTTTTGCGGGAATCACGGCAATTCTGGCAAAATGCGGAATTAAGAAAACGGATTCGGATGTGGCGACAGCTATCCGAACCGTGGTGGTATTGTTGTTTTCATGGCTCATGGTGCTGATTACCGGGACATGGGGCGGGATAACTCAGATTGATGGTCGGACGCTTTTGTTTCTTGTTTTGTCAGGATTGGCGACAGGCGCATCGTGGCTGTGCTATTTCCATGCCCTTCAGAAGGGGGACATCAATAAGGTTGTACCCATTGATAAATCCAGTACCGTACTTTCTATTCTTTTGGCACTCATTTTTCTTCACGAAGGAATTACAGGGACTAAAATAGTATCTATAGTGCTTATTGGAATCGGAACCATGATGATGATAATGAAAAAAGACATCGAAACAGATTCCGGGGAAAAGAGCGGTGGGTGGCTGATCTATGCGGTGCTGTCAGCGCTATTTGCCAGCCTGACTTCTATTTTGGGAAAGATTGGAATCGAAGGGATTGATTCCAATCTCGGTACGGCAATCCGTACTACGGTAGTGCTGCTTATGGCGTGGCTCATGGTGTTTGTTACCGGAAAACAGAAAGAGATAAAGGTGATAGAGAAGGAAGAATTAGGTTTTATCTGTCTGTCCGGATTGGCAACGGGAGCATCATGGCTCTGTTATTATCGGGCATTACAAGAGGGACCGGCAAGCGTGGTAGTCCCGATTGATAAGCTCAGTATGCTGGTGACGATTGCCTTTTCCTGGCTTGTATTTCATGAGAGGCTGACTAAGAAAGCGGCAGTTGGCGTTTTACTTATTACAGTGGGAACGGTATTACTGGTGATTATTTAAGTGTTTCATAAACTGCTCAGGATGGACGGATCAGTCCCAGCGGCCATCGTTCATGCGAGCCTTTTTGGTTCCTGCACAATAGAAGTTCCAGACAACCATATAAGTATTGCGGATGTCATCATCTTCGCAGACAATGCAGACTTTTTTTACGGAAGTATCGCCTGCATCTCCGAAATCAAGGATGGTACGGTAGATCTGGCTGATGGCCCGGAATAAAAGCGGCTGGGAGCTGCAGGAGAGAGAAGGAAAGTATATGGTTTCTGCGCCTTTGAAAGCAGCAGCTTCCAATTCTTTTTTATAAAGTCCGGCCAGTGTATCCAGATCTTTTGAGGCCGGGATCACACAGAAGACAGGATCGGATACAACATGTCCGTTCGTTGTGGAAGCGGATTTTTGAATAGCTTGGATTTCTAACATTTTATTTTCTGTCCCTTCAGATTGTATTTGAGATATTTTTGTCTCAGGCTATTTTTATTATAGATAAGAACTGGTAAAATGTAAACGTCATATGTCATTTTCTTCGCAGAGAAGATGTCTTGACAAGCAGCTTTCTTGTGACTATAGTCATAGGAGGAGATGATGATATGGAAATTGAATTTGATATTCTGGATCTGCTCCAGAAGCTGCACACACCAATAGGGGACCAGGTGATGTGTACGATCACAAAGCTGGGAAATGCAGGGGCAATCTGGATCATGCTTACACTGATCTTACTGCTGATTCCGAAAACGAGACGTTGTGGTGCTGTGCTTACCGTGGCGCTGATCATAAACACCATTCTGTGCAACGGAATTATAAAACCGTTTGTAGCCAGACCGCGCCCGTGCGATGTGAACATGGCCATTCAGCTTCTGATTCCCAGACCGTCCGACTGGTCGTTTCCGTCCGGACATACATCCGCTGCGTTTGCATCGGCATCCGCACTGTTTTTTCATGCATACAGCAGTATTGGTGTTGCGGTATCGGAGAGCCGGATGGCAGCAAAGAAGGTTTGGAAGCCTGTGTTGCTACTGGCGTTTCTGATTGCGTTTTCCAGGCTGTATCTGTATGTGCATTATCCGACTGATGTACTGGGCGGAATGCTGCTCGGATGTCTGGCTGGCTATGCCGGATGCCGGGGCATGAGCCTGTGCATGGAAAGAACACCGTGTTAAAATGTCACTCCCTTAGAGTCATAGGAAAGAGCCATGAATAAATCAGCACCGGAAAGAGAGGAAATAACATGTCAGAAACATTAAAAGTACTGGAAACAAGAAGAAGCTGCCGTGCATTCAAGCCGGAGCTTATTGAAGAAGAAAAACTGCAGGCCATTATCAAAGCAGGAACCTATGCGGCCACAGGCATGGGCAGACAGTCCCCGATCATCATTGCGGTTACCAATAAAGAACTGCGGGATAAGCTTTCTGTCATGAACGCAAAGTTTATGGGAAAGGATGAAAGCTTTGATCCGTTTTACGGAGCACAGGAGCTGCTCATCGTTCTGGCAAACAAGGCCATGCCGACCTATCTTTATGATGGAACTCTGGTTCTGGGAAATCTTATGAATGCTGCAGCAGATCTTGGCGTGGACAGCTGCTGGATCCATCGTGCAAAGGAAGAGTTTGAAACTCAGGAGGGGAAAGAACTTTTAAAAAGTCTTGGCATTGAGGGAGATTATGAAGGCATCGGCCATCTGGTGCTTGGCTATGCGGCAGCGCCGCTGAAAGAGGCAGCACCGAGAAAAGCAGATTACGTCTACTATATTCGATAAAAGAGAGAGATAACTGGCCGGAAAAGCATGATTCCGGAACAGCCGGTGTAGAAAAAGTGCCGGGGCGGTCCAACAGAACCACCCCGGCATTTCGTGCTTTTTATTGCTTATTTTTTCTTGCGAAAGGTTACCTGACAGGTCGGGCAGCCATTTGCGATGGTATCGCCCAAGTGGAAATCAAAGCCCATTGCCTTTGCAATGTTACGGTCGCCGTCCATAGCGATATCACAGAGTTTTGCGCACATCTCATCGTCAAAGCCGAGATCCTGCCATGCCTTTAAGAGCGGGCAGTGATGGAATTCAACGTCAAGAACATCATCAGTTTTTTCCTTAACATCGACCTCAAAAGATTTTAACAGGGTTGGTGTGAACATGGTGTCGCAGAAGGATTTACAGCTGGTCGGATCCGGGCACTGTTCTCTTAAAGCATTGCCCTGGACACGTCCGGTTTCGCTGATGGCCTGACGGATGATTTTTTCAGCTTCTTCAGCCTTGCCGGCTTCTGCTGCGTATTTGTAGGTAAGGCCGGTCCAGGTGGAACGATGACCGATCGCGCCGCGCTGGATATTCACTTTCTCGTCGTCTTTGATGGTGATTTTGTTGTCAATCATGGTAACTCCTCCTTTTTGTTTTTACTACATGTGATTGGGACATAAGATTTATTGCAACTGCTTAGAAACATCGCAGTTACGATCTATTTTGCTGCCTCTGCTTTTTCTGCCGCAAGCTTGTCATAAGCATAGGTAGGATTGAGCGTCATACTGCGTCCGCCGGATACCTCAATGGTGGTGGCGGTCATGTAGCTTGCCGCATCACTTGCCAGGAATACGATTGGTTTGGCAATCTCCTCCGGCTCTGCCATTCGGCGGAGCAGGGTAGCATTTGCATTGCGGTCAAGCTCCTCCTGGCTGATATGTGCCCGCACAAGCGGGGTTACGGTAAAGCCTGGCATAATGCAGGTAACGCGTACATTATATGGACAATATTCACCGGCAAAGGTGTTAGTCAGATTATTGATTGCTGATTTTAACGGACCGTACAGCGTGCTTCTTCCGGCAGAAGAGCAGCGCGCAGCCAGGGAGCTTACATTGACGATGGCGCCGGAATGCTGCTTTTTCATGTACCGGAATGCTGCCTGGCATCCGTAGATAACAGATTTAAAGCAGACACCGGTCATGAAATCGATTTCCTCGTCATCGTACTCGTCGCCCTTTTTAAAGCCGGTGGCTCCTACATTGTTAACCCAGACATCAACGCTGCCAAAACGATCATTGACATGTTCAGCAAAAGCGTAGTTACTTTCTGCCTTGGAAACATCGAAAGCTTCATAATAAACTTCGCCATACTGAGAAAGCTTTTCGGCTGCTTCCTTCAATTCCTCTTCGTGGCGGGAACAGATGGCAACCTTGGCTCCCTCTTTGAGAAATGCTTCTGCTGCTGCGAAACCGATGCCTTTGCTGCCTCCGGTTACAACGACTGATTTACCTTTTAAACCTAAATCCATGATGGAACCTCCTCTTATTTGAAGAACATTGCCATAACAGCGCCTGCAATGAAGACAGAACCGGATGTTGCGCTGACGAAACCTGCAACCAGGGTCTTAGGAAGCATGTGCTGCTCCAGAACCTGATACTCTTCCTCGTTTTCTGCGCAAACCTTTGCTGCCTCTACGCTCAGAGTGTAGCTTGCCGGGAAACCACCTGCGATGGAGCCAAGTCCCAGGGCAAATGCCATCGGTGTGCTCATGCCGAACTTGCGTCCGAGCGGGATGGAGAAGATGGCGATACCAACAGTGGAAAGAACGATCAGGATCGCAAAATCTTTGATCAGCTGAATCACAGTGTCCGGAGTACAGCTGCTTAACTGAGAGAATACAAACATCATAATGATGGTGTAAACGAAGCCCATGCTGCGGGAGCGGACCAGTACATTTTTCTCAATGAATCCCATTGCTTGTGAGTTTTATAATTAGTAGTATAAAGAACAGCAGTTCTGATACTACTATTTTTTTATTTAAGGGTTGTGCAAAATGTCCAAACGTTTGGACAAAACGCAGAAAGGAAAATGTATATGGAAGTAATCAAAGAACCTCTGGAAGATACCTTAACGGATATCATCTGGACTTACATGAACACAGACCATGATTTACATGCAGTTACGAGCGAGATTCTTGACCGCGGCAATGCCGCTGTTGCAACAAAAGCGGGATACAGCAAGGAAGAGTTTCTGAAAGGCAATGCAGTTCTTTTAAAAGGCTACCTTGCTATGAACCTTATGACAGGTTCCGCTAATCCGCTTTATGTGGAACTCCGCACCGCTTTACTCAATGCAGTTGATTTTGAAGCGTTAGCAACGAAGTTCTTCGAAGAATCATTATAGAAAGGGCGCGTATCTATGGATAAGAAAGAATTACAGAAGAAAGAAAACGAGTTTGTAGGCGGTGCGGATACCGCTACTGCTACCAATAACAACGAGGTTCCAGAGGGCTTTACAGCCATGAATCCCCCGGCTGTAAAAGACCCGGCGGCTGACATTGTTAGCGCGGAAGCTACTGACCGCGTAAAGATTCTGGATGGTCTGGTTAAAGACCTTACAAAGAATTTCGTGAAAATCGGCTTTGAACTCTATGAGATTCAGCGCAAGAAGCTTTACAAGGAGTTAGGCTTTAAGACCTTTGAGGACTTCGCTAAAGGCCAGTTTGGTTTTTCCCGTTCCTCTGCTTATAACTTCATCAACGTTTGTACGAAATATTCCGTTCATGACGATGATGGATTCCCGACAAAACTTCTCAAAAAGGAATACGCGAAGTTTTCCAGTTCACAGCTTATTCAAATGCTTCGCTTAAACGATGAAGCTATAGCTCAGATTGACCCATCTGCAACAATTAAGGAAATCAAACAGATTGGGAAAGCGCAGGCCGAAGCAACCGCCCCGGACGATTCCGAAGAAGAGGAAGCAGCAGAGGACGAGAAGAAAGAAAAGAAAGAGAAAAAGAACGTTCGCGATACCAACATCCCGGTTATGCGTTTGCTTATGGCAAGCGGCCTTACTTGGGATTCTACGGTATCGGATAAGGTCAAGAAAATGTGTGAGCACTATCTGACCGATGAGCGCCGGGAGTTGGATGGCAAGCAGTATATGCTTGAAATCAACATCGTTTACCCGGACGAATCCGCAATGTAACTTATCGTTTAAAATGTACACTTAACCATAAACAATTACACCGCCCCGGTAGCCCCGGGGCATGAAGAAGAAAAGGAGAAAACACTATGTTATACATTGAAGCAAAATTAGAAGTAATCGGAAAGCCGGAGCCGCGTGATTGGAAAAACAACGAGGGTCAGACCATGCAGTCTTACCGTCTGAACGTAGCCCAGAACGATGGCGTTGACGTTGCTACCGTCCGCTGTCCGCAGAAAGTCTATGACGCAGTTCGCCGTGGTGATGTGGCAACATTCCTCTGCTCTTTTGCTGAGTATGGTGATCGTTCTGATTTCCGCGTCCAGGAGTTAAAGCAGATTCACAATTTCGACAAACCGGGTACTGCTACCCCGGCACACAAATAAGGTCATAACGCCCCACCCGCGTTTGACATACATTTGCCCCGGTGGTTTTCCGTACATTTCCCACCGGGGCCAACCCTAAGAAAAGGAGAGAACTACGGAAGTTGCATTAATTGGCATAATCCTTGGCGGTGTTCTCATCGAATACGCCATTCTGGATTACTGCTATTGTATGCTGTTTCACAAGTTTGATGACAATAACCCGAATTTGTCCAAACGTTTGGACAAAATGGAAAGGAGCAGAAAATGAGCCTTGTCTTGTTACTCATGATTCTGTTTAGCTTCTGTTACTGTTGTTTCGACCTTGGCAAGAAGTTAAGCAAGAAGAAAGACCACTAATCTGGTTTTAACCGCCCTCTTCCTCCCCTATGTCATGTCCGTCACGAGCATGATTCCTGTTAAAAAAGGGGGCGGTTGAAATAAATTCAAAAGCCCTGTTCCCCAGATGGGGCAGAAAGGAGAAAGCTATGAAAGAGATTTTAGCTAAAGTTTCCAACAAGGTGGGTGCTATTTCCACCAAAGCCAAAACTGGTGTGATGGTTGCGGGAATGTCTGCACTGTCTACCGTCCCGGCGTGGGCGTCTGAAGCGGGCGCAGGTACTTCCGGTGCGGGTATCGCGATTGATTTTGATATCGCGCAGATGTTTACCTTTGCAAACATCATCATTGAAGCTCTGATGCCTGTAGTTTACATCACCGCGGGTCTTGGAATCGGCTTCCTTATCATTAACAGCTTAAAGGCAGCTTTCCGCTAAGGCGGCTTCCCCAGATGGGGCACTCATGAAAGGGGTGAGGGGTTTTCCCCTCGCCCCTTTTTTGTATCTTAATTGCATTATGTACACCAATACATTAAGCCCCATGAAGCTTGCTTTTGAAAACCTTGATTATGCGGTATTCTTGCCGCCTGTGGTATCTTTGCCGCCTGTGGCGGCTTTACCGTTACAAGGTTTTGGTTTTTCATCCTTGGCCCGGATTTACACTGCCGGGGTGGTGGCGTGTCCACATGTGTCAAGGGCGGCGCTTTTCCGTGCTCCGCATTTATCCTTGACACATGTGGATGCGCTCCACAATGTCAAACAGGCGGTAGCAGATTCACCGCTACCCGCCTTGTTTACCCGGTCTTTGAAACTTTAGCAAGATAATTCTCATGCGTAGCCAATTTTGTCCAAATGTCTGGACAAATTTATTATAAAAGAAACCTACGAAATAGAAAGGGAATGTATGAAAAAGTCGGAACGTAATGACATCATTAAATGGGCGAATGGCCTGTCTGATAAAGAATTGGAAAATGAATATTATGATCTTGTTTACCGTTGGCCTTGTAGCCAGACTGATAAAATGTATGAACTCGGTTACGATATGGCAGACATTTTAGAAAGACAAGAATACGAGAAATTCCTGTGCCAGAAACTCAACTTACTTGAGGAGTTGTGCGGTAAGCGCGGGATTGAATTATGGAAAGGAGTAACAACATCATGAAAAAAGAATCAGCTTTACAGATTATTGAAACCAGAATCAAAGACCTTGATATCTTATTAGATTCTACTTCCAGAAATCCGGCAATGAAAGAAAAAGCAGAGATGTGGCAGTTTGCAATCAATGAACTGATTTTAGTCCGTGATACCATCGCGGATATTTCTGATTCTACGGAAAGCGAGGTGTAACCATTGAATGAAGATAACGTGTTACATGAGGAAAACCAGACGGATGTTCCAGAAACTTCGCCACCCATTGAAAGCAGTGAAACGGATTCTATGGAAACTGTTCTGGAAGATTCTGAGGTAAGTTCTTCAGAAACCTCCCCCTCTGCCCTTGATGAACTTATTGAAGCCATCAAGAAAGAACTTGCAAGCGGTGAAGCGAATAGCGAAACCGTAACGGAAACCGTCCCGGAGTCCGAAGCTTCGGACGATGTGGACGAAGATGCAGAAGAAAGCTTCCCGGATGAAGAATATCTCGTTGATGATATCCACCCAGACGCATACCAGACCAATGCGGACAACGTGGCTTATCTTGCTACTGATTCCAATGCAAGCAGCTTTCAAGGAACCGTGGTAAATCGTTTGGACAATATCCTCACCTGTTCCATTATAACTGCCTGTTGTGCCGTTCTCATTCTGCTTCACACACTGAAAAAGGAGTAATCATGGAAGTATTATCATTCATCAGTTCTTTACTCTACCGTCTTATTCCTGTTTCTTCCGTAGTTTTTATCTTTTTAGCCGCTATGAAAACTATGGATTGGCTTTGGGATAGAAAGGAGTAGCTTATGGAAACCTTACAATATTTTACCTATTTTATTATCTGCTGTGCCTTTGTAAACATTGGCGGCTTTGTTGTTTCCAATCTCGTCCGTGTTTATAAATCCATCAACAATGGCCGGGGGGTGAGACAATAATGGATTACCCCTACGCTACTGTTTTCGGCTTAATGCTTGGTTTTTATGTTGTTTTGCAGTTGCTTCATGTTGCTGACCTCTGCGCTCACGATTAAAGAAAGGAAAAATAAAAATGTATATTGTTATCACAGAAAATCACGTTTACACAGGAAAGAGCCTTACACTTCTTAACCGTTCTATGGGTGCTCAGATGGATGAGGACGAGTTTAAACAGGTTGGGGCTGACAGTGTAGCCATTCTTACCGCCAAAGACCTGGACTTTGTACAGGATAAGCGCAAGCTTTCATCTATCATGTTTGGAAACTTCTTTAAAAAGGATACGCTTCCCAGAAACCTTATGATTTTTAATATCATTCTCACGTTCATCATGTTCGTGCGCATTGGGGGGTGACGATATGCAAGTTGATTTCCAGTCCTTAATGAGTGGCTTTTCTGCTCCGGTTGACACGGGTGACCCGATTAAATCCATTTACGGTATCATTCCTTACATGGATTCCACCCAGATGCACTTAAAGTTTCAGCTTATGTATTTCATTGAAAAATATGACCTCACAGAATGGCGGGCAGTTTTTGAAGATATCGACCATCAGTTACAGAACAACAAGAATATCAATTTTTTCAGCTCTCAGAACTTAAAAGCATTACTGTCCGCATATACCCAGAATGAACTTGTCCGGGGTATCAAGGTTAATACCCTTAATGAGAATGGCGGTGGTAATTAATGCCCGGTACAATCGTAGGCTGTCTCGGTGCACAGCGTAGCGGAAAAACCCTTTTTGCCTATAAACTGGTAAAAGCTATCCATGAAGCTTTTCATATCCCGGTTTACACAAACATTTACAGTCCAAAGGATGATTTTTTCTATATCAATTCCTTAGAGGATTTCCCACTTGACCTTACGCCAAAAATCCTCTTTATAGATGAAATCTACAATGGACTGGATGCACAGGATTATAAGAAGCTAAAGGAAATTTCCATCTTCATTAACACGATTGGCAAACAGAATTGCTTGTTTGTTTACACCACCATCGAAGCAGAAATGGTATATAACCGTTTAAGAAACCAGACGCAGACGGTTGTAGTCGTATCGAAGAACGATAGAAACATTTACTACAAGCTTATAAATCTTGCGGATATGTCCAGTTCTGTTCATGCCGTTCCAATCAATGACAAGCTGTTTGAAAACGTGTTCTATGATACGCAGTTCATACCGCTTGACTTTGATTGGGGCATGAAAGACTGGAAATATAAACTTTCGCAATTCTACCGGGACAATTATGGATTGGTCGTGAATCTTTGATTTCAATTTCTTTTGAGGTACATATGGGGGCTTTTCTTTTGCCTTGGCAAAGAAAAGCCCCATAGTTCAAGAATTGAAAACCCGGGAACTATCCCAGTCCTTAAAATGTCCAAACGTTTGGACAAAACAGTGCTTTGCGGTGTCGGCTCTCGCTATTGACCCTAGTACATCCCGTAAGGGTGGACAACGCTTTCACGGCAAAATGTCCAAACGTTTGGACAAAATTTCAGAAAGGAACTAAATGCTATGAATAAACAATCATATCCCGAATACTTATTCAAACATTTAAGAAGAAACAGCAAGCGGATTCTTTCAATCATGCTTGCTTTTGCTATTCTTACAGAAAATCCCCTGTCTGCATATGCAAGTACAAAAGCAACACCCAGTAACATTCCAGAATCATCTGCAAGTATTGAAAGCACAGATACCAACATTGACACAGACTTCGGAGTTGAAGATTTTGAAACTAATCCAGACCAGGACCCAGACCACGGCCCCGGCATAGACAGTACAACGCCAACCTATCCCTATTACCGCCCCGTTGTCGATACATCCACCATCCCAGATGAAATCGAAATGGACAACGATAACCTTGACGCAATCCTCGGAGCCGGGGCAAACTGCATTGATGATTTTGACCCGAACAATCTGGAACCATTAACCCCGGAACAGATTGAAGCGGCATTGAATCCAGAATCAACACCATATGACCCTAACCTGGAAAACATTACTGAAACAATAAATGACGAAGTAAGCGCACATGTTATAGGTGAAATTTCAGTATGCGTTGCCGCTATTATGGCTATTATGGCAGTTATTTATTCTTCTGGCATTACTGCGCCTGACGCGACTGTTTTTAGTGACCAGATTTCATCGTTTGCTAAAACATTTTCTCCTACTAATATTTCTTATCTTGTTAAAAACGAAGCTAAAAAGGCTCAAGTTACACAGCAGATGTTTATAAATCTTAAAAACAAGTTAGATAACGCGGCTACAGGTAGCGGATATTCCATCTCTTTAACTGATGAAGATAAAATTGCATATATTTATACTGCAAAGTCACTCGCCAATAGCGGCAAATCTAAATACCTTAAATATGCTTTGATTGACATTAACCCGTCAAATTTTAATATTAAATCTATAAACGGGTTCAAATATTATTATTTTTCCCCTTATGGCGGTGTGGATATGGGTGCTTCTTTACCGAAACAATCATCTGTTATTTATACGCCAAATAAGATTGCTCTTGCCTTAAAGAACGGATATGACTATTTTTTGTATTACAGAAATGCTGCATCGGTAGATTATGGTTTTTCCCAAATGAAAGTTCATTATTCAAGGTATCAATTAAGCAATACAACTAATTTGTATGAATATTATTTCGGTTCCGATAAAGAATGTTTACATGAAGGTAATGATTCTAATTTATGGGCTATTAGTGCATCATTGCCCTGCCCTGTTGCCAGTCAAAATGGAATTGGTTTGGAAAGTATTGATAAATATATGAGTTCTAAAGATGTTTTGTTGCTGAATTATACCTATGGTTTGAAATTCGGTTCACTAAATGCCCTTATGAATTTATCGACCGTTTCCGTAAACGGGGACATTAATAATGTTGTAAAATCTGATAAAAATGTTCTTTCCACTGTTTCTGCTTTAAACTCTGCCGCAGGGACCGTTACAGATACAACCACTGGCACAGACACAGAAACAAAACCCGGAACCAATACTGGCTCTGGCGGTACTGGTTCAACAACGGATACCTCTGGTGCATTAACAAGTATTATTGGAATAATCACCTCTATCCTTACTGCAACAAATGGCATCCCCAATATTTTGTCTTTGTTTCAATTATTGCCAACTACCATTAAAGACAGCATCATTGAAGCATTAAATAGTATTCCATTTTTCAAGAGTGCATTGCTTTATCTCTCTTCGATTTCTACTGGCGTACAAGATATTCTTGATTGGGATATCGAAGCTTGGATTGATGGCGTTAATACGGATTTAGGAAATGCTATAGACAATTTAGGAACAGACGTATTACAGAAGCTTGCTAATTTGCCAAATATAGACAATCTTGGTGGGATTATCGGAGCGGCATTGACTGGTAGTGTACCACTTACTAGAATGGCCGATGCAGTTGTTAATATTGCGGATAAATTAAAAACTTGGAATATCGACAATTATGGAGAAGAATTTATCAAGGCTCTTGAAACAGCTATGGCGGCTCTTGGATTAGGTTCCCTTTCTGGAACCTTGGGTGCGTTAAAAGATTTGACGGGTACGAAACTAGATGATGTATTAGCCAAATTACAGGAACTAGCGGCTTCTTTATCGGGTCTTAAACTCGGCATAGACCTTGACAGTCTTTCTGAAACTTTAAAGGAACTGCTAACAGCCCTTGGCCTTGGTTCACTTCTTGGTGCAGTCACAAATATTGGCAGTATGTTAGAAACATTTTCTTTTGCAGATTTATTGAATTTGGTTAAAGCACTTCCCGCAAGTATTGTTGCGGCTATTACAGAAGCTTTACCAAATTGGAAAACGCCAGAAATCGAAGAAAATGAAAATGATTCCGGCTTTCATAACTTCCTCAATCTTTTCATGATTGGCCTTTTAATCATCATACTTTTAATGATTCTTTTCATTAACTGTTTGCGATTTATCGTGCTTGTATTTAATGTTCCCGCTAGTTCTGCTCTTATTCACGCAGATATGCTAAAAGGAATTGAGTACATGAAAAATTTACAAATTCCCGTATTTGGCGTATCCCTTTACGCCTTGTTATTATCCTGTGCTTATTTTGTAATCTTCATGACAGTAATAGCGGCTATCAGAAGAAAGATTGATAAGATGCACATTTAGAAAGGCGGTGTTTTATGTACTATATCTTATTAACGGCAGTTAAGCCATTAATTCCCCCGTCTACGGATGGATTTTTCAATGGCTCGCTTCTTAGCGGCATTGCATCATTCTTTGAATTTATCTTTACCTTTATCGGCAATGTCGTAACGGCAATGCTTAACTTTTATGATACACTTGTTGAAATCAATGAGTATGTCATTGACCTCGGTAATTCCGCGCAATCTGGAATCACAAGCGGTATGCCCGTGCTTGAAACAGTCGGGCTTTACCGCTATTTGATGGGTGACCCAGTTTTTTACATGACATACATTCTTGTCGTGACTGGCTGTCTTTTCACCATCTATAAACTGGTACTCCTGTTTATTAAGACTTTCAAGGAGATGAAAAACAGCATTACTGGTGATGCAAAAACATCGACTGGATTACTTGCATTTGTATCAAAGATTTTTAAATGATTACGACTGAACCCCCATAAATGAATACACTAGTATTTCAGTTATGATTCCTATGAAATAGTACAGGGCAAAGCTTTTTATAATGATACCCTTTATTGTAATTTTCTTCTTTTCAATGGGGTTGTTAGAGTTCCATGTATGTTTCCAGTTTTCCTCTTGCCCTGTACCCCAGTCGTAACGTCTGTCATTTTTAATATTTTCAATCACTTGCTTTTCATCTAGCTTATGACCTTGTGCTTGATATTTTTCCATCTGTTTTTTTGTATATTTCCATACAACAAAAAACGTAATGGCATTTGCTATAAACCTTGCTATTAAAATTTTCATACCGCACCCCCTCGTTATCTTGTATTATACCAGATAACACCTTGCTCGTAAAGCCAGTACAGCAAGGACATGGGGTGCCGATATGATAAGAAAAATGTCCAAACGTTTGGACAAAATCGGAAAGGAGATATTCATGACACACTGTCCATATTATCAGTGTTCACAGCGGTTTTGCCGTAGTTACAAAGAATGTAAAAAAACATCATACCGCTGTGAAAGCTCATGCGCCTTATGCCGCATATCAAAAACCTGTTTATATAACACCCCGGAAAATAAACCTTATAAGGAGAATGAAAAACCATGTCGAGATTTACAAACAGCAATTCAGAAATCAATGGAAATATCGAAAAAGAGTTTTGCATAAAATATGGTTCTTACCCAGACCGTTTCTATACCAATAAAATAAAAGATGGTCTTTCTTCATCCGTAGCCGCTTTAGAAGTACAAAGCCGCATAGATGAAGTATGGAAAGAAATGTTATATAACTTTCACAGGCAAAAGGCAAAAGCTTCTGCTTAGCCATTTCTATTCCATAGAATTGCCACAAGCAATTAAAAGATTAGTTCCCGGTTATGTTCCGGGTGGTTAGGTGTTGCCTACTTGACTATGGCAACACTTAACCTGCAAAAAATTGAAAATTTTTTGCTAAATTATCACTTTGTCCAAATGTTTGGACAAAATGAAAGGGTCTGAAAAAATGTACAATGTAAAAGTATCAGAGTATCTTGAATCAACCGAAGTTGTTTATTATGCTAATGTCATCACAGGCCACTCCAAAGAAAAGGACTCTTTTCTAGTGGAACGTGATGACGAACTCATTGAACTTTATTCTTATATGGCTTTTGGAACCAAACCACCAAAAGAACAAAAACAGGAGAACCCTCTCCATTCGTTTTATGTTTCCTATAACCGCACAAAGAATAAAATTTACAACTATGCTAGGGACAATACATGGGAATGGTTTCTAACCTTTACCTTTGACCCTAAACAGGTTGATTCATTCAATTATGATGAGGTGGTAAAGGTCATGTCCGATTTCCTTAGAGATATCGGAAACAATACGAAAATTAAAACCAAATATCTCATAGTGCCAGAAAAGCATAAATCGGGCCGCTACCATCTTCATGGCGTATTCAGCAACATGGACATGTCTCTCTGGAAAATGCAGTTTTCCGGGCATACCACAAAAGGCGGCTTACCGATTTATAACATTGGCGGATTTCCATATGGATTCACTACCGCTACACAGGTGCAGAGTTCCACCCGCGTTTCCCATTACATATCAAAATACATTACAAAAGATATGTTTGATGGTATCAAAAACAAAAAACGATACTGGTCTACCAGAAACCTGAACTCTGGAACTCATACCACACTCATGCTTACAAAAGCAGAATTGGAAACATTGCTTAACAGCTTCGGGGAAATCCAAAACATGAAAACTGTGGATACCCCTTACAATCAAATTAAATATTTCCAGTTCTGAAAATGTCCAAACGTTTGGACAAAAATAGCCCGGAGAATCAATCCCCGGGCTTTTCTTATGCTTCAAGGTAGAATGATGCGTACCATCCTGCTTCCGCGTTGCAATTATAAATCTCAAAATCCCTTGCAACCGGGTCAAAATCTCTACCAGTATGCACTTTGCAAGTGAGTGTTTCTGGATACCACGGTTTTCCGGGTCTTAATTTGCACGGGCAAATCATGATTATTGCACCTCTATCATAAGCCTTTCTTGCCGTTGGCCTACTTACTCTGTGATACATCTTTCCACCTACTTCAAATTCCATGCGTTTCATAATTTATCATCCTTTCTTTGAAATCTTCCAGAAAGGGGCTTGCGGCTATTCAGCCGCTTCCCGCAGTTCCTCTAAGGCAGAGCCTATTGCACTACCCAGAACGTAACACCGAATTGATACGTCAATGGATTCATAATCATCGGAGAACCACCAACCTTTGACCTGTTCTTCGCATCCAAACTCGCTACACATTTCGCGAATGAGGTCTTTGTTTTCCTCTATGTATTCTCGCGCTTGCGCTCTACTGGATGTGTAAGAGCCGCTTGCGTTACCTGTAACGCTGTCCTCTGTAAAGAGGTCATCGTAAAGTTGTGTTTCCAGTTCTTCGAAGTCGATACCATCGGTATCTACTTCTTCCTCAATGTATTTAAGTACATTTTCTTTTACTGCTTCGTAGTAATCGTACATTTTATTTTCCTCCGGGGTTATGTTTTTCTGTAATTTAAAAGAGGTGTAAGGCTTTCGCCCTACACCATTTTTTCCAGTTCTGCAAGAATCTTTTCGCCCTCACTGATTTCCAGTTCATATCTGTCTACGGCTTCTTGCGCGTATCGAACATCGCGTTCATGCTGACGAACCGCACCGGGTTCGTCATTGTCGAACAGCTCCGTCATGACGCGCTCTAGTTCTTCTTTCGCTTCATTTAGACGATTGCGTCTGTATTCAAGCGCACTCTGTATATCATCCACGATTCTTTCAAGGTACTCGATTCGGATTTTCTTCAAGGTAATTTTATTAGCTTTCATGGTATTCATCCTTTCTTTTTGCCCCCGGCTTTTACCGGGGGATTATAGTTAATCGTAGAACGGAAGTTCTGGGTCAACTTCAAAGTCTATAGAATCTTTAATATCTTCATCTATATCCTTTTCGGTTCGTATCCACCACTTGCGATTGTCGGAACTTGGGGTATACCCCGTATTTTCTAACCATTCATCGTAGCCCATTTTGTAGCCCCTTTCTGGATTTTCTTTATTTAGTTGTCAATGTGCTTTGTTACGGTATCTGCTTTTAGCGGACTGCGAACAGAGGGAAAGGGGCGGAGAAAATATTTTTTTAATTTTTACGTTTTAACCTTAAAACCATATTTACTACCATGTAAAAATTCAAAAAATATTTTTGGAGTACATTTTACCCCTTTCCCGGCGCGAGTAGTCTGCTATGATACCTAAGTAACAAGGCATGACAACAAATAAAGGAAGTCCAGAAAGGAGCGGAAAAGCGCGGCGGTGTGTGGTTGGGAAATATGGGGTATACCCGGATTTCCGTCAATCACAAGCGGTGGCAAATCATGGAAACTTTGAGTACCGGGTGCCCTCTGGGCGGTACGGCCTTTCGACCCCCGTACATCCCCGTAGGGGTGGACAACGCTTACACGGCATAATAATCTTAAAAATGTCCAAACGTCTGGACAAAATCATTCCCTATCCATACTGCAATAAACCTCTTATCACAAAAAGTATTCATCCTATCTTCTTATAACCTTTAATTTCATAAGAATCATTCTTCTTTTACCGCAGAAACAATTTATTGTCTCTGCGGTAAACATATTCTTTCTTAGCTTGGCAAAACCTAGCTGACCGCAAAGGTAGTAGCCAGAAGAAACCTATAGTAACCTAACGGCGTAATATCGTAGCGAACGGTTCCGAAATTCTTTCGGAAGTCATACCGTTTGCTGTTTTCGTGATTTTCCTACTTACAGATATTCTCATGAAATCTTCTTCCTGTACCTAAGATGAATTTAACGTCCCGGATTAGTGAATATGAAGCTGTATGGTATCGGCAAAAATTATCATGCAATAGTCGGAAAGTATGGAAAGAAACGTAAAACAGAAATCGGTATGCTGTAGAAAGGATTTCAGAACCGTATCGGTAGATATGAGCAGTTATGGTTGCAAAAGAGTTTCTTCATCGCGATACCGTTGTGGTCGCACCGGGTTTTGCCGTCTGAGGAAACCCGGTGGGTGTGGGTGTTCCGTGCAGTCGTAGTTGACGAAGACGCAATAAGAAAGATGGGAAACGGCCGCCGGAGGCTAGCCAGAGTGGGTGACGAAGTTGGGCGCTACGCGTGACTCGGCAATGAGAGTGGGTGACGCGGTAACGCGTCTTTTCTCGGCCCGGTTGGAGTAGGAGTCCCGTATTAGCGCACTGGTCTGAAAATCGTATCAATGATTTACAGGCCAGAAGCAAAAGAGGACTCCTTACGGGGCTTTAGTGAACGGCCTTGAGTTGGGCTATCCTCGGCCCGGTTGGAAAAGAGCCACCCTCTCACTCATGTTGTTAGGCCATGCGCAGCATGATCTAATGACAGGAGTGAGGAAGCGGCTCTTGTCGTGGGCTTCGGTGAACGGCCTTGAGTTGGGAGAACTATATTAGAACACGCCAAAAGCGGGTGCGTGTCAAGTGCGCTTTGCGTACATTTTACACTTTACACGCGCCCCGTTTTTGGCGTACCCTAAAGTAACTTACAAAAGAGGTGTATGAGTATGGGAAAGAGATATGATTTAACAGAACGGGAACGATACGCTATCGAAGCATATCGAAATGATAAAAAGAGCATCAAAGAAATATCCGTCCTGTTGGGACGGCATTACCAGACCATCTACCGCGAGATTAAACGCGGTACAATAGAAATGATGGATTCTGAACTTCGGAGATACAAGAAATACTGTGCAGATACAGGGCAGGCCATAGCAGACCGCAACAAGGCAGAAAAAGGCAGAGAGCCAAAAGTCGGTAACGACCTTGAATTTATCCGCTTTGTGGAAACCTTGATTCTGGAAAGAAAGTATTCCCCAGAAGCCGTTCTTCTCCACATCAAAAAGCACGGCCTTAAATTTAAGACGGAAGTCTGCCTTAACACCCTGTACAACTATGTTGATAAGGGAATGTTTTTGAATATCACAAATAAAAATCTTCCAGTGCGTTCGAAACGCAAGAAACGAAATATGCGGAAAATATCAAAGATATCACTGAACAATGTGAAAGGCCGCAGTATTGAGGAACGCGCAAAAGAGATAATGAGCCGCAATGATTACGGGCATTGGGAA
Source organism: Clostridium sp. AM33-3 (assembly GCF_003480315.1). Taxonomy (GTDB): domain Bacteria; phylum Bacillota; class Clostridia; order Lachnospirales; family Lachnospiraceae; genus Brotaphodocola. Next base: position 57,060 of record NZ_QUIV01000014.1, on the reverse strand, counting down.
ATGGATACCGTTGTGGGCTGTCAAGGCGGCAACAAAGACTGTCTGCTTGTTTTGACAGAGCGTAAGACCCGGTTTGAATATATTTTCAAAATCCCGGATAAATCACAACTTAGTGTAGTACGTGTCCTTGACAATCTGGAACATGCCTATGGCTACGAAAATTTCCGCACCACATTTAAGACCATCACAATGGATAATGGTACAGAATTTCTCGACCAGATAGGCGTTGAGCGTTCTTCTCTCGTTCCGGGAGTACAACGCACGGTAGCTTACTACTGTCACCCTTATTGCAGTTTTGAACGTGGCAGTAACGAGAACCTTAATAAGATGGTACGGCGGCATATTCCAAAAGGCGCGGATATTGCGAATTATAGCGAAGAAGATTTGGAGTATATACAGGACTGGATGAATGATTATCCGCGACCGATGTTTGGCGGTCTGTCCTCGCGTGAAATGAGGGAACAGGAACTTGCATAGCTGATTTTGTCCAAACGTTTGGACAAAATGAAAAAGGCGTACCCCGTGTACGTCTGTTTTCCATACCTAAAAATAAGTTTTCGCGTCTCAAAAATGTCCAAACGTTTGGATATTTTTCTTTGATATAGCAAAATGCACAAATACAGACCATATATCGCATTGATATCAGCCTATATTTGTGCAATATGCCAGTTTTGCTATTTTTTACATATTATTCTTGACATTTACCATGAATCCCATTGCTGTTGCGAATACGCCGAGGATCAGAGCCCACACAAATTTTGAGATATAGCCGCCGCTGAGTTTGTCCAGGTAACCGGACATAACGGTAAGGATGACCATGGTGAACAGGTAGGTAAAGTCACTCTTGTACTTGTCCGGGATCTGTGGGAACAGATAGTTCTTTGCGGAATCGGTATCTGCTTTTGCTTTTACAGCTGCAGCTTTCCAGGTTCCCTGACGGTATTGCTTTAATACGGAATAGCCTTCCTTCTTTAAGCAGATGCTGGTGAGCGGATATCCAACAAAGCCCTGCAGTACGTATACGGCCATGGCCAGGATTGCCAGATGCTCAGTCGGAGCAACAGACTGCATCATCATGGCAGCTACGAAACCACCGGTTAACGGAGGTGCTGCAACTGCTGCGGTTTCCTTACCAAGGATCACGGTTCCTACCGTAAGGATAACAACCAGGATACCTAACATGCCGGCCAGGGTAACCACTACGGTTTTCCACTGATCGATCAGCTCCTGGATATCCAGCATGGTTCCTAAGTGGACAACCATCATCATAACCAGGAAGGTAGGGAGGTTGGAAGCAATACCGGCCTGCTGCAGGATGTCGGTTGGAAGATAAGTCCAGAAACCGAGGACAAACAGGACTGCGGTAATGAACATAGACGGCACGAATGCTTTGGTTGCTGTTGAAATGACTTCACCGATGATAACCAGAATCAGCATGGTTAAGAATGCAGTCTGAACATCCCACTGTGCCTTACCTGTGGCAACCTGATAGACACCACGGTACAGGAATGCAGCAGCCATGACTGCTAACAGCAGGTAGCCAATCCAACGTTTTGATTGCTTTTGCTCGTTCATAACAAAACCCCTCTTTTCTTTTATTTGCTTACGCATTTGTAAGATACTGTAATCATATCACAGCGCGATCCGGAATGCAAGATATATTGTGAAAATAAAATCATAATCGTTTTGGATGTCATCTTACAACGTTGTTACTGTCCACACACACTGTTTACAGTGCTGACTTGAAATTTTAAATTCCAGTGCAGTGGTAAATTCCACCAAATTGCGTCCTATGAAATTTATAATTTGGAAAAATAAAAAAACTGTGATATGATTATAGTGAAATAGCATGGGAAGTATCAGAATAGGAACTGGAAAGGTTTGGGAAAGTGAAAAGAAAAAAAGAAGACAGCATCAAAGATCAGATCTATAATAAAATATTTGCCGGAATTATGAATAATGAGTTCTCTTTCGATGAGTTTCTGACAGAAAAGAGTCTGATGGAAAAGTATCAGGTCAGCCGTGCGCCGGTGCGCGAGGCACTGATGCAGCTTCGCAGTGACCGGATTATTGCCAGTACGCCACGCCATGGCTATCGTATACGGAAACCGGCGCAGGAAGAGCTGCGGGATATCATCAATTTCCGGACTGTGATGGAATGCTCATTTCTGGAACGTTATCATGATATGGTAACGAAAGACCGGATCCGGGAGCTGCGCACTCTGTGTCAGGAATATGAGAACGGAGGGGAAAGCCGCAGCTTTATGGAATACTGGAAACTGAACCGGGAGTTCCATGAAACCTTGTTTATGACTTACAAAAATGAAGTGGCGCTTCATTATCTGCTGGAGAGTATAGACCGGCAGACGATATACTTTCTGGAAACGATGAAAAACTGTTACATGGCTGCGGACCTGCATTTTGCTTTACTGGATTATCTGGAGCAGGGAGATTTCCGCACAGCCTCCACGCTGCTTCGGGCAGATATTGAGAAGCTGCCGATTTGTGAATCTCTGGTGGCGGATAAGGTGGAATGTGTGGGCTTCAGCCTCTGCTAGGAAGGATTTATGCTGAAAATGTGAAGGAAGGCAGAAGAATATGGATTATTTATTTGCGCCGATGGAGGGCATTACCGGCTATGTGTTCCGGAATGCCCATCACCGGCATTTTCATGGCATCAAGGAATATTACACTCCATTTATCTCACCGAATCAGACCCGTAAGCTTACACCGAGAGAACTGAACGATGTGATTCCGGAGCATAACAAGGGTATTCCTCTCATTCCACAGATCCTGACAAATAAGGCAGATGATTTTCTGTGGGCTGCTAAGCGCCTGAAAGAGCTTGGCTATATGGAAGTGAATCTGAATCTGGGGTGTCCGTCTGGAACGGTAGTAGCAAAAAAGCGGGGGTCCGGCTTCCTGGAATATCCGATGGAGCTGGATGAGTTTCTCTATCAGGTCAGTGAGGGAATCTGCGGGCTTGGCATGGACCTGTCTGTTAAGACACGGATCGGGAAGACAGATCCGCAAGAATTTGAAGAACTTCTTTCTATTTATAACAGGTATCCGCTCAAAAATCTGATTGTGCATCCGCGGGTTCAGACAGATTATTATAAGAATCATCCGCGCATGGACGCGTTTGATCTTGCGGTGAGAGAAAGCCGGAACCCGGTTTTTTATAACGGAGATCTGTTTAGCCGGGAGGATATCAGAAATTTCCGGAATCAGTATCCGGGTGTGGAAGCGGTCATGCTTGGCCGCGGCCTTTTAACGAATCCTTCCCTGACAGAGGAGACACCTTTTACTGCAGAACGGATTCGTGCTTTTCATGAGGATGTGCTAGAAGGATACCGGAGAGCTATACCGGGAGATAAAAATGTTTTATTTAAGATGAAGGAACTATGGACCTATCTGGGAGAAGCGTTTGAAGACAGCACGAAACTGATGAAAAAGATACGCAAGGCACAGAAGATGGAAGAATACAGGGCAGCAGTGGAATGTCTTCTGGCGGAAAAGCCGGTGTGCGCCCAGCCATATTTTCCAGGCTGGAAGAAACGGGGGTGAGTGTTGCTGCGAATGGAGGGAGAGCATGGCTGTAAATGTAGTTGCGGTGGATAATGCACCGGAACTTCTGGAAAAAATTGAGGGGATTTTCCGCAATATGGCTGAGGTCAGTCTGCTTGGAAGTTTCGAAGAAGCAGTGGCTGTAGTGGAATTTGTGAAGGAGAATCCGGTGGATATGGTATTTACGGATATTGTGATGCCGGATATCAGTGGTATCAGTCTGGCAAAAGAACTGCAGAAACTGAAAAATGCTCCGGCGGTAGTGCTGATGTCCAGTATTCCGGGTTTTTCTCTGGAGGCATGGAAAATTCAGGCATACGGATTCATAGAAAAACCGTACACGAAACAGGATATCATGAAAATGGTAGAGCGATACCGAAGAGAGTCGGAAAATGGCGTTGACGGCAGTTTTTAAGGGCATTATAATAAAGACATTGTGACGACAGAAAGACAGGAGGAACTACTACAATGCGTGATATGTATATTTCAGATTCTATTTTATATGTGGGAGCAGATGATAAAACACTGGATATTTTTGAGAGCCAGTATCCGATTCCGAATGGAGTCAGCTATAACTCCTATGTGATCCTGGATGAAAAGGTTGCGGTGATGGATACCGTTGACAAACGCGCAACCGATACCTGGTTTGAAAATCTTGCCAGGGAGCTTGGTGACCGGAAACCGGATTATCTGGTTGTGTCTCATATGGAGCCTGACCATGCGGCAAACATCAAAAACTTTGCAGAGCGTTATCCGGAAACAAAAATTGTGGGAAACGCAAAGACCTTTGCTATGATGGGCCAGTTTTTTGAGATGGATCTGACTGAGCGTAAGGTGCTTGTAAAAGAAGGTGAGACCTTAAGCCTTGGCAGTCATACGTTGCAGTTTTTTATGGCACCGATGGTGCACTGGCCGGAGGTTATGGTAACTTACGAGCAGAGCGAAAAGATTCTGTTTTCCGCAGACGGCTTCGGAAAGTTTGGCGCGCTGGATGCAGAAGAAGAGTGGGCAGAGGAGGCTGCACGTTACTACTTAAATATTGTAGGCAAGTACGGCGTGCAGGTACAGGGACTGTTAAAGAAGGCTTCCGGACTGGATATCCGGATGATCTGCCCGCTGCACGGACCGATCTTAAAAGAAAACCTGGGCTACTACATTGATAAATATCAGACCTGGAGCACCTATCAGCCGGAGAAGCACGGTGTGATGGTAGCATACGCGTCTATTCACGGCAACACTGCACAGGCAGCAGAAGAGATGGCAGAGCTGCTCCGTGCAAACGGTGAGGAGGTCGAGGTGTTTGACTTATCCCGCACCGATGTTTCCCTGGCTGTGCGCAAGGCATTTTATTATGACCGCATGGTGCTGGCAGCAGCAACCTATGACGGTGGTGTATTCCCATGCATGGAAGAGTTCCTGCTGCACTTAAAATCCAAGAATTTTCAGAAGCGTACTGTAGGTCTGATGGAGAACGGATCCTGGGCACCGTTAGCCGGAAAAATCATGCGCGGTATCTTAGAGCCGATGAAAGATGTGCATGTACTGGAGCAGGTAGTTACCATCAAATCCGCTGTGCATGATGATACCAGAGAAGCCATGAAAGCAATGGCCGATGCCTTAAAATGAAAATTTGAGTTACAAAGCTGAATAAAGGTCCGGAAGTGAAAGAGACCGCCTTCCTCTATTTTCACATATCGTTGTTTGCTTGCTCTCCCTAACACGCGTTCGCCTGTGTCGGATGAACATCCGCCACATTCGGACGTGTGTGCTCAAGATGCAAACACCTGATATGTTGAAAATCCCGGAAAGCGGTCTCTATCACTTCCTGCTGTATTGACCTCGCTACAAAAAATAGTAGCTACAGCCATATTAACTCTTCCATAAAAAGAAAACGCAGCCAGAACGCTACTATCAGATAAAAGCTGGATTACAGGCTTTCGTCAGCAACGTTCTGGCTGCGTTTATTATTATCGTAGAATAACCAATACAGCAGAAGGTTCGGTCAGACCCTGCAGAATCAGCAGATGCGTTGGAATTTTCTTCATGAGCGAGCATAGCGCCAGACCGGAGAGCATTGTCTGAGCGTGCAGCGCACGCGAGTTTTGCTCGCAGGTCTGGCAATAGGCGGCGGAGCGAATGAAGTACAAAATTTCACAGCATCTGCTTATTCTG
>NZ_QUIV01000014.1:1428-51311 GCF_003480315.1 Clostridium sp. AM33-3 | reverse complement strand
AACGCAGCCAGAACGCTACTATCAGATAAAAGCTGGATTACAGGCTTTCGTCAGCAACGTTCTGGCTGCGTTTATTATTATCGTAGAATAACCAATACAGCAGAAGGTTCGGTCAGACCCTGCAGAATCAGCAGATGCGTTGGAATTTTCTTCATGAGCGAGCATAGCGCCAGACCGGAGAGCATTGTCTGAGCGTGCAGCGCACGCGAGTTTTGCTCGCAGGTCTGGCAATAGGCGGCGGAGCGAATGAAGTACAAAATTTCACAGCATCTGCTGATTCTGCAGGGTCTGACCGAACCTTCGGACCTTATTGGTTGTTCTCTAAATTGCAATTTTAGAAAAGTTCGCCTACGCTCTTGACAATATTGTATGATATGGTAATATAAACATATGAATAGATGTTCATATAAAGAAACGGAGGAGTGCTATGACAGAGGCGGAAAAAATCCAGATTGAGCAGGAAGTGGAAGATGGTTCCTGTGAGTTCATGCATGTCCATGAGGAAATTGTGGAAAAGGTAGAAGGCGTGATGCCGGACGAGCAGCAGCTTCTGGATCTGTCGGAGTTTTTTAAGATATTTGGAGACTCCACCCGGATCAAGATTTTGTATGTGCTCAGCCAGTCGGAAATGTGTGTCTGCGATATTGCGACGCTTTTGCAGATGGGCCAGTCCGCTATTTCCCATCAGCTCAGAGTCTTAAAGCAGATGCGTCTGGTGTCTTTCCGGAGGGACGGAAAAACCGTATTTTATAAGCTGGCAGATGCCCACATCCAGACGATTCTGGCTCAGGGCATGGAGCATATCAGCGAGTAAAATTCTGCCGGGAAGCTGTGAATGGGAATAAAAACTCTGCGTCAGCATGGCACGGAGCATATTAAAAAGTAAAAGGAGAGAATATCATGAAGAAGATCATCAAATTAGAGGGCTTATGCTGCGCAAACTGTGCTGCAAAGATTGAGGAAGGCGTTAAGAAATTAGATGGTGTGAACAGTGCGAGCTTAAGCTTTATGACCCAGCGCCTCATCATGGAAGTGGAAGACGGAAGAGAAGATGAGCTGGTTGAGGCTGCAAGAACTGTAGCTGCAAAGGTTGAGCCGGAGGCAGAATTTAAGGTACTTCGCTAGTGCCGGAAAGGTATTTTCTATGACCAAGAAGCAGAAAAAAATGGTGGCCCGTCTTGTGGGCAGTGCTGTTTTCTTTATCGTCGCCATGATGCTGGAGAAAAAAACATTCTGGGCGTGGATCCCGTTTGTGCTTTCCTATCTGGCAGCGGGGTATGATATTCCGCTGAGAGCCTGTCGTAACTTAAAAAACGGTCAGGTGTTTGATGAAAACTTTCTGATGACCATTGCAACGCTCGGCGCGTTTGCCATTGGTTCTCTGGAAGAAGCCGTGGCGGTCATGCTGTTTTACCAGATTGGTGAGCTGTTCAATGATTATGCGGTCAACAAATCCAGAAAATCCATCACCGATTTGATGGATATCAACCCGGAATATGCCAATCTTCTTCGGGACGGAGAAGAAGAGCAGGTAGATCCTTACGAGGTGGAAATCGGCGACACCATTGTCATCCGACCGGGCGAAAAGGTGCCGTTAGACGGCATTGTCCTGGAGGGAAGATCCACACTGGATACAAAAGCATTGACGGGCGAATCTGTGCCGGTTGAGGTGGAAGCAGGGGAGAACATTGTGAGCGGTTCCATCAACCTGACAGGCCTTTTGAAGGTGCAGACCACCAGACTGTTTGACGATTCTACTGTGGCAAAGATCCTGGAGCTGGTAGAAAATGCAAGCTCCAGGAAGGCAAAGGCGGAGGCTTTCATCACCCGCTTTGCCCGTGTATACACTCCGGCTGTGGTAATTCTGGCGGCGATGCTTGCTGTGGTTCCTCCGCTGATCCTCGGCGGATGGAGCACCTGGATCTATCGCGCCTGCAGTTTCCTGGTTGTGTCCTGTCCGTGTGCACTGGTGATTTCCGTGCCGTTAAGCTTTTTTGGCGGTCTGGGGGCAGCTTCCAGACATGGTATTCTTATGAAGGGCAGCAACTATCTGGAGGCTATGGGAAGCCTGGATACAGCTGTCTTTGATAAGACGGGAACCCTGACTACCGGTAAATTTGAGGTAACTGATGTTTCACCGGTACAGGGAAGCAGGGAAGAACTTCTGGAGCTGGCGGCGCTTGGCGAACACAATTCCAATCATCCGATCGCACAGTCTGTGAAGCAGGCATATGGAAAAGAAGCTGATACCGGCCGCATTGGCCGGGTGGAAGAGATTTCCGGTCACGGCATTCATGCACAGGTTCAGATAAATGGTGAGTGGAAGGAGATCTACATCGGGAATCAGAAGCTGATGGACCGGCAGGGTGTTACCGTAAGCACGCCTGCGGCAGTACTGGGAACTACCCTGTATCTGGCAGAGGGAACCACTTACCTGGGTTCTATCGTCATTTCCGACAGTGTGCGTCCGGACGTTCCGGCCATGCTGGCAGGTCTGAAAAAGCAAGGCGTGAGCAGACTGGTGATGCTGACCGGAGATAAGGAAGAGGTTGGAAAGAAGGTTGCGGAGTCTATCGGCATTACCCATGTATTCGGCAATCTGCTTCCGGGTGACAAGGTAGCCAAGGTGGAGCAGCTGCTGGCAGAAAAGCCAGAGGGAAAGACCCTGGCTTTTGTGGGTGACGGCATCAATGATGCTCCGGTTCTGGCCCGCGCGGATGTAGGCATTGCCATGGGCGGTATTGGTTCTGACGCAGCCGTTGAGGCTGCGGATGTGGTCATCATGGATGATGAACCGTCCAAGATCGTGGATGCGATCTGCATTGCCAGAAAGACGGTGCGTATCGTAAAGCAGAACATTATCTTTGCGATTGCGGTTAAGATCGCGGTTCTGATCCTGGTAGCATTTGGCTGCGCGACTATGTGGGCGGCAGTGTTTGGAGATGTCGGAGTTTCTGTGCTGGCCATCCTGAATGCGATCCGTGCACTGAGCTATAAAAAATAACAATTACAAAACAAATAATAATAAACGACAATCAGAAGATGGCTGATAAAGCCTAAAAAACTGGCTTTTCCAGTTAGTACTGATTGTCGTTATTTTTTGTAGTGCAGACAATAGAAGTTCCGGGGCGGTATACAGAACAGGCATTTTTATATTCTGTTTTGTTTTGTAACATTATATGTATAAGTGTAAATATCACCGTTATAATAAGTTTCGATATATTCATAAGGATGCAAATATCCATCAATATGAGTATATGTGATGTGGGCCGAACAGAGCAACGCAATGTTATTGGCTGCTAGAAGTTCTTTTTGCCGGTCTGTTGGAAGCGTTGCTTTCAGTTCCAGTTGTTTTAATTCACGTTCCAGCCCAAGTGAATCAACAAATTCATAAAAGGATGCATTCAGACAATCGACATTGATGGCAGGAATGATTTTGGCCGAAACATAGGTGTAGCTGATTGCGATGGGCTTATCATTTCCTGTGCGTAAACGGACAAAATAATGAATGAAATCATTTCCGCTCAGTTCCAGCTTTTTGGCAATTGTAGGGATATCATCGGCACGGAGCAGCTCGTAGGATAAAAGCCTGGCCCCTGCTTTCACTCCAATGCTTTTCATATCCTCTGTGAAACTGGAACCGGTGCCGAGATTTTCTTTTTGAATATGTGGGGCAGTAACGAAGCTGCCGCGACCTGGAATTCGTTCAATATATCCGAGTGTGCTCAGATGGTTTAATGCTTTATTGATGGTCATTCGGGAAAAATTAAAACGTTGGCAAAGCTGTTCTTCTGTCATAATCTGATCGCCAATCTGCAAATTCTTTCTGGAAATTTCCTGCTTGATATAATCTTCAACCTGTTTGTATTTTGCTGTTTTCTGCATAACATCACATTCCTTTTGTCTGTTCATTGATATTGATCTATACATATAGTCAGTATATCACATTTAGTAAAGAAAATGAAGTTTGAATATGAAATATATTAGAAAATACTGATAAAAATATATACAAATAAACGAGAAAAGTATTGATTTTATCAAAATAATGTAGTAATATATGTATATATAAAGTATAAAACGACGAATAATAGAAAAGATATTTGCAAAAACGCAACAAAATGAACAGGAGGAAATTATGGAGACACCAAGCATGATTGGTTATATTCAGGACCAGGGGCGTGCCTTGAAGGCCACATTTGAAAACAGAGCAGTTTATTGTAATCCGTTTTGTCAAATTTTTCAGGAACGTGATATTCGGAAAATCTATCTTCTGGGTTCTGGAACCAGTTACAATGCCGCAACGGCAATTAAACAGTATCTGGAAATGTATCTTCCTGTGGAAGCAGAAGTGATGATTCCTACAGTATTTACGAACCACGCGAAAATTAATCGAAATTGTATATACAATCAAGATGAGATATTGGTGGTCGGTATTTCTCAGTCAGGCACCAGCGTATCAACCATTGAGGCCATGAAAAAGGCGAAACAGGAAGGGTACTATACAGTTGCCATCACTGAGGCAACAGAAAGTCTGATTACCAGAGAGGTCGATCGAGTTGTAAAGCTGACGTGCGGAAAGGAAGAAATTCCGGTTGAGACGAGAGGATATAGTGTAACATTGCTTCAAGGGTATCTGACAGCATTGGAAGTTGCACATTCTAGAAAAAAACTGGATGATACAGATTTCGAATTGCGGATCACCAGAACAGCAGAATTTCTGGAACATTATCCGGAAATTATGGAGCAGACAGAGAAATGGTATTTGGCAAATCAGAAAGAGCTTCTTAACATGAGAAAGGGCTGTGTTGCCGCCTATGGCCTGAATTACTGTACGGCCATTGAGGCAGAATTGAAGCTGTTTGAGACGTTTAAACATCCAGTACGTGGGTATGAAATGGAAGAAATGATCCATGGTCCACAGATGGCATTTGATGAAGATACTTATGTTTTTCTTGTCGCCTCCGAAGAAAAAGAATTGGAGCGGGTACCACGGTTCATTCAATTCTTTGAGGAGAATCACATTACAGAACATGTTTTTGTAATCACTGCGAATGAGATGAAACTGAAAGAAAAAGATTTATGCTTTTATGCACCGATTCCGGCAGAATTAAGCCCACTTGTTTTTACGCTTCCGTTTCAGATTATGGCTGCGAGAAATTGTATTGCAGTGGGTATCGATACAGCAAAACGTCCCAAGAATAGAAAAGCATTTGCGCATATTTATATGGAGGAACAGTCATGAACCAGTTCATTATTGTAACACATGCAACACTGGCAGGAGGATTTGCAGATGTTGTGAGGTTTTTTAAATCAGATTTGGAGAATGTTCAGTTTATTAATGCTTATGTGGAGTCGCAGGAATTTGAAAAAGAGTTTCGGACTGCACTGGAAAAGGTAAAGGGCGAGAATGTGATTGTTCTTAGCGATATCATGGGAGGAAGTGTCAATCAGGTGGCAACAAGGCTGATGCAGGAATTTTCTTATCAGCTGATTACAGGGATAAATCTTCCACTTCTGATTGAACTGACCTTTATGCCAGATGGAATAACCGCGGAGCAGATTCGGAACAGCGTTGTCAATGCAAGAGAACAGATTGTATATGTCAATGATTTTGTCCGGCAGGAAGAAGTGGGCGGTGAAGAGGAATTGTAATGAGATAAATAAGATAAAAAGTAGGAGGGAATGCGTATGATTATTATGGTAAGGGCAGATGATAGGCTGATTCATGGAATGGTGGCGGTGTCCTGGACATCCCATTTGCAGCCTCAGACGATTCTGGTGGCCAACAATGTGGCTGCGAAAGATTCCTTTAAAGCCATGACGATGAAAATGGCAAAGCCGGCGGGGGTGAATCTTGTAATCAAATCTCTGGATGATTCTGTCAAAGCACTGAATAATCCAATCAATGACAAAAAGAAAATTTTTCTTGTAACGGAAACAGTCAAAGATGCGGCTTATATTTATGAACGCACTGCTGGTTTCGGACATCTGAATGTCGGAACGGCAGGAGTAAACAAAAAGGAGGGAGAAACCTACATAGCAACATTGCCTCAGGTGTTTATGACGGAGGAGGAATTTCGGTTTGCCAAAAAGATGGCAGACAGAGGCGTGGAGATTTTTGCACAGATTACTCCGACCAGGGAACGGATGGAATTTAAAGACATTGAGAAAATTTTCGGCAAGTAGGAGGGATATGTTATGATTCAGGGATTTTTGGTAGCATTAGTAGCAGCACTTGTGTATATGGAATCCAGAATTGGAGGCCAGCATATGCTGGACCGTCCGATCATCATTGGACCACTGGTTGGTGTGATTCTTGGAGATCCGGTGACAGGCCTTATGGTAGGTGGCTCACTGGAACTGGTGTGGATGGGTCTTGTTGGTATTGGAACATCCACACCACCGGATGTAGTAGTTGGTTCCGCATTGGCTACGGCATTGGCCATCAAGACAGGAGCAACTTATGAAACGACACTGGCGCTGGCTATTCCAATTTCTCTTCTGGCTCAGGTCGGAGCAATCGGTGTCTGCATTCTGAATACTGTTTTTGCACATCGTGCAGATGCATGCGCGGAGAAAGGTGATTACCGCGGAGTAGAAATTTCAAACTGGATGGGATCTGCACTGTATTTTATTTTTAAATTTTCCATGGTATTCATCGGGTTTATGATTGGCTCCGATCTGATCACAAAGCTGGTAAGCAATATCCCGGAGATTATTCAGAAAGGTCTTGGGCAGTCGGGCAACCTGCTTCCGGCACTTGGTGTTGCTATGCTGATTCAGATGACATGGGATAAAAAGTTTGGAGCGTTTCTGTTCCTTGGGTTTGCCCTTGCTGCATTCTTAAATGTAAGTACCATTGGTGCTGCAATATTTGGTGTGGTATTCGCAGTCTTATACTTTATGCTGTCTGGCAATATGGGACATACAGCAACTGTAAATTCAGATGAAAGTGAGGAGTTATAGGCATGGGGGAAGAAAAGAAATTAAGTTCAAAAACATTAAAAAAGGTATTTAACCGTCATTATCAGCTTCTTGGATGCTTTAACTATGAACGTCAGATGTCGACTGGATATGCATGGACCATGATGCCAGCTTTGAAAGAACTTTACAAAGATAATCCAGAAGAAATGAAGTCAGCAGTCAAACGCCATTTGGAATTTTACAATTGCGCGACCACTCCAAGCCCGTTCATCATCGGCATTTCCTGCGCAATGGAAGAGCAAAATGCCAGTGCGGAACCGGGGGAATATGATCCGTCATCCATTACATCGGTTAAGGCTGCTTTGATGGGACCGCTGGCTGGTATCGGTGACAGTTTCTTCTGGGGAACGTTTCGCGTGATTGGTGCCGGTATTGCAGCTCCGCTGGCTGTAGCCGGAAACTTTATTGGACCTCTTTTGTATTTTCTGATTAATGTGATACCATCTGAAGTTGTCCGCCGTTTTGGTTTTAAGATTGGCTACGAGGGAGGTAGCACATTCCTGACTCAGATTTCAGAGGATGGAACTCTGCAGAAATTGACGGAATCAGCCAGAATTATGGGACTTGTTGTGATCGGAGCCATGATTCCGGCCATGGTAAAATGTGACATTGCCACTGTGCTGAACATCAATGGGGCTGAGATTGTCCTGCAGGATATGATTGATCAGGTATGTCCGAAACTTCTTCCAATGCTGTTGGTATTTATTTGCTATAAGCTTTTAAAGAAACGTGTATCTGGAACTGTGATTATGATCGGTCTGCTGCTCTTTGGCATCATTGCTGTAGCTCTTGGAATTTTATGATACTATTCAATTTTTGGAAAGACAGGTGTGAAAAATGGAAAAGAAAGAATTGATTGACAGTTTAAAAGATGGACTGATTGTTTCCTGCCAGGCTGTACCGAGTGAACCACATTATATGCCTGGAATCACAACCATGTATGCGGAATGCGCAAAATGGGCTGGTGCAGTTGGTCTTCGTGTGAATTCTCCGGATGATATCCGGGCCATCAAGGCGAAGGTAGACCTGCCAATTATTGGCATCTGGAAAATTGACCGCAATATCAAGGATGTGTATCTGACTCCAAGTCTGGAAGCTGCGCAGGCAGTATGGGATGCAGGTGCTGAGATTATTGCGATTCAGGCAACGAATCATTACCGGGATGATGGAAAATTGGCTTACGAGACCATCAGGGAAGTGAAAGAACATATTCCGGATGCCCTGATCTTTGCAGATGTTGCTACTGCAGAAGATGCTCGGATTGCAGCTTCTTATGGAGCGGATTTTGTTGCTCCTACATTATATGGATATACAAAAGCTGGATGCTTTGACAAACTGGAAATTAAGGACGCGCCGGATTATATCCTGTTAAGGGATATTGTAGATGCGGTGAAAGGAACTGATACAAAGGTAATTATGGAAGGAAAGGTATCAACACCGGAGATTGCAGTTCAATGCCTGTATATGGGAGCTCATGCTGTTGTTGTTGGAAATGCAATTACCAGACCACATATTACAGCAAAGAGATTTGCGCGGGCACTTGCCAGATTTCATGAATAGACAGCAGAGAATAGTAGAATAAGGGGAGTATAAAATGGAATATAGAGAATGGGACATGTATGATTATATTCTGGAGTCAAAAGCAGCAGTGAGAAATATTGTAGAAAATCAGGATACAATTTTTGAACAGGCTTTGAATTACTGTAAAGAAAAAAAATTTGAGCAGATTTATATTCTGGGATCTGGAACCAGTTATCACGCATCTGTAGCTGCAAAGAAAATTGTAGAAGACAAACTCGGCGTAAAAGTAATCAATATGTATCCGATGGAGTTTGTTGATAATGAACAGGTTTTTAATCCGAATACTCTGGTGATTGGTGTGTCTCATGCAGGAAGAAGCAGCAGCACAATACGGGCCCTGGACAAGGCGCGTGAACTTGGCTTTCTGACCATAGCTATGACGGCCGAGAGGGAGCGGCCGATTACGGAGCATGCAGATTGTTGTGTTTATATTGAAATCGGAGATGAATTTGCAGGACCAAAGACAAAGGGATATATTGGTTCTATCGCAACCATCGCAATGCTGGGATTGAAACTTGCAGTACAGAATGAGAAAATTGAGGAGAAAGAAAAGCAGGATCTGGAAAAACGGATGCTGGATACATCCGATCAGATCCCGGATATCGCAGAGCGTGCATGGGCCTGGTACCGAGAGAATGCAGAGAATTTGAAAAAATGCCGGCGCTTGATTGTGCTTGGATATGAATCCTGCATGAGCGCAATGCTGGAAGGAACCTTAAAGATTCTGGAGGCAGTCCGCTACAGCGTAGTTGGCTATGAAATGGAAGAATTTATGCACGGAGTATATCATTCTATTGACCAGGATACGTATCTTCTGTATCTGGGGTGTCCGGGAAAACATTACCAGCGGATGGTCAATATGATGAAGTACTTTGGGGAAAGAGACCACGCTCATAATTATATGGTGACTTCGGAAAAAGAGCAGGAGAGCAAAGAAAATTTTGTTTATCCGTTCCAGAATGATCCGTATTTTGCATCCATGGAGTATGTTGTCCCATTGCAGGTAATTGCACGCAAGCTTTCCCTGGATCTTGGAATTGACTGTAATATTTCCAGCGATCCAAATTTCCATAAAAAAATGGGAAGTTATACCTACTAAGTGAAAATGATATCGTGAAACGTAGTTGACATCAGTTGACAAAAAATGATGAAACTGCTATCATCAGTTACATGATGAAACAAGGGCGTTTCAGGAAAGCTTCGCAAGGAGCTTTCTTGACGCTCTTGTTTTTTTATTATAATATGAATGATATATCTCATTACAGTATGGAAGGAGATTGACATGAGCAGATATACGAAAAAAGATATCATCCGTATGACAGAGGAAGAGGATGTGGAGTTTATCCGTCTTCAGTTTACGGATATTTTTGGAATGCTGAAAAATGTGGCGATTACAGCAGGACAGCTGGAAAAGGCATTAAATAACCGCTGCATGTTTGACGGTTCCGCAATTGAAGGCTTTGTGCGCATTGAGGAATCCGATATGTACCTGTATCCGGACCTGGATACCTTTGCAATTTTTCCATGGAGACCGCAGCAGGGCAAGGTGGCACGCCTGATGTGTGACGTATACCATCCAAACGGCGAGCCGTTTGAAGGCGATCCGCGTTATGTGTTAAAGAAGGTTCTGAAAGAGGCTGCGGATATGGGCTATGAGTTCCACGTGGGACCGGAGTGTGAGTTCTTTTTATTCCATACAGATGAGGAAGGACGCCCGACCACCAATACCCACGAGAACGCCAGCTATTTTGATGTGGGTCCCATCGACCTGGCTGAGAATGTACGCCGCGATATCGTTCTGAATCTGGAGGATATGGACATTGAGGTGGAGGCATCCCACCACGAATTATCTCCGGCCCAGCATGAGATCGATCTGGAGTACACGGAGGGACTGGCTGCGGCAGACAACATTATGACCTTCAAGATGGCTGTAAAGACCATCGCAAAGCGCCATGGTCTTCACGCAACTTTCATGCCGAAGCCGAAGGCAGGCATGAACGGCTCCGGCATGCACATCAACATGTCTCTGGCTGATGCCCGTGGAAAAAATCTGTTCGTAGATGACAATGACAGTCTTGGTCTGAGTAAGGTGGCGTATCAGTTTATGGCAGGGATCCTGGCACATATCCGGGAGATCACCCTGCTCACCAATCCTCTGGTCAATTCCTATAAGCGTCTGGTTCCTGGGTATGATGCGCCGGTCTGCGTGGCATGGTCTGCCCATGCAAACCGCAGCGCACTGATCCGTATTCCGAGTTCCCGCGGGGAAGACAGCACCCGCATCGAACTGCGCTGCCCGGATTCCGCAGTAAACCCGTATCTGGCACTGGCAGCCTGCCTGGCAGCAGGTCTGGACGGCATTAAAAAAGAAATGACACCTCCGGCCAGTGTGGACTGCAATGTATTTGCCATGACAGATGAAGAAATCCGCACTCTGGGGATTGAACAGCTTCCTCAGACCATGGGTGAGGCCCTGGAAGCTTTTGAGGGCAGCACATTCGCAAGAGAGGTGCTCGGAGATCATATTTACACGAAGTATCTGGAAGCAAAGAGTGCAGAGTGGAAGAAGTTTCGCGCGGAAGTAACGGACTGGGAAGTGCAGGAATACCTGTACAAGTTCTAGCGGAGCAGTTTTCAGAAGTTCCCTGATATCAAAACCCGGAGGTGAGCGTTTTGGCAAATATTATTGTGGCATTTTCTAAGCCGGAAGACGCAAAAAGCATAAAAAACATATTGATGAAAAACGGGTTTGAGGTGGTCGCTGTCTGCACATCCGGAGCACAGGTTCTTTCCCAGATGGAAGATTTAAATGGAGGGATCGTAGTGTGTGGCTATCGTCTGACAGATATGCTGTACTCGGAACTGAGGGAATGTATGAGCGCGGAGAATGCCATGCTGATGATCGCGTCTCCAAATAAGTGGTCTGCGGACGCACCACAGGATGTGGTGTGCCTGCCCATGCCATTAAAGGTACATGATCTGGTGGGAACCCTGGAGATGATCGTGCAGGCCCAGGCGAGAAGAAAAAAGAAGCTGCGCCAGCAGCCGAAGCAGAGAAATGAGAAGGAGCGCGCTGTTATTGATCAAGCCAAGGCACTTCTCATGGAGCGCAACAGCATGACGGAGGAGGAAGCACACCGGTACATACAGAAATGTAGCATGGACAGCGGAACCAATATGTATGAGACAGCCCAGATGGTCATCAGTCTGATGTAAGGTGAAGGTATCATGGAATAAATCAGCAATACAGGTAACGTAAACAAATATAGAAATGGAGCGGTTTATGAAATTTACAAAAATGCAGGGAATCGGAAACGATTACGTCTATGTCAATTGTTTTGAGGAGCATGTGGAGGATCCGGCGCGCGTAGCGCAGCTTGTGAGTGAACGTCATTTTGGAATCGGGTCAGACGGCCTGATCCTCATCTGCCCGTCCGAGGTGGCAGACTGCCGCATGCGGATGTTCAATGAGGATGGAAGTGAGGGCAGCATGTGCGGCAACGGTATCCGCTGCGTGGGAAAATATGCTTACGATCACGGTATTGTTGACAAGCCGCAGATTTCGGTTGAAACTCTTGGCGGCATCAAATATCTGGATATGAGGATAGAAGGCGGAAAAGTGAAAACCGTAAAAGTTGATATGGGCATTCCGCAGCTGACCAGTGAGCTGCCGGAGAAAATCCAGGTGGATGGAAAAAAACTTGAGTTTACCGGAATTGATGTTGGAAACCCGCATGCCGTTTATTATGTGGATGATGTAGACAGTCTGGATCTGGAAAAAATCGGTCCGGCTTTCGAGATGCACGAGCGCTTTCCGGACCGCGTCAACAGCGAGTTTATCCGGGTTATTGACCGCAGACACCTGCAGATGCGTGTGTGGGAGCGGGGCAGCGGCGAGACCTGGGCCTGCGGGACCGGTGCAACGGCCAGTGCTGTGGCCAGCATGATGCTGGGCCTGGTGGAAAACACCGTGGAGGTGCAGCTGATCGGCGGAAATCTGGAGATTACCTGGGACCGTGAGAGCGGGCATGTCTATATGACCGGTCCGGCTGTGGAGGTTTTTACCGGTGAGATCGACCTGACACAGTATGAAGAGAAAAATTGAATCTAAAATCCACCCCTTGACACGGATTTCCAATTATGCTAGATTAAAAAGCAGTGGTAATATACAATCTTAAATGCGATGAAAAGAAAAAGTATGCGTGATGAGGTTTTCAGAGAGCTGTCGGATGGTGCGAGGCAGCAACAGCGGGCGCAGAAACTGGTCTTGGAGCAGCCCGCCGAACACATTTTTAAAGCAGTAAGTAGGCCGGGACGGATATCCACCGTTATCGGAATCAAGCGCATGCGAACGCATGAAGCAGAGTGGTACCGCGCAAGGAGCAAAAAGTGGAAGAATATCCTGCGTCTCTGACAATATCAGGGATGCAGGTTTTTTATTTCTTAAATTGCAATCAGGAGGAAGAATCATGGCAAGTTACAACCATAGCGCTATTGAGAAAAAGTGGCGTGAAAACTGGGCTCAGAACCCGATCAATGTCAATGATGGCAAAAAACCGAAATATTACTGTCTGGATATGTTCCCATATCCGTCCGGAAGCGGACTTCATGTAGGTCACTGGAGAGGTTATGTGATCTCTGACGTATGGAGCCGTTACCAGATGTTAAAGGGTCATTATGTCATTCATCCGATGGGCTGGGATGCATTCGGCCTTCCGGCAGAGAACTATGCAATCAAAATGGGTGTGCATCCGGCAAAATCTACCGCTGAGAATATCAAGAACATTAAGCGCCAGATCAACGAGATCGCAGCTATTTATGACTGGGATATGGAAGTGAATACCACCGATCCGGGATTCTATAAATGGACCCAGTGGATCTTTGTACAGATGTTTAAAAAAGGCCTGGCTTATGAGAAAGAGTTCCCGATCAACTGGTGTCCGTCCTGTAAAACCGGTCTGGCAAACGAAGAAGTAGTAAACGGCTGCTGCGAGCGCTGCGGTTCTCCGGTTACCAAGAAGAACCTGCGTCAGTGGATGTTAAAGATCACCGCTTACGCAGACCGCCTGTTAAACGACCTGGACAAGCTGGACTGGCCGGAAAAGGTTAAGAAGATGCAGAGCGAGTGGATCGGCAAATCCTACGGTGCCGAGGTGGATTTCCAGGTCGAGGGAAGAGATGAGAAGATCACCGTTTACACTACCCGCCCGGATACTCTGCACGGCGCAACCTTTATGGTACTGGCTCCGGAGCATGCTCTGGCTAAGAGCCTTGCAACTGACGAGACCAGAGAGGCTGTTGAAAAATATATCTTTGATTCCTCCATGCGTTCTAATGTGGACCGTATGCAGGATAAGGAAAAGACCGGCGTATTTACCGGAAGCTATGCCATCAACCCGTTAAATGGCGCAAAGGTTCCGATCTGGCTGTCTGACTATGTACTGGCAGATTATGGTACCGGTGCGATCATGTGCGTACCGGCACATGATGACCGTGACTTTGAGTTTGCAAAGAAATTCAATATTCCGATCATCCAGGTTATCGCAAAGGATGGAAAAGAAATTGAGAATATGACCGAGGCTTACACCGAGGCAGTCGGTACCATGATCAATTCCGGTGACTGGAATGGCATGGAGTCTTCTGTATTAAAGAAAGAGGCTCCGGCTATGATCGAGAAGATGGGCTTTGGCAAGAAGACCGTCAACTATAAGCTTCGTGACTGGGTATTCTCCAGACAGCGTTACTGGGGCGAGCCGATCCCGATCGTACATTGTCCGAAATGCGGCAACGTGGCTGTTCCGGAGGAAGAGCTTCCGTTACGTCTCCCGGAGGTCGAAAGCTACCAGCCGACCGGTACCGGCGAATCACCGCTGGCTGCAATTGACGAGTGGGTAAACTGCAAGTGTCCGCAGTGCGGCGGCCCGGCAAAGAGAGAGACCAACACCATGCCGCAGTGGGCAGGTTCTTCCTGGTACTTCCTGCGTTATGTGGACAACCACAACGACAAAGAACTGGTTTCCAGAGAGAAGGCTGACAAATATCTGCCGGTTGATATGTACATCGGCGGCGTAGAGCACGCAGTCCTGCATCTTCTGTACTCCCGTTTTTACACGAAGTTCCTGCACGATATCGGAGTGGTAGACTTTGATGAGCCGTTCAAGAAGCTGTTCAACCAGGGCATGATCAATGGCAAGAACGGCATCAAGATGAGTAAATCCAAAGGAAACGTGGTTTCCCCGGATGACCTTGTAAGAGATTATGGCTGTGATGCTCTGAGAATGTATGAGCTGTTTGTAGGACCGCCGGAGCTGGACGCAGAGTGGGATGACCGCGGCATTGAAGGCGTTTCCCGCTTCTTAAGCCGTTTCTGGAACCTGGTTCAGGACAGCAAGGACAAAGATATCGCAGAGACAAAAGAAATGGTCCGCCTGCGCCACAAGCTGGTATTTGACATTGAGCAGCGCTTCAACCAGTTCAGCTTAAATACCGTTGTATCCGGCTTCATGGAGTACAACAACAAGCTGATCGAGCTGGCTAAGAAGACCGGCGGCATCGACAAAGAGACCTTAAAAACCTTTACCGTCCTGCTTGCTCCGTTCGCACCGCATATCGGTGAGGAAATCTGGCAGCAGCTTGGCGGAACCGGCAGTGTGTTCCATACCCAGTGGCCGGAGTGCGATGAAGAAGCCATGAAGGACGATGAGATCCAGATCGGTGTTCAGGTCAACGGCAAGGCAAGAGGCGTTGTGACCATCCCGGCAGATGCCTCCAGGGATGTTGCCCTTGCAGCAGCAAAAGAGGCTGTGGCTGACAAGATCACCGGAACGATCGTGAAAGAGATTTATGTACCGGGCAAGATCATCAACATTGTCTGCAAGTAATATATGAATATGGCTGGCTGTCAGGAAGACCTGGCAGCCAGCTTTTTTGCGAAAAAATGAAGCATTTCTACCTTTTTCTTTTCATCCGGCGGCATGCCGGAGGTGATGATGGAGATCAGGAGAGCTGTTTCCTGGTCAGTGAAGGTGATATAATTTTTCCGGGCATCGGCCTGAAGTGAGAGCAGGGCAGGCAGCAATTCGGATTTCGACCGGGCAGAAATCTGTGCCGCGATTTTTTCTATGTACTGAAGTTTGACCGGATCCATCCCGGCCAGTCTCGGATCATTTTTCCATTCGTCTGGATTCATAATACCTCCTTCATGATCTGAAAGTTTTCCAGCATCTCAATCATTTCCCGTTCTCTTGGACCGGCATAGGGCTTGATAATCTGCAGAAGCTGTATGGGGGTAGCGGGCTTTGGCGTGGAGGGAGAAAGACCCATGGCAGAAATCTCCTCGCCGTCAAAGAGAGACTGGGCACGCTGCAGCTCCTGTATCTTAACCAGGAGAGAGACTGCACGCTGCTGGGAAACCGGAAGATAGGGGATTGCTGCTTTCAGCATCTGAAGCTTCGGATCAGCAGTCAGATAATCAAAGTCCGTCAGCTTGAACTGGTTTTCATTCTTTTCCTTCATGGAAGGGATCCTTGTTCTTTTTGAAACAGTATATGCGGGGGCGGTTCATATCATGCTGCGGTTGGCGCGCATAGTATAAAGTGTAAGACGAAATGCCGTAAAGAAGGCTGCGTGTTACTGTCTGCATAGCGGCCTCAAAGAAAAACGGCGACAGGAGCGAGGTAACATGAAAACAAGACTGGTCATAGATGGAAATGCGGTATATGAGATCGATGAGGAATGTGAGGCATGTCTCTGCCGGGAAAGCTCACACGCGGAAACGGATAAGCGGATTGGAAAAATGGAAAAGCGAGAAACGGAGGAGGCAGACTCCTGAAATCGGATGCTATAGATAGAAAAAACTCCCCCTCAGTCTGTGAGGGGGAGTTTTGCGTATCTGCACTGTTTAACAGAAGCTGCCGCATCCACTGTTGCCGCCGCAGCAGCATAACAGCAGAATGATCCAGATCCAGTTACAGCTGTTATTATGTTCGCATCCACATCCGGAACCAAAACCGTTGCCGCCGCAGCAGCACAAAATCAGGATCAGCCAGATGATGTTGCAGCCGTTTCCTCCTGAATTGCAGTCACATCCGCATCCGCAGTTTGTAGCAGCCAGATCGCTCATATGAAAAACCTCCGAAAAGATATTTACAATCCATCATATGAACGGCGGCCTGTCAGTGTTTCCGCTTTTTGAAAAAGAATGTTCCGTGGAATATCCCGGCGGAAAAATTATTCACCCTGATACATGTATTTGATCAGGCGCTCAATGTCGTCCTTATCCTGTGCTACGATATCAAGCTCCTTAATGAAACCGTTGGAGAACATGGTAGCCATGGAAAGGTACTGGGACAGCTTGGATTTTAAGTTGATGCGGTCGCCCTCCGGAGATACCAGCTCAACCGGTCCCTTGCACTGATCTACAATCTTAAAGAAGCTTTCTACATCGTTGATATTCTGAATTTTCATTTAGGATTCCTCCTTTGTTTGATGAATGACTTGGTTATCTTTTTGACAAATAAAAGTATAGCAAAAGTTTAACAATCCTGCAAGCGCCAGAATTTCCAAAAAATGTATGAGATAAAATACAGATTCAATGCAGAAATACAAGGGCGGGACAGAGGACAATGAAAAAACATCGTCAAAAAACATAATAAAAATTTCACTGTTTTTTCAAAAAATTAGTGGTTCTTTTTTTGAATGGATATGCTATACTGTTTTAGTGCATATTTGCGATGAGATTAATAATATAGAAGAAACACAGGTGAAATCATGAATCAGTATGAGAATGGCAGAAATTCCGGAACAGGGCGCTCCAGGGCCAGGAGTACATCTTATTCCGGCAGCGGAAGAAGTACTTCTGCTGGGAGACAGACAAGAACAGCGGCCGGAAGCGGGAAAGGCAGCGCCTCATCTTCCCGGAGTACTTCCACAAGGAGCACTGCCGGCAGAGGCAGTTCAGGAAGCAGTGTAAGGCGGACTTCAGGAAACAGCAGGTCTGCTTCCTCACGCTCCGGATATTATTATAATGAAGCAAGGCCTTCTTCTTCCGGCCGGCATGGAGGAAGACGCGGCGGTCCGGATTTTGGAAAACTCGCGATTGGCGGCGTGATCCTGATCCTGGCAATTTTCTGCGTTACATTTCTTATAAAGAAAGCAGCCGGTTCCGGAAAAGCGGATACAGAACAAGAAACAGAAATCACGGTTCCTGAGACAGAACTGGAAAAAGAGGTTACGGTAGACGGCATCAACATCACCGGCATGTCCAGAGATGAGGCTAAAGCGGCAATCCTTAAGGATTTTCCGTGGGGAATGAAGGTTACCTGGCAGGATCAGAGCTATGATGTGAATGACCTTATGGCAGAAAAGGTGGATTCCCTGCTGCAGGAAATTTACACCGGTGAGCCGAAGGAAAGCTATACGCTGGATACGGCAGGCCTGGAAGATGCGGCAGCAAAGGAAGCGGAAACGGTTGCCGGTCTCTGGAATAAGAAAGCAAAGAACGGCAGTATTTCCGAGTATGATGCATCCTCTGACAAGTTCTTATTTAAGGGAGCAGAAAACGGACTGGCCGTAGATCAGGAAAAGTTAAAGACAGATATTATTGCAGCTTTAAGCCGCAAGGACTTTACGGCCACCATTGCCGCAACGGTTAATGAGGTGGAGCCGGAGTTTTCTGAGGCAGCTGCAAGAGAAAAATACAAGACCATCGGAACCTTTACCACCAATACTACTTCTAATCAGAAGCGAAACACCAATGTGAAGCTGGCGGCTAAGGCTATCAATGGAATTGTACTTCAGCCGGGTGAAGAATTTTCGTTTAATAACCGTGTCGGCGAGCGTACAGAGGCAAAGGGCTATCAGGCAGCTGCTGCATATAACAATGGTGAGGTTGTACAGGAAATCGGCGGCGGTGTATGCCAGGTTTCTTCCACAATGTACAATGCAGTAGTAAAGGCAGGACTGAAAACAACCATGCGCCGATCCCATACCTTTGAACCATCCTATGTAACTCCGGGAACAGATGCAACGGTAAGCTGGGGTGGTCCGGACTACAAGTTTGTGAACAATTCCAGTGCAGCCATCGGTATCCGCGCAAGCTATTACAACCAGACCTGTACCGTATCCATTTATGGAATTCCGGTTCTGGAAGACGGTGTGACTCATTCCCTGAAGTCCACCAAACTCAGCGAGACGGACCCGCCTGCCCCGACTTACGAGGAAGATCCGACACTGGCTCCGGGAGCAGAGAAGGTAAAGAGCAACGGCAGCAAGGGCAGCAAGTGGGAAACCCGCCTGATCGTTGCCAAGAATGGTGAGGTGGTAAGCCAGGATGTGGATCACAGCGTTACTTATAAGGGACATACCCCTGTTATCTTAAGAAACAGTACCGGAACCACTGCGGCAGGAACTACCATGGAAGGAGATAGTTCTGCTGCATCCTCCGCAGAACTGACAGGAGAAACTACGGTGGCTGAGAACCACAAGACAAGTGAGTCTGCGACTACGGCAGCTTCTCATGGCGCAGCAGCTGATAAGACCACGGCAGCAGACAAGATCACAGCGGCAGAGACGACTGCAGCGGCAGCTACAACAGCGGCTTCCCAGCAGCCGGGTTCCCATCCGACTGCGGCAGGTTCCGGTAATAGCTCCGGCAATGCGCCGACTGCGGCAGACAGCGGAAACGCGCCTACCATCGCGCCAAATCCGGGTGCCTGAAATCGAAATCAGGTTTATTGAGAAAATGTAAATTATTTCACAAAACAGGAGTGCTTTTCGCAGGCACTCCTGTTTCTTTTTCTGACAAAAGCAGCACAAATAAGCGCTTGCTAACTTACATTTTGTGCGGATTGTATGCAAAATAATACGCGGATTTTCTGTTTTCGTGTTTGCAAAACGATAAAAAGTTGCTATAATAAACACAGGTCAGTCTCCTTATGCGGGGAGACTTCACTTTCCGGCGCAATTTTTGCCTGGAAACTTCCTGGCTTTTTGCCAGGTTAAAAGCATATTCACATTTGTAGGAGGATAATCAAATGGCAAGAAAAATGAAAACCATGGATGGTAATCAGGCCGCTGCTCATGCTTCATATGCATTTACTGAAGTTGCTGCTATGTACCCGATTACTCCGTCTTCCGTAATGCCTGAGCATACGGATGAGTGGGCTACTGAAGGCAGAAAGAACATCTTCGGCCGTACAGTACAGATCACTGAGATGCAGTCCGAGGCTGGTGCAGCTGGTGCTGTTCACGGTTCTCTGGTAGCAGGCGCTCTGACCACTACCTATACCGCTTCCCAGGGTCTTCTTCTGATGATCCCGGATCTGTACAAAATCGCTGGTGAGCAGTTACCGGGCGTTATCGATGTATCTGCACGTGCAGTATCTTCTCACGCTCTGAACATCTTCGGTGATCATTCCGACGTTTATGCATGCCGTCAGACCGGCTGCGCTATGCTGTGTGAGTCCAGCGTACAGGAAGTTATGGACTTAACTCCGGTTGCTCATCTGTCTGCAATCAAGGGTAAGGTTCCGTTCATCAACTTCTTCGATGGATTCCGTACCTCTCACGAGATCCAGAAGATCGAGGAGTGGGATTACGATGATCTGGCTGAGATGGCTGACTGGGATGCAATTGCAGAGTATCGTGCAAAAGCATTAAACCCGAACAACCCGTCCCAGAAAGGTTCTGCACAGAACCCGGATATCTTCTTCCAGGCTCGTGAGGCATGTAACTCTTACTACGATGCTCTTCCGGGCGTTGTACAGATGTACATGGACAAAGTTAATGCTAAGATCGGTACCGACTACAAACTGTTTAACTACTACGGTGCTGAGGATGCTGAGCAGGTTATCATCGCTATGGGTTCCGTTAACGATACCATCGAGGAGACCATCGATTACATGAGAAAGACCACCGGCGCTAAAGTTGGTGTTGTAAAAGTTCGTCTGTACAGACCGTTCTGCGCAGAGGCTCTGATCGATGTTATCCCGGATACCGTTAAGAAGATCACTGTTCTTGACAGAACCAAAGAGCCGGGTTCCTTAGGCGAGCCGTTATACCTGGATGTTGTTGCAGCATTAAAGGGCAGCAAGTTCGACCAGGCTGAGATCTTCTCCGGCCGTTATGGTCTTGGTTCCAAAGATACCACTCCGTCTCAGATCGTTGCTATTTATGAGAACAGCACCATCAAGAGATTTACCACCGGTATCGTAGATGATGTTACCAATCTGTCCCTGCCGGTAGGCGCTCCGCTTGTTACCACTCCGGAAGGAACCACCAACTGTAAGTTCTGGGGTCTGGGCGCAGACGGTACCGTAGGTGCTAACAAGAACTCCATCAAGATCATCGGTGACAATACCGATATGTACGCACAGGCTTACTTCGATTATGACTCCAAGAAATCCGGCGGTGTTACCATGTCTCACCTTCGTTTCGGTCATAAGAAGATCAAATCCACCTACCTGATCCATCAGGCAAACTTCGTAGCATGCCACAACCCGGCATACGTTCGTAAGTACAACATGGTTCAGGAGCTGGTTGACGGCGGTACTTTCCTGTTAAACTGCCCGTGGACTCACGAGGAGCTGGACAAGCACCTTCCGGGACAGATGAAGAAATTCATCGCTGACCACAACATCAACTTCTACACCATCGACGGTGTTAAGATCGGTATCGAGACCGGCATGGGCCCGACCCGTATCAACACCATCTTACAGTCCGCATTCTTCAAACTGACCGGTATCATTCCGGAGGAGAAAGCAATTGACCTGATGAAGGCTGCTGCTCAGAAGACCTACGGCCGTAAGGGTGAGGACGTTGTTAAAAAGAACTGGGCTGCTATCGATGCTGGTGCTACTGGCGTTGTTAAGGTAGAGGTTCCGGAGAGCTGGAAGAACTGCGAGGATGAGGGCCTTGATTACAAGACCGTTTCCGGCGACAGAAAAGACGTTGTTGATTTCGTTAACAACATCCAGACCAAAGTCAGCGCTCAGGAAGGTAACAACTTACCGGTATCTGCATTCAAAGAGTATGTAGATGGTAACACCCCGTCCGGTTCTGCTGCATTCGAGAAACGTGGTATCGCTGTAGACGTTCCGGTATGGAATTCCGAGAACTGTATCCAGTGTAACTTCTGTTCTTATGTCTGCCCGCACGCTGCAATCCGTCCGGTTGCTATGACCGAGGAAGAGGCTGC
This sequence comes from Clostridium sp. AM33-3, assembly GCF_003480315.1. Lineage (GTDB taxonomy): Bacteria > Bacillota > Clostridia > Lachnospirales > Lachnospiraceae > Brotaphodocola. The sequence goes on along the minus strand of NZ_QUIV01000014.1, from coordinate 29,551 downwards.
TAAGGTTGAGGGCGCTACCTTACCGTTAACTGGTATGCCGCAGTACAAGTTCACCATCGCTGTATCTGCACTTGACTGTACCGGTTGTGGTTCCTGTGCAAACGTATGTCCTGGCAAGAAGGGCGAGAAAGCTCTTACCATGGATAAGCTTGACAAGCACCTTGACGAGCAGAAGACCTTTGATTATACAGTAACCCTGCCGATCAAAGAGGATGTTGTTGCTAAATTCAAAGAGACCACTGTTAAGGGTTCCCAGTTCAAACAGCCGTTACTTGAGTTCTCCGGCGCATGTGCTGGATGTGGTGAGACTCCGTACGCTAAGCTGATCACCCAGCTGTTCGGTGACAGAATGTACATCTCCAACGCAACCGGATGTTCTTCTATCTGGGGTAACTCTTCACCGTCTACTCCTTACACCGTAAACGCTAAGGGCCAGGGTCCGGCATGGGATAACTCCCTGTTCGAGGATGCTGCAGAGTTTGGTTACGGTATGTTACTGGCTCAGAACGCAATCCGTGATGAGTTAAAGGAGAAGGTAGAGCAGGTTGCAGCAAACGAGAACGCTTCTGAGGAAGTTAAGGCTGCATGCAAAGAGTACTTAGATACCTTCACCGTAGGTGCTACCAATGGTACTGCTACCGATAAGTTAGTTGCAGCTCTGGAAGGCATTGACTGCCCGACCTGCAAGTACATCGTAGCAAACAAGAACTATCTGGCTAAGAAGTCCCAGTGGGTATTCGGTGGTGACGGATGGGCTTACGATATCGGCTTCGGCGGCGTAGATCATATCCTTGCTTCCGGTAAGGACATCAACGTTATGGTATTCGATACCGAGGTTTACTCCAACACCGGCGGTCAGTCCTCTAAGGCTACCAAGACTGGTGCTGTAGCTCAGTTCGCAGCTGGCGGTAAAGAGACCAAGAAGAAAGATCTTGCAAGCATCGCAATGTCTTACGGCTATGTATACGTAGCTCAGATCTCCATGGGTGCTGATTACGCTCAGACTGTTAAGGCTATCGCTGAGGCAGAGGCATATCCGGGTCCGTCCCTGATCATGGCTTACGCTCCGTGTATCAACCATGGTATCAAGAAGGGCATGAGCAAAGCTCAGACCGAGGAGAAACTGGCAGTTGAGACCGGTTACTGGAACAACTTCCGTTACAACCCGGCTGCTGAGAAGAAGTTCAGCCTGGACAGCAAGGCTCCGAACATGGAAGGCTATCAGGACTTCCTGAAGGGCGAGGTTCGTTACGCATCTCTGGCTATGAAGAATCCGGAGAGAGCAGCTACCCTGTTCGCTAGAAACGAGGCAGAGGCTAAGGAGCGTTACGAGTACCTGACCAAGCTGGTTAAGCTGTACGGTGACGACAACGAGTAATCGTTCGTGAGAAATTCAATATAAATCGTTCATAGCTGTCCCGGTCCGCCGGGCAGCATGAGCGGGTCAGTTCCGGATGGAATGACTTGTGCTGTAGCGGAAAAAAGCTCCCGGCCTGCGAAAGCAGGTTCGGGAGCTTTTTTGTACAGATGGAATCAGGAAACGCCAGTCGAAAAATGCAGGGGACCAGAGCATTTTTTGACTGGCGTTTCCAGTAACTGTATCATTTAGGCGAAAAGTGCACCAAGCAGTCCGTAGGATAAAAGAGACATAATCACGGTAGCCATGATAATTCCAATTAGGATGGCACCGATGGCTTTGCCGAATTTCATGTGGAGAAGAGCGGCCACCAGGGAGCCGGTCCATGCACCGGTGCCAGGAAGCGGGATGCCTACAAAAAGAACCAGGCCCCAGAATCCGAATTTTTCAATCTGTCCCTTGTTTTTATCGGCTTTTTGCCGGATCAGAATAGCAAACTTTCCAAGTCCGGGAATGCGTTCCATGACATTCAGGATTTTTTCAATGAGCAGCAGGATGAATGGAATCGGGAGCAGATTTCCAATCACGCAGATGGGAATGGCCCGCAGGATCGGAACATTCAAGAGGGCAGGGGAGGCAGCGAGCAGTCCGCCTCGCAGCTCCAGAATCGGGATCATGGAGATGATAAAGATGATCACTTCGCCGGATACTTTTCCCCCAAGCAGGGAAGCAAGTCCCTGTACCAGAGTATCAGTCATAACATATCCTCACTTTTCTGTATGGAATTGTGTGAATTTGCCGGAAAATCAGGATATATCCTGCAATAGCGCCGGCAAAAAAGACACATACGTTTTATTATAGGAGAAAGTACAGAAAAATTCAATTGCTTCCGCAGATTCGTTTATAAAAAAAACTATGTTGATTTTCCCCAGAATATGCTAAAATGTAACGAGTGCAAGAGAGCCATAAGCATGCTTGCATGCTTATGGCGAACGACGAGGCAATCGAGTGACGAAGTCACGAGAACGAGTGCAAGAGAGAAAGGACAGGCAATAAGCTATGAAGCGGTTGTGGAAGATACTGGGGATTCTGTTAGGAACGGCATTACTGCTCAATGTGGTAACAGAGATTTTGAACCGAAAATCCTTTGTGGGAACAGTTCGTTTTATGATTCATGCGCCGATGGTATTCTTGCTGGATACGCTGCTGCTTCTGACCCCGTTTCTGCTGGTATTTTTTACAAAACGCAAAGTGTTTTTGGCAGTTGTACTTTTTGTGACCGGATTTACTGCGGCAATTACCAACAGTGTGCTTCTGGTGTTCCGGACAACACCGTTTACCGCGGCAGATCTTCGCCTGGTGAAATATGCGGCAACACTTCTGACAACCTATCTTACCTGGTGGCAGATTATTCTGATGGCGGGGGCTGCTGTGGCAGCTATCCTTTTTTGCGTGCTGCTCTGGCGAAAGGCACCGGTGGATCAGCATAAAGTAAACTTTACGGAGTCCGGCTGTGTGGCTGCTGTAACCATGCTGGTAATCTGGGGGACACTGAATTTTTCAGTTGCATCCGGCCGTGTGGCACTTCATTTTGGAAACATCGGCCAGGCCTACAAGGATTATGGAGTGGCGTACTGTTTTGCCAACTCTTTGTTGAATACCGGGATTGACAAGCCAGACGGTTATGACATAGAAGCGGTGGATCAGCTTGAGAGCGAGGAGCAGACTCAGGCAGAGGTTCCGAAAACCATAGAAGGACGTTATCCGAATATCATCATGCTTCAGCTGGAATCCTTTTTTGATCCGACACTATGGCGGAATAATCCGGTGCAGGGTGATCCCATTCCGATGTTCCATTTCCTGGAACGAAATTTCCCATCCGGATATTTAAGTGTTCCGTCTGTAGGAGCCGGCACAGCCAATACAGAGTTTGAATGTATCAGTGCCATGAATCTGGATTTCTTCGGCCCGGGTGAATATCCGTACAAGACAATCCTGCAGAAAACGGCCTGCGAGAGTATGGCCTTTGATATGAAAAATCTGGGCTACAAGGCTCATGCGGTGCATAATAATGAGGCAACCTTCTATGACCGCCACAAGGTATTTGCCCAGCTTGGATTTGATACGTTTACCCCCATCGAATACATGTATGACATTGAGCGGAATCCGACTGGCTGGTGTAAGGACAAGGTGCTGGTGGGAGAAATTGAAAAGGTGCTGGATTCCACGATCGGAAGTGATTTTGTATACACGATTTCCGTGCAGGGGCATGGAAAATATCCGTCTTTTGAGTATTACTGCGAGCAGATCCATGAGATGGATGAATTTGTGGGGCAGCTGATCAATATGCTGAATACCCGTATGGAACCGACCGTTCTGGTGCTGTATGGAGACCACCTGCCGGGTTTTGAGTGGACAGCTCAGGAGATGGAGAATGAAAGCCTCTTCCAGACAAAATATGTTGTGTGGAACAATGTGAATCTCCCGGCGGTGAAACGGAATGTAGAGGCATACCAGCTTGCGGCGCATGTGCTGAATATGCTGGATATCCATGAAGGAACCATGCTGCGTTTTCATCAGCGGCATCTGGATGCCCGGGATACGGATACCCAGAGCTACCTGGATGCGATGAAGCTCCTCCAGTATGATATCCTGTATGGTGATCATGAGGTTTATGGAGGAGAATCTCCGTATCAGGCAACACAGCTGGAGTTTGGGGTTACACCGATCATCCAGGGAACCACGGTGCATAATACGGATCAGGTGATCGAATTCGGAGGACCGTTCAACAGCTGGTCTAAGATCTGCGTGAACGGGAAGGCCGCAGATACCCAGTATTATTCAAAGACCAGGCTGATCGCAAAGGGTGTGGAACCAAAAGAAAAAGAAGAAATTACAGTACAGCAGGTGGGACGCGATAAGATCCATCTTGGAACGGCAAGAAAGAAACAATAAATGATACCGGAAGAAGAGCAGTAGACAGGAGACTAGAACTATGAATATTCAGGAAGAATGGGAACTGTATAAGCCGAAAAAGAAGACCTGGGGACGTTTTCTGCGGGTAATATTCGGGCGAACCACATTTGTGATCACGGCCCTTCTGATCCAGCTTGTGATCCTCTGCCTGAGCTTTCAGTGGCTGCGGGAACATGTATTTTACCTGTATGGCGGTTTTGTTGGACTGAGTGCGGTTGTTGTGATCTACATTATTAATAAAAACCAGAATCCGTCTTATCAGCTCTCCTGGATCATTCCTGTGCTGGTGTTTCCGGTGTTCGGCGCATTGTTTTATCTGTTTGTGGAGACACAGCCGGGAACTAGGGCCATTGACCGGAGACTGAAAGAAATTATAAAGGAAACGGAACCGATGTTGAGACAGCGGCCGGAGGTTATGGAACGTCTGTACCGTGAGAGCCGGGGAACTGCGCGGCTGGCCTACTATATGAACAGGTATGGAGGATATCCAATCTGGGAAAACACCAGCGCACAGTATTTTCCGCTGGGAGATGACATGTATCCGGTGCTTCTGGAGGAACTGAGAAAAGCAGAGCGTTATATTTTCATGGAATATTTTATCGTGGAAAAGGGCGAAATGTGGGACAGTATTCTGGAAATCCTGAAAGAGAAGGCGGCCGCCGGTGTGGAAGTGCGTTTTATGTACGATGGCATGTGCAGTCTTACCCTGATGCCTTACGGATATCCAAAGCAGCTGGAAAAATACGGAATCCACTGCAAGATGTTTTCTCCGGTGCGTCCGGTCCTTTCTTCCTATCAGAATAACCGTGACCATCGTAAGATCACAGTCATTGATGGCCACACTGCCTTTACCGGCGGAGTGAATCTGGCAGACGAGTACATTAACCGCAAGGTGCGGTTTGGGCACTGGAAGGATACAGCCATTATGCTGAAGGGTGATGCGGCCACCGGATTTCTGATGATGTTTCTGCAGATGTGGAATATTACGGAACACCGGACGGATGATTATGCCCGGTATCTGTACCGGCCGGCTGCTTCAAACCCGAAAGAGCCGGACGGTACCGGCTTTGTGATGCCATACGGGGACAGTCCGCTGGATAACGAGACAGTAGGACAGCATGTTTATATGGATATCTTAAACGAATCCCGCTATTATGTGCATATCATGACACCGTATCTGATCCTGGACAGTGATATGATCACTTCACTGACGTTTGCGGCAAAGCGCGGTATTGAGACGATCATCATCATGCCGCATATTCCGGACAAGATCTATGCGTACCTCCTGGCCCGGTCTTATTACGCGGAGCTTCTTCAGGCCGGCGTGAAGATCTATGAGTATATGCCTGGGTTTGTACATGCCAAGGTATTTACCAGTGATAACACGAAAGCCGTGGTAGGTTCCATTAACATGGACTACCGGAGCCTGCATCTGCATTTTGAGTGCGCCGTGTACCTGTTCAGGAATCCGGCTGTACAGCAGGCCGAAGCCGACTTCCAGGAAACTCTGAAACACTGTCAGGAGATCACCCTGGAAGACTGCAGAACTTATCCGATGCCGAAGAAGATCGCGGGTAAGGTGCTGCGGCTGTTTGCGCCGTTGATGTAAAATTTAGTAATGCCGTACCTCTGCGGCTGACCGGATCTTCTGAATGACAGGTTCGGCGGCCTCGGAGGTGAAATACCGGAAGGTGCATGCTGGCACCTTCTTTTTTAGTGCTTCAAAGTTGCCGTCTCTGATCAGGCAGCGGACCTCGGAGGCACTGATGGCACCGTCCTCATCGGCCTTTCGCGGAATGACATGGCAGTTAAGTCCTGCGGATGCCAGTTCTTCTGCCATCACCTGATTGTAGATTCCGGTTACCTGGCTGAAGGGTTCTTCGCCCACGAATCGGTCGGTCACGGACAGGGCCTTGGCAATGCGCAGAAAGACCTGAATATCTAGCTTAGCGTGGGAGCGGATGACGGTGTCGGAGTCTTTTAAAAAGTAGGATGGAAAGGTGGCGTTGGAAATCATGTAGGGGCCGGTTTCGTGGCAGATCACATTTGGAAGATCTGCAGAGCCCTCTGCCACCAGCTGTCTGCGGACGGAGAAGGGAACGAGAGAGGCATCTTCGGATACCACAAACACATGCAGCAGATCTACTGCGGCTGCAGCCTGTTCGACCAGATAGCGGTGGCCCAGGGTAAATGGGTTGGCATTCATGATGACGGCACCGATTTTCGCGTCCTGTTCTTTTTCACTTTCGAGGAAAGCAGAAGTTTCTCTCTGTAGACGTTTCAGGTAGTCAGAAAAGCCGGTCCTGCGGTTTTCCATGAAAACTACCTTGCCCTCTACCCGGGCAATCTCGTAAAAGCCCAGATCACCAAAGAAACGCGCAGTATTACATTTTGTATACAGAAAGAGACTGGTGTTGCCGCGGCTATACTGAAACTCGATCAGATGGGAGATGATCTGGTTCATCAGGCCTTCCCCCTGGTGTTCGGAAGAAACAGCCATGCAGCGCAGTGTGTTGGCAAAACAGGAGCCGGTTGCCACAAGATCGTAATTATCATCGAACAGTCCGATGCTGTAATCAAGATTTTTGTCCCGTTCGATTCCTTCATTTTCTAATAATGCGTTCATCTGGCGCACAGCGCGCTTATCGGTGGGTAAAATTCTGCTTACGGTATAGTCTGACATCATTCATAATTCCTCCGGATTTCATATTGCCCCTAGTATAACGCATTCGCGGAGAAAATGCGAATATATCCTGAGTTATGGGGGATATTTGTAAATATCTATAGTATGGAAGAAAAGGAGATCCTTATATGAATAACGAAGAAAATGTGAATCAGAACGATGCCCGGGCTATCCTGGATGGCAGCAACGGCAAACACAAAATCTGTCTGCTTTCCATTATCGGAGAAGTGGAAGGCCATGAAAACCTTTCCGGCAATACGAAAACCACCAAGTATGACCAGATCCTGCCAAAGCTGGCGCAGCTGGAAGATGACGACAGCGTGGAAGGCCTTCTGGTATTGCTAAATACTTCTGGAGGCGATGTAGATGCAGGCCTGGCGATTGCGGAGATGATCGCCTCTCTTTCCATGCCGACGGTATCACTGGTCCTGGGCGGCAGCCATTCCATCGGAGTGCCGCTTGCAGTGTCAACAGATCATTCCTTTATTGTGCCGACCGGGACCATGATGGTGCATCCGGTGCGGATGAGCGGGACCGTGATCGGAGCTTCCCAGACTTATGAGTATTTTGAGATGATCCAGGACCGGATCCTGACTTTTGTGAGTGAGCACGCAGAGATCGCCTACGATCAGGTGAAGAAGCTGATGCTGAACACGGAAATGCTGACGAAAGATCTCGGTACTGTGCTGGTAGGCCAGGATACGGTAAAGACCGGACTGATCGATGAGGTTGGAGGGATCCGGGAGGCACTTAGATATTTGTATCAGCAGATAGAAGCAGGAGCGTAAGCTCTGTCGGAAGCGTTTGGGGATCATGCAGGATCATGCGTCCGGTTTTACGTGGCTTGCATTTCCTGATATTTTTTTGTATACTAACTACATTGGGAAAGAGGAGGCCGAAGTTTGTGGCAGCGAAGAAACAGCAAAACCGAGTAAATTCAGACAGAACGGGAAAAGCGGCAGGCAGCAGAAAGTCTGTGCGTTCCGGGGCACAGGGGGCGTCAGAAGGACGCAAACCGGGCAGACCGAGACGGGTTCAGGAGCCGGAACCGGAGCAGGAGGGACTGCTCCGTGCAGAGGTCATTGTGTTAGGGTCATTTGCTCTGGCTGTGCTTTTATTTTTGAGCAATTTTCATTTATGCGGATTTGCAGGTGATTTCTTAAGAGGAATCCAGCTTGGCCTGTTTGGCCTTCCGGGCTATGTGGCTCCGCTGGTTCTCTTTATCGGAACCTGCTTCTATCAGGCCAACCGCGAAAACCGGATTGTACTGCAAAAGACCATTGCAACGGCCGCAGCATTTTTCCTGCTATGTGGTTTCTCACAGATGATGTTTGGGCAGCAGCCGGAAGCAGGAAAAGGCATTTTTGAATATTACCGCTTTTCAGCGGCATCCGGTATGGGCGGCGGTCTGTTTGGCGGCCTGCTGTTTGGCGGAATCCGTGCATTTATCGGAAGCATCGGAGCATTTCTGGTCATGGCGGTTGGAATGATCATCTGCATGGTGTGCATCACCCAGCGCTCTTTTGTGAAAGCGGTAAAACGTCACAGCGATGTGGCCTATCAGCATGCAAGAGAAGATATGGAGCGGCGCCGTGAGCTTTATGCCGAGCGTCAGGAAGAACGAAGGCGTCTTCGGGAGGAGCAGCGGGTGCGGGGCGTGAATTTGGGTTCCACGAAGCTGTCAGCTTCTGACAATGAAGATGCAGTGGATATGCCGCAAGAAGGCTTCGAAGATGGCTGGGATGGCAGCAATGAAGAAGATTACGGGAAAAGCAGTGAAGATGGCGGCAGCGCAGAGCTGCAGGCCGGCAGTCAGGCTGCGGATGAGGCGTCAGAGGAGGCTCCGGCTCCCGGAACATCGCGCGGGCGGCGCCTGTTTCCTGAGGAAGCCATGGAACCGGATCTGTCGGATATTTTTACAGGCAGTATTACCATGCCGGAAGATGACTATGATCTGGAGGCAGCGGCAAAGCGCCTGACGGAGTCCGGTTTTGGACAGTTTGAACAGGCGGGTGAGGTTTTTACCGGCGGTGCCAGAAGACTGGATGAAGAATCCGCGGTGAATCCGGCGCATGATCAGACAGCGCAGTCAGAGCATCAGCGGGAACCGGAGCAGATTCAGGATGAGGCTCCGTGGGATGAGCCTGCAAAAGCAGAACATGAGGAGTGTACATATACCCGACCGCAGGATCCTGCATGGCAGGAGGCAGCCCCGGAGGAGTATCTTCCGGAGCCGGATGTGGCATACACTGTGAAGACGGAGCAGAACACCGATTTCGCAATCCCGGAAGGAAACAAGCATGTGGTAACAGCCGGCGGCAAGGTGATCGATACCGATACCGAGGCTCTTCAGAAGAAGCTGGAGTCCGCAAAGAAAGCAGCGGCAGCGGAGAAATCAGAAGAAGCCGCAGACAGCGAAGTGGCCGTGGAGCAGCAGATCCGGGAACAGGCAGAGGAACCGAAGAAGGAATATATATTTCCGCCTCTCAGCCTCTTAAAGCGCGGCGGCAGAAGCTCCGGCGGTTATTCTGAGCAGGAGTACCGGGACACTGCCGTGAAGCTGCAGCAGACACTGCGAAACTTCGGCGTTGGTGTTACCGTGACCAACATCAGCTGCGGGCCATCGGTTACCCGCTACGAGCTTCACCCGGAGCAGGGAGTGAAGGTCAGCAAGATCGTGGGACTGGCCGATGACATCAAACTGAGCCTGGCTGCGGAGGACATCCGCATCGAGGCTCCGATCCCCGGAAAGTCTGCTGTGGGTATCGAGGTGCCGAATAAAGAGAAAACGTCCGTATTCCTGCGCGATCTGTTAGAATCCGATGCGTTCCAGAAGCATCCGTCCCGTCTGGCCTTTGCAGTCGGCAAGGATATCGGCGGTCAGGTTGTGGTGACCGATATCGCCAAGATGCCGCATCTTCTGATCGCGGGTGCTACAGGCTCCGGTAAGTCTGTCTGTATCAATACCATCATCATGAGCATCATCTACAAGGCAGATCCGGAGGATGTCAAGCTCATCATGGTAGACCCGAAGGTCGTAGAGCTCAGTGTATATAATGGTATCCCGCATCTTCTGATCCCGGTCGTGACAGATCCGAAGAAAGCCTCCGGCGCATTAAACTGGGCGGTAGCAGAGATGACAGACCGCTACAAAAAATTTGCCAGGTACGGTGTACGTGACCTGAAAGGCTACAATGCGAGAATTGACACTATTCAGGATATCGAAGATGAGAATAAACCGAAGAAGATGCCGCAGATCGTCATTATCGTGGACGAGCTGGCGGATCTGATGATGGTGGCTCCGGGTGAGGTGGAGGATGCCATCTGCCGTCTGGCCCAGCTGGCCCGTGCAGCAGGCATTCATCTGGTCATTGCGACCCAGAGACCGTCTGTCAATGTCATCACCGGTCTCATCAAGGCCAACGTGCCGTCGCGAATCGCGTTTTCAGTTTCTTCCGGCGTGGATTCCCGCACAATCATTGACATGAATGGTGCGGAAAAGCTGCTCGGAAAGGGCGACATGCTCTTTTATCCGGCAGGCTTCCCGAAGCCACAGCGTGTACAGGGCGCTTTTGTTTCGGATTCCGAAGTCCAGCAGGTGGTGGACTTCCTCACCGAGCAGGGGCTTACGGCCCAGTACAGCCCGGAGGTGGAAAACAGTATGAATTCGGCTCCTTCTGCCCAAGCATCCGGCCCGTCTAACAGCCGGGACGAGTACTTTGAGCAGGCAGGCCGTTTCATTATAGAAAAAGAAAAGGCATCCATTGGAATGCTGCAGCGTATGTTTAAGATTGGGTTCAACCGCGCCGCAAGGATCATGGACCAGCTGGCAGAGGCCGGTGTGGTCGGCGAGGAAGAGGGAACAAAGCCCCGCAAGGTCCTTATGACCATGGAAGAATTCGATCAGATCATTTAACCCAACACTACACACGAAAAGGGAGGATTCTGGCTATGAAAACAGATATCGAAATCGCGCAGGAGGCGGTAAAGCTTCCAATCAAAGAGGTTGCAGAGAGTTATGGTATTGTTGAGGATGATCTGGAACTGTATGGCAAGTACAAGGCAAAGATCACGGATGAACTATGGCAGCAGGTAAAAGACCGTCCGGACGGAAAACTGGTTCTGGTAACTGCCATCAACCCGACTCCGGCAGGAGAAGGAAAGACTACCACAAGCATCGGCCTGGCAGACGCTCTTACAAGACTTGGAAAAAAGACCATGATCGCACTTCGTGAGCCATCTCTGGGACCGTGCTTCGGTATTAAGGGCGGTGCCGCAGGCGGTGGATTTGCCCAGGTGGTTCCGATGGAAGATCTGAACCTTCATTTTACCGGAGATTTCCATGCCATCACTTCAGCCAACAACCTTCTGGCAGCACTTCTGGATAACCACATCCAGCAGGGAAACGCACTTCAGATCGACACAAGACAGATTCTCTGGAAACGCTGCCTGGATATGAACGACCGTGTGCTGCGCAATATCGTTGTCGGCCTTGGCGCGAAGGCAGACGGTGTGGTGCGTGAGGATCACTTTGTGATCACCGTAGCTTCCGAGATCATGGCAATCTTATGCCTGGCCAACGACATGAATGACTTAAAGAAACGTCTCGGCAAGATCATTGTTGCATATAATTATGCCGGAGAGCCGGTTACCGCAGCACAGTTAAACGCAGTGGGTGCCATGGCGGCCCTGTTAAAGGACGCGATCAAGCCGAATCTGATCCAGACTCTGGAGCATACCGGTGCACTGGTACACGGTGGACCGTTTGCAAACATTGCCCATGGCTGCAACAGTGTGCGCGCTACCAAGACAGCCTTAAAGCTGGCAGATGTTGTGATAACCGAGGCTGGCTTCGGTGCGGATCTGGGTGCAGAGAAATTCCTGGATATTAAATGCCGCAAGGCAGACTTAAAGCCGGATGCAGTAGTTCTGGTTGCAACTGTGCGTGCGCTGAAGTACAACGGCGGAGTGCCGAAGACGGAGCTTTCCGCAGAGAACCTGGATGCCTTAAAGAAGGGTATTGTGAATCTGGAGAAGCACATTGAAAATCTGCAGAAATTCGGTGTGCCGGTGGTAGTCACCTTAAACTCCTTTGTGACCGATACGGAAGCAGAGTATGCGTTTATCCGCGATTTCTGTGAGGAGCGCGGCTGTGAGTTCGCCCTTTCTGAGGTATGGGCAAAAGGCGGAGAGGGCGGAGAAGCTCTTGCCCAGAAGGTTCTGGATACCCTTGCAAATAAGGAGAGCCATTACCATGCCCTGTACCCGGATGAGATGAGCTTAAAGGATAAGGTAAAGACCATTGCCACCGAGATTTACGGCGCAGATGGTGTTTCCTACGCACCGGCTGCCTCTAAGGCGCTGGCGCGCATCGAGGAGATGGGCTTTGGCAATCTTCCGGTCTGCATGGCCAAAACCCAGTATTCTTTGTCTGACGACCAGACCAGGCTGGGACGTCCGACCGGCTTTACCATCAACGTACGTGATGCCTATGTATCTGCAGGCGCCGGTTTTGTGGTAGTACTGACGGGTGCTATCATGACGATGCCGGGACTGCCGAAGAGACCGGCAGCAGATGGCATTGATGTAGATGAAAACGGCATGATCACCGGATTATTCTAATAATAGAAGAAGGATCCGGCAGGCGCTGGTATCATAAGGGCCATGCCGGATCTGTTGACTGAGAAAGGATAGGCAAGAGTATGACGATAAAAGACTGGTTAGAGGGACTTTCCTATAAGCTGGTCCAGGGAAGCCTGGACGTGGAAGTAAATGAAGTTGTGTACGACTCCAGAAAGGCAGCTCCGGGCGCAGTGTTTGTCTGCATGAAGGGCACCAAGATTGATTCCCATGATTTCATTTATCAGGTGACGGAGGCAGGCGTAAAGGTGCTTGTGACCGAGCATCCGGTGGAAGCACCGGAAGGCGTGACCGTCGTGGAAACCGAAAACGGAAGAGAGGCGCTGGCTCTTTTATCGGCTGCCCGCTTTGGCTATCCATCACGGAAGCTGACTATGATCGGGGTGACCGGAACCAAGGGAAAGACCACCACCACCCATATGATCAAGACGATTTTAGAGACATCCGGCAAAAAGACCGGCATGATCGGAACCAACGGTGTTTATATCGGGAAAGAGCATTTTCCGACGGTGAATACCACACCGGAGTCTTACGATCTGCACCGCTATTTCGCAAAAATGGTGGAAGAGGGCTGTGAGTGCTGCGTGATGGAGGTTTCCTCCCAGGCCATGAAAATGCACCGTGTGGCCGGAATCCATTTTAACTATGGTCTGTTTACAAATATTTCCCCGGATCATATCGGAAAAGATGAGCATGCGGATTTTGCGGAATATTTGTATTATAAGAAACAGCTGTTTTACCAGTGCGACCGTGCCCTGATCAATGTAGATGACGAGCATATTGAGGAAATCGTAAAAGATATTCCGTGTCCGTGGACCGGCTTTGGCCTGAAGGCGGGCGCAGGCTTCCAGGCAGAGAATATCCACTATGTCTCCGAGCCGGATTTTGTAGGTGTGGAATTTGACATCAAGGGTGAGCACCAGATCCCGGTACGCGTCAGCATTCCGGGCAAATTCAATGTATACAATGCGCTGGCAGCTGCGGCCGTTACCCTTTGGGTAGGCGTACCGGCAGAAAAGCTGCAGCATGCTCTCGAGCATCTGAAGATCAATGGCCGTATGGAGATTGTATACACCTCTGAAAAGTGCTGTGTGATCGTGGATTACGCGCACAATGCAGTCAGCATGGAGAGTCTCCTGGCAACGCTGCGTGAATATCATCCGAAGCGCCTCGTTGTGGTATTTGGCTGCGGAGGAAACCGATCCAAAGACCGCCGTTACTCTATGGGAGAGATTGGCGGCCGCATGGCAGATCTGTCCATCATAACCGCAGATAACTCCCGCTTTGAAAAAGTCGAGGATATCATTGCGGATATCCGCGGCAGCATCGAGAAGACCGGTGGAAGCTTCCTGGAGATTCCGGACCGGAAAGAGGCCATTGCCTACAGCATCACACATGCAGAGCCGGGCGATATGATCGCTATCATCGGTAAGGGCCATGAGGATTATCAGGAAATTAACGGCGTGCGTTACCCGTTCCTGGACCGCGCCGTGGTGGAAGAGGTTGTGAAGAACCTGTAGAAAAGAAACAGAAAAGAGATCCGGAAATGGAAAATATAACGGTTAAAGATATCGTGGCTGCCACAGGCGGCCGGCTTCTGTGCGGCAATGCGGCCCAGAAGATCGAACATTTGAGCATTGATTCAAGAACCATGAAAGGAAATGACCTGTTTGTACCGCTGATCGGAGAAAAGGTGGATGCTCACCGCTTCATCGGGCAGGCATTCGATACAGGCGCAGCAGCGGTTCTTACTTCGGAGCATGAAAGCGCAGCGGATACAGAGCATGCGTGGATCCGGGTTGCAGATACCAAAAATGCGCTGCAGGATATCGGACGTTATTATCGCAGCCGGTTAAGCCTGCCGCTGGTAGGCATCACCGGAAGCGTGGGAAAGACGACTACCCGTGAGATGGTGGCGGCAGCACTTTCCGCAAAATATCAGGTGTATAAGACACCTGGCAACTCCAATAGCCAGGTAGGTGTGCCGATCACCCTGTCTGAGATTACTTCAGCCGATGAGATCGGTGTGCTGGAGCTTGGCATGAGCATGCCGGGGGAGCTGACAGTCATTGCAAAGATCGCGCAGGTGGATATGGCGGTAATCACCAATGTGGGAATTACGCACATTGAGCAGTTGGGAAGTCAGGATAATATCTATCATGAGAAACTGACGATTCAGGATGGTCTGAAAGAAGGCGGCATTCTCTTTTTAAATGGAGATGACCCACGCTTAAAGGAGACCAGAGCCAAGGACGGCTGCAGAACCGTATATTACGGAACCGGAGATAATTCCGAGTACCGTGCGGAGGATATCCGCAGCGAGGACGGATATCCGGTATTTACTGCAAACTGCCGCGGAGAAAAATATATGGTGCGCTTAAGCATCATGGGACGTCATAATGTACTCAATGCCATGGTGGCTCTGGCCGTGGCGGATCTGAGCGGAGTTCCGCTTTCCGGTGCAGTCAAGTGCCTGGCTGCTTTTACCGGTTTTCAGAACCGTCAGCAGGTCATGCAGAAGCATGGCATTACCGTCATTGATGACACTTACAATGCAAGCCCGGTTTCCATGAAGGCAGGACTGGAGGTTCTCGAGGCAACGGCAAAGGGACGCCGCATCGCAGTGCTTGCAGATATGAAGGAACTGGGGCCAGATTCTCCGAAGTTCCACTATGAGGTAGGAAGCTGGATGAAATCCCATCCGGTGGATATTTTGTTTACATACGGGGAACTGGCGGAGCAGATTGCCCGGGGCGCAAAGCGGGCCGGAATGAAGGCGGAGTATATCCATTTCGAAGAAAACCGTCGTGATGCGCTGGCGGAAGCAATCAGGGCAAAGCTGCAGCCGGGAGACTGTGTCCTTCTAAAGGGGTCAAACAGCATGAAACTCGGAGAAGTGGCTGCAAAGCTGCTGAAAGATTAAAACAGGCAACAGACAGGAGCAGATATGGCAGATCAGTATGCCAGCATCATTATAGATATTTCCCATGAAGACGTAGACCGGGTATTCCAGTACCGGATCCCGCCGGCACTTTTGCCGGAGATCCGGGTCGGGGTGCAGGTCTGCGTCCCTTTTGGTTCAGGAAACAGAACACGAAACGGCTATGTGGTGGAACTCACCGACCGACCGGATTATGATAAAGAGAAAATAAAAGAGATCATCAGCGTGACCGAAAAGAGCATCACCGCGGATACCCGGCTCATTGAGCTGGCCTGGTGGATGAAAGAGCAATATGGCTCTACCATGAATCAGGCGTTAAAGACGGTACTTCCGGTGAAGAAAAGGGTGAAGGCACGGAATAAAAAAATAGTGGAGACTGTGGCGGAGCAGGAAAACGATCCATCACAGTGCAGTCAGGAGGTTCTTCTGAATCCGGAGCAGCAGTCCATTGTGGATGATTTTATTACTGCCTATGACTCCGGAGACCACAGACCATGTCTCATCCATGGTGTCACAGGCAGCGGCAAGACAGAAGTCTACATGGCCCTGATCGACCATGTGCTGCTGCAGGGAAAGCAGGCCATTGTGCTGATCCCGGAGATTGCCCTGACCTATCAGACCGTGAGCCGCTTTTACAGCCGCTTTGGAAACCGCATCTGTGTCATGCATTCCAGGCTTTCCGCAGGAGAAAAGTGTGACCAGTTTGAGCGGGCCGCAAAAGGTGAGACGGATATTATGATCGGCGCACGGTCAGCGCTCTTTACTCCCTTTCCCAATCTGGGACTCATCATCATAGATGAGGAGCATGAGGGGGCATACAAGAGTGAGACCACGCCGCGTTATCATGCGCGGGAGGTGGCGGAAAAGCTGGCACAGCTAAGCGGCGCGGCCCTGGTGCTTGGTTCTGCAACACCGTCGGTGGAGGCGTATTTTAAGACAGAGGACAAAACCTACCGGCTGTTTACGCTCGCAAAACGCGCAAAGACCGGAAGTGAGATGGCGGCAGTGGAGGTCGTGGACCTGCGAAAAGAAATGGAAAACGGAAATAAATCCATATTCAGTGAGCGGCTCCAGGAGCTGATCCGGGACCGGCTGGAAAAAAAAGAGCAGGTCATGCTGTTTATTAACCGGCGCGGCTATTCCAGCTTTGTCTCCTGCAGAAGCTGCGGCGAGGCTGTGAAATGCCCTCACTGTGATGTCTCCCTGACGCTGCACAACCGCCAGCGGCTGGTGTGCCATTACTGCGGCTACCAGATCCCCATGCCAAAGCTGTGTCCGAATTGCGGATCTCCGTATCTTGCGGGTTTTGGTATTGGTACGCAGAAAATCGAGGAGATGGCGGCACAGATGTTTCCGGAGGCAAGGCTTTTACGGATGGACCTGGACACCACCTCGAAAAAAGGCGGTCATGAGAAAATCTTATCTGCTTTCGCAAAGGGCAGGGCAGACATTCTCATCGGCACCCAGATGATCGTAAAGGGGCATGACTTTCCGGGAGTGACCCTGGTAGGCGTTCTGGCAGCGGATGTATCTTTGTATGCGCCGGATTTCGAGGCGGCAGAGCGTACCTTTCAGCTTCTGGTCCAGGCGGCAGGGCGTGCCGGGCGGGGCAGGAAAGCTGGGATTGCGCTGATTCAGACCTATATGCCGGAGCATTACAGCATCCAGACGGCGGCAGCCCAGAACTATGCAGCCTTTTACCGTCAGGAGATGGGGTACCGGAAGCTGATGCATTATCCTCCGGTCTGCCATATGCTGTGTATGCAGGTAGCCGGAGAAGACGAGGAGCTTATGAGCCGGATCATGGACGCCATCGCGCAATCTGTACAGAAACATTTCGGAGAAACTGCCGAGATCATCGGTCCGGTTTTTGCTCCTGTATACAAAGTTCATGATATCTACAGAAAAATTTTATATATGAAACATGAAAACTATGATATACTAATAAAAATCCAGAAGTATGTCAAAATGCGCTGGGATGAAACAGAAAGCTGCAAAAAACTGACGCTGCAGTGCGATTTCACATAAATGCGATACAGAAAGGACAGAGATAAATGGCAATCAGACAGGTAAGAACCATCGGAGACGATATTTTAAGAAAGGAATGCAAACCGGTCAAAGAGATCACCCCGCGTATTGCGGAGCTCATTGAGGACATGTTTGAGACAATGTACGAGGCCAACGGTGTTGGTCTGGCAGCACCGCAGGTGGGTATCTTAAAGCAGATCGTGGTCATGGATGTGGATGACGGCAATCAGTATGTACTCATCAATCCGGAGATCATCGAGCAGAGCGGAAGCCAGACCGGTCAGGAGGGGTGCCTGAGTGTGCCTGGAAAGGCAGGCATGGTAACCCGCCCAAATCATGTGGTAGTACGTGCATACGATGAAAACATGGAGCAGTTTGAGTTAGAGGGAGAGGAACTGTTAGCCCGCTGCATCTGCCATGAGTGTGCGCATCTTCACGGTCAGCTTTATGTAGACCTGGTAGAGGGCGAACTGATGGATACGACTGTGGAACCGGAGGAAGAATAATTTATGAGAATCATATTTATGGGAACACCGGATTTTTCGGTGCCGACATTAGAAGCGCTGGTGGCTTCCGGGCATGAGGTTGTTGCAGTAGTCACTCAGCCGGATAAGCCAAAGGGCCGCGGAAAGGAGATCCATATGTCTCCGGTCAAGGAATGCGCCCTGCAGCATAACATCCCGGTTTACCAGCCGGTGCGTGCAAGAGATGAGGCGTTTGTGGAAGAAATGCGTGCATTAAACCCGGATGCCATGGTTGTGATCGCCTTTGGCCAGATCCTTCCAAAGTCCCTTTTGGATCTGCCGAAGTATGGCTGTGTGAACATTCATGCGTCCCTGCTGCCGAAGTACCGCGGAGCAGCACCGATCCAGTGGGCAGTCATTAACGGCGATAAGGAGACCGGCATTACTACCATGATGATGGATGTGGAGATGGATACCGGTGATATGCTCGAAAAAACGGTCGTAAAGCTGAATCCGGATGAAACCGGGGGAAGCCTTTTTGACCGGTTAAGTCTTCTGGGCGGCAGTCTGATCCTTTCTACGTTAGGCAAGCTGGAAAAGGGGGAGATTACCCCGCAGCCGCAGGATCATGAAAAGGCAACCTATGTAAAGAAAATTTCCAAATCCATGGGAGATATTGACTGGACCATGGATGCGGTTTCAATCGAACGTCTGGTGCGTGGCTTAAATCCGTGGCCGAGCGCGTTCACAAGATGGAATGGCAGAATGCTAAAGATCTGGGAGGCGAAGGTGCTTCCGGATCCGGCTGTGAAAGCCCCCTGCGGCAGCGTGATCAGTGCCGGTGAGGAGGGCCTGAAGATCCAGACCGGAAATGGCGTGTTATGTGTCACCAGCCTTCAGTTAGAAGGAAAGAAGCGGATGGATACCGCGGCATTTTTACGTGGATACCAGATCGAACCCGGCTGTATCATGGAAAGGAGTGAGTAGTCATGTACGGTGGCTATGGTTACTACGGGCTGGGCTACAGCCTGTTTGATCCGACAATGATCCTTGTTTATATCGGTGCCCTGTTATCACTGTGGGCATCATCCAAAGTGAACAGTACGTTCCAGCGCTATTCCCGTGTGCGCAGCATGACCGGGATGACCGGCGCGGAGGCAGCAAAACGCCTGCTGCAGTCCCAGGGCATCTACGACGTGACGGTCCGGCCGGTGCGGGGACAGCTTACTGATCACTATGATCCGCGGACGAAGACGGTCAATCTGTCGGAGTCTGTTTACGGCAGCACATCCATCGCAGCCGTTGGCGTGGCAGCCCATGAGTGCGGACATGCCATTCAGGACAATGTGGGGTATGCGCCGCTGCGCCTGCGTTCCGCTTTTGTGCCGATCGCAAACCTTGGCAGCAAAATTTCCCTGCCCCTCATCATCCTGGGCTTTTTTATCGGACTGACTCCGTTCATTGAGATTGGTATCTGGATGTTTGTGCTGGCTGTATTATTCCAGATCATCACCTTGCCGGTAGAGTTCAATGCTTCCTCCCGCGCGGTGCAGCTGGTGGACAGCCTTGGCATTCTCCGGGGGGACGAGGTAGATGGCACCCGGAAGGTGCTGGGTGCAGCAGCGCTCACCTATGTGGCAGCCGCGGCTGCTTCCATTTTACAGCTTGCGCGGCTGATCATCCTGTTTGGAGGACGCAGACGAAATGACTAAGCAGAGTGGCCCGACGAAGGAGCGGGAACTGATCCTGGATATTCTTATGGAGATCCTGGAAAACGGCGGTTACAGCCATGTAGTATTAAAAAAAGCACTGGATAAGCACCAGTATCTGGAAAAACAGAACCGTGCGTTTGTCACAAGAGTTGTGGAAGGAACGATCGAGTATCTTCTCACCATCGATGCAGTGATCGATCAGTGCTCCAAAATAAAAGTGAAGAAAATGAAACCGGTGATCCGCACCATTCTCCGTATGTCTGTGTACCAGATCTTACAGATGGACCGGATCCCGGACAGTGCAGTATGTGATGAGGCGGTGAAACTTGCGGTAAAACGGAAGTTCCACGGCCTGAAAGGTTTTGTGAACGGTGTACTGCGCACCATTTCCAGGGAAAAGGAAACTTTTGTTTTCACCGACTGGTCACGAAAGTATTCCATGCCGGACTGGATTATTGAACTGTGGAAACAGCAGTACCCGGCAGAGACTGTGGAGCGCATGATGCAGGCATTCTTAGAGGAACGCCCGACTTGCGTACGCTGTAACCTGGACCGGGCTTCCATGGAACAGATCCTCGCGAGTCTGGAACAGGATCGTGTCACCGTGCAGAGGAATCCGCTGGCAGAGCATGCCCTGCTTCTTTCCGGATACGATTATCTGGATGCCGTTAAGGCCTTTCGGGAAGGCTGGATCACAGTGCAGGATGTGAGTTCATCCTTTGTGGGAGAGGCGGCAGATCCGAAATCCGGAGACAGGGTTCTGGATGTGTGCGGAGCTCCCGGCGGAAAGAGTCTGCATATTGCGGATAAGCTCGCCGGAACCGGAGAGGTCCTTGTCCGCGATTTAACGGAGCAGAAGATCCTTCTGGTGGAGGATAACATCCGCCGGACCGGATTTACCAATATCCGGGCTGAGGTGTGGGACGCACTGGAGGAAGATCCGTCCTGGGATGAGCAGGCAGATATCGTAATCGCGGATCTCCCGTGCTCAGGGCTCGGCATCATCGGCAGGAAGCCGGATATCAAGTACCAGGTGACAAAGGAAGACCTGGAAGAACTGGCAGAACTCCAGCGGGACATTCTGTCTGTAGTCTGGAAATATGTTAAGCCGGGCGGAAAGCTGATCTACAGCACCTGTACCATCGATCATCTGGAGAATGAAGATCAGAGAAACTGGATTTTAGAAGCGCTTCCGTTTGAACCGCTGAGCCTGGAAGGAGCGTTTGGAAGCCAGGTGGCAGAAAAAACCATGAAAGACGGATATATTCAGCTTCTTCCGGGCAGATACCCATGCGATGGGTTCTTTATCTCCGCGTTCCGGAGAAAGGAGTAGCAGATTATTATGGAAAAGCTAGATATCAAATCCCTGACTCTGGAGGAGCTGACTGAGCTCATCCGGCAGATGGGAGATAAACCATTTCGGGCAAAACAGATTTACCAGTGGCTTCATCAGAAGCTGGTGACGGATTTTGATGAGATGAGTAATCTGTCCAAGCCGCTGCGCGAAAAATTAAAAGAACAGTTTACGCTGACTGCACTGTATCCGGCAGATGTGAAAATCTCCCAGATTGACGGCACCCGCAAATATCTGTTCCGTCTGGAGGACGGCAATGTCATTGAGAGTGTGTGGATGCAGTATCATCATGGCAACAGCGTTTGTATATCCTCTCAGGTAGGCTGCCGTATGGGCTGCCGCTTCTGTGCTTCTACGTTGGACGGTCTTGAGCGGAACCTGACAACGGCAGAGATGCTGGACCAGATTTACCGGATCCAGACGCTGACCGGGGAACGAGTTTCCAATATCGTGATCATGGGTTCCGGAGAACCGCTTGACAACTATGACAATGTGATCCGTTTTCTACGCATGATCTCAGATGAAAACGGGCTGAATATCAGCCAGAGAAATATTACGCTCTCAACCTGCGGTATCGTGCCGAATATCTTAAGGCTGGCAGAGGAGAATATCCAGATCACCCTGGCTTTGTCACTGCATGCACCGAATGACGAGGTGCGAAAGACTCTGATGCCGATCGCAAACCGCTATAGCTTAAAGGAAATCCTGCCGGCCTGCCAGACCTATTTCGAGAAGACCGGCCGCCGTCTGACCTTCGAGTACAGTCTGGTAAGTGGCGTCAATGATAACCTGGATGAGGCGAAGGCACTTACGTCCCTGCTCAAAAACATGCACGGTCATGTCAATCTGATCCCGGTCAATCCTATTAAAGAGCGGGATTACCGCCAGTCAGACCGGAAGGCGATCGAAGCGTTCAAGTCTTATCTGGAGAAGAACGGCATCAACGTGACGGTCCGCCGGGAAATGGGACGCGATATCAATGGCGCCTGCGGCCAGCTGAGAAAGAGCTTTCTGGAAGAGGAAAGCAAAGGAGGAATCTGAAGCATGGAGGCATATGCACTGACAGATGTAGGCCAGAAGCGGAGCATGAATCAGGATTCTGTTTACGCCTGCACAAAATCCATCGGATCCCTGGAGAATCTGTTTATTGTGGCGGATGGCATGGGCGGACATCAGGCGGGGGATTTTGCCTCCAACTTTGTGGTGGAAAATCTGGTCCGTTTTTTTGAAATGCCGTACCCGGAACGGGACGTTCATGGAATTTTAAAAGAGGGGATCCGGAAGGTAAACCGCGATCTTTATGAGTGTACCAGCCGGGATCCGAAGCTGAACGGAGCCGGAAGTACCCTGGTGTTGGCTACCATCAAGGGTAGCGTGCTTTATGTGGCAAATATCGGAGACAGCCGTCTTTATCTTCTGCGGGAAGCACTCGAACAGATCACAAAAGACCATTCCTATGTGGAAGAACTGGTTGCCATGGGAAAACTAAAGCGCGGCAGCCGAGATTATCTGGAAAAGAAAAATATCATCACCAGAGCTGTAGGTGTCAGCGCGCAGGTCGATACAGACCTGTTTGCGCTGAAACTAAAGAGTGGTGACCAGATCCTCATGTGCTCGGACGGGCTGAGCAATATGGTGGATGAACTGGAAATCGAATATATTATTCGTTCCGAGGATGGAGTAGAAAGCCGGGCAAAAGCCCTGGTGGATGCAGCAAACCGCAGCGGCGGACTGGATAACATTTCGGTTGTTCTTGTGGAACCGCAGATAAGTGAGGTGAGCTTATGATACTGAGACCCGGAACATTTTTGCAGGACCGCTATGAAATCCTGGAGCAGATCGGCTCAGGCGGCATGTCTGTGGTCTACAAGGCCAAATGTCATAAATTAAATCGTCTGGTGGCCATCAAGGTCCTGAAGGAAGAATTCTGCAACGACAGCAGCTTTGTCAGCAAGTTTAAGATGGAAGCCCAGTCTGCTGCCGGGCTTTCCCATCCGAACATTGTCAGTGTTTACGATGTTATCGATGAAGGAAAGCTTCATTACATAGTCATGGAGCTGATCGAGGGGATTACCCTGAAAAGCTATATCCAGAAGAAGGGGCGGCTGGAAATTAAAGAGACCATCGGCATTGCCATTCAGGTAGCACAGGGCATTGCGGCGGCACATGAGCAGCATATCATTCACCGGGATATCAAGCCGCAGAATATGATCATTTCCCGGGATGGCAAGGTGAAGGTGGCAGATTTCGGCATTGCAAGAGCAGTGTCGGCACAGACCATGACCTCCTCGGCCATGGGATCGGTCCATTATATTTCACCGGAGCAGGCCAGAGGCGGCTTCAGTGATGAGCGGAGTGACATATATTCCCTTGGAGTGACCATGTATGAGATGGTGACCGGACGTGTCCCCTTTGATGGAGACAATACGGTGGCCATTGCCCTGGCGCACCTGGAGGATGCTGTGGTGCCGCCCAGTGTTTACAATCCGGAGATTCCAATGAGTCTTGAACGGATCATACTGACCTGTATGGAGAAAAAACCGGAACGCCGTTACCGCAGTGCCCAGGAGGTGATCACAGATCTGCGGGCAGCACTGATCTGGCCGGCATCCGAGGGCGGAAACCGTCCGGCAGATGCCGAGGAACGTGCCTTAAATGGCGAAACGGTTCAGATCAGCAGTGAACAGCTGTCTCAGATCAAGCAGTTTCGGCGTCCGGAGCGCATGGAGCAGGAACACCGGGAAAATTATGACCGGGAGGCAAAAGCTGCCTGGGACGCTTATCAGGAAGAAAACAGTCAGGGAGAAGACAATCAGGAAGAACCGCTGCCAGCTCAGGGGAGAAAGTCGTCTAAACCTTACAGACCGCAGGCAAAACACCGGAAACGGAACGAGGAGGATGACCAGGCGAATCCGCATATTGAGCGGCTTTTGGCAGGTGCAGGTATTGTTGCTGCCATTGTGGTGGTAGCAGTGCTGATTGTGGTATTCTCAAAGCTCGGCGCTTTCTTTAAAGCGGGAAGCGGAATCCTGGGAAATTCCCAGACAGAAAGCAGCCAGGCAGAGGCCGGGGAACTGATCTTAAAGGATACGGAAGTCAACATGCCATCCGTACTGGGACTTTCTGAGAACATGGCAGAGAGTACCCTTAAGGAGCATTCTCTGACCATGAAACGAACCTATGAATATTTTGATGATGTTGAAAAAGGCATTGTGGCCAGACAGGATCCGGAGGCAGGAACTGTTGTGTTAAAGGGTGGCCAGGTGAATGTGGTGATCAGCAACGGCACCGACAAGCTGGAGCTGAGCAAGCTTGGCATCACGGATCTGGATCAGACTACCGCAGTCAGCTTTCTGGAGAGCAAAGGACTGAAGGTCCAGGTGGTGGAAGAGGAAAACGAGAACATCAAGGCAGGAACCGTCATGCGGTATGAGCCGGAGCTGGTGGCTGATGGTGGTACGGTCTATCTGTATGTCAGCAGTGGTCCGCATGTGGATAAGGTCCCGGCCCCCTATCTGGTAGGCAAGTCGGAGGAAGAGGCCATTGCGCTTCTGGCGGAGAATGATCTGATGCCAGGCAATACATCCACCCAGTCCAGCGATACGGTGGAAAAGGGCTCTGTCATCAGCCAGTCCGTGACATCCGGCACTCAGTTGGCAAAAGGAAGCAAGATCGATTATGTGGTCAGCAGCGGTCCGGAGGTGAAGCATCAGCGTTATGTAGCGTCCATCAATCAGGTATATGATTTAAGCAGCCTGATCGGACCGGGAGCCGGAAGCTCCAGTGTTACCATTCAGATCCGTCTGCACCAGGGAACTGCGGATAATCCGCATTACAAGATTCTGACCCAGTCTACTACCATCAAGGGCGACGTGCTCCTTCCGGTCAATTTCACAAGCATTGAGAGCATGGACGGGACGGATCAGGGAACCCTGGAAATTGTAGATGTGAATTCCGGCGCGGTCATTAAGACTTACCAGCTGACATTCTTCCCGATGGATTAAAAAGGATCATATATATGACAGGAAAAATCATTAAAGGAATCGCAGGCTTTTATTATATCCACGACGGACATGATAAGGTATATGCCTGCAAGGCAAAAGGAGTTTTCCGCAACCGGGGCATCAAGCCGGTCGTGGGAGACAACGTGGAATTTACGGTGCTGGACGAGACAGCCCTGGAGGGAAATATCGATAAGATACTTCCACGGAAAAATGTGCTGATACGTCCGGCATCGGCCAATGTGGACCAGGCACTGGTGGTTTTTGCAATTACCCAGCCGGATCCGAACTTTAACCTGCTGGACCGTTTTCTGATCATGATGCTAGTTCAGGATATTCCTGTGACCATCTGTTTTAATAAGACAGATCTGGAAAACGGGGCAAAGCAGCAGGAGTACAGAAGCATTTATGAGCAGGCCGGATATCCGGTCATGTTTGTCAGCACGTACGAGAAATCCGGTGTGGAGGCTGTGCGGGATTATCTGCGCGGGAAGACCACGATCCTGGCCGGTCCGTCCGGTGTGGGCAAATCGTCCCTGACCAATCTTCTTCAGCCGGAGGCAGCGATGGAGACCGGAAGCATCAGCGAGAAGATTAAGCGCGGGAAACATACCACCCGTCACGCGGAGCTTTTCTGTGTGGAGGAGGATACGTATCTCATGGATACACCGGGATTTTCTTCTATGTATCTGGAAGAGATCGAACCGCAGGAACTGAAAGATTATTTCCCGGAATTTGAGGCTTATGAGGCGGAATGCAGATTCCAGAGGGACTGCGTCCATATCGGGGAGCCGGTGTGCGGCGTGAAAGCGGCACTGGCTGAAGGAAAGATCAGTCAAAGCCGGTACGACAATTATGGGCTGCTATACCAGGAACTGAAGAACCGCAGAAAATATTAAGAGAGAATCAAGGAGTAACACATCATGTACATTTTAGCACCATCCATTCTTGCAGCAGACTTTGGAAATTTGAGAAAGGAAATTCAGACTGTGTCCGAGGCAGGCGCCCAGTACATCCACATTGATGTGATGGACGGTATGTTTGTGCCGAGCATTTCCTTTGGCATGCCGGTCATTCAAAGTGTCCGTTCCTGTACGGACAAGGTTTTTGACGTTCATATGATGGTGGAGGAGCCGGGACGCTATGCGGCTGATCTGAAAGCAGCAGGTGCAGATCTCCTCTGTGTACACCAGGAAGCTTGCCGTCACTTAGACCGCACCATCAACCAGATCAAAGAACTTGGCATGAAGGTGGGGGTGGCCTTAAATCCGGCTACTCCGGTGGAAACCCTTTCCTGTGTCCTCGATCAGGTGGACATGATTCTTCTTATGTCCGTGAATCCGGGATTTGGAGGGCAGAAGTTTATTCCCTATACCCTAGATAAGATCAGAAAGCTGCGTGCTATGTTAAATGAACGCGGCCTGCAGACCGATATTCAGGTAGACGGCGGTGTGGGTCTTGGCAATGTCCGGGAACTGATGGATGCAGGAGCTAATGTCTTTGTGGCAGGCAGTGCAGTGTATAAGAACGATGCAGCGGCTAATGTAAAGGCATTTTTAGAAATCTTTCATGAGGAAGCAAACAAATGAGAAGATGTCTGATCATAACGGGCGGAAAGCTGGACCTGGCTTTCGCCCGCTCCTTTTTGGAGAAAGAAACATTTGATAAGATCATTGCAGTGGATGGCGGTCTGAAAGCCGTGAAAGAACTGGGGCTGGTGCCGGACTATATTGTCGGGGACTTTGATTCTGTATCAAACGAGATACGGGAAGAATTCCGCCAGTACCCGTTTATTGTATGGGAGCAGCATAAGCCGGAGAAGAATGAGACAGACACAGAGCTTGCAAGAAACCGGGCTCTGACCCTTTCCTGTGATGAAATCGTGTTCCTGGGTGCTACCGGTGGCCGTATTGACCATATGATCGGCAACATCCATGCACTGAAAACCTGTATAGAGCGGGGAATTGCCGCTTATATCGTGGATGCGCAGAATCGTCTGAGCCTGCTGGATGGTGCCCGTACCTTTTCCAGGGAGACGCAGTGGGGAAAATATGTTTCTTTTGCTCCCTACACGGAAGAGGTGACCGGAATTACACTGACCGGATTTAAGTATCCGCTCAAGGATAAGACCATTTACCGTGGTGAAGAAGTGGGGCTTTGTATCAGCAATGAGATCGCGGAGGATACCGCTGCAATTACCCTGGAAGAGGGCATTCTGATCTGTATCGAATCCCACGATTAAACTGGACTGGCTAAAAATATTAAAACTGGCTATTAATATCATTCCACTTGCGTGATATGATAAGCGGCATACAAAGACTGCCTGAAAAATCTGAGGCGGTCCTGTGTCCTACAAAAGCAGCAAGGAGAATGATTATGAAAAACAGAGAAAACGACAAAGTATACAAGCTGGTGCTTACAGCGCTGATGGCGGCCCTGTGTTATGTGGCCTTTACATTCTTAAAAATTCCGATCCCGACTCCGGGCGGTGATACTACGGCACTGCATATCGGCAATGCATTCTGTGTTCTCGCAGCCCTGCTTCTTGGCGGCGGCTACGGTGGTGTGGCAGGTTCCCTGGGGATGACCATTGCGGATCTTCTGGATCCGGTGTATATCACCAGTGCTCCGAAAACCTTCATCCTGAAGCTCTGCATCGGTCTGATCGCAGGTTTTGTAGCACATAAGATCGCACACATCACAGAGGATCATGACAGCAGATATATCATGAAGTGGTCGCTGATCGCATCCGTTGCAGGCCTGGGCTTCAACGTTGTTATGGATCCGATCGTCGGATATTTCTACAAGAACTATATTCTTGGTGTAGAATCCTCCGCAGCAAAGATCATGGCAACCTGGGCAGCAGGAGCAACCCTGGTCAATGCGATTGTCGGAACCATTGTAGTTGTAGTGGTGTATATGGCAGTGCGACCGGTATTGAAAAAAGCAGGACTATTCATGAAAATC